>JBKPPF010000001.1:0-100307 GCA_046733475.1 Actinomycetota bacterium
TCCCAAGCCGGAACTTCCGACTCCCGGCTCACCCTCAGCGGTTTTTGGCCCTAGCGGGCTTGTCCCCGAGACTGAGGACACCCGCATAACGTGGGAGGCGGCGGGCCGCGAAAAGTCCCAGGGCATCCGCCGCCTCCACCGCGCAAGCAAGTCGGTCATAGACGAGTGGGGTCGGATTCACAGGAAGAGCGCCCCTCCTCCAATTGCGGCGCTGGAGGAGGGCGGTGTGTCCGATCCCTGCCCTTTTTCGATGTTGGGTCGCCATCTAAAAACGGCTCTCGTTCGCGCTTCGCTTCGAGTGTGCGAGCCCGTGACATATTCGGCACACCGTCGAGAGGTTGTCCGAGACATCCTCGCCTCCCTGGCTGTGTGGTGTCAGGTGGTGGACGACGAGGCGGTGGTCTCGCCGCAGTGCACGCAGCGATGGCCGTCTCGCTGCTTCACGTACGCGCGCACCTGCTTCCACCTGGCGGTACTGAGGGAGGGGCGTATCGGCCTGGCGGGTCGGGTGTGGTCGGCGCAGGGCTGCCGGCGTCCGCAGTGGCACAGGCGCGTCGGCATGGTCATAGGAGGCCCTCATTGGTCTTCTAAGGACCTCGAACGCCCCTCGACCGTGGAGGACTCGCGAGGTAGGCTCGGAGCACGCTTTACTAGGGAGGGAGAGGAAATGCGACTTCTACGGATCCTTCTTGTCGCCGTCGTTCTCTTCGCCGGCGCGGCGGCGAGCGCGACCGCGGCTGACGACGTCTTGAAGGTCACACCGGGGACGGTGAACTTCGGGGCGAAGCCGCTCGAGTCGTTCACGTTCAAGAGCACGACGATCACGAACACGAGCGACGAAACAATTCTTCTGACGCTCAGTCTGGTGCGCTCGTGGGACGATTTCTCAGGCGGCTGGATAACCAGCACTTGCCTTCTCCCCTTCGAGCCCACACCGCTCGCGCCCGGCGAGAGTTGCACCCTCGTCGAAGGCTTTTCGCCGAGCGACACCTTCCTGGGCATCAAACAGGACCAGATCTGGATCGCGACGGCCACCGACCTGAACACCGGTGAGGTACTGGATACAGAGGAGATCGTTTTCTTCGGCCGCGCTAGGTGAACTCGGGAGGCGGGAGAGGGCTGCGACGTACAACCCCCTCCCTGTGCGGTCGCGGGTGGTTGGTACTTCGGAGTCACAGCGCGACTCGCGGTCGTAGTTCAGGGTCACGATCGGGAGAGGGCCCACGCCTGGCCGCGGAACGCTCGCCCAGCCGTTCTCATGTTCGGCGGGCCACTTGGTGGGTCGCGGCTTGACGATGCGCGTGCCGTGGAACGAGCGTCAGCCCTTGCTCACCTTCCCTTCTTTAGCAGCGGCTTCGCTTCCTCGTCGGAAAGCTGAACCTTCTCGCCGTAAAGTGCGGCTTGCCGCTCGAGGCGTGCACGGCGTCCGTCGGACGATGAACGTGCTCTTCTTGCCGGCAATTACGAGGCCGCGATCCGAACGGCTGCCGCCTGCCTCTCGACGCCACTTGGGCGTTGAGCTCGATGCGGACGTGGCCCTTGTTCGTTTGTCCCGCGTCTTGCTCAAACGTCTGCAGGGAGACGGGGCTCGAATAGAGCGTTCCGAAGGCGGAGGCGTCCATGACGATCGGGGCGGCAACCGTCTTCGAGATGTACCGCTGCATCCCGAGCGAATCTCCTCGAGCTCCCTTTCGTGCTGCTCGCTGAGCGTGTCACCGATCGTTCGGAGCTCGCGCTCCAGGTAGTCGCCGCGCTCCTTGTCTTCGCGGTTCCAGGCCTGTCCGTTTCGCGGTAGCGGGAGACGAGGGCCCGGAGCTCGACGAGGTAGTGCCGCCGCTGCTCCTGCAGCTGCTGCTTTTCATCTGTACGCATTGCGAAATCTCCTTGAATCGGCATGTCCGATTCCGGTGGAGGTTCCGCTGCGCTACCGCCCGATTGGTCTAGGCCTCCGCCTCACCGAGCGTTTCCTGCAACGCGCATCGTTTCCGGTTATGTCCGCTTCGTCTGCTGCGCCGACGGGCGCTCCGCGGTGTCCTACGACCCTGGCGCCACCCCCGGCGGTCAGCTTCCGTCGCTGCTGATCCGAGCTGTTGCGCCTGCTGTCGCCTCTAAAGGTAGCGCCTCGGACTGACGGCATCGGCTGCAATTTTGCGGCCGTCGTAGGCATCAAGGAGTGCGCGCAGGTCGGACGCCAAGACCTCTGGCTGGTGAGAGAGGCGATGTGGAGGGAGTAACCAGGGGCCGGCCATCGTTGCCATCCTCCTCATCGTCCGAAACAGCGTCGCCATTAGTCAGGGCAACTCTTACAAATGAGAAGGCCGTCGGATCTCCCACCACAAGCCATAGATTCCTCCTCCCCCTGCAAGGGTACGCGCCCCGTGGATAGGGAGCCTGACCGGAGGTACTGGTTTTGCAGCCCAAAGGGTTCCTCCACCACCGGCAACTGTTGCGCTCTGCGTCCTCCGTCATGCTTCACCGATCCCCCGTCGGATAATGGGACGCCTCTCAGGGTGTCGTCCGTTCTCGAGCCTTGCGCGGGGTCAGTGAAGACCTTGCTTGCGTAGACCTTCGGAGCGTGGACGCCTTGCATTTGCGTCGACGTCGCCTTCCACGTGGGAGGCTCTCGCAGGCGATCTTGCGGCGGCGCTCGCTAGGCACCACCCCGAGGAGAACACGGCGCTACTGCAAAATAGGTCCGCTCGTGTCGTTCTTGGGGTAGAAGTAAAGGACGATCGGCGGGCGGCGCAGGCTGGACAGCTGGACGCTTTCCGCTCCGTCACGACGAGGTCGAAGTCGGGAGCCGGCGTGCCCTACTCGATCACCTCTCGAGTACGCAACGTTAGGGTGGCAACCGTGCTTGGGCTCCATGAGCTGAACGCGGTGCTCGTCATCGCCGTGAACCTCCTCGCCTTCGGCTGGGGCGGGATCTACCTTTGGCGGAAGAGCTATCCCGGGCGCCTGTACGCGCACGCGCTCGCGCTCGGCCAGTCGCTCCTCATCGCCCAGGCCGCCCTCGGGCTCCTGCTCCTCTCCGACGGCCGGCGGGCCCTCGACGAGCTCCACTACGCGTACGGGATGTTCGCGCTCCTCGCCGCGCTCTCGCCCTGGCTCTATGCGCCGCCCGTGCCGACCCGGCGCCTTGCGTGGTTCGTGGGAGCTACCCTCCTGGCGACGGCGCTTTCGATCCGCGCGTTCACCACGGCATGAGCCGGATGAACCCCACAGTCCGCGGCTTCGCGATCATCCTCCTGATCGCGGTCGGGATCTGGCTGCTGCAGCTGCAGACGGCCCTCTTCAGCCTGCTCCTGCTCGCACGGATCGCGTTTTTCCTCGCGATCGCCTTCTTTCTCTTCCTGCTCTGGCGCGAGCGTCGGGGCGAGATCGCCATGTGGTCGGTGAGCTCGCGAGCGGTGTTCTACGGTGCCGTAGGACTCGCCGTCGTGAACGTGGGCGCCGCGATCCTGGCTCCCTATCCGAGCGGGAGCCTCGAGGTACTGGTCTTCGTCTTCGTGCTCGTCGCGTGTGGATACTCACTCTGGCGCGTCTGGCGCCGCGAGCGCACGTACGGTTATTAGGCGGTCTGGGCGGCAGCGCTTGTCGGGCGATGCTCGTCCCGCCCGCGTACCGTCGACGGTGACGTCCGAGGCGGGCGGGCCGGCGTCGTCGACGCCGCTCTCCCCGCCCACCCGCTCAGACGTTGGCCCCCAATCCGCTTGCCGTTGGCCGAGTTGGGAGGCTGGACGCATCGGGCCGCACCCTGCCGCCATGGCGACGTCCATGCGCTCGCCCCAACCCAACCCGACTCCGCAAGCTCCGGGCCATCCGCGTCGTATCGAAGCCTGGAGCCGCAACCAGGAAACGACGCGAGCCCCAACCCCTTGAAGGGTTCCCAGGGTGAGGTCCTCGAAAAATCGGTGGTTCCGAGACTCGTCTGAAGCGTCGAACCGAGGACCTACCCTGACCAACTGGAAACCTCCTTCCGAATGGTTGGCATACCTCCGGAGCGGGAAGCCCCGGAGGTCGTTCGCGGCACGCCTACCCCGGGATAAGGGCAGCGCGGTGGTGGGTTATCCCGGTCGCTCGGGGAGAGAAACGAAAGCGACCGGCTCCCATGCGGCGACTGACATGATCAATCGCTTGGTGCTTCGGCGAGCCAAGCCGAAGCACACCGCCGCGACCAGCGCCGCGAAGCCTGAGAAGAAGAATCCACCCGGAGCGCCACCGGAACCTGCGGGCGGCGCAAAGGGGGCAGAGGGCCGAGGTGAATCACTGGGGAGCGGAGGCTGCCCCGGAGCTCCTCGGGAATGGGTGACCCTGCCCGACCGGTCCCGAGAGTCGTTCACGGGTGGCGGTGAAGAGTGAGGGCCACCGAAAGCGACCGTCACGAGCGCGTCGCTCACGGGGGTTGGGGAGGCGACCGGTGCCCCGTCGGGTGACGGTCCCTCGACTCTTAGGGGACCGTGTGGTGGAGGCTCCGCGTCGGTCGGTGGAGGCACCGCGTCGGTCGGTGGAGGCACCGCGTCGGTCGGTGGAGGCACCGCGTCGGTCGGTGGAGGCACCGCGTCGGTCGGTGGAGGCACCGGGTCGGTCGGTGGAGGCACCGCGTCGGTCGGTGGAGGCACCGGGTCGGTCGGTGGAGGCACCGGGTCGGTCGGTGGAGGCACCGGGTCGGTCGGTGGAGGCACCGGGTCGGTCGGTGGAGGCTCCACGTCGCTCGATGGAGGCGGTGCCGGGTCAGTCGTCGAATCGAACGTGTCGGTCGCTCCGGCGTCGTCCGTTGCCGTCGCGGTCATCCCTGCCTCGGGTGTCAGGGTCGTGTCTTCGGCTCGACTCGTCGTTGCAAAGACGAGCGCGAGCGTAAGTGAAGCCGCGAAGAGCGCGAGTCCGAGTGGCAGGTGAGGCCGGCCGAGCACCACGACATGACTATAGCTCTCAACGCGCGAGCCTGTGCGGCCTGCGCAGCCGGTCACATGAGTTTTCGAGGAAGGATAAACCTCAGGTCGAGGTCGAGATCCGTAGAGCGGCGGCGCCGTCGAGCGAGTCGAGGATCTCTGGCAATTCTTGCGCCGTGCCGACGAAGATGGGCGTGTCGCGCTCGGTGTAGCGGGAGGCCTCCGTCTCCCGCAGCTTCATCATCAGCTGGAGGAAGTCGGCGGGGCTCTCGCACTCGAACGCCGTCATGAACTCCTGGTCGTCGATCCCGAACGAGTAGGTCGTGTGGTTCGTGATCGTGACGAAGCGGCTGCCGACGGCCGCGTGCTCCTGCATCGCGCGGCGGCGGTCGTCCATCGGCAGCGCGTACCACTCCCGCTTCTTCACGAACGGGTAGACGACCAGATAGGGCGCACCGCGCGGCACCACCCTGCGCGGCCGCTTGCTCTTGTCCTCGAAGTACTGCGACGGCTTGGTGGTCGCGAGGTAGGAGTACGGCGTCGTCAGATATGGGGCGAGCGGCGTTCCGTTCAGGTCGGTGGTCAGCTCGCGGAGGTCGTCATAGCGCTCCGTGAGCTTCCAGAGCATGAAGTCGACCTCGGGCCTGACGCCGACGAGGCTATAGGAGCGCAGCTCCATCCGCTCCTGCCAGGCCGAAAGGACTTCCGAAAAGGCCTCCTTGCCGGCACTGCGTTCCTCGACGGGAAGCCGCAGCCAGGCGGGGTCCGCCTTGTAGAGCGTGTAGGCGACGTATTGCGTCGAGGTCTCCCCGGCCACGGCGCAATCGTAGCCGCTCGCGTCACGTTTTCCGCCCTACCTTCGAAGAGCGGGCCTGCTCGCAAGCGGGCAGCTGGGCGGGCCCGCGCCTAGTCGGCGACGGCGAGCGTGACGCCGGCTTCGGGCATCTGACGCACGTCGGCGCGCGATGCGAAGAGGCCTTCCTTCGACATCAGGAAGAGCTCCGGGATGATCTCCGCGCGCACCTCGCCCTTCGCGAAGACGCGCACGACCGAGCTCTGCGAGACGACGACGCCGATCGCGTTCGTCTGCCGGCTCACTGAGGCCGCGGCGGCGTGCCTCGTTCCGAGCCCGGGCAGGAAGTTCTCCGCGGCGCCGACCTCGACATCCACGTAGCGCCCGGCCGAGACGAAGGTGCCGTCGTCCTTGACGACGAAGGCGCCGTCGAGCTGCGAGAGCTCCTTGACCGTCTCGCGGAACTCGGGGCGCTCGACGTGCAGGAGGTCCTCGGAATGCCCGTAGAGCGGGTCGAGGAGGAGCGAGCGCGACTGCGCGAGCACGTTCTCCACGTCTCCGATGACGAAGAGCGTGCCGACCTTGCGGCCCTCGCGCCCCTCACGTGCGAGCTCCACCGCGAGGTGGACGACGCTCTCGAGCGTGCGGCGCCGCTTTTCGTCGCAGCGCGTGCTGCGGCAGACGGAGCCGTACGTGGCCTCGAGAAACTCGGGCTGGGCTTGCGTGGCCATGCTCTGGGTACAAACGCCGTCCGGGCGGTCGTATTCCCCAGGCTAGGCTTGATGAGGCATGGCCAGCACCGCAGAAAGCCGCACGGAGCGCATCGAGGAGCAGCTGAAGGGGATTCCGGCGAAGCCGGGCGTATACCTCTTCCGCGGGCCGAAGGACGCCGTTCTCTACGTGGGGAAGGCGAAATCCCTGCGCTCCCGCGTGCGCTCGTACTTTCGGGCCGGCGACTCGCGGCCGGGCCTCGAGAACCTCACGGAGCGGGTGGAGCGCATCGAGGTGATCGTCACCTCGAACGAGACGGAGGCCTTCCATCTCGAGCAAAACCTCATCCGCCGCCACCGGCCGCCGTTCAACGTCCGCCTGCGCGACGACAAGTCCTATCCCTACATCGCGGTCACCGTCGAGGACGATTACCCGCGAGTGATGTTCACGCGCGAGCGGCATCGCCGCGGGGTCGTCTACTTCGGGCCGTACGCGAACGCGAAGAAGGTGCGCGAGACCCTCGACGTCCTCAACCGCGTCTTCGCGTACCGGCCGTGCGAGGGTCCCCAGCCGGGGCGCCATTCGGGCATTCCGTGCCTCGATTACCACATCGAGCGCTGCCTGGCGCCGTGCGTCGGCTACGTCTCGAAGGAGGACTACTGCGACATCATCGAGCGCGTGATCGAGTTCCTCTCGGGCGAGTCGAGGCCGATCCAGCGAGAGCTCGAGGGGAAGATGCGCGCCGCTGCAGATCAGCAGGACTTCGAGGCTGCAGCCCGCTACCGGAACCGGCTCTATTCGGTGCGGCACCTGGCCGAGCGGCAAGCAGCGGACAAGCGCGCGATCGGCACCGTCGACGTGATCGGGGTCGCAGTCGGTGACGACGGCGCGGCCGTGCAGGTCTTCCCTCTCCGTGGCGGCCGCCTCACCGACCGGCACAGCTTCTTCCTCGAGAACGTCGCCGGCCAGGACATCGACTCTCTGCTCGAGGCCTTCGCGCTCGAGTACTACGGGAGCGCGCCCAGCATCCCGCCGCAGATCATCGTCCCGCCCGAGGCGCGACCGAGCGGTGCGCTTTCCGAGTTCCTCTCGCAGGAGCGCGGCTCGCGGGTGGAGGTGCGGCCTGCCCAGCGCGGCGAGAAGCGGCGGCTGCAGGAGCTCGCGCAGCAGAACGCCGAGCTCGCGCTCGAGCACGACACCGCGCAGACGGAGCGCAAGCGTCTCCGCCGCATCGAGGCGCTCGAGGAGCTTCGGGAGTCACTCAACCTCGAGAGCCTGCCGCTGCGGATCGAGTGCTTCGACATCTCGAACATCCAGGATCAGGCCCCGGTCGGGTCGATGGTCGTCTTCCAGGACGCCCTGCCCAAGAAGGCGCACTACCGCAAGTTCGGGATCCGCAAGGAGGGCGGCCAGGACGATTTCGCGATGATGGCCGAGGTCGTCTCGCGCCGGTTTGCCCGCGCCCAGCCGGCAACGACGACCGGGGAGTACGACGAGGGATTCGCTTCGATCCCGAACCTCGTCGTCATCGACGGCGGCAAGGGTCAGCTCTCGGCGGCTCTCGCCGCCATGCAGGCCTACGACCTCCCACGCGTGGCGGTGATCTCGCTCGCGAAGAGGGAGGAGGAGGTCTTCGTGCCCGGGCGGCCCGGCCCGATCGTGCTCGACCCTGCTTCGCCCGGCCTTCAGCTCCTGCAGCGGATCCGCGACGAGGCGCACCGTTTCGCGCTCGGCTTTCACCGCCAGCGGCGCGAATCGCGGGCGCACGAGTCGATTCTCGATGCGCTACCCGGAGTCGGGCCGGCGCGCCGCCGCGCGCTCATCAGGCACTTCGGCTCGCCGGAGCGGATCCTCGCCGCGGGACCCGAGGAGTTCGAGGGTGTGCCCGGAGTGCCGGCGAAGACGGGCAGGCAGATCTACGCCGCCCTCCACAAGGCCGGCCGGGCCTAGCTCAATCGTCCCGCTGCTCGAGTGCGCGTCGAAGCCCTGAGCCGAAGCCGCCTTCTGTCTCGGGCCCGTTGCGGGCGACGTCGTATGCCTGCGACTCGGCGCCAAGCGCGCTGCGAAGGCCCGACCCGAATCCGCTTTCGTGCTCCTGCACGAGCGACTGCTCGTGGAGGCTGCTTGCGAGCGCGAGCTTGGAGAGGAGCCCGTTGCGAAGGAGGATCTCGCCGAGGAGATCGCCGGTCCGGTCCTGCTCGTCGAGCGCGGCTTCGAGCTCTTCGGCCGTGAGCAGACCCCGCTGGACCAGGAGCTGGCCGAGCGGACGCCAGTACGCGTCATGGTCGGCTTCGTTGAGAGGCTCGTGCACGAAGATCCCCTACCGCGACTTTTCGGCGCCGACCGGGCGCCGCGGCATCCCTCGGAGGGGTTAGGCGCTGCCGTCGTCGCCCCCGAGGAACGGATAGCGATAATCCGTCGGCGGGTTGAACGTCTCCTTGATCGTCCGCGGGCTCACCCAGCGGATGAGGTTCCACATCGAGCCGGCCTTGTCGTTCGTGCCCGAGGCCCGTGAGCCGCCGAACGGCTGCTGCGCCACGACGGCGCCCGTCGGCTTGTCGTTCAGGTAGAGGTTGCCCGCCGCGTACCGCAGCTTCTCCTCGGCGTCGACGAGTGCGAGCCGGTCGTCCGAGAAGATCGCGCCAGTGAGCCCATAGGGAGCCGTCTTGTCGACGAGGTCGAGGGTCTCGTCCCACTTCTTCTCCGGATAGACGTAGGCGGTCACCACCGGACCGAAGAGCTCGTCGCGCAGGAGGCGGAAGTTCGGGTCCTCGGTCTCGATCACCGTGGGCTCGACGAAGTAGCCCTCGCGGTCGTCGACGCCTCCGCCGACGACCACGTTCGACTTGGCATGGGCCTTCGCCTCCTCGATCGCCTCCTTCTGCGTCTTGAAGGAGCTCTCGTCGATGACGGCGCCCATGAAGTTCGAGAAGTCGGACACGTCGCCGACCCGAAGCTCGCCGACCTGCGCGACCAGGCGCTCCTTGAGCGCGGGCCAGAGGTTCGAGGGCGCATACACGCGCGAGGCCGCGGAGCATTTCTGGCCCTGGTACTCGAAGGAGCCGCGCACGATCGCCGTCGCGAGCTCGTCAACGTTGGCGGTCGGGTGCGCGACGATGAAGTCTTTGCCGCCCGTCTCCCCGACGATGCGCGGGTAGTTGCGGTAATCGGCGATGTTCGCGCCGATCGTCTTCCACATCGACTGGAAGACCGGGGTCGAGCCGGTGAAGTGGACGCCTGCGAGCTCGGGGCTCGCGAGTGCGGCGTCGCCGATCTCCTTGCCGGAGCCGTAGACGAGGTTGACGACGCCGTCGGGAAACCCGGCCTCCTGGAGGAGCTTCATCGTGTAATACGCGGAGAGCATCGCCGTGCCGGCCGGTTTCCAGACCGACGTGTTGCCCATGAGCGCCGGGGCGGTCGGCAGGTTGCCACCGATCGCCGTGAAGTTGAACGGCGTGACGGCGAAGACGAAGCCCTCGAGCGGGCGGTACTCCATCCGGTTCCAGGACCCCGGCCCCGAGAAGGGTTGCTCCTCGTAGACCCGGTTCATGAAGTACGGGTTGAAGCGCCAGAAGTCGATGAGCTCGCAGGCGGCGTCGATCTCGGCCTGGTGCGCGGTCTTCGACTGGCCCAGCATCGTGGCGGCGTTGAGCGTGTCGCGCCAGGGGCCGGCAAGCAGCTCGGCGGCGCGGTAGAACACCGCGGCGCGCTCCTCCCACGGGAGCCGGTGCCAGTCCTCCCAGGCTTCGCCGGCTGCCTCGATCGCCTGCTCCACCTCCTTCGCGCCGCCCTGGTGGACGTTGGCGAGGACATGGTTCCTGTCATGAGGCATGACCGCCGTCTTGAGGGTCCCGGTCTTGACCTCCTTGCCGCCGATGATGCACGGGATCTCCGGCTGCTCGCGTTTCATCTGCTCGAGGCGGAGCTGGAGGCTCGCGCGCTCGGGCGACCCTGGGGCGTAGGTGCGAATCGGCTCGTTGACCGGCGGAACGGGCTTGAAGATTCCTGGTGCGCTCATGGAGGGGATTATGCGCACCTGCGGCACGGGGTGCCGGGCAAGAGAAGCGCTGCGGCGATCTTTACAATTTGGCCATTGTAATCATCGTGTGCCGATGTTGGGTTGGGCCTCGCCCCGATACCAGCGGGCGGGCGTCTTCACCGGGTCGGACGCTTATGCCCGACGGGATGCGCCCCCTTTTTGAGGAGGATCACCGTCATGAAGAAGGCCCTGGTTGTGCGGAACCCGCCACACGGCTGACCGTAACGGGTTGAAGGCGCAGCTGAACGCGCCCCCAACGTCGATCCGGGGACGGTCACCGTCTATGCGGTCTGCGCAGAGGTGAAGTAGCGCACCAAGGACGCGCCCGTGCCGGAGAAGTTCGGGCGCTCTCGGCGCAGAGGGATGCGCCGAGTTGAACGGGCGGCAGCCGACTGGTATCGGGGGGCGCCCCGTTTCGGTATTCTTCCTCCGCCACGCGGAGCCGAGCGGGCATTGTATGAGCGTGCAGGTGCTCGCATACGACGTTCCGGGCTGGGGCGTGGGCGAGCTCTATCTCGACGGAGAGCGGCTTCTCTACCACGAGCTCCCCTCCTTTCGGGAAACGCGTGCGGAGGCGAAAGAGCACCCGCTGGCCGATCGGGTGCGCCGGTATTTCGCCGGCGAGTGCGTGTCGTTCGGGGACGTCGAGGTCGACCTCTCCTGGGGCA
The DNA here is from genome assembly GCA_046733475.1 of Actinomycetota bacterium. Classification (GTDB taxonomy): domain Bacteria; phylum Actinomycetota; class Thermoleophilia; order Gaiellales; family Gaiellaceae; genus DATEOR01. Next base: position 11,104 of record JBKPPF010000001.1, read on the forward strand.
CGGAGTTCCAGATCGCCGTCGCCGAGGTCTTGCGGGAGGTGCCCTACGGCGAGACGGTCACCTACGGCGAGCTCGCCGCGCTGGCCGGGCATCCGAACGCCCAGCGTGCGGCGGGCACCTTCTGCGCAGGCAACCGCTTTCCGCTCGTGGTGCCCTGCCACCGTGTGGTGTCCGCCGGCGGGCTGGGCGGATACGGATCGCTCGGCGGCGAGTACAAGCGACGCCTCCTCGAGCTCGAGCATGCTCTCTGAAGACGTCCGTGCCGAGCTGGCCGGCATCGACCCGCGCAAGGCATGTTGCCGCCTCGCGGAGCTCTCGGCGCTGGTCCGCACCGCGGGCAGCGTCCACTTCAGGGGAGGGGGGAGGATCTCCCTTCACCTGGAGGTGGCGAGCCCGGCTGTCGCGCGGCGCGCCTTCGCACTTTTGCGTTCGTACGACGTGCCCGGTGAGATCCGCACGTTCAAGAGCCAGGCCTTCGAGCACGCGACGCGTTTTCAGATCCACATAGACGACGACGCCCGCGCGCTCCAGGTGCTGAACGAGGCAGGCGTGCTCGACTCGCGCCTCGCGCCGCTGGAGCGGCCGCCAGGGCGGGTCGTGGCCCGCTCATGCTGCCGCGCGGCATACCTGCGTGGCGCGCTTCTCGCCTCCGGGTCCGTCAGCGGGCCGCGCAACGCCCACCTCGAGCTTCGCAGCGCGAACGTCGAGGGCGCCGAGCTCCTCGCCTCGCTGGCCGACGTTGAAGGATTCCGCCTCGCCGTCCACGACCGCGGCCGGCACGCCGTCGCCTACGCGAAGTCCACGGACACGATCGCGGAGCTCCTCGCCTTCCTCGGCGCCCACCGGGCCGCGCTCGGCCTCGAAGAGAGCGCCGTCGTCGCCTCGACCCGCGCGCGTGCGAACCGGCTCGCCAACGCGGACCACGCGAACATCGTCCGGACGAGCCGCGCCGCGGAGACGCAGCTTCGCGCTATCCGCCGGCTCGAGTCGGACGGGCGCCTCGAACATCTCTCGCCCGAGCTGCGCGAGATCGCCGCGCTGCGGGCCAGGAATCCGACACTCTCTCTCACGGAGCTCGCGCGGCGCCTGAAGCCTCCCGCGACGAAGGCGGCCGCGCACCGGCGGCTCGCCAAACTCCGGAAGCTGGCCGAGCGCTGACGCCTGTCTGGCAGTTTCTGGATGGGTCGGGGTTGCCTTCGGCTCACTTCCGCGTCTATGTTGGAGCGGAGCGGGTCCGCGCTCGTCGGGTGTCGGATTCAGACCCCGTCCGGCATCACGGTCCGGAGTGCGGTTCAACCGGAGGGGGAGGTCGTCCTCGGAGCTTCCCCTCCGGCCCGCTCGCTTAGAATCGCAGGCGCGGGGGGAGAGCGAACTGGGAGTGTGTAGATGCCGCTGCGCGTAGGAATCAATGGTTTCGGGCGAATCGGGCGGAACTTCTTCCGCGCCGCGAGGGCTCGTGACGCGAACCTGGAGATAGTGGCGGTGAACGACATCGGGGACGCCAAGACGATGGCGCACCTCTTGAAGCACGACTCTGTACTCGGCGGGCTCGACGCCGAGGTGGAAGCCTCGGACGGGGCGATCGGCGTCGACGGCAAGGAGATCAAGCTCCTCACAGAGCGGGATCCCGCCGCCCTGCCCTGGGGCCATCTCGGCGTCCAGGTCGTGATCGAGTCGACAGGGCTTTTCACGAAGCGGGAGGACGCGCAGAAGCATCTCGACGCCGGCGCGGAAAAGGTGATCATCTCGGCCCCCGCGAGCGACCCAGACGTGACCCTGGTGCTGGGCGTGAATGACGACGCCTACGACAAGGAGAACCATCGGATCGTCTCCAACGCCTCGTGCACAACGAACTGCGTCGCACCGCTCGCGAAGGTGCTGAACGACTCGTTTGGGATCGAGTCTGGATTCATGACGACGATCCACGCGTACACGAACGACCAGCGCATCCTCGACCTCCCGCACTCCGACCTCAGGCGCGCGCGCTCGGCGGCCATCAACCTGATCCCTACGTCGACCGGCGCCGCGAAGGCGATCGGCCTCGTCATCCCCGAGCTGCAGGGCAAGGTGGACGGCATCTCGATCCGCGCTCCGGTCCCGGACGGCTCGGTCGTCGACCTGACCGCGCACGTCGGCAAGAGGGTCAGCGTCGAGGAGGTCAACGGTCGCTTTCTGGAGATGGCCGACAAGGGCCCTTTCGAGGGCATCCTGAGCTACTCGGACGAGCCGCTCGTCTCGACCGACATCATCGGAAGCTCCTACTCGTCCATATTCGACAGCGACCTGACGATGACGAACGGCGACGAGGTCAAGGTCTTCGCGTGGTACGACAACGAGTGGGGCTACAGCTGCCGGCTCGTGGACCTGTCGCAGCGCCTGCTCTGACCGTGCACCGGCCGCGCTCCGTCCGGAACGCCAACCTGTCCGGCAAGAACGTTCTGGCACGGGTGGACTTCAACGTCCCGCTGGAGAACGGGCGGGTTGCCGACGACACGCGGATCCGCGCGGCGCTTCCGACGATCCGGCTGATCCTCGACGGCGGCGTGCAGAAGCTGCGCCTCTGCTCGCACCTGGGCCGGCCGAAGGGGGAGGACCCGGCGTTCTCCTTGCAGCCGGTCGAAGAGCATCTGCGTACACTCGTGGAGGATCCGCGTATCGCCGTTCTCGAGAACACGCGCTTCCAGCCGGGGGAGACGAAGAACGACCCTCAGTTCGCGCGCGAGCTGGCGGACGGATGCGACCTCTACGTCGACGATGCGTTCGGCTCTGCACATCGCGCGCATGCGTCCACCGAGGCGGTCGCGCATCTGCTTCCTGCGTATGCCGGCTTGCTGCTGGAGCGCGAGCTGGAGGAGCTGAGCTCGCTCCTGGACGAGCCTTCGCGGCCGTTCGTCGCCGTGTTGGGCGGGGCGAAGGTCGAGGACAAGATCGGAGTCCTCGAGTCGCTCGCCGAGAAGGCGGACGCGGTGCTCGTCGGCGGCAAGATGGCGGAGGAGGTCGAGCCCTTGGAGAAGGTTTTGTTGCCGGTTGACCTGGTCGCGGCTTCGGCGTTCGAGGCAGAGGCGGACGCGAGGGTCGTGGCCGCCGATGCGGTTCCCGAGGGCTGGCTCGGGCTGGACGTGGGTCCGAAGACGCGCGAGACGTTCGCCGCGAAGATCGCCGGGGCCCGAACCGTGTTTTGGAACGGGCCGATGGGGGTGTTCGAGTGGCCGCGCTTCGCGGAGGGGACGAAGGCGGTCGCGAAGGCCGTGGCCGGTTCGGATGGGCACACGGTGGTCGGCGGCGGCGACTCGGTGCGAGCCGTCCACGAGCTGGGGCTGGCGGATCGGATCGACTGGGTGTCGACGGGCGGCGGAGCGTCGCTCGAGTTCCTCGAGGGCAAGGAGCTCCCGGGGGTCCTCGCCATCCCGGAGGACTGACTTGCACACTCTTCGCCCAGCCGCGTTTCCCACACGCGCGCCTTTTCCGAATAGGCTGAAATTGGAGGGAGGCCCGCGGCGGCCCCAGCGAAAATGCTGATTGCGGGGAACTGGAAGATGTTCAAGGGGCCCTCGGAGACGCGGGCCTTCGCCGAGGCGTTCGAACCTCCAGAGGGGGTCGACGTCGTCCTCTGCCCGCCCTACCCGTCCCTCGCCGCTGCGGTCGATGCCGGCCTCACGACTTACGCGCAGAACGTTCACTGGGCGCCCGAGGGAGCGTTCACCGGGGAAGCGTCGGCTCCCATGCTCAACGAGCTCGGCGTGCAGGGCGCCATCGTCGGCCACTCCGAGCGCCGCCAGCTCTTCGGCGAGACCGACGAAACCGTGGCGCGCCGCACCATCGCCGCCCTCGAGCACGGGCTCGGCGTGATCGCCTGCGTCGGCGAGTCCGAGGAGGAGCGGGAGGCCGGCCAGACCGAGCTCGTCCTTCGCCTTCAGGTCGAATCGATCCGCGACGCCGTCGGCTCGCATGAGCGACTCGTGATCGCGTACGAGCCGGTGTGGGCGATCGGCACCGGCAAGACGGCTACGCCGGAACAGGCCCAGGAGTCCCACGCGTTCATCAAGGGCCTCGTCGACGTGCCGGTGCTTTACGGCGGCTCAGTCAAGCCCGAAAACGCGGACGAGCTCCTGTCCCAGGCCGACGTCGACGGGGCGCTCGTCGGCGGCGCGTCTCTCGAAGTCGAGTCCTTCACGGTGATTTGCCAGTCGGCAGCCCGTATCCGCTCGTAGCGCTCGTCATCCTCGACGGCTGGGGCTGCGCGCCGCCGGGGCCCGGGAACGCCGTCGAGCTCGCGGACACACCCGTCTTCGACGAGCTCTGGCGCCGCTACCCCCACACGACGCTCGAAGCCTCGGGCGAGGCGGTCGGCCTGCCGCGCGGGCAGATGGGGAACTCCGAGGTCGGCCATCTCACAATCGGCTCCGGCCGCGTGGTCGACCAGGACTTCATGCGAGTCAACCGCTCGATCGAGGCCGGCGACTTCTTCGAGAACCGGGCGCTCAGAGACGCTTTCCAGCGGGGGAAGGAGCGCGGGACGAACGTCCACCTGCTCGGGCTTGTGTCCTATGGTGGCGTGCACAGCCACATCGACCACCTTCGCGCGCTGATCGAGCTCGCCAGGCGCGAAGGAATGGCACAGCGCACCTTCGTGCACGCCTTTACGGACGGACGCGACGTCTCGCCGCACTCGGCACGGAGCGACATCGCCGAGCTCATCAGAGCGGGGATTCCCGTCGTCACGGTCAGCGGGCGCTACTACGCGATGGACCGCGACCAGCGGTGGGACCGCACCCACCGCGTGCTGGGTGCCATCGTGGACGGTGCGGGAACCTCTGCGGAGGACGCGTTGGCCGCGATCGAGGCGAGCTACGAAGCCGGCGTCACGGACGAGTTCGTGGAGCCGGTCGTGCTCCCGGGGCCGAGGGTCGGGCCGGGGGACGCGGCGATCTTCTTCAACTTTCGCCCGGACCGCGCCCGGCAGCTCACGCAGCTTCTTCTCGAGCGCCAGTACGACCTCACCACGATGACCCGCTACCGGGAGGATTTCGACTGCCCGGTCGCCTTCGAGGAGCAGGAAGTCGCGGACACGCTCGCGGAGGTGCTCGCGGAGCACGGCATCCGGCAGCTCCACCTCGCGGAGACCGAGAAGTACGCCCACGTCACATACTTCTTCAACGGCGGCCGAGAGGACGAGTGGGAGGGGGAGACCCGCGTTCTCGTTCCGTCGCCGAAAGACGTCGCCACTTACGACCAGAAGCCGGAGATGTCGGCGGATGAAGTCACACGCCGCTTCGAGGAGGACATCGGCGACGGCTATCGCTTCGCGATCGTCAACTTCGCGAACCCGGACATGGTGGGGCACACCGGGGTGATCCCGGCGGTGGTCCGAGCGGTGGAGACCGTGGACGCCTGCCTGGGGCGCGTCATCGCTGCGGTCGAGCGTCTTGGCGGAGCCTGCCTCGTCACCGCAGACCACGGCAACGCTGAGCAGATGCTCGAGCTGGACGGCACGAGCCCCCACACCGCGCACACGACCAACCCGGTGCCGCTTTTCCTCACGATCGACGGCGTGAAGCTCACGGACGGCGGGACGCTCTCCGATCTCGTGCCAACCTGCCTGAATCTGCTCGGAATTCCCCCAAGCGTGGGAATGACCGGGAGGGATCTCGTTACTAAGGTGTAAAAGGGGCCGGTATACTCCTGCCACTCAGCGGCCATCCGGACACCTTTCAGTGCCTCTGTCACAGCCCGACTTCGACCTTCTGCGCAGAGCGCAGCGTGGCGACGAGCGGGCGTTCCGGATCATCGTCGAGACCTACGAGACGCCGGTCTTCAACTACGTCCTTCGCATGGTGGGCGACCGCGCGCTCGCGGAAGATCTCACGCAGGAGATCTTCCTGCGGATATACCAGGGCCTCGCCGGCTTTTCGCTTCGCTGTCGCTTTACGACGTGGCTCTTCCAGGTCGCGAAGAACCGCGTCCTCGACGAGCTCCGGGCCCGTGAGCGCAAGCCGCAGAGCTTCCTGACCCTGGACGACATGCCGCCGCTCGAGGTCGTCGACGCGCCGCCCGAACGCGTGGAGACCATCGACGCAGTCTGGCGCGCGATCGCCGCGCTCAACCCCGACCTCAAGATGGCGCTTCTCTTGCGGGACGTCGTCGGCCTCTCGTACACGGAGATCGCCGACTCCCTCGAGATCACGCTCGCCACCGTGAAATGGCGGATCTTCAAGGCGCGCGAAGAGGTGCAGCTCGCGCTCGCGCGCGAGGGCGTGACCGTCGAGTTCGACGCCGAGCGCGCCGCTTCGTCCTAGACGCCCGATTCGAGGCGTAAAGCCAAGGTCTCGGGCAGTCCGCGCTCGCGGATCTCTGCCTGCGTCTTCTCGACGGGGTACTCGACACGGCGGTACACGGCCGTCTGCGCGTCGCCGTCCAGCAGGAGCCAGGCGGCGAGCGGGTTCCCGTCACGCGGCTGGCCGACCGAGCCTGGGTTCAGAAGCCAGCGCTCGCGAGCGAGGTCGACCTGCGTCCCCTCCTCACAGAGCGCGAGGGCGAGCTGCTCGGCGCCGAAGCGGAGCGCCACGTGACTGTGCCCAACGAGCACGAGCGGCTTCTCGGTCGCCTCGAGCGAGAGGAACGCGACCTCGGGCGCGAGCACGTACTCCCAGACGGGATCACGGGGGCTCGCGTGGTAGAGCTCGGCGCGGTCGAGCACCGCTGAAGGCGAGAGCGACTCGAGGTAGCGGCGCGGTTCGTCCTCGAGCACCTCGGCTGTCCAACGCGCGGCCACGGCCGCGTCCGGCGAGAAATCCTCGAGGTCGATGCGACCGAGGACGCCGAGGTCGTGGTTTCCTATCAGGCAGACGTCGGCGCGTTCGGCCACGAGCGTGCAGCAGCGGTTCGGGCGCGGCCCGTAGCCGACGAGGTCGCCCAGGCACCAGAGCTCGTCGGGCGACTCGGCGTCGATGGAGCGAAGCACGGATTCGAGCGCATGGAGATTCCCGTGAATGTCGGAGATGACGGCCACTCGCACGGCAGCCGGACGTTAGCGAAGCGCGCGGGCCTGATCGGCCTCGCGGCCATTTGGGTCGTTTCGGGCTTCTTTCTCTGGAGGACGAGCGTGCCGCGGCTCGACATCCCCGACCTCGATCCGCGGGACTACTTCAGCGCCGCCGAGCTCGCGAGGGCGGACGAGTACCGTCGCGTGAGCCGCGCTCTCCTCCTCGGCTCGCTCGCGGTTCAGCTCCTCGTCCTGGCCCTGCTCGTCTGGAAGGCGAGGCCGCTCGCGGACGCGCTCGGAGGAATCGGCCGCGGGCGGATCCGCACCGGAATCCTCGTCTCGGCCGCGGTCGTGATCGCACTCTGGCTCGCGACGCTCCCGTTCGGAGCCGTCTCGCTGTGGTGGCGACGGCGCTACGGGCTCTCGACGCAGAGTGCGGCCGGCTGGCTGCGCGACCAGGCGGTGGCCGTGGGTGTGGAATGTCTGCTGGTCGCCGCCGCGGCGGCGGTCACGCTAGGCCTCGCTGCCTGGCTCGGCCGCTCGTGGTGGCTCGCCGCCGCGCCGCTCTTCGTTCTCGCGGGAGTCCTCTACTTCATCGCGCAGCCGCTCGTGATCGAGCCGCTCTTCAACCGATTCCACCCGCTCGGAGACCAGCGGCTGACCGCCGAGATCAAGGAGCTCGGAGCGAAGGAGGGCGTGACCGTGGACAAGGTGCTCGTCGCGGATGCGAGCCGGAGGACGACGACCGCGAACGCCTATGTCTCCGGCCTCGGACCGACGAAGCGCGTCGTCTTCTACGACACGATGCTGGACGGTCGCTTCTCCCCACCCGAGCTCGAGTCCGTTGCCGCGCACGAGCTCGGCCATGTCGCGAAGAGCCACATCTGGAAGGGGCTCGGCTGGTTTGCGCTCATCGCGATCCCCGGCATCTTTCTCGTCTGGTGGTTCACCGAACGGCGGGCCGGCCTACCGGACCCTCGCCTCGTGCCGCTCGCGATTGCGGTTGCGCTCGTCTATTCGATCCTCGTCAGTCCGTTCGGAAACCTCGTCTCACGCCGTTACGAAGCCGAGGCCGACTGGATGGCGCTCAGCGCGACGAACGATCCCGAGAGCTTCATCGGCCTGGAGAAGCAGCTGACGGTCACGTCGCTCGGCGACCCGGACCCGCCGGTCTGGTCGAACCTGCTCTTCGGAACCCATCCCACCCCGATGAAGCGCATCGGGATGGCGGAGGCGTTCAGGGAGAATCCTGCTCCGGCAGGTTCCTAATTCCCTCGCGCGTGGACCACTTCGACCAGCTGTCGTTCATCGCGTCGATCAGCTCGCGCATGAAGCGCGGAGACATGTTGACGCGGGCGACGACGACGCCGGGCAGGTCCCCCTCCTCGACCTCGTGGGCCATGCGCGCGAACGTAAGCGTGAACTCGTAGTCGGAGAAGCTGACGTTCGCAAAGTTCGCGTAGACGCCGGCCAGGTTCTCGGGATCGAGCTGGATGTTCAGCTGACGCTCCTGAGGATCGTCGTCCACAGCTCTACGATATAGCCGCATGCCGGCCAAGGCGATCGCAAGGCTCGAACGCGGGCTCGAGGACGAGCTCGGGGTCCCGGTCGCCCTCGAGCGCCCGTCGAACCCCGAGCACGGCGACTACGCGACGAATGCGGCCATGCGCGCCGCACCGATGAAGCGCAAGCTGCCGATGGAGATCGCCGAGGAGCTGCGTGTTGTGGCAACCCGCCTGCCGGGGGTGAAGGACGCGGCCGTCGCCCCGCCCGGCTTTGTCAATCTTCAGCTCGACCCGGCCTGGTACGGCGAGGCTCTCGCGGAGATCCTCGCCGCGGGCGCGGACTACGGGGCGGGCTCGGCCGCTCAGCCCGAGCAGGTGCAAGTGGAGTTCGTCTCGGCGAACCCCACCGGTCCGCTGACGGTCGCCTCCGCACGGAACGCGGCGTACGGAGACTCCGTCGCCCGCCTGCTCGACTTCGCGGGCAACACCGTCGAGCGCGAGTTCTACGTGAACGACGGCGGCGCGCAGATCGATCTCTTCCACCAGTCCGTCGACGCGAGGCGCAAGGGGGAGGAGCCGCCGCCGGATGGCTACCAGGGGGACTACGTGGTCGAGCTGGCCCAGCTCGACACCGATCCGGTCGAGGCGATGGAGGAGCGCATTCGCGAGACGCTCGAGCGCTTACGCGTGCACATGGACCTCTGGGTGCACCAGAGCGAGATGGAGCCGCTCGTCGAAGAGGCGCTCGCCGACATCGACCTCTACGAGAAAGAAGGAGCACGCTGGCTCGCGACGACCGGGTGGGGGGACGACAAGGATCGGGTGGTACTCCGCTCAGACGGGCGGCCCACGTATTTCGCGGTCGACGTCCCGCACATGCGGCTCAAGTGGAACCGGGGCCACGAGCGGCTCATCTACGTGCTCGGGGCTGACCACCACGGCTACATCGCGCGCTTGAAGGCGATCGCGGGTGCGCTCGGCCACGATCCGGAGCAGGTCGAGATCCTCATCTACCAGCTCGTCCACCTGACCGAAGGCGGCCAGGCGCGCAAGGTGTCGAAGCGACGCGGGGACGTCGTCTTCCTCGACGAGCTCCTCGACGAGATCGGTGTCGACGCGGCCCGCTGGCACCTGCTCTCGCGGGGCCACGAGCAGGCGATGGACATCGACGTCAACCTCGCGCGCGAGCGCTCCGACAAGAACCCGGTCTACTACGTCCAGTACGCGCACGCCAGGATCGCGGGCATCCTGCGAAACGCCGAGGGAAGGGCGTCCTCGCCGGAGCCCCGGAGCCAGGTCCAACCCGCGGAGCGTGAGCTCGTCAAGCGGCTCGCCGAGTTTCCCGCGGTCGTCGCCGAGGCGACGGAGCGCCGCGGCCCGCACGCCCTTCCGACGTACGCCATCCGCGTCGCCGACGACTTCCACCGCTTCTATCACGACCACCGCGTGCTCGAGAGCGAGGAGGAGCCGTTCCGCCTCGCGCTCTGCAAGGCGACCGCGTCCGTGATCGCTCGCGCGCTCGACCTCATGGGGGTCGAAGCACCCGAGCGGATGTAGATTCCCCGCCATGGCCGGCGGAAACGCAGTCGCACCCGACCGGAATCTCGCGCTCGAGCTCGTGCGCGTGACCGAGTCTGCCGCGCTCAGCTGCGCGCGCTGGGTGGGGCGCGGAGACAAGGAAGCCGCCGACCAGGCCGCCGTCGACGCCATGCGCGCGATGCTCGATACCGTGGCCATGAAGGGCGTTGTCGTCATCGGCGAGGGGGAGAAGGACGAGGCGCCGATGCTCTTCAACGGCGAGGAGGTCGGGAACGGCAACCCGCCCGAAGTGGACGTGGCGGTCGACCCGCTCGAGGGCACGCGCCTCACGTCGGTGGGGCAACCGAACGCGATCGCGGTCATCGCCGTCGCGGAGCGCGGGACGATGTTCTTCCCGGGTGCCGCCGTCTACATGGACAAGATCGCGGCCGGGCCCGAGGTCGCGGACGTGATCGACATCGCCGCCACGCCACAGGAGAACATCGCGCGCGCGGCCGAGGCGAAGGGCGTCAAGCCGACCGACATAACCGTCGTCGTCCTCGATCGCGACCGGAACGCCGACCTCATCTCCGGCCTCCGCGACGCGGGAGCGAAGGTCAACCTGATCACGGACGGCGACGTCGCTCCCGCGATCGCCGCCTCGCGGCAGGGCTCGGTCGTCGACCTGATGATGGGGATCGGAGGCACGCCCGAGGGCGTGATCGCGGCCGCAGCGGTCAAGTGCCTCGGCGGCGCGGTGCAGGGGAAGCTCTGGCCGCGAACCGACGGGGAACGGCAGTCGCTTCTCGACGACGGCTACGACCTCGACAAGGTGCTGACGACCGACGACCTGGTCTCGGGCGGCGACGTCTTCGTCGCGGCGACCGGCGTCACCGACGGCGCGCTCCTGAACGGCGTTCGCCTCTCGCGCGACGGCGCGGTTACGGACTCGATCGTCATGCGCTCACGCTCTGGCACGGTGCGGCGCATCGAGGCGTACCACCATCTCGAGAAGCTCACCCGCTTCTCGGGCCGGGAATACCGCTAGCGCCTTGGCCCGCGGCCGGCGCTAACTTCGCGCCGCTCGTACCGTCAGTAGTCAAAGACGTTATGAGACTGACGATACTGGCGATGCTCCTTCCTCTCTCCCTGCCGCTCGCCGCCTGCGGCGGTGGTGGATCCGCCTCCACCGCGGCCCAGACGGCTGCCGCTTCGCCGCCGACGACGACCGCGGCCGAGGTCCCGTCCCTCGACGAGCGCGCCCAGCTCTTCGCCTACGGCGCCTCGATCCCGAAAGTCGTCGTGAAAGGAACGAAGACGGAGCACGGCTCCGGTGTCGAGGACGTCACGTACAGCGCTCCGACCGGGAACGTCCGGGCGTACATGGTGAGGCCGGACGGGAAGCCGCGCGCGGTCGTCCTCTGGCTCCATTGGTTCGGCGAGGAGCCGAACACGAACCGCACCGAGTTCCTCCCCGAAGCGGCTGCGCTTGCGAAGGACGGCGTGCTGTCGCTCCTCCCGCAGGGCAGTTTCCCCTGGCGCGGAGGGCTGAGCGGCAAGGTCGACGAGGACAGGCAGAGTGCGATCGACCAGCTGGTAGCGCTGCGTGCCGGGCTCGACGTGCTGCAGAAGGAAGCGGGCGACGTTCCCATCGGCTTCGTCGGACACGACTACGGCGCGATGTTCGGGTCGCTCCTCGTCGCCGACGGGCGTCCCGACGCCTACGTCCTCATGGTGCCCGACGCGACGTTCGCCAACTGGTTCGTGAAGTACCTCCTTGGCGGACAAGGGAGCGCGAGCGAGTACCAGGCCGCGTTCGCGCCCCTCGATCCCGTCAACTACGTCGGCGAAGCGGGCCCCGCGCCGGTGTTCTTCCAGTTCGCGAAGTCGGACCCGTACGTGCCGGGATACATCGCGGGCAAGTTCGTGGAGGCTGCGCCCGACGCCGAAGAGGGCGACTACGACGGCGGGCACGAGCTCGACGACAAGGCGCGAGCCGACCGGCTCGCCTGGCTCCGCGAGCAGCTTGGGCTCGGCTAGCGGCGCCCTACGCGACGCCGGCGAACTCCTTCTCCTTCTCGGCCGAGTACGCGCCCGAGCGTGCGAGGCCGTTCATCTTCGCGCGATGCGCGTAGGCCTCCTGGCCGGCGCCCACGTTCGCCTCGTCGCCTCGCCACGCCTTGAGCGCCGGCGCCTGGAGCGCCCGCCCGTACGAGAAGGAGAGTTCCCACGGATGGGGGCCGCGCTCGTTCATCGCGTTCAGGTGTGCCGTCGAGTCCTCGTCCGTCTGCCCACCCGAGAGGAAGACGATGCCGGGGACCGAGGCGGGCACGTGCTTGTAGAGCACCTCGAGGGTCCTGTCGGCGACCTCGTCGACGCCGGCCCGGTTCGAGGCCTCGTAACCGGAGAGCACCATGTTGGGCTTGAGGAGCGTCCCGCGCAGCTCGACGCGCTGGTCGTGCAGCTCGGTGTAGACGGCCTGGAGCACGCGGCCGGTCGCCTTCGCGCTCTCCTCGATCGTGTGCGTCCCGTCCTGGAGCACCTCGGGCTCGACGATCGGGACGATTCCGGCCTCCTGGCAGAGCGCCGCGTAGCGCGCGAGCGCGTGAGCATTCGTCCAGACGCAGTACTCGCTGGGAAGCTCGTCGGAGATCGAGTACGTCGCGCGCCACTTGGCGAACTTCGCGCCCAGCTCGCGGTACTCGTTCAGGCGGTCGCGCAGGCCGTCGAGACCTTCGGTGATCGTCTCTCCCTCGGCCAGGGCGAGCGGCTTCGCGCCCTTGTCGACCTTGATCCCCGGGATGACGCCCTTGCTCTCCAGAAGCGCCGGGAACGGCGTGCCGTCCGCGGAGCTCTGGCGGATCGTCTCGTCGAAGAGGATCACGCCGCTGATGTGGTCTTCCGCGCCAGGCGTCGTGAAGAGCATGTCGCGGTACGCGCGCCGGCTCTCCTCGGTCGACTCGACGTCGATCGAGTCGAAGCGCTTCTTGATCGTCCCGTCGCTCTCGTCGGCGGCGAGGATTCCTTTCCCCGGAGCGACCAGCGCCCGGGCGGTCGTCTCGAGCTCGTGCTCGGCCATGTTCGGCTCCTTCCTCGAAATCACCTCGAGGGTATCTTCCCTCGCGAGCACGAAACTAGTAGCATGCCGCGCTTGAGGGGCGGCGCTGCGGCGGCCGTCCCTCGGTCTTTCCGCCGCCTTAGGGGATGAGGCTGGGGAGCGCGGAGAAGAGGCCGGCGATGCGGTCGGAGAGAAGCGAGATGGTGAGGACGATCGCCGGGGTGATCACCGCCAGGATGATCGAGTACTCGGCCATCGTCTGACCGTCTGCGCGATGCAAATCGAGAAGGGTTCTCACGGTCAAATCGTCGGCTTGAAGCCGTTTTTTGGCTATCCCCTGTTGGAGCGAGGGTGCGGTACCCTTTTCGGGACGCGGACGTAGCTCAGTTGGTAGAGCATCAGCTTCCCAAGCTGAGGGTCGCGGGTTCGAACCCCGTCGTCCGCTTCAGAAACGCCCGCTGCGCAGTGAAACGGCGGGCCCATTTCGAGCCCGCCGTTTCTGCCGCGGAGCGCGCGACTTGCTGACGGTCGCCGAGCGCCGCCTTGTGAACCAAACACCAGTCACAAATGCCCCCAGTGCTCCGAGCACGAGCATCCACAGAGGAACCAGCCCGCTCCCGCGAGGCCCGCGGGTTGTGTGAACGCGCCACACGGGGCGGTCCCGTGTCCTAGGAGGTAGCCCGAGGAGCACGTTTCTGTGGGCAGATCACTCGTTCCGCCGGCGAGTCCGCCCACCCGAGGGAGACCGGCGGGCTGCCGCTACGGGACGATCTCGGCGTTCGCCTCTGGCCGTATCGCATGCCAGATGCGAAGGTGAATCTCGATCTCGCGCCTCTCCTGATCCTGCTCGGGGGCGTCGATCCGATAGACCTCGGCCATGCTTCCGCCGGCCGACTCGGCGGTAAAGCCCGCGCGTCGGAAGCTCTCACAGAGATCGTCTACGAGGTCAGTCTCGGAAAGGCGAATCAACATCGGGCCGCAGTGCCTAGAGCCTATCTTCGGCAGAGGCCCGGCGTTGCCCGACACTCGTTGGAGCGCGTAGCCGGCGCCAAGCGCTCTAGCCCCTGCCCGGGCCGCGAGCCGTCGTCGAACTCGAGCGAGTCGAGAAAGGCGCTTACGACATCGGGGCCGAACTGGGAGCCGGCGGCTCCCTGAGGATCCGCGCTGCCTCGGCGTGGGGGAGAGCGGGTCGATAGACGCGGTCGCTCGTCAGGGGTCGAATGAGTCGGCCACCGCTCCGATGCGCCCGACCAAGGGGATGTTGACGGCGCGCCGCTTGGCTTCGAGAAGCCAGAGCAGGTCGTCGACGAGCGAGGGGTCGCTCACTCGTATCTTCATGGCCGCAGAGCTCGCCCGGGGTGCCGCAGTGGGCTAGCCATCTCACTGTCGCGGCTTCCGGTGCCGGCGTCAAATCCCGCTTGAGCCGCTCGACCCTCAAGGGGGCGGCTCGACCATCGTCACGGCCGATCAAGCCCGCCGCCGCCGCCGGCGGCGCGGCCGCGCGGCCGACAGAGGTTCCTCGAGACTGAGGCCGGCTCCGACGGCCACACACGTGAGGGGCGAGTCGACGATCGTGACGGCCAGGCCCGTCTCGTCCCGCAGTCGCTGATCCATGCCGCGTAGAAGCGCTCCGCCACCGACAAGCACGAGTCCGCGTTTCATCACGTCCGCCGCCAATTCCGCCGGCGCTCGCTCAAGGGTGCCCTTCACTGCATCGACTATCTGATCGACGGGCGCGCGCATTGCCTCCCTCACCTCCGAGGCGCCGAGCCTTTCCCTTCGAAGAAGACCTGTGGTGAAGTCGCGTCCGCGAATCTCCGCCTCGTCCTCCTCACCTACCGGCCAGGCCGATCCGATGGCGAGCTTCACGCCCTCGGCGCCTTCCCCGCCGACGAGAAGGTTGCGGCGTGCTTTTGCATAGCGGACGATTGCATCGTCCATCTCGTAGCCTCCGACGCGGATCGAGTTCTCGACCGCGAGCGCGCCGAGGGAGGTGATCGCGACCTCCGTCGTTCCGCCGCCGATGTCGACGACCATGCTGCCGACCGGCTCGGCCACGGGCAGATCCGCCCCGATGGCGGCGGCCATCGCCTCCTCGATCAGGGAAACCTCGCCGGCCCCGGCGGCGAGAGTCGCCTCATGAACCGCGTCCCGCTCGACGCCTGTCATGCCGCTCGGGACACACAGCACGACGCGCGGCCTTCGCAAGCGCCGGCGGCCGATCGCCTTTTGGATGAAGTGGCGGAGCATCTGCTCGGTGATATCGAAGTCGGTGATGACTCCGTGTCGAAGCGGTCGCGTCGCGCGGATCGAGGCAGGCGTTCGTCCGATCATCTCCCTCGCTTGGTCGCCGACCGCGAGCACGTCGTTCGTCTCCGCGTTGATCGCGATCACGGAGGGCTCGAACAAGACGATGCCCTCGCCACGCAGAAAGACGACCGTGTTCGCCGTGCCGAGGTCGACGGCAAGGCTGCCGCCGAGGCCGCCGAATATTCGCGAAGACAATGCCGAGCCTCTCCCAGGGGGGACGCTACCGACCTTGGAGAGATGGAGTAGCAAGGGGTGCCCGTCGTTGCCCAGATCCAGCACGACGTCTGTTAGGGTCGCCGCTTCGCAGAGCAGCCGCACACCCCGTCCCGGTTCGGGCTGGTGCGCCGATCGGCAGCGCGTGAGCCTGCTCGAGCCGGATCGATCAGGGAGGTTTGGATGAGCGACGCCGCCTTGCTGGAAGGACCTCAACGCGACCTCGGCGCGCGTGAGCTGTGGCAACGCTCCCTTGTCCGCTCACGAGAGCGCCGCGGGCGCGCGGCAGTCGGCGAGGTGGCGCCCCGCAGCCTCGTCTCCCAGGCGCTCCTGGATCTCGACGGGCCGCAGGTGTACGAGCTCCCGGTCTCTACGCGCGACCTCTCCCACCCGGATATCTGGTCGCTCTCTCTCGCGATTGCCGAGGCAAAGCGCCGCGCCGCCGAACGCGGCTTCCTTCCTCAGGCTCGCGTCGCGGGCGCCTCACTCGTCGTCGCGGCAGTGGCAGCGGCGCTACCGAGCCCGAGCGGTGCCCACAGCCGGACAAGATCCGGCCGCCTCGTCCATGAGCATGTTCAGCTCCTGCGCATCGGCAGCCGTGGCCAAGCTGTGGCGCACATTCAGAAGGCCCTTGGCGTCGCGCTGGACGGGGTCTTCGGGCCAAAGACGCGCGCCGCGGTGCGTGCCTTTCAGCGCTCGGAGCATCTCGAGGTCGACGGCATCGTCGGGCCTCAGACCCGCCGCGCGCTCTTCGGAGCTAGGGCCCAAGGCGCTCGCATTCTGCACGGGTGGTGGGTGAAGCCGGTCCAGCTTGCCCTCCACGTGCAGGTGGACGGCGACTATGGGCCCGTGAGCCGCGCCGCGGTCCGCGACTTTCAGCGTCGGCATGCACTCACGGTCGATGGGATCGTCGGACCCCAGACGCTTCGAGCCCTTGCCCTCACCCGCAGCGGACGGCCACACGCACACCCGCACTACATTCGCGCCTGGTGGGTTGCGCCCGTTCAGCGGACTCTCGACGTCCCGGTCGACGGCGTATACGGGCCGGTGACAAGAGCGGCCGTTCGAGCCTTCCAGAAGCGCAAAGGGCTCATCGTCGACGGAGTCGTCGGGCCGCAGACCCTCAGCGCGTTGGGGATTCGTCAACCCTCGGGCGGTGGCGGCAACGGAAGCCACAGTCACGCACACGCGAGCCGAGGGGCACGTGTGGTCGCGACGGCAAAGCGCTATCTCGGAACCCCGTACCGCTGGGGCGGCGCATCGCCCGCGACCGGGTTCGACTGCTCAGGTTTCGTGATGTACGTCTACGCGAAATTCGGTGTTTCGTTGCCCCACAACGCCGCCGCGCAATACGGCTATGGACGTCCCGTAAGCCGGGCTCAGTTGCGCCCGGGCGACCTCGTCTTCTTCGACGGCTTGGGACACGACGGCATCTACGTAGGCGGGGGACGCTTCATTCACTCCCCGCACACAGGAGACGTCGTCAAGATCTCGTCGTTGTCGGGCTGGTATGCGGACACGTACGTGGGCGCCCGTCGGCTCTAGACGACTAGGCGGGCCCACCGTTTCCCTCTAGCCGCCCGGTTGCGCTTCGTACTGCGCCGAAAGGCGAAGCGTCCGTCTCGCCAGGGGGCTTTTCAAACCTCTGCGTAGTACCGATCATGACTTCGTGGGCAAGCGGGGTCATGTGGTGGTCATCTCCGGGTTGCTCGTCTCCGTGGCATTCCTCGGGCTGGGTGTCGGCGGCTGCTTCGCCACTGAAGCCGACCGCAAGGCAGACCTACGAAACCGAGTGGAGGAGTTGATTCCCGCAAACGGGCAGGTGCTCGTCATCCACTACGGCGAATGCGTGGAGTTGGCGTCAAGCCCCTCGTGCGCGCAAGTCGTTTTCAAGATGCCCGAGCGCGATTCGGCTTTGCGCGCCGCCCTTGTGCGCGCGGAGGCAAAGCGCAACGGCTGGACGATCTCCCATACCGATGATGCCCAGGGCGGATGGTCAGTGTTCGCGAAACGGAATGGCTACACGGCCATGGTTGTGCTTTGGCGCTCGGAGGTGTACGACGTCGATTGCGACGATCACCCTGACCCACGATCAGAATCGGGAAAGGTCTGTTTCAACACGCTCAACGTGGAGGGGTAGTCATGGACGGCTCTGACGGCGAGGCTTCGAGTCGCCCATGAGCGTGCGGAGCGGATCCGCGAGCGGCAACTGACGAGTTCGTCGCGAATCGTCCGCTTTTCGCGCGGCGCTTGTCGGGGGAGGAGAGTGAGATGTCGCTCGGCTTGCTGATCCTTCGCCTCGTTCTCGGCGCGATCATGGCCGCCCACGGGGCCCAGAAGCTCTTCGGCTGGTGGGGCGGCCCGGGAATGCAGCGCACCGCCGGCATGTGCGTCAACCTCGCATACCGGGCTCCGTTCGCCATGGCCTGCGGTCTGGGGCTTGCCGAGTTCGGGGGCGGTCTACTGCTCGCAGCGGGCCTCGCCACACCGCTCGGCGCATTGCTCGTCACGGTCGTCATGTTCAACGCCGTCTACCACGTGCACTGGCCGAAAGGCTTCTTCGTCGGGAACGGCGGCTACGAGTTCAACCTCCTGATCGCGGGCGCTTCAGTCGCCCTTGCCGGCACCGGGCCGGGCCGCTTCTCCCTCGACCACGCAATCGGCTGGGATGACCGGATCTCCGGCCCCTGGTGGGCTCTCGGTGTGGCCGGGGCGGCTGCCGCGGTCTCCCTCACGACCCTTACGCTCGGCAGGCGCCACGTGGAGCCGGAGACCGCCTCGGCCTAATCCGCCAGCGTTTCCGAATCCTCGCGGTACCTACGACAGGCTCGCCAGACCCGGACGCTGAACTTCTGAGGCCGCTGGACGTCTGAACGGATTGGTGCAGGCGGACGCGACCACCCGGACGCTCTACGCGAACCAGCGGCTCCTGGCCGGGGAGTTCTGGTGCGCGCCCGACAGCACCCGGTGGCACAGCCTGAACAGCGTCTCCCCGGAACCGCACGTGATCTTTCCGCGGACGCCCGTGACCATCCGCCAGCTCGGGCGCGACCCGGTGATGTGCGACCGGAATCAGATTGTTTTCTACAACCCGGGACAGCAGTTCTTTCGGACGCTCAGGACCAGGGCCGGCGATCACTGCTACTACGTCGAGCTGTCTTCACAGCTCATGCTTCGCCTCGCCGGCGGGATGGGGGCATTTTCCTTCGCCTTCGGTCCCTGCGACGCCCCCGTCTTCCTGCTCCAGCGGCTGGCGGTCAGGCATTTACGGGATCCGCATCCGGACGAGCGCCTTGCCGACGAGGCGCTGACGATCGCTGTGGAGAGCGCGATCGAGGGCGCGAGGATCTTCCACGGCCTCCGCGCGAGGCTGCGAGAGGCGACGCGCGCAGCTCACAGGGAAATCGTCGACCAGACGAAGCAGCTTCTCGTCGCGCGCTACCGCGATCGTCTGACCATGTCCGAGATTGCCGCGTCGCTGGCCATCTCCCGCTTCCAGCTGAGCCGCATCTTCCGCGAGTGCACGGGCTTCTCGCTTCTCGGTTACCGCAACCAGCTGCGGGTTCGGGCCGCCTTCGACCGGCTGTCCGATCCGAATGTGCGGCTCTCCGCCCTCGCAGGGGAGCTCGGCTACTCAAATCCCAGCCACCTGACGGCTGCATTTCGGGACGCATTCGGCTTCCTGCCCTCCGAGCTTCGCGGGCCGATCGACCGAAACACCTTGAGCGACGTCCTAGCCCGACATTCGCCTACTACGAACGTGCGTCTTTCGGCAGCCACCGGCCCCAGCTGACCGCCCTAGGGCAAGCGACGCCGACGATCAGATCGCTGCACGGGCGTATTAAGCCGTTCCATCAGAGCCCGCTCCTTCGCGTCCGAAAGGCCGATCACACCGAAGGAGGCCAGCGTGAAACCGAAAGCCCGATTACGTCTTTTCACGGCGCTCGCAGCCGCGGCTACCTTCGCCGCCGCGGGGTGCGGGGGCGGGAGCGAAGGAGGAAGCGCGGGCTCGTCGAGTAGCGGCTCGACGGGACCCGCAGCTTCGGAGCAGGCGATCACGATCGGATGGGGAGCCGAGCCGCCCTCGCTCGATCCGGGTCTGGCCACGGACGTGACCTCGTCCAACATCCTCCTCAACATCATGGATCCGCTGGTGAAGCTGGGCGCCGACCTCGAGCCGGTCCCCAGCCTCGCCGAGAGCTGGGACGTGAGTGGCGACGGGAAGACGGTGACGTTCCATCTGCGCGGCGACGGGAAGTGGACGAACGGCGATCCGGTCACCGCCGAGGACTTCGAGTGGTCCTGGAAGCGGACGGTGTCGCCGGAGCTGGCCGCCGACTACGCGTACCAGTTCTATGGAATCGTGGGCGCCGCCGACTACAACGCCTGCCAGAAGAACTGCGACGCGCTCCGCGACGAGGTCGGCGTCAAAGCCCTGGACGACCGGACCCTCCAAGTGAAGCTGACCTCCGCACAGCCGTGGTTCGTGCAGCAGGTGAGCCATCACTCCTTCCTGGCCGTTCACCCGGTGACCGTCGAGCAGTACGGCGACAGCTGGACCGATCCGAAGAACATCGTCACGGACGGCCCGTTCGAGCTCGAGTCGTGGGAGCACGACTCGTCGATCGACCTCGTGAAGAACGAGGAGTGGCGCAGCGCCGACGATGTCGCCCTCGGGCGCGTGAACGGCAAGATCATCGTCGACGGGACGACCAAAGTGCAGGCTTTCGAGGCCGGCGAGGTGGACGCGCTCGACGCCGGCGGCCTTCCGCCCGGCGAGATCGCCCGCCTCAAGGAGACCCCGGAATACGAGGCATATCCCGCCCTCGGGACCTACTTCTACGGCCTCAACCTGGAGAACCTGCCCGACGTCCACGAGCGGCGCGCGCTCTCGCTCGCGATCGACCGGCGGACGATCGTTGACCAGATCGCACAAGCCGACCAGGTGCCGGCGACCGGGTTCTCGCCCGAGGGCCTGCCCGGGTTCGACACGTTCAATCCGAAGTCGCCGTGGACGCCCGAGAATGGGGACCTCGACGCCGCGAAGAAGGAACTGGCGGAGGCGAACAGCCCGAAGACGGAGCTGACGCTCTTCTACAACGACTCGCCGGGTCACAAGGAGATCGCCACCGCCGTCCAGGCGAGCTGGCAGGAGCTCGGCCTGACGACGACGTTGAAGCAGCAGGAATGGGCGCAGTTTCTCGAGTTCCTAGGGCCGCCGCCCAATCCCGCGGTCGATGTCTACCGCAGCGGCTGGATCGGCGACTACGTGGACGCGATCAACTTCCTGGAGCTCTGGACGTGCAAATCCGGTAACAACTCGTCGACCTTCTGCGACAAGGACTACGACGCCCTCGTCGAGCAGGCACGTTCGACGCAGGACGACCAGGCCCGCTACGAGATCTACGCCCAGCTCGAGCAGAAGCTCCTGGGCGAGGAAGGGGCCATCCCCGTCGTGCCGATCTACTGGTACACGTACCCCAACCTGGAGAAGCTCTCGATCAAGGACAGCTTCAGCGTCAACCTGCTGAGTCAGATCGACCTGACGAAGGTGGTCGTCAGGGAGCAGTAACGCACTCCCGCCACCTGTCACGCCGGGCGGGCGAGGCTGTCGTCACCCTCGCCCGCCTCCTCTCATGCCGCATCCTCTGCTCCCCTGAGATACTTGCCCGATGGACGAATCTCAGATTCACGTATCGATCGAAAAGCTGGTCGCCGAGGAGCACGAGCTCTGGGGCCGCGAGTCGGACGGCAGCGCGACCGACGACGATCGTCGCCGTCTCGAGCAGATCCGGCTCTCGCTCGACCAGTGCTGGGACTTTCTGCGCCAGCGCCGTGCCCGTCGCGACGCAGGCCAGGACCCGGACACGGCGGCCGCCCGCCCGCCCGAGGTCGTCGAGCGCTACGAGCAATAGCGGGCTTGCGGAGCAAACGTCCCTGCGGGCGTTCGCATGCTCCGCTGGGGCCGGGACGGGGCTGCAGAGCTAGTCGGCCGAGAGGGCCGCGACCGCCGCCACGGCCCCCTCGGTTCTCAGCGAGCTAGGCGGCCAAATCGAACGCCGGCTCCATGACTTCCTGGGGCTGAGCGAGCTCGTCCCGCCGGATGAGCGTGAGGGCGGCGACGATCCCGATACCCGCGATGATGGCGCCGGCGACGAACGCGTCGGTGAACCCGTCGACCAGGGCACTGGGCACCGCCGTTCCGGCCGACACGGCATCGCTGGTTCGGGAGGTCGCGATGGTCGAGAGCGCCGCGATCCCGAGTGCTCCGCCGATTTGCTGCGACGTGTTGATCAGGCCGGAGGCCAGTCCCGCCTCGGCGGGCTCGACGCCCGCGAGCGCCGCGATTGTGATCGGCACGAACGAGAAGCCGATCCCGACCCCGATGAGCAGGAACCCCGGCAGAAGGTCGGTCACGTAGGAGCCGCCCACCGAGACCTGCGTGAAGAAGATCAGGCCTGCGGTGAGGAAGGTCATTCCTGCGACGAGCACCGGCTTGACGCCGACGCGCGTCACGAGCTGGGCGGCGACGCCCGACCAGATGATCGCCGTCCCGGCGACCGCGAGGTAGGCGATGCCGCTCTCCATCGCGGAGTACCCGAGCACCTGCTGCATGTAGAGCGTCAACATCAGGAACATGGAGAACATCGCCGTGCCCATGATGAATCCGGCCACGTTCGCGCCCGCCACGGTCTTGGTACGGAGCAGGCCGAAGCGCATGAGCGGCTCCGGATGCCGGAGCTCCCAGCCGACGAAGCCGGCGAGGAGGGCCAGGGAACCGACGGTGAACCCGATCGTCCGCCCGGCAAGCCAGCCTTCCTGCCCGGCCTGCGTGATCGCGTAGACGAGGGAGGAGAGGCCGGCGGTGACGAGCACCGCTCCGGGCAGGTCGAAGGTCTTCACGCTGGCGTCGCGGCTCTCGTCGAGCAGGATCGGCGCGAGAACGATCGCGAGTACCCCGACGGGGACGTTGACGAAGAAGATCCACTCCCAGCTCAGGGCGTCGGTGAGGATCCCGCCCATGAGAACTCCCGCGGCGGCGCCGAAGCCGCCGACTGCGCCCCAGACACCGAGCGCGACGTTCCGCTCGCGGCCCTCATGGAACGTCGTGGACAAGATGGAGAGCGCGGCGGGGGTGATGATCGCCGCGCCGAGCCCCTGGAACGCACGCGCCGTGATGAGCGACGCCTCCGACCAGGCAAGGCCGGCGAAGAGCGAAGAGAGGGTGAAGACGACGAGGCCGCCCAGGAAGATCCGCCTGCGCCCGAGGAGGTCGGCCGAGCGGCCTCCCAGGAGCAGGAACCCTCCGAAGAAGAGTGCATAAGCGCTGATCACCCACTGCAGGTTTTCCTGCGAGAACCCGAGATCGACCTGGATCGACGGCAGCGCCACGTTCACGATGGCGATGTCCAGGACGACCATGAACTGGACGACGCTGAGGAGCGCCAGTGCCAGCCACTTTCGTTTTGCCGTTGCGGTCATGCGTCCGATCCTTTCGATTTCGTAGAGAGTGCTAGCAACCTAGCAGCATTAGCTTGTGAATTGCAAGTACTTACTTAACAACAGCAAGCTCGTTCGCTAGAATGGCGCCAATGACCAAGCGCTACGACGAGTACTGCCCCGTGGCCCACGCGCTCGGCCTGGTCGGCGAGCGATGGGCGCTGCTCGTGGTACTCGAGCTTATGCGCGGCCCCAAGCGCTACACGGATCTCGCCGAGAACCTGCGGGGGATCGGGACAAACATCCTCGCCTCGCGGCTCCGCGACCTGGAAGCCGGGGGTGTCGTTGCGAAGCGGACCCTTCCGCCGCCCGCAGCTTCGAAGGTCTACGAGCTCACCGACTACGGGCGCGAGCTGCGCCCGGTCATCCGCGAGCTCGCCCTCTGGGGCGCCCGCACGCTCGGCCCACCGACGCATGAGGACGAGCTCTTCCCGGGCTGGCTTGCGAATGCACTCGACACCGTGCTCGCGCCGCGCGCGCCCCTGGGGCGATTCGAGTTCCGGGTGGGGGAGGAGGTTTCGTCGCTCGTCGACGGCGAGGTGCTGGACGGCCCTGTCGAGAATCCCGACGTCGTCGTCGAAGGCGACCCGGAGGGCGTGTACTACATGTTCATCCAGCGGCGACTCGACTGCGTCGGCGTCGAGGGCGACCGCGGCCTGCTCGAGGAGCTCATCGCTGCCGCTCCCGCGCCGGTCGATCTGCCCGCCTCAGCCTGACGGATGGGCCGGGCCGAGTGGTGAAAGTGGGCTACGAACGGGTTGCGCCGGCTCCGGAAGCACTCGCCCGAACTGTCCCGCAGCGGATGCCTGCAGCTCTTGGAGCTCAGCGGGGCTTGGACATGCGCTCGACGTGAACGCCGTCACGTCCCAGCCTGCGAGACGCGCGCCGGCCTCATAGGCGCTCTCGCAGAAGGCGAGCAGCGTCAGCCGGGGATCGTCGGAGGCCCGAACTTCGTCGTAGGGAAGGATCGCGAGGGAGGACGAGGCGCCGGTGGGAACCCACGAGCCCACGGCGAGCGGCCGCTCTCGTAGTCCCGGTGGCTCCGGCGCGGTGTAGGAGTAGTAGGCGGCATCGGAGATCGTGGTGTCGTCGCCCGGCCAGAAGCCGAACGAGATGACCTCGTGCGAGTACGCCTCGCGTGTTACGCGGTCGTCGCTCGCATTGCCGCTCGGCCGTCCGGAGAACCGCGTGACTGCGAGATCGAATCCGTGCCAGAAGAAGTGCACCGGGCTCGTCTTGCCGTTGAACCAGCCGCTGAACTCCTCGAGAACGGTGTCAGACCAGTCGAGGATGTGGCCGAAGCGGCCGACCGCGTCGTGATCCCAGGCGGCGTGCTCGGTGTCCTCAGGGAACGGCGTCTCCATCGGAACGCCGAAGGGCCTTTCGAGGATCTCGACGTCGACTCCGAGGTCGCGGAGCAGGCGATGAACCTCTGCGTCGAAGGTCGCGACCGGAACGCCTCCGGCCAGCGAAAGCGTCTCCGTGTGGCCGTCTCCGGCCCGGACGACGAGCGCGTCGTCGAGGAAGTCGATCGCGAGCTCGAAGGTCACGCCCTCGTGGTGGAGGCGCCGCGTCGTCAGCCCGCGGACGTCGACGTAGAGCGGGACGTTCCACCAGTGATTACGCGGCGACGTCGTCGCGAGCCGCACCTTGCCGAGGATCTGGCAGTACAGATGGAGCGTGTCCTTGGTCGGGCGCCAGTCGGCGAGGTGGAGCTCCGGAAGGTCCATGGCTTGACATTACTGCGGCGGTCAATCTCGGCAGGTCGCTGGCTGCCGGAAACGGGCCGTTAAAAACGCCAGATCCGCGAACCCGAGGGCCCACGGATCTGACGAGATGAAGGTATTGCTTCGAGCCGACCCTGTCAAGGGCCCGGCGTACGGCGCTGGAGTACGATCGCCGCGTGGCCTACGACGAGGAACTTGCGGCTCGAGTCCGGGCGCTGGTGGGCGCTGAGCCCAACCTGTCCGAGACGAAGATGTTCGGCGGGCTCGCGTTCCTCGTGGGAGGCAACATGGCCGTCGCGGTCAGCGGCCAGGGCGGGATTCTCGTCCGGGTCGATCCGGGCGAGTCGGACGAGCTGGTGGCAACGACGCCCGCCCAACTCATGGAGATGCGCGGGCGCACGATGCACGGTTGGCTTCGCGTTGCGGCCGAGGACGTCGCCGGCGACCCGGAACTAGAGGAGTGGGTCGCGCGCGGCACGGCGTACGCACGGACTTTGCCTGTGAAGTAACGCTCCAGGGGCGCGGCTCAGCCGCCGGCCGCCGCGAGAGCATCCTCAAGCGCCTGCTGCGTGAGCAAACCGTAATCCCGCGGGTGATTTGGCGCCTTCGGGGTGGCAAGCTCCGCGGCGATGTGCCCTTCGGCGTCGAGCGCGAGGACGTCGAGACCGAACCGTTCGTGAACGTCCCAGGTAATCGCTCGGGACTGGTGAAAGTCGTCGATTGCGATGGTCGGGAAGCTCAGGCCGCGACCCTGAGAGGTGAGCAGCAGTCTGAGCGCCTCGGCGGCGTCCGTGGGATGGAATCTGACCACGCTGAGGACCGGCACATCCGGATGCCGATTGGCGAAGGCGTCGAGCGTCTGCAGGAACCGCCATGAGGTTTCGATGAACGGGCTCCAGGCGGCGATCAGCAGAGGCCGTCCCAGGTAGCTTGCGAGCTTGACCCTCTCGCCCGTGAGGACGTCCCGACCCACGAGCCCTGTTACGTCCTCGGTCCGTGGCGCTGCCGATACGAGACGAGCACGGTCAACGGCGACCCCGGTCTCGGGGCACGAGCGCGTTCGAACGGGTCCGGCCACAGCCGACCGAAGGCCGAGCTGCACGAAAGCCTCGAACTCGCTCGTCCGGTAGAAGGGCGAGACAGGCGTCGCCCCCAGAAAGCGGCAGCTCTGCTCCAGCATGGATCCACCCGCATCGAGCACGGTGAATTGCCCGTAGGCCAGATCGAGGTCGGCCCAGAGCTCCCGAGGAACCCGGACGAGGAAGAAGCCGCCGGGCCCTACGTCGGCTTCGAGCGGCGTGCCTGGGAGCGTTTCCGGACCCGATTCGTCGAGCGGGTGGGTGATCCGGTCGAACAGCTCGACTCGGGCAGCGCCATCCGCGAGGACCCGACCGCCGATATACCAGGCAAGTCCGGCGCCGTGATTGTCCACCCAGGTAGAGGTCTGTCCGGACGGATCGCGCTCGATACACGTGTAGACCAGCTTCCCCTCGTCGGGTACCGGGAGGAGGCAGTAGCCGCCCTCTGTCGTCGGAGCGGCAACGAGCGCCATGCCCGGAGCCCGGGCCACCGTGCGGGCGTCTTCGATTATCGGCTCGGCTCTCTCTGAAGGGGGTGCCGGACCGAGATCGAGCAGCTTCTCGACGTCGTCAGGCCGTACGGGTGGCTCGGCGGACTTCCACCAATCCTGGAGGCTTCCCGCAACGCCTACGCCTGCGGCACCGAGGCAGATGACAGCGATGCACGGAATGGCCCAGCGACGCACCGACCGGCGGCGCAGCCATTGTCGGGGGCGGCCGCGCGCCTCGGCGGAGATTTTCGAGAGCAGAATCTCCCGGGCTTGCGCACGCGACTCGGGCGTGGGCTCGGCGACCGCCGGCCGAAGGGTGGCGAGTAGCCGGACGTCGCTAGACATCGAGACCTTCCATCAGCCGACCGGCCGCCTGCGTCGGCGCTTCGTCGTCGTCACCCGCAATCGCCGTGCGGATCAGATGTCGCGCCCGGTTGAGGCGCGATCGAACGGTTCCGACCGGGATCTCGAGTGCGACCGCAACCTCCTCGTAGGTCAACTCCTCCCACGCGACGAGCAGGAGGACGTCGCGGTCTCGAGGATGGAGCTTTGCGAGTGCTTCGAAGAGGGGCGGGCGAAGCGAGGACGCGTGGGCGCGCTCGGCCAGCCGCTCCGACCCCTCGTGGCCCGGCTCCGCGCTCTGAAGCCGGGCGAGTGCGCGTAGCGTGCGGATCTCCGACTGCCGGTATCGCGACACGAGATTGGACGCGATGCCATATAGCCAAGGCAGCGCGCTTCTGTGCAGGGCCTGGAAACGATCACGGCGCTGGAAGGCGATCGAGAAGACATCCGCGGCCAGGTCGTCCGCCTCCTCGCCGATTCTGCGCGCGAAAAAGGCATGGATCTGGGCGAAATGGCGGTCGAAGACCGTGGCGAAAAGCTCAGGCTCGTCGCTCGAGCGAGCGATGATCGCCGCGTCGTCGACATCGTCCATCAGTGAGCTAATCACCGATGGACACATTGGGGTTCACGGCTGGCGCGGGCCCGCGAAGCCAGAAAGATGTAGACGGCTGAGCTAGGAGGCCGGCTCTCCCTTGATGACGCCGAAGACCGCGCCTTGCGGATCCTGGAGGACCGCGAAGCGGCCGACGCTGGGGACGTCCATCGGCTCGACGATCGCGTTGGCACCCAGCTCCTTGCCCTTGGCGCAGGTCGCATCCGTGTCCTCGACTCCGACATATGGCGTCCACATGGCCGGGATGTTCTCTTCCTGGTTCTGCATGAGGCCGGCGACGCCCTGGCCGGTGCCGCCCACGCGGTCGAAGATCCGGTAGCCGCCGAAGTCCGATCCCATGTCGGCGGTCGTCCAGCCGAAGACCTCCTCGTAGAACCTCTGCGCCCCGTCGGCGTCGGTCGTGCCGAGCTCGTCCCAGACGAAGACTCCCTCGGAGCCGCTGCCCTCGCTCAAGCGCTGGTAGATGCCCAGGAAGGCGCCCTGCGGGTCGGCGATGATCCCCATCCGGCCGACGTTCTCCATGTCGAACGGCCCGGCGAGGATTTTTCCGCCCGCGGCCTTCGCCTTCTCAGCCGTCTCGTCCACGTTCTCGACGAGCACGTGGCTGAGCCAGTGCGGCGGCGGGGCACCCTCCATCGCCTTGCTGAAGCCGCCATGGGTCGTCCCGCCGGCCGAGATCATCTCGTAGTCGATCTCGCCGGGCCCGAAGACCTCGGTGCCCCAGCCGAAGAGCTGGCCGTAGAAGTCCTTTGCCTTCGCGGGATCGCCGGACACCTGCTCGTGCCACACGAACGTGCCGACCTTGGTCTCGACGGTGCTCATGCTGACCTCCTCACTCGCTTCCAGCCGAGGCTACCACCGGTCGGACGAACTGGCCCCTGAGCCGAAGTGCGCTAGTCGCGCGGAGACACGCGGCTGGGGAACTGGAATTCCCGTACCGAGCATTCGGGGCAGTAGCTGACCGCCTCGTCGAAGCTGTCCTGCTCGGGATCGAAGCTGAGTAGCGTTCGCCAACCGGGCTCGAAGCGGTCGGTCTCGGCGCCACACTCGATGCACCGCAGCACAGGGTGGAGGCTAACCAGTTCGGGCGGCCGCGCACAAACGCGGTTTTCGCTGCGAGCGGGAAATTCCGTTCGCGGGGCGGCCGTCGAGCCGTCCATTAAAACGCCAGATCCGCGAACCCGAGGGCCCACGGATCTGACGAGAGGGAACTTACTGGCTCGCCGGCCGGCGTGTCAAGGGACGGCGAAGAAAAATTCCCTACGTGCTCGAGCGCACCACTCCCGGGCGAGTCAGCGCCCAGATCACCCAGCAGTCGAGGGCGATCATGACGAGCGACCAGAGCGGGTAGTACGGGATGAAGAAGAAGTTCGCCAGTGCGCTCAGCATCGCGAGCGTGAGCGCGACTACTGCGGCCCACGTCTTGCCGCTGAAGATCGACCAGCCGGCGATCATCATTCCGATCCCGAGCAGCAGGTGGATCCATCCCCAGGCAGTGACGTCGAGGTCGAACGTGTAGTTCTGCGTCACCAGGAAGAAGTCGTCGTTGAAGATCGCGACGAGCCCGTCGATCGCCTGGAACATGCCGATGAGGATGAGCATCGTTCCGGCGAACGTGATGCCTCCGACTACCCAGCCGGAGACTGCAGGTTCCCGTGACGTTTCGTACTGCGACATTGCTTGGCTCCTTTCGTCGCCCCCGTAGTACGAGCGGAGCCCGGTATCTCCTGCGCGGAAGCATCTTCAGGACGATCGCGTCAATCGCGGCAGGAACTCGCATCCTCCCGAGGAAACCTAATCAGCTATGGCCTCGATCGGCCCTGCTCTCGACGTCCCGGAGGGGCGGCCGAACCGCCGCTTCATCGCCGTTGCCACGCTGGTGGCGGTGGCGGTCATCCTTGCCGTCGCCGCGCTCCTGATCGGCATCTGGCTCGTGCGCGAAACGGTCGTCTGGCTCGTCGCCGCCGGCTTCCTCGCCTTCTCGATCGAGCCGCTCATCAGGATCTTCACGCGCAGAGGCCTCGGCCGGGGCTGGTCGACGGGACTCGCCTTCCTCGTCATCACCGGCGTCGTCCTCTTCTTCGCGATCGCGCTCATCCCCTCCATCGTCGACGCCGCCCAGGGCTTGAAGGCGGCAATTCCAGGTTACGTCGACCAGCTGCAGGCAACGAGCGCCTCCGATTCGTTGAACGCCGACCAGGCGATCCAGACCGCGGGCAACACCGCCGAGGGCGCGTCGAAGTTCTTCGAAAGGAGCGGAAAGGTCCTGGACCTCGTCGGCGGGCTCGCGAGCGCCGGCTTCGCGGTCTTCATGATCTTCACGTTCACCCTGTACTTCCTCGTATACGGCCGCGATCTCCTCACCGGGCTGACCGGGTTCATGCCGTTCACCTACCGCGCGCCCTTCATGGACGCCGCCCGGCGGATCTACAAGATGAACACCGGCTACTGGTACGGGAAGTTTCTCATCGGGGTCATCGCCGGGCTCACGACCTTCGTGACGATGAAGCTCCTCGGGCTTCCGTACGCGGCCGCCCTCTCGCTGTTCGTCGGGATCACCGACCTGATCCCGAACATCGGGGCGACGCTCGGCACCATTCCCGTCGTGATCGTCGGCCTGCTCGAGGAGCCGTGGAAGGGCGTCGTCGCGGGCGTCGTGCTGATCCTCTACCAGCAGGTCGAGAACAACCTCATCACGCCGAGGATCTTCAAGGAGACGGTGGAGATCCACCCGTTCCTCTCGGTCGTCACCGTGATCGTGTTCACGTCGCTCTTCGGGATCGTCGGCGCGCTCATAGCCGTGCCAGTCACCAAGGCGATCGAGATCCTCATCGGCGCCTGGCGCGAGGGACGGACCCCGACGCTCGAGCCTCCGCTGCCCGAGCCAGGCGACCAAACCGTCCCTTAAAACGCCAGATCCGCGAACCCGAGGGCCCACGGATCTGACGAGGAGAACTCTACTCAGTCGGCCGCGCGAATGTCAAGCGACGAGAGTCACCCGGGTGAACGGCGGCGCCGGGCGAGGTTGACAGCCGAGCCCGAACGCAGAATTTTCCCTGGAACCAAACCTCTACCGCTAAGGAGAGATAGATGGCGACACAAGCTCAGGACGACCGCTCGACCATGCGTGAGCTCCCGAGCGGGTGGTACGCGTTCGCCGGCGCGCTTCTCGTCATCGTCGGCTCGCTGAACATCCTGCAGGGCTTCATCGCGCTCCTGAAGGACGACTACTTCGCGGTGACGAAGGGCGGGCTGCTCTTCGCCGACTTCTCGTCGTGGGGCGTCTTCTTCCTCATCCTCGGAATCATCGAGCTCCTCGTCGGGCTCGGGATCTTCGCGCTGAAGACGTGGGCGCGGGCCGCCGGCGTCCTTCTGCTCATGCTGAACACCATCGTGCAGTTCGCGTTCATCGCGGCGTTCCCGATCTGGACGCTCGCCGCGATCATCATCAACATCGCCGCGATCTGCGCGCTCATGCGCCCGCTCGAGGACTACACGCCGCGACGGGGCTACATCGAATAGCGGGTCGAGAAAGGAACAGCATGGAAACGACGGCACGCCACAGTCCCACACCGAGCCCCTTCGCACTTCTGCTCGTGCGTTGGGTCGCCCTCGCCGCCGCGTTCGCCTTCACGGCATGGATCCTGAACGGCGTCGACATCACGGGCGGCTTCTGGGCCTACGTCTGGGTCGCGCTCATCTTCGGAGTCGTGAACGCCATCATCGGGACGATCCTCCGGATCCTGACGCTGCCCTTCAACCTGATCACGCTCGGGCTCATCTCGCTCCTCATCACGGCCGTGCTGCTCTCGATCACGGACGCGCTGACGGACCACCTGACGATCGACGACTTCTTCTGGACGACGATCTGGGCGGCCATCATCCTCGCCATCGCGGCGGTGGTGGTCGAGTTGATCCTGCAGATGATCTTCTGGAGGGAGCCGGTCGTCGCGGCGTAGCCGCTGTCAGAGCCCGAGAATTCCGCCGACCGGCAGGACCCGGATGTCGACCTGCGGCGCGAGCTCGGCTGCCCCTTTCTCGAACTCCGCCACCGGGGCCCGAAGGAAGCCGCGCGTCGACTTCCGTGTCGTCATCGGGTAGTACGTGCCCCAGTGGATCGGCACCGCGATGCGTGGTCTGATGAGCGCGAGGGCCTCGGCTGCTCTCCGCGGGTCGAG
Source organism: Actinomycetota bacterium (assembly GCA_046733475.1). Taxonomy (GTDB): domain Bacteria; phylum Actinomycetota; class Thermoleophilia; order Gaiellales; family Gaiellaceae; genus DATEOR01. The sequence goes on from JBKPPF010000001.1 coordinate 42,620, forward strand.
GTGGCCTGTTCCGAGCGACGGGCCCCAGCCCCAGATCGGGATGAGCGCCACGTCGGTCCCGGGCGCTGCGTCCTCGAGCTCGGGGAAGAGATCTGTGTCGCCCAGGAAGTAGATGCGCCTGGTGCCGCTGACGACGTAACCGAGGGCCTCCGTCTTCTTTCCGACGAGACGGCGGGAATCGTGCTGCGCGGCCACGGCCTTCACTGTTACGGGGCCGACCTCTACCACCTCGTCGACGCCGAGCTCTTCGACCGGAGCCTGGATGCGGCGGCGAAGGAGCGCCCCGGCGCCGCGGGGGACGACGACCGTTTTCGGCCCGCTCAGCCGACGGAGGGAGCCGAGGTCGAGGTGGTCGTAGTGGAGGTGGGAGATGAGCACCACGTCGAGGTCCTCGAGACGGCCGAGGTCGAGCGGCTCGGAGCGGCGGAGCATGACGACGCGCTCGCGGAGCAGCGGGTCGGTGAGAAGGCGGACGCCGTCCAGTTCTACGAGGACCGTCGAGTGTCCGATCCACCGAAGGCTGTCGCCCACTAGGGCCTCCGCACGAACAGGCCCCCAACGGCGTCGCGCGCCTGCTTGGCGAGGGGAACCGGGGGCTCGGGCGGTCCGTAGGCACTCTGGGCCCACGCGCAGGCGATCTCGGCTCCGAAGAGGAGGACGATCGCCTGCAGGTACACGACGAGGAGTAGTGCGAAGACGGAGCCGAGAGCGCCGTAGAGGATGTCGTACCTTGCGACTGACGTCAGGTAGTAGCTGAAGCCGACGCGAATCGCCTCCGACGCGACCGCCGCGACGAGCGCGCCGGCCGCGAGATCGCGGAAGCGCAGCTTTTTCCTCGGCACGAGGCGGTAGAGGAGAAGCAGCAGGCCAGAGGTGAGGAGCGGAGGGCCGAGCAACGCGAGGATGCTGCCACGGCCGAGCCCTGCCACGCCGAGGCCGCCCGCGACGGTCTCACTCCAGCGCTCGATCGCATTGATCGCGATCGAGAGGGCCAGAATCCCGATGAAGATCAAAGCGATCGAGAGGATGAGCAGGAGGTCGACGAGCTTCGAATGGAAGAACGGCCGTCTCTCTCCCGCGTCGAAGGCGGCGGTCAGGCCCACTCTCACCGAGCTCATCATCCCGCTCGCGGACCAGAGCAGCGCGAGAATGCTGAGGACGCCGATCAGGCTGAACGGTGTCGGGAGCTCCGCCAGAAGGCGCTCGATGTCGACGCCCGCCTCGGGCGAGAGCGGAAAGCGGTCGACGAGCTGCTCGGTCACGTCCTGGCGCCTCTGGTCGTCCTGGAGGAGGAGGCCGAAGATCGTCCCCAGGAAGACGAAGAGAGGGACGATTGCGAAGAGGACGTGGTACGAGATCGCCGCCGCGATCTGCGGGTTGCGATGCGCGGTGTAGCGGGTGATCGCGGTGGTCGCCGTCCACACGATCCGCCCGACGGCAGTCCTCTTGATGGCGTCCGGGTCGCCGGCAGCCGGAACCGTCGGCACGCCCACGGCCGCGCTCCTAGTCGCCCGGCTCGTCCGCCGGGTTGACGCTCACAATCTCCACGCCGAGATCGTGGAGGAAGCTGAGCGCGCCGCGGAGCTGCGCCTGGTCCACCAGCTTTCCGGTGAGGATGCACCCGCCGCCGGCGAGCTCGACCGACATGTCCTCGAGCGGACCGATGAGCGGCCGCACGATCTCACCTCGGACGACGATCCGATAGACAGCGGCCTGCCGGCCGCTACGGGCCGCGAAGCGTTGCTGCATCCGGCCCGAGTGTGCTCCGAAGCAGGTGAGAACGCCTCCCCTGGAGCCTCCGTTCACCCGGGTGAATCGCCGCGGCGGGCGATGTTTGCCCGGCGACCGAAAGCGATCCTCCAAGCAACCGAAAGGAGACCTGATGGCAATCGGACCCGTTCAGCTGATCGTGCTGGGGTTCAGCGAGCCCAACTTCCAGGGCGAGGTCCTGGCAGAGCTCGACCGGCTGAAGGAAAACGACGTCGTGCGCGTCATCGACGCGATCGCGGTCCACAAAGACGCCGACGGTGAGGTGACGGTTCTCAAGCGCACGGACCTGAGCGACGACGACGCGGCCGAGTTCGGCGCGGTCGTCGGCGCGCTCATCGGGCTCGGCGCGGGAGGAGTCGAGGGAGCCGAAGCGGGGGCCGAAGCCGGGGCCGAGGCGACCGCCGAGGGAGTCGACGTCTTCTCCGAGGACGAAGCGTGGGACGTCGTCGACGACATCCCGGCGAACAGCGCGGCGGCGCTCATCCTGCTCGAGCACCGCTGGGCGATCCCGGTTCGGGATGCGGTCGTGCGTGCCGGAGGATTCCGCGTCGCGGACGGCTTCATCAGCCCACTGGATCTCGTCGCTGTTGGCCTGTTGGCCGCCGAAGATGCGGAGGCGCTCGTCTCCGCCGAGAGCTGAGAATCCGAAGGAGGACTGGAATGTTCGGACCAAGCAGAAGGGTTGCGCGCCGCACCGCCCGCAGGACCTCGCGCCGCCAGATGGCGATGTACGACAGCGGGGGCGGCTACGACGACGGCGGCTACGACGAGCCGGCACCCGCCCCCGCCGCTCCTGCGGCCCCGGCGCAGCCCGATTACGCCGAAGAGCTCCAGAAGCTCGCCGAGCTGAAGGCCGCGGGCATCATCAACGACGACGAGTTCGAAGCGAAGAAGAAGCAGATCCTCGGCCTCTGAGGATCTGCACTCCCGGGCGGGCCCTGCGACTCAGGTGGCGAGCAGGGCCTTCTCGGCTTCGTACTCTTCGTCCGTCAGCGCGCCGCTCTCGTGGAGCGCAGCGAGGCGCTCCAGGCTCTCGACCCTGTCATCGGCCGAAGCCCCGCCGCCACTCCGTCGTCGCCAGCGGAAGTCGTAGTGGCCGACCTCGTTCGGGAAGTCCCTGACCGTCTGCCTCCGCAGGATCTCGAGCCCCACAAAGGCGAGGATGACGAGAATCACGATGGCCAGGAAGCGCCGCGGCGTCCCGGCCGGCCCCCAGGCGAGGAAGATCAGGAGGACGGCGGCAAGCGTCCCGTGCACGATCAGCGCGTGGTCGCGAAAAGCGGGCGCCAGCCATCTGCGGCCCGCCGTCGCGCGCGCCCCGGGGCCCGAGAACCACATGGCGAGCACCGTCACGAGCCCGACGAAGATCCCGGCCACCGCCGACTGTGCGAGCAGTGTCGTCAGCACGGTCCAGACATCTTTCGCCGCCGCTCGGACCGATTCCGTGTCGACGAGGTTGTCGATGACCGCATTGCCGACGACCCTGCGGATCGCGAGGATGAGGAGCCCGATGATCACGAGGCTCCAGGCGATGTTGCGAATCGTCCGGCGGCGCCGGCCGGCGGCCAGGTAGACCGCACCCGCCCACAGGGCGACGCCGAGGATGAACGGCCAGAACGAGAGCGACTTCAGCCACTTCACGGTCTTCTGGGCCGCGCTCAGCTGATCGGACTTCAGGATCGTGATGGGCTCGATCCGACCCTGGAGCGCTTCTGTCGCGCCCCCGCCTGTGCCGATCGCCCCGGTCACGTCCGCGACGATCTGGTCGACGTTCAAGACCACATTGCCGTCGCTCAGCTGCAGGCGCTCGGTGTCCCCCTCGAGGAGGTCGACGATCTGGGCGTTGACCGCGCGGTTGGCCGAGCGCCAGAGCTCCTGCACGCGCGGCCGCGCGAACGCCCGCGCGACCGCATCGTAGGCGGCTCCTCGGAGCTGCGCGGAGATGGGGCCTGCCAGTGGCTTCAGCCGTTCGGGGAGCGCTTCCTCGATCCGGGCCTCGGCATCCGTTGCGGTGTAGGCCTGGTCGACGATGTAGACCGAGAGGACGTTGCGGACGTCTTCGCTCTGCAGGAGCTGCGAGCTCGTGTTCGCCCACTCGTCCTCGTCGAGTGCCACGTCTCGAACCCAGATGCTCAGGGTCGAGATGAAGATACAGAGCGCCCCCAGGACGATGAGCGCCAGCACTCCCAGGCGCCGCCGGCGGCTCCCTTTCTCGGGCTTCGCGGGGGCCTTGCTCTTGTCGCTCATGCAGATGACCTTCGCGCAGTCGAGGTCGGGGAGCCTCACCCGTGCGGCCGGTTCACCCGGGTGAAACAGGTCTGCAGGGTGGTGACTGCCTCGGGACGATGACACAATCTCGGCGCGGGCAGAGCGACCCCGCGATGCCCCTCGGAAAGGAGAAAGATGGTACTGGCCGAAACGACGTTCCTCGACGTCTTCTGGTACTCGATCCTGTTCTTCTTCTGGATCATGGCGATCTGGATCTTCATTGCCCTGATCTCGGACGTCATCCGCCGAGACGATCTATCGGGCGGGAAGAAGGCAGTGTGGATCGTCTTCATGATCATCCTGCCGTTCGTAGGCTGTCTGACGTACATCATCGCCCGCCCGAAGATGACGGCTCAGGACGTTCGCCTGGCGACCCAGGCCGAGGCCGCCCAACGGGCCGCCGCCGGCGTCTCGACCGCGGACGAGCTGCAAAAGCTCAACGACCTCCGCGGCGCGGGCATCATCAACGACGCGGAGTACGAGGACCTGAAGAAGAAGGCGCTGGCTTAGGCGCCGGTCGAGGCTGGGCGCCGGCCGTCCTCGCGACGGCCGCGCCTTGCCCGCAAGCGACAGAAAGGACATGCGATGAGCACGAGAGTCAGTTCAGGCCCCACCGGTTGGGCGGTCTTCGCGGGGACTGTGCTCGCGATCGTCGGGGCGTTCAACGTCATCTACGGGCTCGCGGCGATCTTCCGCGACGAGGTCATCACGACCACCGGAAGCGCCGTGATCGTCTGGGACGTCACGAAGTGGGGCTGGATCCTCCTGATCTTCGGCATCTTCCAGCTCCTCGCCGGCATGGCGCTCTTCGCGGGCGCGAGCTGGGCACGTTGGTTCGCGGTCGTGCTGGCCGGCCTCAACGCGATCGGCAACGTCGGGTTCCTCACCGTGCAGCCGATCTGGACGACGCTGATCATCGCGCTCGACATCCTCGTCATCTACCAGCTGACCGCTCGCTGGGAGGCGGTCGACCCCAGCTACTACGAGGGGTATGAGGAGACAACGAGGGGGGCGAGCTCCGCGCGCGACCAGGCGACGCGCGCCCGCACCGGGCTCTAGCTTTCCCCCGGAAATCGGGGCAATGAGGCCTGCTCCTTCGTCGGCGTGCCCGGACATCGCGCATAGGGCCAATTCGGTCAAATGTCCTGAATCGGTCGCGCTAACATCTGCGCGAGGGGACGTTCGAGCGGGAGGAAGCGTGGAGGCCGACGTGCAGCTAGCGCAACCGGCGCCGACCTGGCGGGTCGGCGACACGCTGCTCCGACCGACGCTCGTCCGTCGCGTCGGGGCGATCCTTCTCCTGGCCCTCGCCTACTACGGAGCCGCGAAGCTCGCCCAGAGCGTCCGCTACACGGCGTCGGTGAGCGCGGTCTGGCCCCCGGCCGGGCTCGGGATCGCCGCGCTCTACCTCTGGGGCTTGCGGCTCTGGCCCGGAGTCTTCATCGCCGAGCTCGCCGTCAACGCCCAGCTCCTCACGGGCGAGCACGCCCTGCCTTTCTGGAGCATCGTCGGCCAGCAGGCCGGGAACATGATCGAGATCATCGTCGGCGCGATCCTGCTGCGACGGTTGATCGGGCCGAACGCAGCGCTCGACCGGGCGGACCAGATCATCGGCATGCTCGTCGCGCTCGTGACAGCCACGGCGATCAGCGCCGTCTGCGGAACGGTCTCCATGCTCGCCGGCGGCGTCATCGACTGGTCGGAGGCGGTCACGTTCTGCCGCACCTGGTGGCTCGGCGACACCGCCGGCGGGCTGATCGCGCTCCCGCTCGTCCTCACCTGGGCTCGCGACCCGCGCGGCTCCTTCCGGCGCATGTGCACTTGGGAGGGCGGGCTCCTCATCCTGACAGTGGTGACTCTGAGCGTCCTCTCCATCTCCGCAAACGAGCCGGTCACCTACCTCGTCTTCCCCGCGCTGATCTGGGCAGCGCTGCGGTTCGGTCCCCCCGGGGCCACGCTTTCGGTCACGCTCGCGGCCGGGGCGGCGATCGCCTTCACGGCGAACGAGCTCGGCCCATTCTTCAGGCAGCCGATCGACGACAAGGCGCTGAGCACGCAGCTCTACATCGCCGTCGCCGCGCTCACGACGCTGTTCGTCGGAGCACTCGTCGGCGAGCGGCAGCGGTCGGTCACGGAGCTCAAGGAGGCGAAGCGACGGGAGGGCGACCGCGCGCTCGCCGAGCGCCACCGCATCGCACGCGAGCTCCACGACTCCGTCTCGCAGGCCCTGTTCTCGACGCTTCTCCATACCCGCACCGCGGAGCGCGATCTCGAGAAAGAAGGGCTCGATCCCAAGGGGCCGGTCGCCCGCTCCCTGGGCGCGATCGCCGGGCTGACTGCAGGCGCGCAGCGAGAAATGCGGGTCCTTCTCTTCGAGCTGAACGGCACGGTGGGCGACGAAGGGCTCGTGGCCGGCCTCTCCCGGCACGCCTCGACCGTCGGCACCCCGGAGGGGCTGAGGGTTGCCGTGCACGGCCCAGAGCGCCGCCTGCCGCTCCCCCCGGCGACAGAGGCCCAACTGCTCGCGATCGGCCGCGAGGCGATCGCCAACGTGGTCAAGCACTCGGCCGCCCGAAGGGCGTGGGTGCATGTGGACGCGCACGACGGATCCGTCTTGATGGAGATCGGAGACAACGGCACCGGGTTCGACGCGCGGCTCGATCACCCCGGGCACTACGGGCTCCAGTCGATGCGCACCCGCGCGGTGGAGGCGGGTGCCACGCTCACGATCCGGAGCGTGCCCGGCCGAGGGACCATCGTGCGCGTCCAGATTCCGCATACGAGTTCGGGGAATGGCGCTGGAGCCTGAGACCGTCATCCGGGTGCTCGTCGTGGACGACCACGAGGTCGTCCGCCGCGGGCTGCACGCCTTCCTCGACGGCGAGCCCGACCTCGAGGTCGTCGCCGACGTGGGCGGGGGAGAGGAGGCGCTCGAGGTCTGCGCGCGACTCGACTCCGAGGGGCGCGCTCCCGACGTCGTCCTCATGGACCTGCAGATGTCGCCCATGGACGGGATCGAGACCACGCGCCGGGTCAGGGACCGCTACCCCGGGGTCGAGGTCGTCGCCCTGACGTCGTTCGCCGAGAAGGAACGAGTCCGCGCGGCGCTGGAGAGCGGGGCGTCCGGATATCTCCTGAAAGACTCCGAGGCCGTCGAAGTGGCGGCCGCCGTGCGTTCGGCGCACAGGGGCGAGATCCAGCTCGACCCTGCCGTGACGAGGCCCCTCATCACCGATCTGAGCTCTGGTGGGAACGATGTCACTTCTCTCCTGACCAGCCGCGAGCTCGAGGTTCTGCGCCTCGTCGGGGCGGGCAAGGCGAACAAGGAGATCGCGGCAGAGCTCGTCATCAGCGAGCGCACGGCGCGAACTCACGTCTCGAACGTCCTGCGGAAGATCGGCGTGAGCTCGAGGACGCAGGCGGCCGTCCTTGCCGTCCGCGAGGGGTTGGTTGCACCGCCTGAGCACGAAGGGGCCCGGCTCGCGTGAGCCGGTGGCCCCTCCTCGGCGAAGACGATCGGGGAGGCCGCGGCGTCGGCCTCCTCCTGGAGACGAAGCTGCGCGGCTTCTCTCCCGCGCCCGAGATGATCGTGCGCCCCCGGCTCAGCGCCCGGCTCATCGGCTCGGACGCATCGCTCGTGCTCTTCGCTGCCCCGCCGGGGTTCGGGAAGACGACTCTCCTCGCGCAGTGGCGGGAGCTCGACGAGCGTCCGTTTGCCTGGCTCGCGGTCGATTCCGCCGACAGCGACCCCGTCGCGCTCTGGACCGGGATCGTCGAGGCGATCCGTCGCGTCCGCCCGGATTTCGGAGACGCTGCCGAGGTCGCGCTTCAGGCCCGCCATGTCGACGTGCACGATGCGCTGATCCCGGTCGTTCTCCGGGAGCTCGAGTCGCTCCCGGGCGAGCTCGTCCTCGTCCTCGACGACTATCAGGCAGTCGACAACACCGCCTGCCACGCGTCGCTCGCCTACTTCATGGAGGCGAAGCCGAGGAACGTGCAGCTCGTCATCGCGAGCCGCGCGGATCCGCCGATCCCGGTCGCAAAGCTCCGCGCCGAGGCGCGCCTGCTCGAGTTGCGCGCGCTCGACCTCTGTTTCACGAAGGAGGAGGAGGCGGCGTTCCTGAACGAGCACCTGGCCCTCGGCCTGGGCGCGAAGAGCCTCGAGGTCTTGCACGGGCGCACCGAGGGCTGGCCCGCCGGCGTCTACCTTGCGTCGCTCTCCCTTCGCCAGAGCACCGATCCGGATGGGTTCGTGTCCGCCTTCGACGGCTCGAACCGCCACGTCGTGGACTACCTGACCGAGGTCGTTCTCGGCTCCCTGGACGCGCGCCAGCGGGACTTCCTGCTCCAGACTTCGATCCTCGACTCGTTCTCGGCTCCGCTTTGCGACGCGGTGACCGGCCGACGGAACTCCGCCACACGCCTGGCGGAGCTCGAGCGTGCGAACCTCTTCCTCATTCCGCTCGACGACCGGCGCGAGCGGTACCGCTACCACCAGCTCTTCGCCGACCTGCTTCGTGCCCAGCTCGCACAGCGCGACCGCGGGCTCGTCCCCAAGCTCCACAAGCGCGCGTACGAGTGGCTCGCCGAGGAGGGAGAAACGGACGCGGCCGTCCGCCACGCCCTTGCCGCCGGAGAGGCCGACGCGGCTGCGGGGCTCGTCGCCGGCCAATGGCTTGCCGATCCCCATGCGCACCTCGGTCGCGGGGACGAGACGGTTCGCCGCCTCGAGGGGTTTCCCACGGAGGCTGTCGCGGAGGACCCGCGCCTCGTTCTTCTGCAGGGATGGGCGCACGGCATGGCCGGAAAGCGGGCGGAGTCTGACGAGGCACTGGCGACGGTGAGGGAGTCGGAGGTGAGGCTCCCCGACGGGACGGTCGTCGGCGACGCGGCCACCGTCGTGCGCGCGTGCTTTCCGTGGGGCGATGCCGCCGGTGCCCTCGGCGCCGCCGAGGCGGCAGCCGCGCTCGAGGGTCGCGTGCCGACGTCCTGGCATCCCGTCATGGCGCTGGCCCTCGGCCGAGCGCGCTATCTCGCCGGCGACCACGACGGCGCCCAGGCGCCCCTCGAGTCGGCGGTCTCGTCCGGCCACCATGCCGGCCGCGCACTGGTCGCGGCAACGGCACAGGCGCTTCTTGCCCGCATTGCGCTCGCTCGCAACGACTTCGATCTCGCCGAGCAGAGGGCGCTCGGCGCGGTGGCGGCCCTGGAGCTGCAGAGCCTCGCGGACCAGCCCGGCGCGGGGACGGCGTACGTCGCACTCGGAGCGGTAGTCGCGCGGCGCGGCCGCACCGAGGAGGCCGGGGATTTGCTCGTTCGCGGCCTCGCCCGCTTACGGCGCCACGGTGACGTCCTTGCGATCGCCGATGCGCTCCTCGTCTTTGCGCCGGTGCGGCGGGCCCTCGTCTCCCTGACGTCGGCGCGGACCCTGGTCGAGGAGGCAAGGCTCCTCCTCGCGGAGTGCGCCGACCCGGGCGCCGTCGGCGTCGAGCTCGAGGAGGTCGCCCGGTCGCTGACCCCGGCGCATCGGCGGATCGACGGCGAGAGCGAGCTGACCGAGCGGGAACTCGAGGTCCTCCGCTATCTCGCCGAGGGGATCCCGAAGCGCGACATCGGAACTGCGCTCTTCTTGTCCTACAACACGATTCACTCGCACACGAAGTCCATCTACCAGAAGCTCCGCGTTTCCTCGCGCGATGCGGCCGTGACCCGGGCTCGCGAGCTCGGCGCCCTCTAGCTAGTTCACCAGCTTGCGCTCCATCGCATAGATCGCGATGCGCCACATGAGGAGCCCGAAGGCGACGATGACGGCGACGTGGTAGAGGTCGATCCACCCCTCGAAGCCGAACGCCGCGTCCCGCACGAGCTGGACGCAGTGGTACAGGGGATTGAACTGCGCGAGCACCTGGGCCCACTGCGGCAGGGTGTCGATCGGGAAGAACGTGCCGGCGACGAGGAAGAGCGGCGTGAGCACGGCGCTGATCACGTAGCTGAAGTTCTCGATCGACTTCGCGAAGCCGGCCACCGCGATCCCGAAGCAGGCCCAGCCGTAGCCCGCCAGGAATCCGATGAACGGCACGGTGAGCATCCCCCACGCGGGCGGCAGCCCGAAGACCATCGCAACGATGAGCGGCACACAGCCGTAGACGCCGGCGCGCGTCGCGATCCACAGTGCCTCGGCGGTGACGAGCTCTTCCGTGTCCACGGGCGCCGCCAGGATGGCGTCGTACGTGCGCTGGAACTGGTACTTCACGAACGTCCCGAACATGGCGGGAAAGGCGCTCGAGAACAGGACCGCGGTGGCCACTGTTCCCGTCCCGACGAACTCGACGTAGTCGTAGCCGCCGATCGTCGAGACGAGGGAGCCGAAGCCGAAGCCGAAGGCGAGTAGGTAGATCGTCGGCTCGACTGTCGAGGAGAAGGTGGCCGAGCGCCAGTACGAGGAGAAGTTGACGATCTCCCGCACGAGCACGCCGGTAAGAGCCGGCCGCTCGAGCCGGCCGATGCGCACCGCGCGGGCGGCACGCGTGGCCACTAGTCGATCTCCTCGCCGGTGAGGAGGACGAAGACGTCTTCGAGGTTGGCCGGGCGCCGTTCGCCCTCGGGCGCCCTCCCGTCCGCTCCGTCGACCCCGAGCACGGCGATGCTCGTCCCGGTGCGCCGGGTGGGAAAGCCGTCGGTGCGCGCCTTTGCCTCGGCTTCGGCGAGCTGCGACGGAGAGCCGTAGACCTCGACGGCAGTTCGACCCGCGTGCTTCGCGATGAGCTCGGTCGGCTGCCCGGCGGCGATCCCCTCGCCGTGGGACATGATCAGGACGGTGTCCGCGAGGCGCTCGGCTTCCTCGATGTAGTGCGTCGACATTAGAATCGTCGTCCCCTCGGCCCGGAGGGCGTCGATGAGCGCCCAGAGCTCTTGCCGCACCTGCGGGTCGAGGCCGACGGTCGGCTCGTCGAGGAGGACGAGGCGTGGCCGGTGAACCAGAGCGCGCGCGATGAGGAGCCGGCGGCGCATCCCGCCGGAGAGCTTGTCCACGCGCGTGTCGCGCCGGTCACCGAGGTTGGCCATTTCGAGGGCGGCTTCGATGGCCGCGCGCCTCCCGTTGCGTCCGATGCGGTACAGGTGCGTGAAGACGAGCAGGTTCTGCTCGACGGTCAGCGTCACGTCGAGGTTGTCGAGCTGCGGCGCGACGCCGCACTCGGCGCGCGCGGCCTTCGACTCCTCGGGCAAACGGAATCCCAGCACCTCGAGCTCGCCGTCGTCGGCGATCGCCTGCGCCGTCAGGAGGCGCATCGTCGTCGACTTACCGGCGCCGTTGGGCCCGAGCAGGCCGACGCACGTGCCTTCTGGCACGTCGAGATCGAGGCCGTTCACGGCCGTGATGGAGCCGTAGCGCTTGACCACGCCCCGCAATCGGATCGCCAGCCCGTCGCGCACGATTTCAGCATGCCAGTTTGAACTTCTCGCCCGGTTCGACGTCTGAACGAATGTGCAGGCAGACACGATCCACCGGACCCTGTTCGAAAACGAGCGGATCGTCCTCGGAGAGTTCTGGTGCCCGCCCGAAAGCCGCTGCTGGCGCGGGCTCAACACCGTTTCGGCGGTGCCCCACGTGATCTTCCCGCGGACACCCGTGACGATCCGCCAGCTCGGTCGCGAGCCGGTCGTTTGCGACCGCAACCACGTCCTCTTCTTCAACCCGGGACAGCGCTTCTTCCGCTCACTGAGAAGCCGCGACGGCGACCGCTCCTACTACGTGGAGCTCGCGCCCGAGCTCATGTTCAACCTCGCGCGGCTGACGAGCTTCCCCTTTGCTTTCGGGCCGTGCGACCCCGACGTGTTCCTCCTGCAGCGGCTCGCCGTGAGACACCTTCGCGAGCCAAGCCCCGATCCGCTCCTGGTCGAGGCGAGCATCATCGAGGCGGTCGGGATCGCGTTGGAGCGCGCGCGGCGCTTCCACCGCCTCCGCGCGAAGGGCAGAGAGACGACTCGCGCGGCGCACCGGGAGATCGTCGATCAGACGAAGGAGCTCCTCGCCGCACGGTTCCGGGAGCGGCTCACCATGGGCGAGATCGCAGGCGCGATCGGCGTCTCGCGCTTCCACCTCAGCCGCGTGTTCCGCTCCAGCACGGGCTTCTCTCTGCACGGTTACCGAAACCAGCTGCGGCTGCGAGCCGCCCTCGAGCGCATCGCCGATCCCGAGACCCGGCTGCCCGCCCTCGCCGCGGAGCTCGGGTTCTCGGGCCACAGCCATTTCACGGCAGCCTTCCGCGAGACCTTCGGGGTCGCTCCCTCCGAGCTGCGCGGGCGGGTGACACGGTCGCGGCTTCAGGACGTTCTCGACCGTCACTCGGCTAGCAAGATCGTGCCTCTTTCGGCCGCCTCTGGCTGCGACTGAGGCCCGCTTCCACGCGACTCGGGCGCCGTTTACCGACCGCGCAACAACGTGTCAGCCCGGCCAAACACGGCGGGCAAGACCACGTCTTCACTCCTCGACGACACCAAGGAGGCAGGCGTGAAACTGAACAGGCGTTTCGCTGCAGTACCGGCGGTCCTCGCGGCCGCCCTCCTCGCGGCCGCAGGCTGCGGCGGGAGCGACAGCGGAGGGAATTCGGCTCCGACGAGCGGTGGCTCGGCCGAAGCTCCGGCGGCGGAGCAGGTCATCACGGTCGGGTGGGGGGCCGAGCCGCCCTCGCTCGACCCGGGCCTCGCGACCGACACGACGTCCTCCAACATCCTCGTGAACATCATGGATCCGCTCGTGCGCCTGGGCGACGACCTGGAGCCGGTGCCGAGCCTTGCGGAGAGCTGGGAGACGAGCAAGGACGGAAAGACCGTCACCTTCCACCTCCGCTCCGACGGACAGTGGACGAACGGCGACCCGGTCACCGCGCAGGACTTCGAGTATTCGTGGAAGCGCACGATCTCCCCTGAGCTCGCCGCGGACTACGCGTACCAGTTCTACGGAATCGTCGGCGCCGCTGACTACAACGCCTGCCAGAAGAGCTGCGAGTCGCTCGCCGACAAGGTCGGCGTGAAGGCTCTCGACGAGACGACGCTCGAGGTGAACCTGACGACGCCGCAGCCGTGGTTCATCCAGCAGGTCAGCCACACGTCGTTCCTCGCGGTGCATCCCGCCACCGTCGAGCAGTTCGGCGACAGCTGGACGGATCCGAAGAACATCGTCACCGACGGGCCGTTCAAGCTCGAGTCATGGGAGCACGATGCGTCGATCGACCTCGTGAAGTGGGACGACTGGCGCGACGCCGCCGACGTCACCCTCACGCGGGTGAACGGCAAGATCATCGTCGACGGGACGACGCGGGTTCAGTCGTTCGAGGCCGGCGAGGTCGATGCGCTCGACGCCGGGGGCCTGCCGCCGGACGAGATCGCGCGGCTCAAGGAGACCCCGGAGTACGAGTCCTATCCCGCGCTCGGGACGTATTACTACGGCTTCAACCTCGAGAACCTGCCCGACGTGCATGAGCGGCAGGCGCTGTCGCTCGCCATCGACCGGCGGACGATCGTGGACAACATCGCGCAGGCCGACCAGGTGCCGGCAACCGGCTTCTCGCCGAAGGGCCTCCCGGGATTCGACAGCTTCAATCCGAATTCGCCCTGGACGCCCGAGAACGGCGACATCGACGCCGCCAAGGACGCGATGTCGCAGGCGCAGAACCCGAAGACGAGCCTCAACCTCTTCTTCAACGACTCGCCGGGCCACAAGGAGATCGCCACCGCCGTGCAGGCGAACTGGGACGAGCTCGGGGTCACGACGACGTTGAAGCAGCAGGAGTGGGCGCAGTTCCTGGAGTTCCTCGGCCCGCCGCCCAACAAGGCAGTGGACGTCTACCGGAACGGGTGGATCGGCGACTACGTCGATGCCATCAACTTCCTGGAGCTCTGGACCTGCGATTCGGGCAACAACAACTCCAACTACTGCGACGAGGACTATGACGCGCTGCTCGAGCAGGCTCGCCAGACGCCGGAAGACGCGGCCCGCTACGAGATCTACGGCCAGCTCGAGGACAAGCTCCTCGGCCAGGATGGCGCGCTGCCCCTCTCACCGATCTACTGGTACACGTACCCGAACCTGGAGAAGCTTTCCATCAAGGACAGCTTCACGGTCAATCTCCTCAACCAGATCGACCTGACGAAGGTGGTCGTCAGGGAGCAATAGGGCACTCCCCACCACCTGTCACCGGCGGGTGGGGCGCGTCCGGCGCCCCGCCCGCCCCTCCATCGGCCGCCCCAGCGCTCGTTAGAACACGATGTGTATGGGCGCCGCGTCCGGGTACGCATATGGGGCGGGGGCTGATTTAGCGGTCCCGGCGAACCCAAGGAGGGCGACAATGGAACGTTCGTACACGACCACCGAACCATGGACGTACCGCGACGTTGACACGCTTGGCGTGGACATGACTCGCGGGGTCGATCTCACCGGCTTCGAGATCGAGGCGACCGACGGCGGGATCGGTAAGATCGACGAGGCGACCTACGACGTCGGCTCGAGCTACGTCGTCGTCGACACCGGCCCTTGGATCTTCGGCAAGAAGGTCATGCTCCCGGCCGCGGTGATCCAGCGCGTCGACCTCGATTCGCAGACGGTTGTCGTCGACCGAAGCAAGGACGAGATCAAGAACTCGCCCGAGTTCGACGAGGACGCGTACCAGGAGCAGGGGTACCGCTCTCAGCTCGGCTCGTACTACTACAGCGACACGGACCGGTAGCTCGGGCCGCCCGTGTAGGAGAGGGAACGGCCGCTCCGGCGGCCGTTCTCGTTTCTCCGTCAAACTGCGCATCGTGGCGATCCACGACATCACCGTCCCCATCCGGGCGGACATGCCGATCTACGCCGGCGACCCGGACGTCGAGCTCGAGCGTGCGTCGTCGATCGCCGACGGCGGCCATGCCAACGTGAGCAAGCTCTCGATGGGGGTGCACACCGGAACGCACGTGGACGCGCCGGTGCACTTCATCGAAGGTGCCCCGGGAATGGAGAGCGTGTCCCTGGACGCGCTCTGCGGGCCGGCAGTCGTCGTCGACGCGACGTCGATCTCCGGTGGCTCCATCGGGCAGTCCGACTTGGAGGCAATCGACATCACTCCCGGCGCGGAGCGGGTCCTCCTCAAGACCCGTAACTCCGAGCTCTGGAACCGGAAGGAGTTCACCCGCGACTTCCTGAGGCTGGATGGGAGCGGTGCGCGTTTCGTCGTGGCGCGCGGGATCCGCACGATCGGCATCGACTACCTCTCGGTCGGGGACCGCGAGGCGCACCGCGAGCTCCTTGGAGCCGGAGTCGTCCCCATCGAGGGCCTCGACCTGAGGCAGATCGAGCCAGGCGAGTACACCCTCGTCTGCCTTCCGCTCGACCTGGTCGGGTCGGACGGTGCTCCGGCTCGCGCGATCCTGATCGACTACAGCCGGATCTCGAGCGAACGCACGCCGGTCATCTCCAGCCAGTAGCGGGAGTCTCCGTCGTGTGCGACGCGAAGAAGAACACCCTGGCAACCAGGGCAGCGGACGACGATCCCCGGGGCGTGGGAGTAGACGTTGGTGCTGCCCACCGCTGCGACAGCGCCGCAATTGGCGCACGTGCCGACCGCGGTCGTGACCTCGAAGGCAAACAGCTGCTCCAGGTCTCCTGCCGCCGCGTTTCCGTCCAGCTTCAGCTCGGTCATGTTCAGCCTCCTGTCGGCCCGAATCTCTCTGTCTTAATCCGATGTGGCGGCAGCCCGCTGTCCACGAGCGCGGATGCCACCGTTTCGACGAAACCCGTCGGTCCGCAGACGTAGGCGAGGGGGTCCTCCGCCGCCGGCCAGCCCACGTCGTCGAGAAGCTCGCGATCGACGCGGCGCCCGAAGCCCCGCCATCCCTCCGGCTGGTCGCGCGTGAGCGTGAAGAACGCCTCGAATCCGTCGCTGCGGCCGGCCAGCTCCTCGAGCTCCTCGCGGTAGATCAGGTCGTCCGCGCGCTTCGCGGAGTAGAGGAGCCGCATCGGCGCATCGCTTCCAGCCGAACGCCGGTGGCGGACCATCGCCATGAGCGGCACGACGCCGGAGCCGCCCCCGAGGAGGAGGACAGGCCCCCCCTGACCCGCTTCCCAGACGAAATAGCCGCCGATCGGCCCGCGGAGCTCGAGCTTGTCACCGACTACGAGCACGTCGGTCAGGTAGGGGGAAACCTCGCCGTCGGCCAGCCGCTCCACGGTCAGGGCGAGGCGGCCATCCTCCGGTGCCGAGGCGATCGAGTAGCTCCGCTGCGCCTGGTAGCCGTCCTCGGCGGTCAGGCGGACGTCGACGTGCTGTCCGGCGAGATGCCCGGGCCAGTCCGGCGCATCCAGGACGAGCGTCTTCACGTCTTGCGTTTCCTCGACGAGCTCCGCGACGTCGCAAAGCTGCCACGTCAGCGGCTTCAGTCGCCCCAGTACCGCTGCTCCCGCCATGGGTCTCCGTACATGTGGTACCCCAGCGCCTCCCAGAAGCCCGGCTCGTCGTGGTCCGCCAGGCCGAGCCCGCGCACCCACTTCGCGCTCTTCCAGAAATAGAGGTGGGGGACGAGCAGACGAGCGGGTCCGCCGTGCTCGGGATCGAGCGGCTCGTCGTCGTAGCCGAATGCGACCCAGGCCTTGCCGTCGCTCACGTCTTCGAGCGGCAGGTTCGTCGTGTAGCCACCGTCACAGAACGCGATGACGTAGGCGGCGTCGTGCTCGACCTGAGCGAGCAGCGTGTCCACGGACACCCCTTCCCAGACCGTGTCGAGCTTCGACCACTTCGTGACGCAGTGGATGTCCTTCGTCATCGTCTCGCTCGGAAGCCCGCGGAACTCCTCCCACGTCCACGTTTTCGGCTCGGCCACCTCGCCGGTGATGGTGAAGGTCCACTCCTCGAGCGGCGTCTGCGGCGTCGGGCCCGCCGACAGCACGGGGAAATCGTCGACCAGGTACTGGCCGGGAGGGACCCGGCCGGAGTCCCCTTCCTCCCGGCGGCGGCCCTGGAACCCGCGCGACACGAAGCTCACGCGTGCATTCAACACCCCCGCGGCTCCGGGCGAAAGGGAATTCAGAATCCGTTAACAGCCTGGTCACACGAGCGCAAGGAGGTCCGGGAAGCGTGTTCCTCGACTACGACCAGGAGGGAGCACCATGAAGAGGAAACTTGCGCTTGCCGGCTTCGCCGCATGCCTCGCGGCGTTCTTTTCGGCCGGGGCGTTCGCCGCGGGCCCGCCCGCCCCGTCCTTCTATGTGGACGGAACGCTCTACAGCACGGTCGGCACGCCCACCGACTTCACGAAGACGGGCGCACCGGCGTCGAGCTTCGACACGATCTACCAGTTCTTCGGAGCCCAAACGTACAACGTCGCCACCGCTGCGCCTGGGGACCCGGGCTTCAACGGCGGCCGCTGGCGTGTGATCGGCGTGTCGTTCGCCGACTACGACGTTGCCCTCGCGGCACACGACGCGAACGGCAGCGGCGACTTCGACACCACCGCCGAGGTGCAGGCGGCCCTGGCCGACGGAAGTGCAGTCAGCCTCGGCGTCGTCAAGTCGTTCGAATGTCCCGTGATCCGGATGCCCGGGAACAACTAGCGCAGCAGGCTTTCGTCACGGCCTGTTCGACGGCACACTGACAGGAGATGGAAACCGTTCTGGTCGTCGACGACGAACCGACGCTTCGCGAAGTCGTCGTCCGTTACCTCGAGCGGGCGGGCTACCGTGCGCTCGAGGCGGGCGACGGCGACGAGGCCGAGGTGCTGCTGCGAAACCAACCGCCGGACCTCGTCATCCTGGACCTGATGTTGCCGGGAACCGATGGGCTCGAGCTTTGCCGGCGGATCCGTGAAGACTCGGCCCTCCCGGTGATCATGCTGACAGCGCGCGGGGAGGAGGCAGACCGGATCGTCGGGCTGGAGCTCGGCGCCGACGACTATGTGACGAAGCCCTTCTCGCCGCGCGAGCTCGTCGCGCGTGTGCGAACGGTGCTGCGCCGGACGTACGGACCGGTCGAGGCGCGCGACCGCATCCAGCACGGCGACTTGACCCTCGACTCGGAGACGCGGGATGTCCGCAAGTCAGGGCGCCTCGTCTCACTGACCGCCCGGGAGTTCGATCTCCTCTGGTTTCTCGCCTCGCATCCGCGGCGGGTGTTTTCGCGGGAGCACCTCATGAGCCGTGTCTGGGGTTACGAGCCCGCATACGACACGGGGACCGTGACCGTTCACATCCGCCGTCTGCGCGCGAAGATCGAGGACGACGCCGCCCGGCCTCGTCACATCGAGACGGTCTGGGGCGTCGGCTACAGGTTCTCGCCGTGATCGAGCTCGCCCTCGTCGTCGCCACGGCGACGTTCGCCGTGGGCGCGCTCGTCGCCCTCGGCATCTCGCGTCTGCGTACCGTCCACGCCCGCCTGCTCGGGCTCGCGCTCCTGTGCGTCGTGCTTCCGCTCGCGGCCGTTCTCCTGTCGGGCGTGGCGATGTTCCACATGGGAGCCGACGTCGTCGTCCTGGCCGTCGCGGGTGCGTCCTCGCTCGTCGCCGTAGGCGCCGCCTTGCTCATCACCCGCTCGATCACGATTCCGCTCGACCGCCTCCGTGCCGCCTCTTCGGCGCTCGCGGGCGGCGACTTTGCGCCGATGGCGGCCGGCGCGGGGCCCGACGAGCTCGTCGAGGTCGGCCTCGCCTTCGACGAGATGGCGCGAAAGCTCGAGGAGCTCTTCGACGCACGAAGACAGTTGATCGCGTGGGCGAGCCACGACCTGCGAACCCCGCTCGCCTCGCTGCAGGCGATGCTCGAGGCGGTCGAGGACGGGGTCGTCCCCGCCGAGCACTACCTCCCGGCCATGCGCGACCAGGTTCGGACGCTCGGGCGGCTCGTGGACGATCTCTTCGAGCTCGCGCAAATCGACTCGGGTGCGCTCACGCTCGAGCTCGAGGAGGCGCCGGTGGCCGATCTCGTGCGGACGTGCGTCCGCGGCCTCGAGGCCGAAGCCAGGGCACGACACGTCGATCTCACCGCCCGCCTTGACGGCAACCTCCCCGCGGTGCACGCCGCTCCCGATCAGGTGCAGCGTGTCCTGCAGAACCTGCTCACGAACGCCCTCCGGCACACGCCCTCGGACGGCGCGGTTGCGGTCGTAGTCCGCGCGGGGGACCGCGAGGTGACGATCGCGGTGGAGGACAACGGCGAGGGTCTGTCCGCCGGAGCCGAGCGGCGGATGTTCGAGCGCTTCTGGCAAGGCGATTCAGCGCGGGCAGCTCCGCGAAGCGGCGCGGGGCTCGGGCTCGCGATCGCCCGCGGCCTCGTCGAGGCCCAAGGTGGCCATATCTGGGCCGAGAACCGCCCGGGGGGCGGGGCTCGCATCGCCTTCACGCTGCCGCGGGCGTAAGGAAGCGTTCAGATCCCGGGTCTACGATCAGGGCGTGGGCCTGCTCATCGGAGTCGCGTTCGTCGCGGGAATCGTCACCGCGATCTCGCCGTGCGTCCTGCCGGTCTTGCCGATCGTCTTCGCGGGTGGGGCCACCGGCGACAGGCGGCGGCCGTATGCCATCGTCGCCGGGCTCGTCTGGAGCTTCACGCTCTTCACCCTGGTTGCGACCGCGCTTCTCTCGGCGCTCGGCCTGCCGGACGATCTGCTCCGTAACGTCGCCATCGGAGTCGTCTTGCTCGTCGGGCTCTCGCTGCTCTGGCCGAGGCTCGGCGCGATCGTCGAGCGGCCGTTCCAGGCACTCGGGCGCCGCAACCCCGGAGGCATGGGAGGCGGCTTTCTCCTCGGCGTCAGCCTCGGCCTCCTCTTCACGCCCTGCGCGGGACCTGTGATCGCGGCCGTCGCCGTGCTCGCTGCAACGCAGCGGTTCTCGATCCAGGGCGTCTTCGTCACGCTCGCGTACGCGCTCGGCGCGGGCCTCGTGCTGCTACTCATCGCGATCGCAGCGCAGCGCGGGATGACCCTCCGTTCCGTGCGCGCACGGGCGCCGCGGATCCGGCAGGCGCTAGGGGGGCTCGTCGTGGCCGTCGCCATCTTCATGGCCCTCGGCCTCGACACGAAGCTCGCCGCGCACGTCCCCGGCTATACCAAAGCGCTACAAGGACTCGAGGAGAGCGCGGCCGCTCAGGACCGCATCGACTCCCTTCTGGCCGGCGAGAACCACATCCAGGCGAGCAAGCTGCAGGACTACGGCCAGGCGCCCGAGTTCCAGGGAATCTCGCAGTGGCTGAACTCGAAGCCGCTCACACTCGCCTCGCTCCGCGGCAAGGTCGTCCTGATCGACTTCTGGACGTACTCCTGCGTCAACTGCATCCGGACGCTGCCGTACGTGAAGCGCTGGTACGAGACGTACCGCGACGCGGGCCTGGTCGTCGTCGGGGTGCATACTCCGGAATTCGCGTTCGAGCACGTTCCCGTCAACGTCGAGAGTGCCGTGAGCTCGTTCGGAATCGACTATCCGGTCGCGCTCGACAACGACTTCGGGACCTGGACCGCGTGGGGCAACCGCTACTGGCCGGCCGAGTACTACGTCGACCGGCGGGGCCACGTCCGCTATGCACATTTCGGCGAGGGCGACTACGCGGAGACCGAGAAGGTCATTCGCACGCTGCTCGCGGAGAAGAACCTACCGGCGCCGGTCTCGGGCTCGATCTCCGACAAGACGCCGCAAGGCCTGCTGACGCCGGAGACCTACCTGGGCACCGACCGACTCTCGAGTCTCGTCGGCTCGCCCGTGGTCGAGGGGCGCGAGGCGACGTACACGATCCCGAAGGACGTTCCGCTGAACGACGTCGCCTACGGGGGCCGCTGGCTCGTCGAGCGCGAGCGGATCGTCGCGGGCGAAGGCGCACGGCTGCGCCTGGCTTACCACGCGCGTAACGTCTATCTCGTTCTCGGCAAGGGGGAAGCCGACGGCTTGGTCGAGGTCGCCGTCGACGGCGAGCACGTCAAGACCGTGACGGTCACGGGCGACCGGCTCTACACCCTCGTAGCGCTTTCCGGGCCCGCCGCCGACCACACGCTCGACCTCTCCTTTTCTCCGGGCACCGAGGCTTACGCTTTCACGTTCGGCTAGAGCTACCCCCGTTCGGGGGAAGATGCCGGCAGCGCGCGCGCCGAAGCTCACTAGAGGCACGCGAGATGTTGAGGATCCTCGTTTATGTCGCCGCCCTGGTCGCGCTCTTCGCCGGCGCGATCATGTACGGCGGGAACGCGATCGGCGCGTGGGACCCGCTTCCACCTGCGCCGACGCCGCCGCCTGCCGTCAAGCTGGCGAAGGCGAAGCCGAAGGACAAGCCCGCCTCCTCCAAGCACTCAGCGCCGGCGACGGCCCCGCTCCTCACGGCCGCCGAGAAGCTCTGGGTGAAGAAGGCGGACGCGCTCTGCCGCGAGTCGAGGGTCGAGGCCCAGGCCGTCGTGGCCCAGGGCAACACCTCGACTCCTGCGGACGTGCGCCAGCTCTTCACGCGGATGAAGAAGGTCAACGGCGAGCTCAACGACCGTTTCGTGGCCATCGACGCCCCCACCGGCTACAAGGACGACATGGCCCGCATCCGGGTGCTCTTCGCCAAGGAGGAGCGCTACTTCGACTCGATGGGCCGGGCGCTCGAGCAGGGCGACATGAAGACCTTCTACTCGCTGAACGACCGCCTCACCCAGATCGCGCTCGAGGAGACCGACATCCTTGCGGGGCTCGGCGCGTACGACTGCGACATCGTGCTCTCGTCCGTCTTCGGCTGATGCCGTTTCTCGATTCCAGTCCCTGGGAACGGGGGCGTCATGCGTATTTCTGCGGTGGGCGTCATCTATCTCGTCGTGGGGGCGCTCGTCGCGGCCACTCACGACTACTTCGAGGACATCGACACGCTGAAGCGGTTCCTCTCCGCGGTCCTGGCCGTCGTCCTCTGGCCGCTGATCCTGATCGGGGTCGACCTGCACGTGCACTAGCGGCCCCGGCCGCTTCCGGTATCTTCGACTCCGTGAGCGAGCGGCTCCAGACCCTGCTCGAAGGCGCGTTCCCGGACGCCCAAGGCGTCGAGGTCGTCGACCGCACGGGCGGGGGCGACCACTTTCACGTGACGGTGGTCAGCCCACGCTTCGCGGGCCTCTCGCTCGTCGACCAGCACCGCCTCGTCTACGACGCGCTCGCCGAGCCGCTCGCGGACGGGACCATCCACGAGCTTCGCATCACGACACGAGGAGACGCATGAGCTACCTGAGCGACAGGATCCAAGAGACCATCGACGCCGAGCCGGTGGTCGCCTTCATCAAGGGAACTCACGAGCAGTGCATGTGCGGGAACTCCGAGCGCGCTCTCCAGGCGCTCCGCTCCGTCGGCACCTCGTTCACGGCCGTCGACGTGCTGGCCGACCCGGCGATCCGGCAGGAGCTCTCCGCGCTCTCGAGCTGGCCGACGATCCCGCAGGTCTTCGTCGGCGGCGAGCTGATCGGCGGCGCCGACATCGTCCAGGAGCTGGCCGCGACCGGTCAGCTCGAGTCGAGGCTGAACGAAAAGCTGGGCGATTCCTGGCGGAACGGCGGGGAGGAGCGGACGGTAGCGGTGACCGACCGCCAGGATCCCTTCCGGCTCGCCGGCTAGCCCCGCGCCGACCAGACGATCGCCGCGAGGATCACGCTGAGCCCCGCGACGACGATGCCGATGATCCACGCCTCGACGTCCTGAGAGCCCAGGATCGCCGCGAGGCCGGTGCCGATCCCGATGATGCCGCCCGTGGCCACGAAGCGGCTGAACGACGACTGAAACATCGTCATTCGGTCGCGGAAGCCGACGCCTGACTCGGGTTCCACCTCCGGTAAGCCCGTGCCGTTCTCTCCCTCGAGCGTCACGCGCGGATCCTAACCGCGCGCTAGAAGAACGGCTTCACCGTCATGTCGACGACGATGAGGAGGAGCAGCGCGCTATCGAGTCTCGCCGCCAGGAGGATCGGCCGTACGGCGGCCTGGACGGCGGGATCCCGCTCTCCACGTTCGTCGATCAGCGAATTCAGGGTCTTGATCCTCGGCGGCAGGAATCCGACGCCGATCACGGTGGAAATCGCCCACGCCCAGACCGAAGACGAGCCAGAACTGCCCCCAGTCGAGATCGCCGTTGATCGTCATTGCGATCCCCATTCCCGAGCACGACGAAGGAGGCGGGCACGAAGATCCGCGTCCCGCCCCACTCGGCCTGGCGTGCCACCTCGATGAGGCGGCCAGGATCGTCCGACCGCTCGATCGCCATCGCCATGAAGGTGAGGAATGCTCCGCCGCCGATCCAGAGAACGGCTGAAACGACGTGGACGGTCTTGAAGGCTAGGTACCACGAGTCGGACTCGAGGATGAAGACGACCGCGCCCACGAGAAGCACTCCCGCCGCGACCAGGGTGATGGTCTTCGAGGCGCGCTGGTTCTCCTCGGAGAGCGGGCCCACTTGGGGGTCGGTGGCCACCCCCAGGACCCCAGGACGTTAACCGCGCTTGCGCGACGGCGCGAGGATGGCCTTGACCGCCTGGTGCGACTCCTCGTTGGGCGACTCGGAGATGATCGTCGCGGGGCGCTTGAAGCGCCGGAGCGCCGTGCGGAGGGGCTCGGCTCGAAGCGTTCCCGCGCCGTAGGGGAGGTGCTTCGTCTCGTTCCGGTTCGCGTAGGCGATGTCGGAGAAGTGGACGTGAAACGGGGCTCCTGGCTCCATGACCCCGTCGGCGGCCTCGAGCACCCCAGCGAACACGTCCGGGTTCGTGAATCCTCCATCCGTGACGGCGTGAAGGTGCGCGAAGTCGAGGACGGGCCGCACCCAGTCGAAGCAGGCGGCGAGCCAGAACACGTCCTCCGGAGTTCCGAGCTCGCGGACGCGGCCCATGATCTCGACGCCGAAGGCGACAGTGCGGCCTTTCGGCTCGAGCCGCTCTCGTAGGGCGGCGAGATCCCCGGCGACCGATTCGAGTGCCGCCTCCCGCTCGCGTCCAAGGAGATACCCGGGGTGGACGACGAGCAGCTCGGCCCCGACCGCGGTCGCGACCCCGGCCGAATGGTCGATCATCCCGAACGCGCGCCTGCGTTTGCCCTCGTCCGCGGCCAGGTGGCCCAGGATCGCCGCGATCGGGGCATGGATCGAGAGGACGATCTTGTTCTTCTTCGCGAGCTCGCCGAAACGCGCGGCCCACTCCCATTCGGGCTTCATCCAGAAGCCGCCCTCGAAGTCGATCTCACAGGCCGAATATCCGCGCTCGAGGAGGAGCTCGATCGCCTCCTCCGGGCTCTCCCGGCTGGGTACGCGTGCTGGGCCGAAGCGGGTTTTCATGACGTCCGACGGCAAGGGTACGGTCTTTCCACATGGGTAAGCGACCGTCGCGCATAGAGCTGCTGGAGCTGGATATCGACCTGCGCCTGTCCGACCTCTGGAGCGAGGCATGCGGCGTTGGCGAGTGGAATCTCGAGGTCGTGGCCGCGTTCCTGCGCGCCGCCTATGGCAAGGGCTACTGCGACGCTCTCACCGAGGACGCGCCCGGCTCGCTCTGCCGCGACCACGGGTATCGCATCCCGGATCGCCGTGTCGCTCCCGCGCACGAACAGCTCTAGCCATTAGCCGCGAAAAGCCCAGCTAAACTCGGGGTCGTGGCCCGGCGCCGAAGTCCCGCACGCCTCGTCATCGCGCTCTCAGTCGCGGCGGCGCTCGCAATCTTCCTCGTCTACACGGCGCTCGCGGGCGGGACGCCGTCACTGCGGCCGAGCCAGGTCGCGGGCCACGACGGGCGCGTGAGCGTCGCGGGCAAGGTGGTGGGGCAGCCGAGCGGGACGGCACGCGGCCCTGAAGGGCTTCGCTTCACGATCAAGGACGTCCAGGGCACCGCCACGCTGCCCGTCGTCTACCGGGGCTCGGTGCCTGACCTCTTCAAGACGGGACGTGACGTCTCCGTCGAGGGATCGCTCCAGAACGGTGTCTTCGTCGCGGACAAGCTCGTGACGAAGTGCCCGTCCAAGTACACGAACAAGCAGTCCTGATGCCCGGCC
The DNA here is from genome assembly GCA_046733475.1 of Actinomycetota bacterium. Classification (GTDB taxonomy): domain Bacteria; phylum Actinomycetota; class Thermoleophilia; order Gaiellales; family Gaiellaceae; genus DATEOR01. The sequence goes on from JBKPPF010000001.1 coordinate 67,648, forward strand.
TGGGGAGCGCCGCGCTCGTCGTCGCGTTCGGTCTCGTCGCCTACGCGGCCATTGCGGGCGCCTACGCAGCCTACCGCGGGCGGCGGCGTCTCCTGGAGTCGGCGACGAACGCGCTCTTCGCCTCCTTCGCGAGCGCCCTCGTCGCGGCGATCGTCCTCCTCGGAGCGCTCGCGCGCCATGACTTCAGCTTCTCCTACGTCGCCTCGCACACGAGCCGGGAGCTTCCGCTGGGCTACACGCTCGCCTCCTTCTGGAGCGGCCAGGAGGGGTCGCTCCTCCTCTGGCTCCTCGTGCTGACGGGAATCGGGTCGGCCGCGGTCGCCTTGAACCGGCGCTTGATCCGCACGGTGATCCCGTGGACGGTGCCGATCCTCGGCGCGATTGCGAGCTTCTTCGCGCTGCTGCTCGTCTTTGTCGCGTCTCCGTTCGGGACGCAAGTTGCCCCCGCGGACGGGGCGGGCATGAACCCGAGCCTGCAGAACCCCTACATGCTCGCGCACCCGCCGCTTCTCTACCTCGGCTACGTGGGCCTCACCATCCCCTTCGCGTTCGCGATGGGCGCGCTCGCTTCCGGCCGCGCGGACGAGCGCTGGATCATCGCCACGCGGCGCTGGACGCTCGCTTCGTGGACGTTCCTCGGCTTCGCCATCCTCCTCGGTGCGAAATGGGCGTACGAGGAGGTGGGGTGGGGCGGCTGGTACGCGTGGGATCCGGTCGAGAACGCCGCGCTGATGCCCTGGCTCGTCGCCACCGCCTATCTCCACTCGGTGATGGTGCAGGAGAAGAAGAACATGCTGCGGGTCTGGAACGCCGTGCTCGTCGCCGGCGCATTCTGCCTGTCGCTCTTCGGCACCTTCCTGACGCGAAGCGGCGTGATCAACTCGATCCACAGCTTCACGCAGTCCGCGATCGGAGCCTGGTTCCTCGGCTTCATCGCGGTCGTGGCCGCGGCCTCGACGGCCCTGATCATCTACCGGCTCCCGCTGCTCCGGTCGCGCACGCGGCTCGAGTCGCTCGTGTCCCGCGAGGCGGCCTTCCTGTACAACAACTTGTTCCTGGTCGCCTTCGCTCTGACCGTGCTCTGGGGGGTGATCTACCCCCTTGTCTCGGAGGCGGTGCGCGGCGTCGCGGTGACCGTCGGGGCGCCGTACTACGACTTCTTCGCGATCGCGTTCGGGCTGCCGCTCGTCCTCCTCATGGGGATCGGCCCGCTCGTCGCGTGGCGGCGAGCCTCGCTTCGCGCTGTGGGCCGGTCGCTTCTCTGGCCAGCCGGCACCGCGCTCGTCCTCGGTATCCTTCTGCTTCTGGCGGGAGCGGGATCGAGCCCGGCCGGACTCGTGGGATATACCTTCGCCGCCTTCGTCGTCGCGGCGATCGTGCTCGAATTCGTGCGCGGGACGCGCGCGCGCCACGCGCTCGGCGGGGGCTCCTGGCTCACCGCCTTCACGAGCCTCGTCGGGCGAAACCGCAGGCGCTATGGGGGCTACGTCGTGCACGCCGCGATCGTGCTCCTTCTCGTCGGCGCGGTCGGGATCGGCGCCTTCGGCACCACGCAGGAGGGAAAGCTCACGCAGGGGCAGTCGATAGAGGTGGGCGACTACACGCTCACATACCTGGGGAGCGAGCAGCGGCGGGCAGTCAACTCGCAGGAGCTTCGCGCCCGCATGGCGGTGTCGCGCGGCGGGGAGGATCTGGGAACCGTACTGGCCGGCAAGAACCGTTACTTCGCGGAGCAGCAGACCTCGAACGAGGTCGCGATTCGTTCGGACTGGCTGCGGGCAGAAGACCTCTTTGTCATCGCCGACCAGTTCAACCCCGATGGCTCGGTCTTCGTCAAGGTCATCGTCAATCCGCTCGTCAACCTCATCTGGCTCGCGGGCCTTCTCTTCGTCGCGGGCTCTCTCATCACGCTCTGGCCGGACGCGCGCGAGCAGCGGCGGCTCGCGCGGCGGTTTGCCGAGGAGGGAGCGCTCGCGCGCGCCTGAGATGGACGTCATCGCCGTCGCGCTCGGAGCCTTCCTCGCGATCGCCGCGGTCGCGTTCGTCGCGCGCCCGTTCCTGGCCGAGCCGGAGGCCGAAGACGACCGGCTCGCCGGCCGGACTCCCGCCGAAGAGGAACGGCTGGAGCTCCTCGAGCGGCGCGACCGGGCCCTCGGAGCGCTGAAGGAGCTCGAGTTCGACCACCGCACCGGCAAGATCGCCGACGCAGACTACGAGGCGTCCGTCGGGCCGTTGCGCAGGGAGGCCGCGGAGGCGATGAGGGCGCTCGAGCCGCTCGCGCCGCCGGCACCCGCGCCCGTCGAGAAGGTGGACGCCCGTGCCTGACTGCCCTCATTGCGGGCACTCGGCCCCGGACGGCAGCCGGTTCTGCCCGGAATGCGGTCGGACTCTCGCTGCCAACGGTGAGACCCTGGTACGGCCGCCGTCGGCGCGCCTCTGGCCTCCAGACCCTCTGATCATCACGGGGGCGCTCTTCATCGGCGCCGTCTTCCTCTTTGCCGCCGGCGTCTGGGCGTGGGGAGTCGTGGCGCTCCTCGCCGCCGCGGTCGTCTTCCTCGGCACTCGCGCGGAGGAGAGGCGCGCGGCCAAGAATGCGCTCGGCGGGGTCGGGGCACGCTTTTCGGCGAGCAGAGACTCCATCGCCGCTCGCAGCCGCGGCCAGATCGACCTCTTCCGCGTCCGGCGAGAGCGGGCCGATCTCGAGGGCGAGCGCACGCGCGCGCTACACAAGCTCGGGCATGCGGTGTTCTACGAGGACGAGACGGGCATCGAGTCCTCGAGGACGGCCGTCCAGGAGGTCGTCGAGAAGATCGCCGCAAAGGAGGCCGAGATGCAAGCTCTGATCGACAGAACCGATGAACGTGTCCAGCGCGCGCAGGCCGGCGTCAGGCCGACGGAGAAGCTGGAGTCGCCGCCCGAACCGGCGCGGATCCCCGAGCCCTGGCCTCCGCCCGACGAGGGCGAGCCGCCGCAGCCGGCCGAGGTGCCGGAGCCGTCTCCGGACCAGCCCGCTCCCGAGCCGGAGCAGGCCCCCACGCCGCAGGCGAAGGGAAAGGCGACGCCGAAGCGAGCCCGCAAGCCGGCGGACAAGCTGAAGAAGTCCCGAACGGTTCGAACTTGGCGCGAACCGCGCGGCCGGCTCGCTGCTCGCGTCCTCCCGCAGGGAGTGCCTAGGAAGGACAATTGCGCCGCGTTATGCCTCTCGGCTTCATCACGCAATGCACGGCTGCACTCGACACTCGGTGCGGAGCGGTAGCCGGCGAACCGATGAACTCGCGCGAGTGAATAGCTTTCTCGGAGGTGGGGAGCTTGATCGCGAGTCGAAGCACGCTCGATCGCGGTGGACGATCGGCTTCGCAGCGATCGATGATTCAGATTCGGAGGGAGTCGCACTAATCTCCGAGTGTGGCACCGACTGAAACAACAGTTGTTCATCTTGCGACGCATCTGCTCTCAATCGGAAGACCGAAGGCGGCTCTGGACGCGCTGGCTCGGGCGTCCTCGGATGAGACCGAGAGCGCGGAGTACTGGACGGTTCGAGCTCGCGCGCTCAGTGATCTCGAGCGTTACGAAGCGAGTCGTGATACGGCTCGAAGCGGATTGGAGCGGAACCCCGAAGACATCGGCCTCCTTGAGGCGTACGCGTTGGCCGAGCTCAACATGGGGATTACAGGGATCGCGCTCAAGGTGCTCGAGGAGGCACTCGGACTCTCGCCCGGCAATCCGATTCTGCTCGCTCACCGGGCTCGGGCATTCGCCCTCCGTGAAGACTTCGCGGAGGCTGAAGCAGCCATCGAAGAAGCGCTGCGGGTCGCACCCGAACGTCAGTATGTCTTACAGACACGCGCGCAGATTGCTTGCCTCGCAAACGATCCACGGGCCGAGCAGTACATCGACGACCTGCTTCGATCCGATCCGAACGATCCCGTCGCACACGTCCTGAGTGCGTCAGTTGCTGGCAAGAGCAAGCGCCTCGTCTCGGCAGCCCGAGCGTTGCAGGAGGCCGCTCGCCTCGATCCGGGCGATAAAAGGGTCGCCGCAGCCGCCCGCGAGGCGCGCGTGCACGCGCATCCACTCCTTGCTCCTTTGCGTCTGCTGTTTTACCGATTCGGCACTTGGCCGGCTCGTGTTCTGTACTACGCGGGTCTGGTCGCGGCCGTGATTTTCATAGGCCCGATCGGGATCTTGCTCGTCTGGGCAGCTTTGGGATTCTTTTTTCTTCTTTCCCGGGTGGGGCCCGAGGTCATCCGTCGCCGTCAGAATCGCAAGCACGGTGAGTTCTGATCAGATCGCAGGCCATCGGGCGGCACTCGAAAACAACGCCCTGAAAATCCTGAGCTTCATGGCAATTCCGATTCGGGGAGACGGACTAATCTCCGATTGTGGCACCGACTGAAACGAACGGACTTGGCCTTGCCGAGCACCTGCTTTCGATCGACAAGCATGAGGCCGCGCTCGAGGCGTTGTCCCGTGCCTCCTCAGATCAAATCGAGAGCCCGGATTATTGGGCGATCCGAGCGCAGGCTTTTCTCGAGCTCGGGCGTTACGAAGCGAGCCGTAAGGCGGCCCGGCGAGGCTTGGAACGGCACCCCGAGAACATCCGGCTCCTTGCCGCCTTGGCCCTGTCCGAGCTCGAGCTCGGATTTCCTGAGGATGCCCTGAAGGCGCTCAGGAGGGCGCTGGAGGTCTCACCCGACGACCCGGTGCTCCTCGCCTTGCGGGCACTCGCGTTTGCCCACCGCCTCGATTTTGAAGAGGCGGAGGCGGGCATCGCAGAGGCGCTGCGGGTCGCGCCCGACCTCCAGCCTGTTCTGCAAGTGCGCGCCCAGATCGCTGTGCTCGCGAATGATCGGCGAGCCAAGCAGTACATCGACGACCTCATTCGAATCGATCCCGAGGATCAATTCGCGCAGGTGTTGCGCGGACGTGCAGCCCGGAAACGAAAGCGGTTCATTGCAGCATCCCGTGCTTGGGATGAGGCCGCGCGACTCGACCCCGGGAACCGCGAAATCGTCGCCGCCGCGCGGGAGGCGCGCATCGCCGCACACCCGCTCCTGGCGCCGGCTCGTGCGATGTCGCGAATGGGCCGCTGGCGTTTCGCACTGCTCTTGGCTCTCATCATGGGCGTCCTGGCCGCGACCGAGATCGTCCCCTTATGGCTGCTGACGTGCCTCTGGTTGTTGCTCGTCCTCCTGATCCGGTTTGGCGCCCGCTACGTTCGCTGGAACCAGAATCGGAAGTACGGTGGGCTCTGATCGATAGCGGGCCTTCGCGGCCACGGCCATTCTTCGCTTCCTCCGGTCAGCCCCGAGCTTCGCGGGACACGAGGAATCGTCGAACTTCGTCGTATCGGCCACCTTGGTTTGCGAACTCGACGTAGTTGCGCGCGCTGGCGAGCCAATCCAACGTCGACGGACGCATCTCCTGGAGAACCAATTCCAGATGCTCAGTCCGAAGCGGCGGCTCGCCTCCAGTGTCGAGCGCCTCGTCGATGACGGCATCGACCGCGCGCTCGACAAGGGACTCGAGGTCGGCCCCGCTAAAGAGGCGTGTGCGCTTGGCGATCCCCTTGAGATCGACCTTCTCAGCCGGGCGCTCCCGCACTAGGAGCTCGAGAATCCTTCTCCGGGCCGGCTCGTCGGGCGGGGGGACGAACAGTAGGCGATCGAAGCGGCCGGGCCGCTTGATCGCCTCGTCCACGTCCCAGGGCGCGTTCGTCGCTCCGAGGACGAGGATGCCCTCGTTGTCGGCGCCGATCGAATCAAGTTCCTGGAGTAGCTGATCGACGAGCGGCCGCCCTGCACTACCGACGTGCTTGCGGCGGGCGAAGCCGATGGCGTCGAGTTCGTCGAGAAAGAGCACGCAGGGCGATGCACGCCGGGCCTGCTCGAAGACGTCGTGGAGGTTCTGCTCGCTCACGCCTATGAACGGATCGAGGATTTCCTCAATGCGGACGTTCGAGAATGGCAGCCCGCACTCGGTCGCCGTCGCCCGGGCGAGCAAGGTCTTTCCGCATCCCGGCGGCCCGTAGAGCAGCACGCCGCCTCCGGCACGCCGACCGTAGCGTTCGTAGAGGTCCGTGCGCTGAAACGGGAGGATGATCGTGCGGTGGATCGTCTTCTTGACCTCTTCGAGACCGCCGACGTCGGCGAACGTCGTCGTTCGCCCGGACTCGAACTCAACCACCGGCGCGTCTCCGTCTGGCCCCTCATGCCGCGCAATCTGCATCACGCCTTCCAGGCCGAGGGCGGAGTCAATCTCCCGTCGGAGTGCCGCAACACCTTCAATCAGGTGCGCGGCTTCAGCTTCGTCCGCGAGTTTGCCCGCGAATGCGACATCGCCGGCTTCCAAAGAAGCTCTTCCTGCCGGGATGAGGCTCTCGACTGGGAGCTGGTTCGCCTCGTGCAAGGTGCGGAACTCCACTGTCGCGTCTGCTTTCGCGCCCTCCTCGTCGAGCGCGGTCGCCAGCAGGAGACGAAGCTTGTGATTCTCAGGGCTTAGCTCGAGCGCGGCCCGAAGGCCGGTGGTCTGGTCAGAAGCCACCGAATTTCCGATTCTGGTAACGACGGATGAGTGCTGGCCCGAACCAACTGAGGACGACGATGACGAGCCAGATGATCACGACCACGACCCTAATGGACTCTAAACCGCTCGCCGCCAGCACGGACACGAGGCCCAGGTAAAGAAAGTAGGAGCGCCAGCGGCCAAACAGCCACATTGCCCGGACGGGCGCGAGTACGGGGTGCGCAGCAACCCGAGCCTCGCGGGCGACCTCAGCCAGCTCAGCATCGCTAGGGTCGAGACGAACCGCTTCGTCGAAGGCGCGCGATGCGGACACGAATCGTTTCTGCTCGCTCGCTAGGTTCCCTCGCAACGCGTGCGCGATGCGATCATTGGGATCGAGCCGAAGCAAGTCGTCGATGTATTCGGATGCGTGCTTGTCATTCGCGAGAACAGCGACTTGGGCGCGCGTTTGGAGCACGGGCTTCCACTCCGGGGCAACCTCCATCGCCTCCGCAATTGCTGCCCTGGACTCGTCGAATTCCCCGCGACGCGCGAGCACATACGCGCGGTGGGCAAGCAGCAACGGGTTCCGAGGTGAAACCTCCAGCGCTTTTGCGAGCGCTTTTTCGGCTTTTCCGGGAAACCCGCGCTCCACCTCAGCTATGGCTAGGGCGTCAAGCAGCTGAATATCTTCTGGGTCGCGCTGAAGTCCGCACCGGGCCGACTCGGCGCTTGCGTCGTATCGGCCAAGGTCGGCTAGCGCCTCGGCGCGAATCGCCCAGTACTCGGTCGATTCCATCTCATCTGGGGACGCTTTTCCCAACGCGTCGAGGGCTGCCTCCTGCCTCTCGATGGCCAGCAGGTGTTGCGCCAGAGGCAACACATTGGTTTGCCGGGAACTCATCTTCTGAGAGTAATCGGTGCCATTCTGATCTGGTTTAGGCTTTTTTCTAAGATCGGGCCCTGTCGCGCTATCTCGGCACGCTCCGGCAGCTGCTCGACTTCGCCGGTTGCGAGCCCAACCCCGCCCGCGACCGCCGCGTGAAACTGCCCAAGGTCGAGACGCCGATTGTCGAGCCGCCGAGCGGCGAGCAGGTAGAGGCGATCATTGCCCACACGGCGCCACGCTGGCGGCTGCCGCTGCGCGTGCTCGAGCAGACGGGCATGCGCGTGGGTGAGCTGTGCGCCTCGATTGGCGCGACGTTGACCTCTCCGAGAGCCGGTTCCGCATCCGCAAGGGCAAGACCGCGAGGGCGAGACGCTGGGTTACCGTCCCGATCCCGCTCATGGAGGCGATCGCGGAATCCTGCCCGCCGGATGACCGGACGTCCGAGCGTCGTGTCTTCCCAGGCTTCTCGCCGGACGGCGCCCGGAGCGTCGTCGCACGGGCGTGTAAGGCGGCGGGTATCCCGCACTTCCGCCCGCACGACCTCCGGCACCGCTACGCGAGTGTCAAGATCGCGGAGGGCGTCCCCGGTCACGCAACTGGCCGCGCAGCTCGGTCACGCGAAGAACTCGCTCACGCTAGACGTGTACGGGCACGTTCTGACAAGCTAAACGGTCGTCGCGGTGTGGCCCCGGTGTGGCCCAGAACGTCCCGAGTGGCGCTCCAGGTCGCATGGCCGTGCAAGTGACGCATTTGTCCTGTAAAACACGGACTTCGGCTAGCCGATTCGTAGCACGCGCGCGCAGGGACGTCCGCGTGCCCGGCGAAAATCATTGTCGTGCGCGATCCTCGTCGCCTTCCCCTGCTCGCCCTCGTCCTCGCTCTTGGCGGGGCGTTCGGCGTCCCCTCCGCGCTCGGCCAGTCGGTGTGGGAGCAGCAGCAGAGCCTCGATTCGAAGATCGCCGGCCTGCAGAGCGAGATCTCGCGCGCGAAGCACAAGGAGGGCGTCCTCACGACCGAGATCTCGAGCGCGTCGTCGCAGATCTCGTCCCTCCAGCGAGACATCGGCACACTGACCGCGAAGGTTGCCGCGCTCCAGAAGAACCTCGACTTCCACCGGGCGCGTCTCGCGGGGCTGCAGGAGAAGTACAAGGAGCAGACGGAGCGATACAACCTGCTTCGGCGCAACCACCAGATCGCGCTCCAGCGGCTGGAGGCACGGCTCGTCCAGCTCTACGAGACCACCGACACGGACGAGCTCGACATTCTTCTCCAGTCCAACAGCCTCTCGGAGCTGATCGAGCAGATCGACTACTTCCATACGATCGGCGATGCGGACAAGCAGCTCGCCGACCATCTGAAGACTCTCTCCAGCCAGATGCGCCTCGCCCGCATGATGACGGCCTCGACGAAGCGCGACGTCGCCGAGGCGACTGCCGTCCTCGCGCGCGAGACCGAGAAGCAGCGCGCTGCCCGCGACGCTCTCGTCGTCCGCCAGAACGCCCTGGCGGCCGCCCGCGCGAATCAGCGCAGCCTCCTCGTCACCGTTCGCTCGCAGCGCGAGAAGGACGAAGAGGATCTCTCGAAGATGCAGGCGGCGAGCGCCGCCATCGCGGCCCAGATCCGGGCGCACCAGACCGCGAGCGGCTCGGGTGGCAACGGAACGTCCTCCAGCGGGCTGGTCTGGCCGGTCAACGGGCCGATCACGAGTGGCTTCGGCCCCCGCTGGGGCAGCTTTCACGAGGGGATCGACATCGGCGCCTCGTGCGGCACGCCCATCCACGCCGCCGCCTCGGGAACCGTCATCTACTCCGGCTGGATGGAGGGCTACGGCAACTTCGTGGTCATCGACCACGGCAACGGCCTCGCCACCGCGTACGGGCACCAGTCCGCGATCTACGTGAGCGGCGGCGCGGTCTCCCAGGGACAGGCGATCGGCGCGGTCGGCTCGACCGGCCACTCGACGGGCTGCCACCTCCACTTCGAGGTGCGCGTCAACGGCAGCCCCGTCGACCCCCTCGGCTACCTCTAATTCGTAAAGACGGCGTAGAGGATCACGCCGGCGAGAATCGCGACGCCGATCCAGACGAGCGGGAGGAGGCGGAAGGCGGCGCGCTCGCCGGGTGTCGGGATCTCGGGCTTCACGAACTCCTGCTCCCCGGTCGGCGGCCTGGACAAACCGTCATGCCCGATTGACCACCCGGAGGTCGGGCAGCCCGCGCCAGCGGTCATCGAGGTCGAAGCCGTAGCCGACGAAGAACTCGTCGGGCACGGTGAAGCCGGTGTAGCGGAGCGGGAGGTCGTCGACGAGGCGGCGATACGGCCGGTCGAGAAGAGCGCACGCCGCGAGGCTGGCCGGTTCCCGGAGCTCGAGGGTCTTCACGAGGTAATTCAGCGTCAGGCCGGTGTCGACCACGTTCTCGACGAGGATCACGTCTCGTCCCGCGATGACCAGGTCGAGGTCCTTGATCAGGCGGATCTTGCTGCGCCCGCCGAGGGCGCCTTCATAGCCGGCGAGGACGACGAAGTCGAGGGCGTGCGGGATGGTGAGCGCGCGCGAGAGGTCTGCGAGGAATACGAACGCGCCCTTGAGGATCGTGACCAGCACGGGCTCGCGCCCCTCGTAGTCGGAGGCGATCTGTGCGCCGAGTTCGCCTACGCGACCGCGTAGCTCGGCGCGGGAGAGGTACACCTCTCCGATCCGAGGGTCCTCAGGCTCTATGAGGCGAGGTTGAGTCTGTATTTGCGCGAGAGGCGCTCGAAGTCGCCTCGGGTGAAGAGCTTGATCTTGATGTCTGGATGCCGCTCCCGGAGCTTGCGGATCTTCCGGTGCTTGCGGGTGACGAGCGACTGCTTCATCACCGTCACCTCGAGATACGTGTCCTGTTCCGGGAGGTAGAAGTCCGGCGTGAAGGCCTCGAGCACGCGTCCGTCCTCGTCCTGCTCGAGGATGAATGAATGCGGCTCGTACTCCCAGGCGATCCCGTGGTAGTCGAGGATCCGCGCGCACTCGACCTCTGCTTCGTTGGCGAAACGCGGCAGGTCCCCTCCCAAATTTGCCTGGAAATCAGGCGTTTCCCGGACCATCTACAAGTGAGGGTAGCAGTCACTTCGGACGACCCCGGATTACACTTTGAACTCACCCGGATAGGCCGGAGGAAGGACAACAGGAGCTCGTGTTCCGGATCGCGCACATCTCGGACCTCCATTGCGGATCGCCGTATTTCATGCCCGATCTCATGGAGCGGGCGATCATGGAGATCAACGAGCTCGAGCCGGAGATCGTCGTCTGCTCCGGCGATCTGACCGCCTACGGCTTCAAGCCGGAGTATGCCGAGGCGAAGGCCTATCTCGACCGGCTCGACTGCAAGCAGCTCGTGGTCATCCCCGGGAACCACGACTCCCGCAACGTGGGCTACATCCACTTCGAGGAGCTCTTCGGCGACCGCAACCCTGTCGTGCACGTCAACGGCGTCTCCATCGTCGCCGTCGACTCCACCGAGCCGGACCTGGACCACGGCCACATCGGGCGCAGCCGCTATCCGTGGATTCAGGAGCAATTCTCCGCGGACGCGGACTTCCGCATCTTCGTCCTCCACCACCACCTGCTGCCCGTGCCGGGGACGGGCCGTGAACGCAACATCGTCTACGACGCGGGCGACACCCTGGAAGCGCTGCAGCGGGCGCGGGTCAACCTCGTCCTCTCGGGCCACAAGCACGTTCCGTACGCCTGGCGGCTGGAGAACATCTTCGTCGTCAACGCCGGGACGGTGTCGACTCTGCGCCTGAGGGGAAACACCCGGCCCTGCTACAACCTGATCGAGATCGAAGGCAGGCACGTGGACGTCTGGCGGAAGTACCCGTACCACGACCAGGAGCGCATCATCCAGTTCTCGGCGGACACCCTGGAGTTCGAGAAGTACACGACCCGCATCGAGGGTGAGGTGACGAGCAAGCAGTGAGAGCTGTCGCCTTGATCGATGGGGAGCACTATCCGGACGTCTTCCGGGTCGCGTTCGCGAGCGTCGGACACGAGGTGGTCGGCGCCGTCTTCCTCGGAGGCACGGAGAAGCTGCGCGGGGGAGAGGACTACGGCGTCCCGGTCTTCGAGACCCTCGAGGAGGCGTTCGCGGCCGCCGCGCCCGAGATCGTGCTCGACCTCTCCGACGAGCCCATCGCCGACCCGCCGTGCCGCTTCCGTATCGCCAGCCGGGTGCTGGCCCGCGGGATCCCGTACGCAGGCGCGGACTTCCGTTTCGACCCGATCCGCTTCGAGCCGTTCTCGCGGCCGGCGCTGGCAGTGATCGGGACGGGCAAGAGGGTCGGGAAGACCGCAGTTGCGGGCCACATCGCGCGCCTGCTCTCGCGTGACCTCTTCGTCGTCGTGGTCGCGATGGGCCGTGGCGGACCGCAGGAGCCGGTCATCGTCGATCGGGAGCCTGAGATCGGAGAGCTACTCGAGCTCTCACGTGCGGGCGGCCACGCCGCCTCGGACTACCTCGAGGATGCGGCGTTCGCGAGCGTCGTCACGGTCGGCAGTCGCCGCGCTGGAGGAGGGCTCGCGGGCGCGCCCTTCTACTCCAACGTGAGCGCGGCGGCCGAGCTGGCAGCCTCGCTTTCGCCGGACCTGGTCGTCTTCGAAGGGAGCGGTGCGGCGATCCCGCCGGTCGAGGTAGGCAAACGCATCCTCGTCGTCGGCGCGGCGCAGGACCCGGCCACGGTCATCGGCTACCTCGGCGCCTACCGGGTGCTCCTCAGCGACCTCGTCGTCCTCACGGGCTGCGAAGAGCCGCTGGCCGACGAGGACCAGGTGGAGAAAATCCGGCGCGCGATCGCCGAGGTGAGCGACGTGCCGGTGCTGCAGACGATCTTCAGGCCGCGCCCGGTCAGCGACGTCAGCGAGAGCAGGGTCGCGTACTTCTCGACGGCGCCGGCCGCGGCGCACGCTCGTCTCCGCGAGCACCTGGGGCGCGAGCACGGCGCGCAGATCGTCCACATCTCGGGCAACCTCTCGCGCCGGCCCGAGCTCCGCGCCGATCTCGCCTCGCTCGAGGCGCGCTCGGCCGAGCTCTACCTCGTCGAGCTCAAGGCGGCTGCGATCGACGTCGTCGCCGAGACCGCCGCCGGGCGGGGAGTGCCGGTCGTGCTCTGCGACAACGAGGTGCGTACCGTCGACGGCGAGAGCCTCGACGAGCGCGTGCTCGATCTCGCCGACGCTCTCGAAGGTGCGCGCGCGTGAACGACCGCCGCCCGCCCGAGTCGACGCTTTTCCCGGTGGAGGTGCACCCGCGCTTGGAGGCGCTGAGCCGCCTGGAGCTCCCGCTGCTCGTGCTCGTGGGCGGGGCGACCGGAACCGGGAAGTCGACGGTGGCGACCGAGGTCGCCCATCGCCTCGGCATCACGCGCGTCACTTCCACCGACGTCGTGCGCCAGACGATGCGCGCGTTCTTCTCCGCAGAGTTCATGCCGTCCATCCATTACTCGAGCTTCGAGGCCGGCAAGGCGGTGTCCCGAGTGGAGGGCGACAAGCGCGACCCGAACCTGACGGGGTTCCTCGACCAGACGCGCAACGTGCTCGTCGGCGTCCACGCCGTTCTGGCGCGCGCGCTCGAGGAGGGCTACTCCCTCGCCCTCGAAGGCGTCCACATCGTCCCCGGGATGGTCAGCCCGCCCGGCGGTGCGCTCGTCTGCCAGGTTCTGCTCGCGATCGAGGACGAGACCGACCACGAGGGCCACTTCTGGACACGCGATTCCGCGTCTGACGGAATGCGTCCGTTCGAGAAGTACCTGCGCGCGCTGCCCGACATCCGCCGCATCCAGGACTACCTCGTGAAAGAGGCGGCGAAGGCAGGTGTGCCGGTGATCGAGAACTCGCGGGTCGACGAGACCGTCGACCGCGTGATCGACCTCGTGCTCGACCAGATCGAGCGCGAACTCGAGCCGGCGTGAACGCGACCGCGACGCGCTGCGGCTGCGAGGCGTTCGCCGCGGTGACGGAGGCGGCCGCTCTCGCGAGCGGACGCTGGCTCGGGCGGGGCGACGTCGAAGGAGCGGAGCGCGCTGCCTCCACCGCGATGCGCGAGGGCCTGGACGAGCTCGCCATCGACGGCCGCATCGTCGTCGGGAGCGAGGATCCGGAGGACGCGCTCTCGATCGGCACCCGCGTGGGCCGCGGCGGCATGGAGGTCGACCTCGCCGTGGATCCGCTCGAGGGCCGGAGCGTGGTCGCGCGCGGCGACTACGGGGCGATGGCGATGATCGCCGTCGGCGACGCGGGGAGCTTCCCGAGCCTTCCGCAGATGTACATGCGCAAGATGGCCGTTGGCCCCGTGGCGCGAGAGAAGATCGACCTGCGGCGGCCTATCGGCGACAACGTACGCGCAATCGCGGACGCGTTCGGCCGCAACACGAACGACATCACGGCAATCGTCCTCGACCGGCCGCGGCACCACGACCTCGTCGAGGAGATCCGCACGGCCGGCGCACGCATCAAGCTCATCCAGGACGGGGACGTAACCGCCTCCATCACGGCGGCGATCCGCGGGACGAACGACCATCTGGCGATCGGGATCGGCGGTTCCCGGCAAGCGCTTCTCTCCGCCGCCGCCCTTCGGTGTCTGGGCGGAGAACTCCAGGCGCAGCTCTGGCCCACGACGCGAGGCGAGATCGAGGCCGCCCGCGAGCACGGGATCGAGGACGTGAACAAGGTCTTCGAGACCGCGGAGCTCGCCCCGGGCGAAGTCATCGTCGCGGCGACCGGGGTGACCAACGGCGACCTCCTCCGCGGAGTCCGCTTCCTCGCTGACAGCGCGCGGACACATTCGATCGTCATGTGCACCCGCCACAACTGGGTGCGCTTCGTGGACGGGATCCACTTCTTCGCGCGCGACCGCCGCGAGGAAGTCCGCCTGCTCGGTTAGACGAGCTCGAGGACGCGCTCGGTGTGGATCAAGCGCGCGGCCTCTTCGCGCGAGTGGATGCCCAGGCGGCGGTAGGCGTTCTTCACATGTGTGCGGACGGTGTGCGGCGAGATGACGAAGATGTCTGCGATCTCGACGGCCGACAGGCCCTCGCTGTAGAGCGCCAGGATGGTCAGCTCACGGGGGCGCAGCAGCTTCGCGACACGGGCGGGCGCGTCGATCGCATCAGTCAGGCTCTCGCGCGCCGCCCGTTGCGCTGCGTCCTCGAGGGTCGCCCGGCGGCGGTCTGCGTCCTTCAGCATCGGGCCGATCCGCTCGGCACACGACCGAAGCCGCCGTCGTTGCTCCTCGGTCGGGCGGCGCTCCGTTCGGGTCGCGACGGTGATCGTCCCGATCGGATCGCCATCGGCCTTGAGCCAGTCGCCGTCGAGCCAGGAGAAGCCGAGCGCACCGGCGAGGCTGTGCCGGCTCTTGAGCGCGAACAGGGCCCGCGCCTGGGCGAGGCTCTGTAGATAGAAGACCGGATTGCGCCGGTCGTGCGCAGGGATCCCCTCGCTCGCGACGAGATGGAGATCTCCCGCGTGGTCGGAATCGCGCAGCCGGATGGCGACGGTCTCGACCCCGACGGCCACGGGCAGTTTGCGGGCAACGGCCTTCAGGTCTTGCGCGAAGCTCGCCGGCGCAAGCTGCTCGACGGCTTGGTCGAGCTCGGTCGCCGCGAGCTCGTCGGCTGCGACCGTCCTCTTCATGTGCGTTTTAGTGCTCGTCCAAGGATGGTACGCAACCACGGCTACACTGGCCTCATGCCCACGCGGGAAGAGGTGATCGAGGCGCTCCGGATCGTCGAGGACCCAGAGCTCGGCATGGACATCGTCGAGCTCGGGCTGCTCTACGACGTGGCGGTCGACGGCTCCAAGGTGCATGTGACGTATTCGCTCACGTCGATGGGCTGCCCGGTCGGCCCGCTTCTCGAGCAGCAGATCACGGAGGCGGTCGCCGAGATGCCGGGCGTCGACGGCGTCGAGTCGGAGCTGACCTGGGACCCGCCGTGGACACCGGAGAAGATGTCCGACGACGCGAAGTTCATCCTCGGCTTCGGCTAGTCGGCGCCTTCGGCACGCCGACTCCTAGTCGCCGATCTTCAGGACGACCTTGCCGAACTGCTTGCCGCTCTCGAGGTGCTCGTGGGCGGCGGCCGCCTCGCTGAGCGGGAAGACCCGGTCCACGATCGGCATCGCGACGCCGCGCGCGACGAGGTCGTAGGCGCCGGCGAAGTCGGCGCGCGTCCCCATCGTCGAGCCGAGAATCGAAAGCTGCTTCCACCAGATCCGATGTAGCTGCGCCGGCGGGTTCGGGCCGCTCGTCGCGCCGCAGACGACGATCCGCCCTTCGGTGGCCGCAGCCTGGAGCGAGGTCTTCCAGGTCGCCTCGCCCACGTGCTCGACGACGACGTCGGCGCCGTGGCCCCCCGTCGCCTCCTTCACGGCGGATGCAACGTCGCCCGTCTCGTGGTTCACGACTGCGTCTGCGCCGAACTCCCGCGCCCGCTCGAGTTTCTCGTCGCTCGAGGACGTGGCGATCACGCGGGCGCCGAGGGTCTTCGAGAGCACGAATGCCGCCGAGGCGACGCCGCCGCCTGCTCCCCAGACGAGGACCCATTCGCCCTCCTGGAGGGCCGCCCGCGTGACCAGCATCCGGTAGGCGGTCTCGAACACGAGGGGAAACGCGGCAGCCTCCTCGAAGGAGAGGTCGCCCGGGAGAGGGTGGACGTAATCCGCCGGCACGGCGATGAGCTCCGCGTGGGTGCCGTCGGTGTGTTCGCCGATGATGTGCGCGCCGTTCTCGAGGCCCGGATTGATCACGACCTCGTCGCCTGTCGCGAAGCCCTCGGTCCCCTCGCCGAGCGCTTCGACCACACCAGCGCCGTCCGCACCGAGGATCCGGGGCTTGGGAGCGGAGGGGAGACCCTGGCGCGTCCAGATGTCCAGGTGGTTGAGGGAGGCCGCGCGGAGGCGAATCAAAACCTCGCCTGCACCTGCGACGGGATCGTCCGCGTCCTCGTAGCGCAGGACCTCGGGACCGCCGTCCTCGTGGATGCGCACCGCTTTCACGGGCAGATCCTAACGGCCGCGCACTGGTACCTTCCGCCTGTATGCAGCAGGCGGAGCTCAGTCGCCTGGCCGTGCAACTCGGGCTCGACGCCGTGGGGGCGGCACCTGCCGAGCCCTACGAGGGGACCGAACGGCACATCCGCGAGCGCCGTGCCCGCGGCCTGTTCGCACGGATGCGGTTCACGATGGCGCAGCCCGAGGTGAGCTGCCATCCCGAGTCGCTCGTGCCCGGCGCCCGCTCTGTCGTCTCCGCGGCGCTCTCCTACTACGCTCCCGGTCCCGATGCGCAGCCCGGAGAGGGGCGTCTTCCGCGGTACACGTGGAGCGACCGCTACGCGGAGCTTCGCTCGAAGCTCGAGCAGCTCGGCGAGCGACTGGGCGGGGAATACCGCGTGCTCGTAGACGAGAACCAGCACGTCGACCGAGAGGGCGCCTCGCGCGGAGGGGTGGGCTTCTACGGCAAGAACACCCTGCTCATCACCCGTCGCCACGGATCCTGGGTCGTCCTCGGGACGGTCGTCACCACCGCCGAGATCGAGCGCAGCGCGCCGCTCGACCTCGACTGCGGCTCGTGCACGCGCTGCATCGACGCCTGTCCGACCGGGGCCCTCGACGATCCCGGCGTGCTCGATTCCACGAAGTGTCTCTCGTACTGGAGCCAGGCACCCGGAGCCGTGCCTGCCGAGTACCGCGAGGAGATGGGCTCGTACGTCTACGGGTGCGACATCTGCCAGGATGTCTGCCCCTGGAACCGCGGCACGGAGAAGCGCCGAGCGGGCACCGGGCTTCCTGAGGACGCCGAGCCGGTCGTCTCGCTCGTCGACTGGCTCGAGTCGGCGGACGACGACCTCAGGGCGCGGTACGACCGGCTCTACTTCCCGCGCAACGACCCGCGCTACTTGCGCCGAAACGCCCTCATCGCCGCGGGGAACTCGGGCGACATCAGGCTCGTCCCGGCCGTCGAGCGCTGGAGCGAGAGCGAGGACGACCTCCTCCGCGAGCACGCGGAGTGGGCGCTGGAGCGGCTGCGGTGAGCCGGGACCTCGAACGCCGCCGCCACATCGAGCTCTGGATCTGCTGTTTGCGGCTCATCGCCGTCCCGTTCGCGGTGATCGAGGTGGCCTTCTTCAGCAACGGCTACCCGCCCGGATACGAGCGCTGGGCCTGGCTCGTCACCGGCGCGCTCGCGGTCGGCGCCGGGGTCATCTGGCTGGTCGCCCGGCGGGAGCTTTCGCCGCGCGGCCAGCGAGCGCTGGCGTACTCCGCCCTGGCGTTCGACATCGCGATCGTGGGCGCCTTCGTGGTCATCTTCTATGCCTGGGAGCCGAACACGCCGATCCGGCAGGCGCTCTTCCTGCCGGTCGCGGAAGGCGCCGTCCGCTTCGGCATCGCGGGCGGTCTCCTCGTTCCGGTCCTCCTCGCGCCGTTCCTGGCATACGGCGAGATGCTTCGCGCAGACCGCTACGGCCGGGAGTTCAACCTGGACGCCGTCACGTTCCCTCTCGGCCTCGAGATGCTCATGGGTCTGCTCGTCGGCTGGCTCGCGGCGCGGCTCGGAAGCGAGGCGTCCGTGGCCGACGCGCGCGCCGGGGAGGCGGAGGAGCTGCGCGACCAGCTCGGGCGGCGGGCCGACCAGCTCGAGGCCGTCAACCGGGTCTCGCGCGCGCTCGCATCATCGCTCGACCAGGACGAGGCCTTCGACCGCTTCCTCCGTGAGCTCAGCGGGGTCTTCGAGTTCGAGCGCCTCGCGATCGTCCTCGTGGACGGGGACGAAGCCGTCGTCATGGCCAACTCGGGCCTCGAGGCAGAGGGCCTCTACCCGCCTGGAACGGCGCGGCCGACGGCGGGCTCCGTCCTCGAGGACGTGGCCAGCGAGTCGCAGACGATCGTCCGCGGCGACATGGACACGAACCCCCGGTATCCGGAGGAGAAGGAGCTGGCCCGGGTCGGGCTCCGGTCGCGCGTGGTCGCGCCGCTCGCGCCGGGAGGCCAGTTCCTCGGGATGCTCTCTGTCTCACGCTCCGACGCGGACGCGTTCACGGACGACGAGGTCGACCTGATCACGATGCTCGCGCGGCAGGTCGGCTTCGCCGTTCAGAACATGCGCACGTACGCAGCCGAGCGCAATGCGGCGGAGGAGCTCCGTCGGCTCTCGGCCCTCCGCGCCGACTTCGTCTCGCTCGTCTCCCACGAGCTCCGTGCGCCGATGGCCTCGGTGATCGGCTGCGCGGTCACGCTCCGCCAGCGCTGGCGCGAGCTCGCGCCCGAGCAGCGCGAGTCGTTCCTCGCCCTCATCGAGCAGGAGACCGGCCGGCTCTCGACGCTGATCGGCGATGTGCTCGACACATCACGGATCGAGGCGGGCACGTTCACCTACGTCTTCGCCGACGTCGATCTCGCCGAGCTCGTCCGCGAGACCGCCTCGATGGTCGAGCTGGGGCACGACGAGGTGAAGGTCGCGACCCACATCCGCGACCCACTGCCCGCGGTCCGCGGCGACCGCGACCGTCTCCGGCAGCTCCTCCTCAATCTCGTGACCAACGCCGCCAAGTACACGGTTGCCGGCGACGAGATCGAGGTGCGCGCCGGGGCGGACGACGGCCACGTGCTCGTGACGGTGCTCGACCACGGCCCGGGGATCCCCGCCGACCAGCACCGCCTGATCTTCGAGAAGTTCGGACGAGTGAACAGCGGCGGACGCTCCAAGCCCGGAGCAGGACTTGGCCTCTTCATCGCGCGCTCGATCGCCGAAGCGCATGGAGGCTCGCTCGACGTTCAGTCCGACGCCGGCTCTGGAAGCGCCTTCACCTTCCGGCTGCCTGTGGCCTAGCCGGTCTAGGAAGGGGTCTTGGCAGCCGGCCTGCGCCCGAGCTCCTTCTTCAGGCGCTTGGCGCGGGTGAGGATCTCGCTGCGGACTCCCGATGGCTCGATCACCTCTCCCTCGCCTCGGTGGGAGAGGATCTCGCCCACCAGGTACTCCATGCTCCCGAAGCGCAGCTCCTCGAGGGCGTAGCCCTTCGCGAGCGGCAATGCGCCGCGCTCGAGCCGCCAGCGGCCGAGCGCGGGGAAGAAGAGGACGCGGGCCGTGCTGGCGTCGGACAGCTTCTTCGGCACGAGCTCGGGGCGGGGCTCGAAGGTTTCGTCGAGGAGGTCGGCGCGCT
This sequence comes from Actinomycetota bacterium, assembly GCA_046733475.1. Taxonomy (GTDB): domain Bacteria; phylum Actinomycetota; class Thermoleophilia; order Gaiellales; family Gaiellaceae; genus DATEOR01. The sequence continues at coordinate 87,230 of JBKPPF010000001.1, forward strand.
TCATGCGGTCGATGCGGAAGCTGCGCTGCGCGTCCTTCGTCCGGTCCCAACTGTGCACGTACCACCAGGGCAGCTCGCGCTCGAGTGCATGCGGCTCGATCGTGCGAATGCTCGTCTCCTCGCCGACGGCCGTGTATTCGATCTCGACGAGCCGGTGCTCGGTGCTTGCGCGCGAGAGCGTGGCGATGAGCTGCTCCTCGGCTGTGACCGCCTGGCGCTCGGGGCCCTCGTCGACGTCGAACTCGCCGAAGGTCTCCTCGAGCTTGCGCCGCACGCGCTCGAGCGGCGTGTGGGCTTCGGCGGCGATCATCGGGCCGACGAACTCGAGGGCGAGCCGAATGGCGCGGGCCTCGAGCGGCGTCAGCCTCGGCGGGCGCCGGAACGTGTCGCCGAAGAGCTCCTTCTCGACGTACACCTCGTCGTCCTCGAGGGCGGCGTAGACCGCGTAGCAGCCGCCGCCGAAGTTGACGAGGTTGAGGAGCTGAAGGTGGTCGTCCAGCTGGTCCGGCGGGATCTTGAAGCGCTCGACGATCTCGTCCGCCGGGATCCGCGCAGAGGTCGAGTTTCCGCAGCTCGCGAGCAGGAATGCGAGCAGCGCCTGGAGGACGCCGAAGCGCTCCGGAGCGACCGGCCCTGCCGGCCGCTCGACCGGTTCCGCCTCCTGTCTCGACGCGGCTGCGCGCGGCGGCTTCGTCGGCTCGCCCTCGTGGGTCTCGATCACCTTGTCGATTCCAGCGCGGACGAGGTCGACGAGCTCGGGCGGCGAGAGCGGGCGCGCGCGGCCTTCCTGGCGGAGCACCCAGCCCGCGAGCTGGCCGAGTTCCGCGTACTCCGTGGTGAAAACGTCGTCCTCCACGCTGCCGCGGTCGATCATGCGCTCGACCCACCAGGCGGTGTCTGCATCGAGCTCGATCGTCGCCTCGCCGATCGGGTCCCCGAACTGCCAGTCCTGCTTGCCCCGGTACTCGGCGGGCTCGAATTCCTCCGGCATGCGGAAGTCGCGCTCCCGCCGCGTCGCGAAGCGGATGTCGCCGCGGATCCGCGACACGCGGAACGTGCGCATCGCGTCGCGGTCGTGGTCGTAGCCGATCACGTACCAGGAGCCGCGGTCAGGAAGGAGCGCGTAGGGGTTCACGGTGCGCTCGGACTCGACGTCCCGGCCGATCGTGTAGTACGGGAACTTGACCGTGCGCTGCTTCGAGATCGCATTCTCGAGCTTCGTGAGGCGGCCCGACATCTCGGCCGAGTAGTCGGGGTCCCGGACCTCGATCCGCACGGCAGCCTCGGTCGGCTCCTCGTCAAAGCCGGGCCGGCCGAGCGCGAGGTTCTGGAGGGCGAGGCGCAACGGCTCCGCGTACGCGAACTGGCCTTCGAGCATGTAGAGCGCGGTCTGCAACGCCGCGAGCTCGTCCTCTTCGAGCTTCAGCTCCGGGAGGAAGTAGTTCTCGGAGCGAAGCGTGTAGAGCTCCTCGCCGGTGAACTCGTCGCGCTGCGAGTGGAGCGGAACCCCGAGGGCGATCAGCTCCGTGCGGTCGGAGTAGAACCGGCGGGCGAACGCCTCGTCGGACATCTCCGAGTAGCCCTCGACGGTCGACTTGATGTCGCGCGCGGTGAGCGGTCTTCGCTCGGCCATCAGGAAAGCGACGAGCGAGAGCTGGCGGATCAGCTTGTCGGTGTCGTGTGACAGGGGACCTATTCTTTCAGTCGTGACAAGTCCGCCGAAGATCGTCGCGCACCTCGACCTCGATGCGTTCTTCGCCGCAGTCGAGGAGCTCGAGCATCCGGAGCTCCGCGACAAGCCGCTCGTGGTGGGCGGAGACCCCCGCGGGCGCGGCGTCGTGGCGACGGCGAACTACGCGGCGCGGAAGTACGGGATCCATTCCGCGATGAGCTGCGCCGAGGCGCTGCGGCGCTGTCCCCACGCCGTTTTTCTCCCGCCGAGTCGCGGCCTCTACTCGCAGTACTCGCGCGCGGTGTGGACGGTCGTCCGGGAAGTGGTGCCCACCGTCGAGCGCACGGGCATCGACGAGGGGTACCTCGACCTGGGCGAGGTGACCGAGACTTTCCGCGCCGTGCGACCCCTCGCCGAGGCAGTGCAGACCGCGGTGAAGGGTGCGACGAACCTCTCCTGCTCGCTCGGGATCGGAACCTGCAAGGTCGTCGCCAAGGTGGCCAGCGACCGGCGCAAGCCCGGCGGGATCACGATCGTCCGCCCGGGACGCGAGGCGGCCTTCCTCGCGCCGTTCGCCGTCCGCCTCCTGCCCGGGGTGGGGCCTCGAGCCGAGGAGCGCCTTCGCAGAGCGGGGATCGAGACGATCGGAGGCCTCGCGAGCCTTGCGGACGCCGATCTCTCGCGGCTCCTTCCGGGCAAGGTCGGGCGGCTGCTTCGCGATCGCGCGCGCGGAATCGACCCGAGGCCCCTCGAGCTCGAGAGCGAGTCGATCTCGATCGGCCACGAGGAGACCTTCGAGCGAGACGTTTCCGATCGTGCGCAGCTCCACGCCGAGCTGCGCCGGATGGCCGAGTCAGTCGCAGGCCACCTCGAGCGCGGAGGCCAGGTGGCGCGGACGGTGACGACCAAGGTGCGCTATCCGGACTTCTCCATCCGCAGCCGCTCGACGACGGAGCCCCACGGCTTCGCCGATGCGGAGCGGATCGGAGATCTCGCCTGCGCGCTTCTCGACCGGGCGCTCGCGGACCGGCCGGGGGCGCTGCGCCTCGTCGGCGTGAGCGTCTCGAACCTCGAGGCGCATCAGCAGCTCGTGCTGGGCTAGATCAGGCGGCCGCTGGAGTGGCTTCGAGGTGCTGGTGCGACGGGCAGTACTCGCGCTCAGGAAGCGGCGTGCGCTGGCACGGCTTGCCCTTGCGCGTCGTCGCGCGGCAGCGGGCCACCCCGCCGTCGAACGCGCCCGCCTCGATCTGCGCCTCGATGAACTCCACCGCGGCGCCGATCCCCTCGGTGACGGCCCAGGCCACCTGCGCCTGCTGCGTGATGGGGAAGTAGCGGCGGATGTCCTGGAAGAGCGTCTTGTCAGGGCTCGAGAAATAGCGCGGATCCTTGGCGAGCCGCTCGACGCAGTCCTCGCAAGCGGCGAGGACGTCACGGCGGTACTCCAGCTGCTTCTCGACGGCGACGTACGGGTCGATCAGGTCTTTGATGCTCCGATATATGGCTCTCGAGTACTGATACATACGCGCCGGAAGTTGTCCTCTCCCTCGGTGATCGAGCTTACCTAGCCGACCTTCAAAAAGCCTGCAAAATTCTGTTAACCGCAGATTAAGTGCGTCCGATTCAGCGTCGGGCGCGCATCCTGACGTGGCCCCGGGGCTGTTACAATCTTCCCGCTTCGCGTCGTTGCAAACGGCGCGCGCTAGTTCGAGACTTCGCGCACGTACGCAGTCGGGAATCCTTTTGTCCGCGCGTTCGGAAGGGCGGCGTTCGCCTGGGACTCCGTGTCATAGATCCCGGTGAACGTGACGTAGTAGCCCGGGTTCAGGCTCGAGAAGTCGGAGGAGTTGAGTATCCCGACCTGGGAGAGGCCGTTCGTCCGCGCCTTGTCGGCCGCGGCCTCGGCCTGGGAGCGGCCGTTGCTCGTCGGCACCGACTTGAGGACGACGGTGAAGCCGTCCTTCGACGGGGGCCAGGTGACGTTGCTCCCAGTCGTGGTCGTCGTCCCGAAGGTCGTCGTGCCGAACGTCGTGGTGGAGAACGTCGTCGTACTGATGCTCGTGCTGGGTGGGGGGATCGTGATGGTGCCCGGCGTTGTCGTCACAACCCCGACCGTGTCTGTCGTCGAGGCAGAGGTCGAGACGGGGATGGACGTCGCCGGCTCGCTGCTCTTCCCGTCGTCGGTCGCAGCCAGTGCGACGACCGCGCCCGAGACGAGGGCGACGAGCAGCAGCGCAGCGAGGGCCGCCCAGAGCCAGATCGGGGAGTCGCGTCGCCAGACCTCAGCGTAGCGGCCACCGGTGTAGGCGCCGGGGAGGCGCCGGCCACACTCCAGGCAGTACTCCTGGTAGACGTCGTGCGGCGCGCCGCAATTGGGGCAGCGGCCGGGCTCGGGGGGCGGGGTAGGAAGCCCCGCCTCGGGCGGCGGAGGTGGAGGCGGGGGCTCGACCACGCTAGTCCTCCTCGCCGGTCGACCAGCGGCGAATCAGCGTCTGGTCGAGGTCCTCGGTCCCGGAAGAAAACTCGTCCGCCGCAACGGAATGACCACAGGCCGGGCAGAAGTTCGTGTCCGCCGGAAGCGGCCCCGCGCAGTGGGAACAGGTGGAGAGGGCCTTCGTCCCCGTGGCCGGGCGTCCGCAATGCGAGCAGAAGTGGGCTCCCGGAAGGAGAGGGGCGCCGCAGGCGCAGAGCTGCACAGCTCGCGTCCCGCGTGGCACTGCGCTTGCCGCGAGCATGAGCCCGTCGAGTTCCAGCATCCGCTCCTCGATGGCCAGGACGTCGCTCGCGCGCTCGACGAGGAGCTCCGGGCGGAACCGACCGCGGCGCACCATCTCGACCGTGAGGCCGCCAACGTCACGGATCTCGGTCTCGCGCCGCCCCGCGAGCCAGCGCCGCTCGCGCCGCATTCGCCCGGGAGGCGGCAGCGGAGTCGATCCGGGCGGGCCTTCGGGAACACGTGGAGACTCTTCGACGCCGGGCTCGACCTGCCGGCCGCGGCGAAGTCTTCGGACCCAGGGCATCTGGCTCCCGAGTCTAACGCCCGGGAGTGACGAGTTCGACCGCTAGAGCGCGAGAACGACGAGGCGCTCTTCGGTCATCTCCCGCACGGCGTAGTGCGGGCCTTCCTTCGTGTTGCCGGACTCCTTGACGCCTCCATACGGCATCTGATCGGCACGGAAGGTCGGCGCCTCGTTCACGGTCACGCCGCCGAACTCGAGCGCGGCGGCTGCTGCGAGGGCCGTCTTCAGGTTGGCCGTGAAGACCCCGGCCTGGAGCCCGTACTCGGTCGCGTTGGCGAGCTCGAACGCCTCCTCGGAGGAGTCGTAGGGCGAAACGGTGCAGAGCGGGCCGAAGACTTCCTGGCACGAGACCTTCATGTCGGGCGTGACGTCCGCGAGCACCGTTGGCTGCAGCAGACCGTCGACGACCTCGCCGCCTGCGAGCACCGTTGCTCCGGCGGACTTCGCCTCCTCGACCCAGGAGACGATCCGGTCACGCGCGTCCTCGTCGATGACCGGGCCCACGTCGGTGTCCTCCTCGCCCGGGTCGCCCACCTTGAGCGCCTGGACCTTTGGGATGAAACGCGAGACGAAGTCGTCGTACGCCTCACGCTTGACGTAGATCCGCTGGACGGAGATGCAACTCTGGCCCGCGAAGGAGAACGCATTCGCGGCGAGCTTCGCAGCCGCCTCCTCGATGTCCGCATCGGCCTCGACGACCACCGGCGTCGCGTTCCCGAGCTCGAGGTTCACGCGCTTCTTCACCGCGCGCTCCCGGATCTTCCAGCCGACGCCCGAGGAGCCGGTAAACGTAATCAGCTTCACGCGCTCGTCTTCGACGATGACGTCGCCGATCTCGGCGGAGGGGCCGACAAGGACGTTTAGCCAGCCGGGTGGAAGCCCGGCTTCGGTCTCGAGCTCGCCGAGCAGGAGTGCAGAGAGCGGGGTATGGCCGGCGGGCTTGAGCACGACGGCGCAGCCGGCGGCGAGCGCGGGGGCGACCTTGTGTGCGACGAGGTTGAGCGGGAAGTTGAAAGGGGTGATCGCGCCGACGATCCCGATCGGCACGCGCATCGTGTAGGCGACCTTGCCGACCCCGGCGTTGGAGGCGTCCATCGGGACGACCTCCCCGGCGAGGCGGCGCGCCTCGACCGCAGCCATCGTGTACGTGGACGCGGCGCGCTCGGCCTCGACCCGGGCGGCCTTCATCGGCTTTCCGGCCTCGGCCGAGATCGTCTCCGCGACCTCGTCGTGCCGCTCCTTCAGAAGCGCGGCGACGCGGTCGAGGATCGCGGCCCGCTCATGGGCGGGAAGGGGGGAGCTCATCGCACGCTCCGCCGCATCGAGCGCCTTCTGTGCGTGCTCCGTGCCCGCCCGCGCCACGCGAGCGACCGTTTCTCCCGAATAGGGCGAGTCGACGTCCTGCCAGTCGCCCGTCTCGATCCACTCCCCGTCGAGGAGGAGCTTCCGCTCCTGAACCGTCACAGCCATAGGAGACCTATTCAACCATTACGCTGCCGCGCGTGGCGACCGAGATTCAGCGGGTCGGCGTTGTCGGGCTCGGGACGATGGGCGCGGGCATCGCGCAGGTCTGCGTACAGGCCGGCGTCGAGACCGTCGGGCGCGAAGTGACCGAGGAGCTCGGCCGCGGCGCGCGGGAGCGCATCGCCCACTACCTCGGTCGGGGAGTTGAGAAGGGCCGGCTCACCGCCGAGCAGCGGGACGCGGCGCTCGGACGGTTGACGACGACCGCCGAGCTGGCGGATCTCGAGGGCTGCGACCTCGTGATCGAAGCCGTCGTCGAGGAGCTCGACGCGAAGCGCGAGATCTTCGCGGAGCTCGACCGCCTGCTTCCGTCGGCGGTGCTCGCGACGAACACCTCCGCCTTGCCTGTGAGGAAGATCGCCGCCGCGGCCGAGCGGCCCGAGCGCGTCGTCGGCATGCATTTCTTCAATCCCGCGCCGGTGTTGCCGCTCGTCGAGGTCGTGCAGGCGGAGGCCTCCTCGGAGGAAGCAGTCGAGACAGCCTTCGCATTCGCCGAGCGGATAGGAAAACGTCCGATCCGGTGTCGGGACACGCCCGGTTTCGTCGTCAACCGCATCCTCATCCCGCTCCTGAACGACTGCGTGCGCGTGCTCGAGGACGCTTCGGTCACGCCAGAGGACCTCGACACGGCCATGACCGCCGGCGTGAACTGGCCGATCGGGCCGTGTGCGCTCATCGACCTCATCGGCGTGGACGTCCACGTGCACGCCTCGGAGGCGCTCTACGGCGCACTCGGCGAAGAGAGGATGCGTCCGCCCGCGCGGCTCGTCGAGCTGCAGGAGAGCGGCAGGCTCGGACGCAAGACCGGCGAGGGGTTCTTCCGCTACGGGTAAGGACGTCCGGCGCTGGGCCTAGGATCAAAGGCCGGTGACGATGTGCGCGATGTGCCGGAGAAACCTGCTCGCGGGCGAGAGCTTCCGCTACTGGCAGGTTCGCCGGAATGAGCGGCCGGGCGGGCGGATCGTCTGCCTGCTCTGCGAGAGGGAGGCCGCACGCGAAGGATGGCAGCGAAGCGGTGACCCGCTTCGCCACGAGAACGCGACTGGACTTCGCGGATCCGTGCGACGCGTCGCGTAGCCACGTCTCTGACCGGCGCCTCGCTGCTACGCCGCCAGGCGCGGGCCCGAGCGGCACCAGCCCGCATCCGGGTGGCGCTTCGCCACTTCGGCCCAGATCGAATCCGCCTCGGCGGACGAAAGGAGATCGAGGTCGATCGCATGTCGCGTCGCGGCCACCGCGGCCAGGATGTGGTGGCGGTACATGCGCTCTCCGCCGGGAACGCGCATCGAGGCCACCGCAAGGGCGTCGAGTCGCGCTGCAAGAAGGCGAACGGTGCGGTCGTGGCGGAGGTTCTCGTCCATGAGGGTTGCCTCGGAAGCGGCGGATCGTAGTACGCCGGCTGGACGGCGACTCCTTCCCGGGCCGGCGAACCGCGCTTACAAATTCATGAAGAAAGATTCACCGCGGTTAGCGATATTTCGTGTCGAGCAGATGCGGCGTTTTGCGGTTCTTCTCGTAGCGGTGGCGGTCGCGGCCTCGATGGCCGGGGCTGCGCATGGCACCGTGGCGAAGACCACCGGAGGCGTGTACCTCCAACTCTCCGAGGGCGCCGGCTTCGCGAAGGTCCGGAATCGCGGGACTTTCATCGGGCGTGTGAAGCGGGGGAAGATCGTCACGACCCCGAACGTGACCGTGAACGGCTGCGAGTCGAGAAGCCGCACGAACAACAACATGACCCGCTGCAAGGGCCGCGGGATCACGTTCAACACCGTGGGCGCCGGCAGGTGGCGGCTCAAGCTGCGGGGCCGGGGGATCTACGGTTCCGGGTTCGTGCACGGCTGTCTCGTGCTCGACGGCCGCGACACGGGGGAGACCGGAACCTTCCGCCGGGGTCCCGAGGGCAAGGCACAGCCATGGCCCCATTCCCGCAGGCGTTTCACGCTCGGCAGCGGCAGCTGCTGACCCTCCCTCCGCGGACCACCCGACGGGTTTGGCAGGATACTCCGACGTGACTCGAGCTCACGGCCACTCCATCCTCGTCGTCGAGGATGAGCCGAGCATCGCGTCCTTCGTGAGCATGTATCTCGAGAAGGCGGGCTTCGCCGTGCGCAAGGCCGAGACCGGAGCCGGAGCGATCGAGCAGGCCGATGCGGAGGCGCCGTCGCTCGTCATCCTCGACCTGATGCTTCCCGACCTGGACGGGATCGACGTCTGCCGGCGGATCCGGCAGCGCTCCGACGTGCCGATCCTCATGCTCACCGCGCGCGACGACGACATCGACAAGATCATCGGGCTCGAGGTCGGCGCCGACGACTACCTGACGAAGCCCTTCAACCCGGGCGAGCTCGTCGCCCGAGTGAAGTCGGTGTTGCGCCGGGCGAATCCGGAGCGGCGGGAGCTCCAGAGCGCATCCCTCCAGCACGGCGAGCTCCGGATTGACGCTGGGCGGCGCGAGGTCACCGTCGCGGAGGAGGAGGTCCAGCTGGCACCGAAGGAGTTCGATCTCCTCTGGGAGCTGCTCGACCACCGTGGGCTGGTCCTCACGCGCGACCAGCTGCTCGAGCGAGTCTGGGGGTACACGTTCGCAGGTGACACCCGGACGGTGGACGTGCACGTGAGGCAGTTACGGCGCAAGCTAGGCGACTCCTCGCCGATCGTCACCGTGTGGGGCGTGGGCTACAAGGTCTCGGTAGAGCCCAAGGTCGCCCGAGCCTCGTAGGCGCCGGTGCGGTCGCTGCGCTACCGTATTCCGGCTCTCTTTCTCGTCGGAGTGCTGGTCGCATCCGCCGTGGCCGCCGTCCTCGCGGTGCGGCTGTTCCAGGACTACACGCGGGACCGCACCCTCGCCGAGCTTCGGCGACAGGCGCAGGGGCTGGCGCAGCTCTACCAGGAGCAGGCGATCCGAAGCGTCGACGAGGCGCGCGCGGCGCCCGGATTCGCTGCGCCGATCCTCGAGCAGGCGACGGGCTCGCGCATCTACTACGCAGGCGTCGAGATCTTCCCCGGCGAGAAGTCCGGGCTCCGCCGCCTTCCGCTCTCGCTCCTCGACCAGTCGCGGCTCGACGCCGGTCAGGTGCAGACGTTCGAGTTCACGCCGCCGGGGACGGACCGCACCTACTTCGCGGCCGCGTATCCGATCATGCTCGGGGGCGACGCCTTCGGCGCGCTCGTCGTGGCCAAGCCGCGCGCGGAGCTGCAGGAGCGCTGGGTCGTCCTCCTCGGACGCCTGGCGATTGCGCTGCTGGTCGGCCTCGTTGTGGCGGGCGGTCTCGTCTGGTACCTCTCGCGCCGGCTGACGAAGCCGGTGCTCGCTCTCTCACGCGCGGCCGAAGAGGTCGCCGCCGGCCGCTACGACGCGGACCTTCCCGAGGCACGCTCGAAGGATGAGATCGGCCATCTCACGGAGCGGTTCGCCGAGATGACCCAGAAGCTCGCCGCGTCGCAGCGGCGCGAGCGAAACTTCCTGATGGTCGTCTCTCACGAGCTGCGGACGCCGCTCACCGCGATCCGTGGGCATGTCGAGGCGCTTCGCGAGGGGATCGCGCAGGACGAGGAGACGCAGGAGGCTTCGCTCCGGGTGATCGGCGCGGAGACAGAGCGGCTCACGCGCCTCGTCGGCGACGTTCTCGATCTTGCGCGCATGGAGGCGCATCAGTTCACCCTCGAGGAAGAGGAGGTCGAGCTGCGGCGACTGCTCGAGCAGGCGTACGAGAGCTTCGGCGAGGAGGCACGCCGCCGCGGGATCGAGTACGAGTGCTCGCTCGATGCGGATCCGGTTCTCGACACGGATGGGGACCGGGTGCTGCAGATCGTGTCCAACCTCCTCGACAACGCCTTCGCGTGGACACCCGACGGCGGGCGCATCGATCTCGCCCTCAGCGCGACGAACGGGACGATCTCGATCTCGGTGGCCGACTCGGGACCGGGTATCGGGCCGGAGGAGCGCGAGCGGATCTTTCGCCCGTTCTGGTCGCGTGCGGGAGAGGGGACGGGCCTCGGGCTCCCGATCGCGCGCGAGCTCGCGCAGGCGCTCGGCGGCGAGCTCATGCTCGAGTCGCAGCTCGGGAAGGGGTCCCGCTTCGAGCTGCGGTTACCGGCCTAGCCGAGGGACGAGCTAGGCGCCGGGGTTCGTGCGCTTGATGGGATAGACGGACGCGTCGCTCTCGGCGCGCTCGTCCAGTGCGCGCTCCACGCGGTCGAGCACGCGTTCCATCCGGTCGAGGCGCTTCTCGACGCCGCGCCAGCCCGACGTGATCAGGTCGACGAGCAGGGCAAGGTCCTCGACGCGCGCCTGGCGCTCGGACGCCATGTCCGTCTGGAGGCGCTCGAGCCGGCGGATGGTCTGCCCTGACAGGCCGCGTACCTCGGCGAGGTGGCGCGCCACGGGCAGCACCTCTTCGCGGAGACCCCTTTGCAGCGAAATCTCGAGTCGTTCGGGGATCCCCGTCTCGAGCTCGGCGGTGGTCAGTGCGAGCGCTTCGAGACCTGCCCGCGCTCGCTCGAGAAGCGTCTGCAGGGCGGCATCGTCGGGGCGCTCCTCGCCACTCTGGGCGAGCCGCATCCGAGCTCTCTCGATGGCATCGCGGTCCATGGACGTGACTCTAACCTTCAATCCGGATGTCGGCATGAGGACGTCAGAGCTTGACTACGAGCTTCCCCCGGAGCTCATCGCGCAGCGTCCTTTAGAGCGCCGAGACGAGTCGCGACTGCTCGTCTTCGACCGTAGGAACGGAGCGGTCGAGCATCGGCGATTCCGCGACCTCGGGAAGCTCATCGCGTCCCCGACGCTCGTCGTCGTGAACGACACGCGCGTTCTTCCCGCCCGCCTCATGCTCGAGCGGCCCACCGGCGGCCGGACCGAAGTCCTGCTCCTCGAACGGGTCGAGGGCGATGTGTGGGAGGCGCTGGCCCGGCCCAGCAGGCGGCTTCGCGAGGGCATGAGGCTTGGCCCCGTCGAGCTCCTCGACTCTCTCGGCGAGGGCCGTTGGCGCCTTCGCCTCTCCGGTGAGCCCGCCGGCGAAGCACCGCTTCCGCCCTACATCACGGAGCCGCTCGCGGATGCGGAGCGCTACCAGACGGTGTACGCGGACGAGAGCGGCTCGGCGGCCGCGCCCACGGCTGGGCTCCACTTCACGCCCGAGCTCATCGCCTCACTCGACGTCGAGCGGGTGACGCTTCACGTCGGCCTCGACACGTTCAGGCCCGTCACCGCCGAGATGCTGGCGGAGCACCGGCTTCACAGCGAGCGCTATGAAGTGGGCGAGGAGGCGTGCGCGCGCGTCGAGGCGGCGCCGCACGTGACGGCGGTGGGGACGACGACCGTGCGGGTGCTGGAGTCGGTCGCCCGAGGAGCACCGCGGTTTGGGCGGACGGACCTCTTCGTCACGCCCGGGTTCGAGTTCCGGCGGGTCGACTCGCTCGTGACGAACTTCCACCTGCCGCGCTCGTCGCTCCTCGCACTCGTGATGGCGTTCGCAGGGGTGGAGGAGACGCGGCGGCTCTACGAGATTGCGATCGAAGAGCGGTATCGCTTCTACTCGTTCGGCGATGCGATGCTGGTTTTGTGAGGGGCCACCCCGTGCCTCCACCCGCTTCGAGCGTAGCCAGCCAAGATGCTTACGTGGTGCGCGCAGTGGGACAAAATCGAAACGGATGCTCCGCATGAGCTTCGACCTCGTCGCGACCGAGGGCGAGGCGCGCGCGGGCGTCCTGCACACCGCGCACGGCGACGTGCCGACGCCGGCCTTCATGCCCGTCGGTACGAAGGGCACCGTCAAGGGGCTCGACCCCGAGCACCTCCGCGAGCTCGGGACGACGATCCTCCTCGGAAACACCTACCACCTCCACTTCCGGCCGGGCGAGGAGCTCGTAGAGGCGATGGGCGGCCTCCACCGCTTCATGGCCTGGGACGGCCCGATCCTCACGGACTCGGGCGGCTTCCAGGTCTTCTCCCTGCGGGACACGATCACAGCCGTCGACGAGGAGGGGGTCACCTTTCGGTCGGTCTACGACGGCCGCGAGGCCCGCTTCACGCCCGAGCTCGCCGCCGACATCCAGCGACGCCTCGGCTCCGATATCGCCATGTGCCTCGACGTCTGCCCGCCGGCCGATGCGCCCCCTGAGGAGCTCGAAGTTGCGACGGCGCTCACGACGCGCTGGGCGACGCGCCAGCTCGCGGCGCCGAGAGCGCCCGGGCAGCTCGTCTTCGGAATCAGCCAGGGCGGCACCGAACCCGAGCTTCGTCGCCGCTCCACGGAGGAGATCGCCGCCCTGGGCTTCGACGGCCATGCTCTCGGTGGGCTGAGCGTGGGGGAGGACCGGAACCTCATGCTCGAAACGGTCGGCTGGGCGACGCCGCTCCTGCCGGCCGAGCGGCCGCGGTACTTCATGGGGATCGGGGATCCGGCCGGGATCTTGGAGGTGGTCGAGCGCGGGATCGACATGTTCGACTGCGTGCTTCCGACGCGCCTCGGCCGCACGGGCTCGGCGATGACGTGGGAGGGACGGCTCAATCTCAAGAACGCCAGGTTCGCCCGGGACGAGCGCCCGCTCGACGAAACCTGCTCCTGCTCGGCATGCCGGCGCTTCACGCGCGCCTATCTCCGCCATCTCATCAACCAGCAGGAACTGCTCGGCTTGATACTTTTGTCCGAGCACAACGTCAGATTTCTGCTCGATTTGACCGCCGGGGCGCGGGCGTCCATCGAGCGCAGCGAGTTCGGCACCTACAAGGCGGCCGCGCTCGAGCGCCTCGACTCGGCGGCCTTCGCGCCAGGCGAGGAGGTCTCTCGGTGAGTGGTGGTTTCTTAGTTCTTCTTCTTGCGATGTTCGGCTTCATGTACTTCCTGCTGATCAGGCCGCAGCG
>JBKPPF010000002.1:0-26021 GCA_046733475.1 Actinomycetota bacterium
ACGTCCTCCAGGAAGACCCGTTCGATCGGCTCTCGCGCGCAGAAGTCGAGGATCTCCTCGAGCGATGGCCGCTTGACCAGGCGCGGCATTGCCGGGGACGATAACCCGCATGCCCATACATGTTCGAGCTGAGAAAGGCGACTACGCAGAGGCATGCCTCGTTCCCGGCGACCCCCTGCGCGCCAAGTACATCGCAGAGAGCTTCCTGGACGGAGCGGAGCAGAAGAACTGGGAGCGCGGGATGCTTGGCTACACCGGCACCTTCAACGGCAAGCCGGTCTCCGTGCAGTCAACCGGGATGGGCTGCCCGTCAGCCGCAATCGTGATCGAGGAGCTCCACATGCTCGGCGTGAAGCGGATCCTCAGGATCGGCACCTGCGGCGGCCTGCAGCCCGACCTGAAGCTCGGCGACCTCATCGTCGCCGTATCGGCCGTTCCACAGGATGCGACGGCGATCCACTACCTCGCCGGCGAGTCGCACACGCCGACCGCCGACTGGGAGCTCGTGCACGGCGCCGTCCACGCGGCGAAGGAGCTCGGCAAGCCCGTGCGTGTCGGGCCGATTGTCTCGAGCGACATCTTCTACGACCCCGACAAGGATCGGGCCCAGCGCTGGTCCGACCGAGGCATCCTCGCCGTCGAGATGGAAGCCGCCGTGCTCTTCACCCTCGGGGCGCTGCGCGGCTTCAAGGCGGGCTGCCTCCTCACGGTCAGCGACGTCGTGGTCGAAGGGGAGTTCGTGCGCATCTCGGACGAGGAGATGAAGGCGGCCGTCGACCAGATGACCGAGCTCGCGCTCGGCACGGTCACCGCTTGACGGAGACAGTCTTCCTCGTCAACCCGGCCTCGGCCAACGGCTCCACCAGGCGGGCCTGGCCGGAGATCGCGCACCGGGCGGCCGCGGCCGGCCTGGACGGCGAAACGCTCTTCAGCGAGGGCCCCGGCGGGATCGCCCGGCTCGCCGAGCGCGCTGCCGAGATGGGAGCAAAGCGCGTGGTGGTCGTCGGCGGGGACGGGACCCTGAACGAGGCCGCCAACGGCCTCCTCTCCGTCGGAGCCGGAAAGGAGGTCGAGCTCGCCGTCATCCCGCGCGGCACAGGGACCGATTTCGTGCGGACCTTCGGGATCCCGACAAGGGTCGACGAGGCGATCGTGGTCGCACGCGATGGTGCCGTGCGCTCGATCGACGCGGGCAAGGTCTCCTACCGAGCCTGGGACGGTTCCGAGGGAAGCGCGTTCTTCGTCAATGTCGCGAGCGCCGGCATGAGCGGCGCGGTGGCGATGCGGGCGAACTCGACGTCCAAGGCGCTAGGCGGCCAGGTGTCGTTTCTCTGGGCAACCCTGGCCGTCTTCGTCCGCTGGCGTAACGTCGCGGTGTCCGTCGACGTCGGCGACGAGCACCGCGAAGGGAGCATGCTCGACGTCATCGTGGCCAACTGCGAGTGGCTGGGAGGCGGGATGCACATGACGCCGAACGCAAAACCGGACGACGGCGTGTTCGACGTGCTCCTCATCGGAGACGTGACGAAGCGCGACCTCGTCCAGACCTTGCCGAAGATCTACCGCGGAACGCATCTCCCCCACCCGAAGGCGGAAGAGCTCCGCGGCGCGACGGTGCGAGTCGATGCCGCCACCCCGCTCCCCGTCGAGCTCGACGGGGAGCAGCCAGGGACGACGCCCGCGATGTTCGAGATCGTGCCGGGCGCGCTTCGCTTCCGCGTCCCCGCTTAGCGCCCCTCCCAAGCGGGGAGCATTACTGGAAGGGCGCTAGGAAGCGCTCGAGCCGCGTCCGGTCCCGCCCCCGATGGAGCGGCCGGGCGGGGGCGACGGAGCCTTCTCCGCGTCCTTCTTGACCGTGGTGCGCTTCTTCGCGGTCGGAGCCTTCTTCGTCTCAGCCTTCTTGGCCGTGGTCTCGCTGGACGCCGTCTTCTCGGCGGCGGGCTCGTCGGTCGACTCGAGCTTCGCCAGGCGGCGCTCGAGCCGCTCGATCTGCTTGCGAAGATCCTTGAGCTCGTCCGCCGCAGCGAGACCGGCCTGCGCGACGGCGCCGCGCGCGCTCTGGTCGATCTTGGTCTTCGCGTCCATGACCCTGCTGAGCGCGTCGGTGACGCGCGGATTCTTGCCCAGCTCCTCGACGAGCCGGGTGACCGCTTCCTCGCCCCGTCCGGCAAGCCGGTTGACCATCCCGCCGTCGCTTGGTTTCTTGCTTGCCATCGAATCCCTCCGTTCGGTTTCGAAGGGACCTTACCCGCACCTACGCGGCGGCTAAGCGTGCGCGAGACGCCTCCTGACCTCGCGGCCCACAAGAAAGCCGAGGCCGAGCAGGATCAACACCGGCGCGGCGACGGCAATCCCGATGAAGAGCCACCCGACGACGGTGAGAAAGGCGGTGCCCGCAGTCGCCCAGGCATCGACGATCTTGAAGCCGCTGTCCTTCGGGGCGACGACGCCGAGCTCGTGCATGCTCATCGAGATCGTCGCGAACGCCACGCGGTTGTCGAGGTACTGAAGGCGGCCGCGAGCCTGCTCCACGTCGAGCTGCACCTGGGAGAGCTGGTTCTGGACCGCCAGCGCCGCAGGCACATCGTCTGCCCGCTGCAGCAGCTCCAAGAGCTGCGCCTCGACCGCGCGCAGCTGGCGGATCCGCGCGTTCAGGTCGACGAACTCCTTCGAGACGTCCTGGCCGCTCTCTTCGAGCGACTCGACCTTGCCGAGCCCTCGCAGGCGCGTGAGCGCGCTGTCGTAGCTCTCCGCAGGGATCCGGAGAACGAGCGAGCCCTCGGCGATCCGCTTGCCGCTGTTCTGCGAAGCCGTCGAGCTGACAATGAAGCCGGCATAGGAGTCGGCGACCGCGTGCGCGTCGCCGACCTTGTCCTCGAAGCTTCCGTGCGCAATGCCGAGACGGAGGCTCGCGGTCTTCACGATCTGGGGCCCCACCTGAGGTACCGCCGAGGAAGAGACCGGGCGGTCGCTCGCCTGCGAGCCCGCGTTCCCCAGGCTCGCCTCGACGGAACCTTCCGAGGCTCCGCCGCCGGTCGAGCCGGCCGTGCTGTCCGAACCTGAATTGCATGCGCTCACGGCGAGCGCGAGTACGAGTGGGACGAGCAGCGCCAGCTTCTTCATCTCTGCCTCCTTTAGCGCGATGTCGGTTGCTTCGACAGGCGGAAGGCTGAGAAAGTTCCCGGCCCATGGACGGCTACCACTTCTCCGTCGACGTACGTGTTCGCTTCAGCGAGACCGACGCGCAGGGAATCGCGAACAACGCCGTCTACCTGAACTGGTTCGAGGTCGCGCGCGTCACCTACCTCGCGCGGTTCCCGGGCGGCTACCGCGGGCTCATCGAATCGGGCGTCGAGGCACTCACGATCGAGGCCTACGTCCGCTACCTCGCGCCGTGCGGTTTCGACGACGAGCTACGGATCCACACGCGCGTGACGCATCTGCGCGCCGCTCGGTTCCGCTTCGAGTACGTGATGGAGCGAGTGAACGAGCCGCCCACGAAGATCGCCGAAGGCTGGACGGGCCACGCCTGCGTCGACGCGACGACGCTGCGGCCGACTCGGATGCCGGCCCGGCTCGCCGAAGGGATCGCCGAAGTCGAACGCGGCTAGCGGGTCGTGATGCCGCTCGAGCTCGTCGTTCCGGTCGTCGTTCCCGTGTTCGTCTGCGTCGTCGTCGGCTCCTCGAGGGGCACCGCCTTCGTCCCGTAGCGGACGACCTTCGGCTCAGCGAGGTAGTTCGAGTACCACGTGGTGTCGAAGAGGAGCTTGCCTTTCGCGTCGTAGACGAGCCGGCGCACCGAGACCGAGCGCGAGGGCTGGCCGTACTCCTCCACGACCTTCTCGCCCACGAACAGGTGGGAGTCGGGCACCCGCTTGACCGGGGGCCGCCCGGTCTCCTTGAGCGCGGAGGCCTGCGCCTCGACGCGGCGGTGGAGCGGCGTTCCGAAGAGGCGGACCGTAAGCGACGACGAGCCGACGATCGTGCGGAGGAGGATCCAGTGGTCGGAGTCGTTCTGGAAGGTGAGGTCGGTGTCCGGGTAGTTGACCGTCGCGTCGCGGCCGAGCGGGTAGTGGTCGATGTAGAGCGCGTGGTTCGTCCGCGAGGTGATCGGGAGACCCGCATCGAACGCCGCGTTGAAGACCGTCGTCGAGACCTGGCACACGCCGCCGCCGAGGCCCGTCTTGAGCTCGCCGTTGATGATCACGGGCGCCTCGAGGAAGCCCTGGGCCGCATTTCGCTCGCCCGTCGTCTTGTTGAAGGAGAACGTCGAGTGCGGAGCGATCATGTGCCGGTCGATGAGGCGCGCGACGAGCTGCACGTTGTGGATCCGGTTCGCATCACCGCCGTAGAAGGTCGTGTAGCGGCCGACGAGGCCCGTGATCCCCATGGTCTTCGCGCGCTCGGTCGAGAGCTTCGGCTCGGCCGCCACGACGACGATCTGCGCGGTGCGATTGACCGTCCGAAGCGCCGCGGCGAGGAGGGCCTTCTCCGTGGCCTCGACGTCGAGCTTGCGGCCGTCGCGCGACGGGATCACGTGCGCCTTGCCCGCGTCGTCGACGCTGAAGTCGACCTCACGCGGGGCGCGCGCGACCGCGCGGCTCAGGTAGTCGAAGTACTCCTCGGCCTTGGGGCCGCCGATCCGGAGCTCGCTCTGGCCGTCGTGCGGCAGCTCCAGGAACGAGGCGATCTGCTCCGGCGAAACGGTGAGATGCACGCCCTTGAAGGCGAAGGTCACGGGCCCGGAGAGCGCGACGCGTACCTGCTGCGCGACCGCCGCGAGCGCGTCCTGCCCCACGGCCGGAGGCGTGGTCTTGATCGGCAAGGCGACCGGCCCGACGCGCTCGAGGGCGACGAGAGCGGCCACGATCGCCTTCCCGGCCGCAGCGGCATCGAGGGTCCGGCTGGCCTCCCCTGGGATCACGACCGGCTGTCCGTTGCGCAAAACGATCGCCGCCTCGCGTCCGTGCACGTCCACCTGCTTCCCGATCACCCGCAGCTGGCGCTCGAGAGCGGCCTCGTCCGCGCGCGCAGTCGGAACGACATCGGAGCCGAAGAGGCGAAGCTCCAGGCGTCTGAGCCCGCGGAACGGCACCGTCCCGTCGCCGCGGTCGAGGGCCTCCGTCGAGGCGGCGCTCCAGTCACCGCGAACGGCGAGCTGCGCCGGGGCGATCGACCAGCGGCGGCCGGCTCCCGTAAAGACGACCGGCTCGGTGGCGAGCGCATGGGCCCGCGCGTCGAGCCTGGCCTGGGCCTCGGCCGCGGAGAGGCCGCCGACGTCCTGGCCCGAGACCGTGACGCCTTCGGCGACCACGTCGGGCGACCCGGAGTAGGCGAAGCCCACGACGAGCACCGCGAGGAGGAGGACTCCGACGAAGGCGGCGATCGTCTTCCACCTGCGGCGGACCATGGCAAGGCGGTCCCGCCGCGCACGGGGCTTCCGGCCCTTACGGACCGAACCGACGCCGGCCTCCGCCCTCATCGAAGGGTTCGACTCTAGCAACCGCCGCCCGGCGGCCAGACGTTAGGGAGCGGGCGTCAGAGTCGCCCGCAACTGGGCGATGCAGGTGAGCGAGCCGTCCTTCTCCGAGAAGTCGACGACCTCCAATGTGCCGGGCTGAGCGTCGGTCACGGAGTAGGGCACGATCCGGTGCCAGTGGCCAGCGGTGGCTGTCACCCCGCGGCTGCGGAGCACCTTGCCGTGCCGATCGCGTACAGGGCCGTGAACATGTGCTCGAAGACGTCGTTTTCGCTTCCGCTCGCAGTGATGCGGCCGGGAGCTTCGGTGAAGTTGTCGATGCTGAGACAACCGCCCTGCGGCGCCACTGGGAACTCGGCCGCCGACCCGGGGTGGGCGCGCTCTCCACAGATCGATCACGAGCCGCTCGGGTGAATGGAGCACGCTGTATTCCAGGTACTTGAACCGGTGCAGCTGGGGACAAGCTTGACCAGGATCGATCCTGACTCCTGCTTGATCCGCACGGACCACAGTCGCGCGGAGGACGCACGGTGCGCGGTGGTCGTGATGCCCGAAGCCGTCACCCGCACCTTGGCCAAGCCACCGTAGGGGAGCGGGTCCGGCGACTCGACATCGTTGAGATGGAGCGTTCCTCCGGTGAAGTCGACGACAACGCGGTAAAAAGCCGGATGCGCGCCGATCCGGATCTGCGTGGCCTTGAGAGCCGCCGAGGCCGCAGCGGGCAGGGCCCAGGCAACCGCGAAGATCAGAACCGCGACGAGCAGAAACCGTCTCAAACGTCCAGGAAAGGACCTCGAGGGCCACGGCTCAAGGGAGTTCATCGAGTTCTAACCGGCGCCGGAAGGCGAGCACGCGGCGCACGTGCTCGTCCAGAAGCCCGCGGCGTGCAAGCGGGACGAGCGCCTTGATCACTCTGGCCGCGTCCGGGCCGTTCGTGAGCAGAACGAGGTCGGCGCCGGCCCGGACGGCCCGCTTGGCCGACGGGACAGCCGGCTCGCTCCCGAAGACGGACACGGAGTCCGTGATCGCGACTCCGTCGAACCCCAGCCGGCGCAGAAGCCGGTAGGCCGCTGGATTGAAGGACGCCCGCCGCTCGAGGCCGAAGCGGCGGTAGAACGCGTGCCCGACCATCACGCACGTCGCTCCGTCTGCGACGGCCTTCCGGAAGGCTCGCACCTCGGCGGGAAGGAGGCGTGCCGGCACGTGCGGGTCTTCGTCGGTCGAGATCCGGGCAGATCCGAGACCGGGGAAATGCTTCGGGCACGCGGCGGTGCCGCCCGCTTCCAGCCCGCGCGCGAATGCGAGGCCTTCGGCCGGCTCCGCGAAATGCCGGGAGCCGAGCGGCCCGCCGGCGAGATCGAGGACGGGCGCCAGGTCGACGTCGACTGCCGCGCCGTCGAGGGCCCTACCGGTCGCCCTACCGGCGGCGATCGCCTCCTCCGAGCTTTGGAACGACGAGGCGGGCGCTCCGGGCGGCAGCTCGTCGAAGGTGCTCGCGCTCCCGCCCTCCTGGTCGACGAAGACGAGCGCACGGCGCGGGCGAGGCTCGCTTCGGCTCCAGTTCTGGACGATAACGCCCCCGACGCCCTTCAACGCCGGCAGGCCGGAAACGACGACGAGGGCAGCCTTCTGGCGCGGCGTCAACGTCGCGGGGACGCCGTGTGACGGAGTCTCGCCGTTTCCGTAAGCGAGGGCCAGCACGGCCTGGAAGAGCGCGGCGAGACCCACGGGACTTAGACTAATCGTCGTGGATTTCGAGCTCACGTCCGAGCAGCGAGAGGTGCAGGCGACCGTCCGCCAGTTCGTGGACGAGCGCGTGCTCCCGAACGCGATCGAGAACGACATCAACCATCACCTGGACATGGACGCGATCGCGGGCATGGCCGAGCTCGGCCTGCTCGGCATCGTCATCCCCGAGGAATACGGCGGCGCGGGACTCGACTTCGTGTCCGAGGCGCTCGTCTGCGAGGAGATCGAGCGCGGTGAGGCGGCCTTCAGGACCCTCATCTCGGTCCACGTCGGGCTGAACTCGATGACGCTCCTTCGCTACGCCGACGAGGAGCAGAAGCAGCGTTACCTTGCGCCTCAGGCGCGCGGCGACAAGCTCGCCTGCTTCGGGCTGACGGAGCCCGCTGCCGGGTCGGACGTGGCCGGGATGCTGACGAACGCCCGCCGCGAAGGGGACACGTACATCCTCAACGGCCAGAAGAACTGGATCTCCTACGCCAGCGTGGCGGACCACGCCCTCGTCTTCGCGAAGACCGATGCCGATGCGAAGCACCGCGGCATCTCGGCGTTCATCGTCGAGTGCGAGTGGCAAGGCGTGACCACCGCGGACACCGAGCACAAGCTCGGCATCTGGGCCGGATCGACCGGCGAGCTCTTCTTCGAGAACGTCGAGGTGCCGGCCGAGAATCTCGTCGGCGAGGAGGGCCAGGGCTTCGAGATCGCCATGTACGGCCTCGACCAGGGACGCTTCACCGTCGCCGCCGGCGCGTGCGGAGTGATCCGCGCCTGCCTCGAGCAGTCGGTCGCCTACGCGCGGGAGCGGGAGTCCTTCGGCCAGCCGATCGGGAAGTACCAGTTCGTCCAGGACATGATCGCGGAGATGGTGCTCGGCTACGAGACGTCGAAGCTCCTCGTCATGCAGGCGGCGTGGCTCAAGGACAAGGGCGTCCGCAACACGCGTGAGACCAGCCTGGCCAAGTGGCATGCGACCGAGTCGGCCTTCCGCGCCGCGCACCTCGCCATCCAGGTGCACGGTGCCTATGGGTACTCCGCCGAGTACGGGATCGAGCGGTACTTCCGCAACGCGCGCGCCCCGATCATCTACGAGGGCACGACCCAGATCCACAAGATGATGCAGGCCGAGCACGCTCTCGGGTACCGCAACCTGAACGGGCGCGACGGCGACATCTCCCCCCTCGCGTCTTGGGGCCCCGCGCTCTTGGCGCGCTAGCCGCCGCGGGCTGCGTCGCGCTCGCCCTGGCTCCGGCGGCCTACGCGCCGCCGCGCGCAGGCACGTTCGTGCCAGGCCAGTCACTCGGAGGGGTCCGGCTCGGGATGACCCAGGACGAGGTCCTCGCGGCGTGGGGCGGGCGGCACGGCTTCTGCGAGGACTGCAAGAGCCCGACCTGGTACTTCAACTACAAGCCCTTCATGCCGCAGGGCACGGGCGTCATCTTCGAGAAGGGCCGGGTCGCGCAGGCGTTCACCGTATGGCGGCCGACCGGTTGGGAGACGCCCGACGGGCTCGACCTCGCCGCCGATGCTTCCGATGTCGCCCGGATCTACGGCTCCCTCGACAAGCGCCAGTGTGCGCGCTACGAGGCGCTCCTCCTCCCCGGCAAGAAGGTTACGAGCGTCTTCTACGTCTTCAGGGGCAAGGTGTGGGGCTTCGGGCTCATGAGGCCTGAGGCGTCTCCCTGTCTCTGAGCGAGCCCTCGGCCTCCGCGAGGAGGGCGACAAGCGGAATGACTGCCAGCACCGGGATGGCCACGACCGGCCAGATGACCGCGTAGCCGTCAGTCGAGCGGAAGTAGCTGTGGAAGATGTCGATCGCCGCTCCGGCGGCGAGGGGCCCGATGACGAGCCCGAGCCCCTTCGTGGTCGTAGCGAGGCCCGTGATCGTGCCGCGGTCTCTCGCCGGCATGACCTTGAAGAGGAGAGCCCAGGCGAGCGTCATCACGACTCCTCCTGCCATTGCCACCGGCGCGATCAGTCCGTAGTACCACCAATGCCAGGTCTGCGCGAAGCCTGCGACGAGGAGCCCGAGGCCGTAGACGACCGAGGCGCCGAGGATCACGTTGCCGACGCCGAACTCGTCCCCGAATCTCCCCGCCAAGAGCGCAGCGAGGACGTAGCCGGCCGCGACCACGCCGAGGACCGTCGAGGAGACGTAGAGCGGCTGGTCGAGCCCGTCGATGATGTAGAGGACGACGAAGGTCCGCATTCCCGCGAAGGTCGCCTCCCAGGCCGTGTTGGCGATCAGGAAGCGGCGCACCTGCTTCTCGCGGCGGACGACGCGCCACGGCGCTGCAAGGATCGAGCGAAAGCGCTCGAAGCGGGTTGGCTCCACGTCTCTCTCGTGGACGAGCACGACCACCGCGCCGCACGAGACCAGGGTGACCCCGGCCGCGAGAATGAAGGGGAAAGGCTCCCAGACCGAGAGGAGGAAGCCGCCCCCGACGAGCGCAGCGCCGAGCGCGGTCCCGCGCAGGACGTGCTGGACACCCTGGGCCCGCCCGAAGTAGTTGTCCGGCACGAGGTCGGGATAGAGGCCGCGGTAGGGCGGCTCGTAGATGTAGTAGGCGAAGAAGAAGCCGAAGAGGGCGAGCGCCGTCGCCTGGAAGCCCGGCATGAACGGGAGCAGCACGAGCGAGACCGCCATGGGCGCTAGCGCGAGCACCATGAAGGGCCGCCGCCGGCCGAGCGGGAGGTGCGTCGCGTCGCTCATCGGCCCGACGAAGAGCGGCATGAAGAACGCGAAAAGGCCCTCCGCCGAGAGGACGAGCCCGATGAGCGTGGCGGAGTGGGTGAACTCGCCGAGGACAGGCGGAAGGTAGGCAGCGACCGTCGTGATCGACCACGCGAGCCCGAAAGCGCCGAGGCCGAGCGACCACATGAGCCCACGCACCGGAGTCTCGAGCGACTCCTCGACGGCGCGCGGAACGATGCGGAGCGGGGCCGGGTCAGGCACCCGTCTCGACTCCGATGAGAGCCGGGAGCGCGAGCAGGGTCGGCAGGGCGTCCTCGACCTGGGCGCGCCCGTCCCGGTCGACGAGGTAGGCGCGCATGCCCAGGGCGCGGGCGCCCTCGACGTCGTCCTCGACGGAATCGCCCACCATCACGGCGGCCTCGGGCGCGACGCCGAGCTCGTCGAGGACGACCATGAAGATCGTCGGGCTGGGCTTCACCTTCCCGTGCCGGCCCGACCAGATCCAGGCGTCCACAGGAAGCTTGAAGTGTTCGACGAACGCGCCGAGATCGCGGCTGGTGTTCGAGACGAGCCCGATCTTCAACCCTTTCTCGCGGAGAAGATCCAAGACGGGCAGGACGTCCTCGTAGAGCTCGAAGTTCTCCGAAGCGAGCCAGCGGTCGGTGATCGCCTGGGCAACCGAGCGGCACGACTCGCCCTCACCGCCCATCCCGCGGACGATGTCCTCGGTGAAACGGAGCCAGACCTCCTCGTCGTGCTCCAGCTCCGGGTGCTGTTTCAGGTCGAGGACCGCGGCGGCACGGGCCTCGGCGTAGCGATCCGGGTCGAGGTCGAGGCCGAACCGCTTCCCCGCATCGTGATACCCGCTCGGCCCGAGCAGGGGCCCCGGCTTGGCGAGGGTGAAGTCGACGTCGAAGAGGACCGCTTCGACCGTCAAACGCCTGTCGGCGAGCGGTAGGCCGCCGGCTGGCGGTTCGCGAGCGAGGGCAGGCGGCGGCGAATGTCCTCCATCCGGCGCCGATCGATTTCCGCCGAGACGACGCAGTCCTCGTCGGGCGCCTCCGCGAGGACGACCCCCCAGGGATCCGCAATGAGCGAGCGCCCGTAGGCCGCCTTGCCGTCGGCGAAGGAGCCCCACTGGTTCGCGGCCACGACGTAGCACTGGTTCTCGACCGCGCGGGCCCGGAGCAGGAGCTCCCAGTGGTCCTTGCCGGTGAAGAGCGTGAACGCCGCCGGCACGGTGACGACCTCGGCGCCCTCGACGGCCAGCAGGCGATAGAGCTCGGGGAAGCGGAGGTCGTAGCAGACGGTCAGCCCGAGCTTCCACCCCTCGACCTCGGTTGTGACCGTCGCCTCGCCTGGCTCCTCGGTCTCCGACTCGCGGTACAGCTGGCCTCCGACCTCGACGTCGAACATGTGGATCTTGCGGTAGACGGCCTGGATCTCCCCCTGCGGGTCGAAAACGACGCAGGTGTTCGAGAGCTTCTCCCTGCCTTCGCGCCGCTCGACGATCGAGCCTCCGACGAGCGTGATGCCATGCGTCCGCGCCCAGCCGCTCATGGCCTGGACTGTCTCGCCATCGTCGAGACTTTCGGCAAGGCCGCGCATCATCTCCGGCGGACCGATACCCGTCCATTTCTCGGGAAGAAGGATGAGGTCGGCCCCGGTCGCGGCCGCGCGGGAGACGAGGCTCTCCGCGCGCTCGATGTTCTCCGCCTTCGCACCGGTGGAGTTCAGCTGGACACAGGCCACGCGAAGCCGGTCGGGCATGGGCTCAGGATAGCCTGGGAAGGCGAATGCGCACCCCCGCGGAGATCCTGGCCGAGACGCAGACGATCGCCCTCGTCGGCGCATCGCCGCGGCCCGAGCGACCGAGCAACGGCGTCATGCGCTACCTGCTCGCCCAGGGCTACAGGGTGATCCCGGTTCGTCCGCATCGCGCGGAGATCCTCGGGATTCCCTGCGTGGACTCGGTCGCCGACATCGAAGAGCCCGTCGACCTCGTCGACGTCTTCCGCCGGCCGGAGTTTTGCCCGCAAGTGGCCGAGGAGGCCGCCGCCGCGAGCGCGAAGGCGCTCTGGCTGCAACTGGGCATCGTCTCCCTCGAAGCAAGGGCGATCGCCGAGCGGGCGGGAATGCACTACGTCGAGAACGCCTGCACCGCCGTCGTGCACCGGCTCCATGTAAGAGCTGATGACATGTGTTTACCCGGGGCCGCCGGGTAGCCCTGCGAGCTCACCGCGACGGCGCTCTCCAAGTAGCGTCACGCAAAAGCGATCCACGCGTGGGCGGCTTCGGCCGCCCTCTCTCTACTGCTTGACCTCGAAGGCGCCGATGTCGCAGCGGTTGCCCTGCGGCCGCTTGACGCCGCGCTGATCCTTGTCGACGGCGCACCGGGCCGACGGGATGGCGTTGATCGCCGGGCTCGCCGAAAGGAGCGCGATCGTCTCGGTCCGGCCGCGTGCTTCCCCAACGCCCCGAGCTTCGCGCCCTTGTTGACGATGTCCGACGGGAGCGGCGTGATCGTGCAACCGCCCCTTCGGAGCGCTCCGCCGGAGTGGTAGATCCCTCCTCCGTCGGCGGTGTTCCCCGTCAATAGGCCCCGGTCACTGTCAGATGCGAGAGCAGCACCGGTCCGTCGATGATCGTCAGGACGGTTCCGGCCTTCTCGCCGTCGAGAATCGCGTTTGGATCACCGACGAGCTTCGACGAGTTGTTGATGGTGAACTGGCCCTTGCACGTGCCTTTGATCTGGAGCGTCGAGTCCGGATCGACGTTGTCGATCTTCTTCTGCAGGTTCCCGTGCCCGCAGTTGACGGTGGTCACGGCCGCGGCTGTCCCCGCCCAGAACAGGGCGAACCCCATCGCACATCCAAGAACCACTCCCCGCTTGGACACGGATTGTCCTCGCCTTCGTAGGGGTTGCAACCGCGCCCCGAACCAGCTAGGCGGCGCCCCTCGTCCGCTCCTCCTCGGGGATGAGCTTCACGACGAAGTAGAGGATCGCCGCGAGGAAGACGAGCGCCTGCTCGACGTTCATGAGGATCCCGCCGAAGTTCTGGTCTCGCACGGCGGACATCCCCCAGAGCCGCGGCGCGTCTGCATAGAAGTCGTAGAACGGCGTCGAAACGAAGGTCAGCCCGAGCCCGAGGAAGGTCGAGCCGACGAACGCCGCTCCCAGGTAGCCGATCTTGACGGGCGCCCCGATGTCGACCGGCTCGTCGGCGAGCACCGGCCACCAGAAGACGAAGCCAATGGCGATGAGCAGCATGTGTTCGATGTTGAGCGTCCACGCGTGCTCGAGCGCGAAGTCGTAGAAGAGCGCGAGGTGGATCGCGTACCAGCCCACGAGCCAGACCGGCAACGCGATTCGCGGTCGCGTGAGGACCGCGAACGGCTTCTCGCCGGCACGTGCGACCGAGGCGCGCATCGCCCGGGTCAGCCCGAGGATGAGTAAGGGCGGCGCCCAGTCGGCGATCATCACGTTCTGCAGCAGGTGGAAGAGGAGAAGGTAGTTCGCCGCGATCGTCTCCAGGGGCGAGTTGAGCGCCCCAGCGATCAGCAGGAGGCCGGCTGAGAAGAGGGCGATCCGCCATAGCGGCGGCCGCTCGGCCCGGGCCGCACGGAAGTAGAGGACAGTCGCCACCGCCGCGAGCGCCAGGAAGAGGGGCTCGAAGGTGAAAGAGGAGGGCGCGGGGCTCAAGCCGCGACGCGCCGGTCGTCCTCCGTGGGACGGAAGAGCCGGCGGTGCTGGGCGATGAGCGTGAGGGTGACGAACGTCCCGAGCGTCAGGAGCTGCTCGCCCATCATCACGAGGCCGGCCAGCCGTTGGTCCTCGAGTGGTGAAAGCCCGAGAAGCCGGTCCGGCTGCTCTGCGTAGCTCCCGTAGAGCGGCCGCATGGCGAAGATGAGGACGTCGGCGAGGATCTGCCCGGCGGCGAAGAGCGCGATCGCGAGAGCGAGCTTCCCCGCGAGGCCCAGCTCACGGCGGGCGGGGTCGACGAGCTGGATCCACACGAGCATCCCGACGACGACGAACGAGAGGTGCTCGACGTCGTGTACGAGCTGATGCGTGAGCGTATAGTCGTAGGCCGCGGGCACGTGCCAGGCCGCGATGACGACGGCCCAGAGCACGAACGCAACCTTCGGGTTGAGCACGAAGCGGAGGCCCGAGCGCAGCCAGCCCAGCCGCGCGAGCCGGCCGAGCACTGCGGACGGGATCAGGAAAAAGGTCAGCGGCCCTCTGAGCGCCACGACTGCGAGCGCCACCGCGAGGTCTCCGATGATCACGTGCTGGAGCATGTGCACGGAGAGCAGGTACTCCTCGCCGACGTAGTCGAGCGGCGAGACCAGCGCCAGCGTCCCGAGCGTCACGGCGAATCCGAAGAGCGCGGCGCGGTCCCAGCCCGCATGGTCCGTACGACCTCGCCGCCGAAGCCGGACGAACGCCTGCCCGAAGAGTGCCAGCGCGAACGCAGAGCCTGCGAGAACGGCGACCGGCGCCTCCCAGGCGGAGGCGATTGTCTCGTGATGGCCGGCGTGCGCGAGGATCAAGGAGCCGCGAGCACCTGGCCCAGCACCCAGAGCCCTGTGAAGGTGTACCCCACCATCAGGAGTATGAGCGGGACCTGCGCCATCACGGCGCGGCGCGCGTTTACATGCACGCCGAGCGAGACCCGGTGGGCCTCGAACACGGCGACGACGTGGCCCCAGACGATCAGGGCGACCTGGATGTACCAGACGAGCGAGCCCGGCACTCCCGTCCACGGCGTCGCGTCCGGAACCCATTCGCGGCCGAAGGGATCGGCCACCGCGGCCCACGTGAACTGGCTCGCGTAGACGAGGTAGAGGAAGTAGTGCGAGACGAAATACACGGCCGCGATCGGGATCAAGGTTGGGGCGTAGCGGCGTGCGGCATCGGTCACCGAGGTCGCCTCGAGCCGGGAGACCGCGGTGACGACGAGGAGGAACGCAAGCGCGAAGGCGCCGACGACGGCGGTCATGATCAGCGAGTCGAGCAGAGTCTCGTGAAGCGCCAGCCAGGTCGAGCGGTCGAGGAACCAGCTCTCGAGGTCGACGTATTTCTGCGTCTGCGAGAAGCCGTCGTAGACGACCGTGGCGAGAAGCGCGAGCACAAACGTGCCCCCTCCCGTGCCGAGCATCGGCTCGCGCCGCACTCCGGAGCCGTAGGTGCGAAGGCGCATGCCACGGTCCTCCGGATCGGCGTCCAGCCAGCAGGAGGGACAGTTGACGCGCTCTCCCTCGACGCAGCGGTTCGCCCTGCAGACGCCCGCCGGGCGGCGCACGTACAGCTCGACCGGGGCGAAGCGCGCAAGCGTCCGCGCGACCACGGTGAAGAGCTCGCCGCGGGCCAGCCAGACCTCCGTCCCGAACACGGCCATGGCGACCAGCTGGAGCGCGATGTACGCGAGGATGATGACGGTGAGCGTGAGCGGCCTCTTGGCCGGGTCCCAAACGAGCTCCATCCAGCTCCAGAGGAGAACGAGCGCCGTCGCAGGCCAGAGGCCGAGCCGCTCCGGATAACGGACGGCGCCGGCTCCGCGGAAGGCAAGGGCGCGCTCGAGGGAGCGTCCGGCCGCCGAGAGCGGGCTGACGAAGTCCCACGCGTTCCCCACGAGCGCGGTCACGATTCCGAGCCCGACCCAGAAGTCGACCCAGACGACGATCGTGACCGGGTTCTCGAAGAAATCCTTCGGGCCGAAAAGCCCGCCCACGACGGCGTCGAGAAGGGCGAGCGTGAAGATGACGAGCCCGATCGTCCCGAGGTACAGCCGCCGGATCGAGGCGTAGAGGTCGTCACCGGTCCACGAGGTGTTCGAGCGCACCGCGAACATCGCCGCCGGTGCCGATGCGAGCACGGCCACGCCCGCCGCGAGGGCGAAGAGCCAGATCGGGAGCGGGAAGCGGTAGTCGATCCCCGACACCGCATGCGCCGACGCGACGCTCGGCACGGCCAACGAGACCGCGACCAAGGAAAGGAGGACGAGACCTGTCCTGCGAGCGCGTCGCATCGCT
Source organism: Actinomycetota bacterium (assembly GCA_046733475.1). Taxonomy (GTDB): domain Bacteria; phylum Actinomycetota; class Thermoleophilia; order Gaiellales; family Gaiellaceae; genus DATEOR01. The sequence goes on from JBKPPF010000002.1 coordinate 15,954, forward strand.
ACATGGATGGTCTCATAGGTATCGGGGTGCCCGGATTTGAACCGGGGACCTCGCCGACCCGAACGGCGCGCGCTACCAGGCTGCGCTACACCCCGAGGCTCGAATAGGTTAGCGGAATGCCTTCCCGCGACGAGCTCCTGGCCTTCGCGGCCGAGTACCTCGAGCTCGATACCTATCCCGACTACGGGCCGATGGGACTGCAGGTAGTCGGCGCGGAGGAAGTCGCCAAGATCGCCTGCGGCGTCTCGGCTTCCCGCGATCTCTTCGTGGGAGCCGCCGAGGCCGGCGCGCAGCTGGTACTCGTCCACCACGGCCTCTTCTGGGACAAGGACTCGCGCGTCGTCGACCACGTCCTGCGCGGCCGCTTGAAGACGCTCTTCGACTACGACCTCACGCTCGCGGCCTATCACCTCGCGCTCGACGCACACCCCGATATCGGGAACAACGCTCTCCTCGCCGCCGAGCTCGGCGTCGAGACCGAACAGCGGTTCACTCCGTGGGGCTACGGCGGAAAGCTCGCTGCGCCCGTGGCAATGAGCGACTTCTCCACACGCGTCCAGGAGAAGCTCGAGCGCATGCCTTTGGTCTTCTCGTACGGGCCCGAGGAGATCGAGCGCGTCGCCGTCCTGACGGGCGGAGCGGCGCGCTACGTCGAGCAGGCCGCCACCGAGGGCTACGACTGCTTCGTGACGGGCGAGGCAGACGAGCCGACGAAGCACGCTGCGAAGGAGGCCGGCATTCACTTCGTGGCGGGCGGCCACTACGCCACCGAGACGCTAGGCGTCCGCGCGCTCGCGGCGAAGCTGGCGGACGAGTTCGGCCTCCAGTGGGAGTTCGTCGACCTCCCCAACCCGGTCTAGAAAATCTTCCAGCGCATCGGCGCAAGCCTCTGCGCGCTCGCCGACCACGAGATGCCCGGCCACGGGCAGCACACGGATCGGGGCGCGCAGCCTGCGCGCGTACTCGAAGCCGTCTCCGACGGGCACGAGCCGGTCGCGAGAGCCCCAGACGAGGATGGCCGGGCAGCGCACCCGATCGAGGTCGGGACGGGGGTCGTCTCCGATGAGAGCGCGCCCCGCGCTGCCGACGTCGGTGTGCTGCGAGGGGCCCTCGAGGAAGCCGAGTACCGCGTCGGGGTCGAGCGCCTCGGGGTCGGCCGCGCCCCAGAGGCCGAAGGGCAGCCAGCGAAGCCGCGGCCGGTGCGCGAACGTGTCCCGGAAGCGTGTCATCACCTGCGCGGGCCGAAGGGCTGCGGTGACGGCAAGCCAGATCTCCGCGCGGCGCGTCGTCGAGACGATGCCCGCCGGCGCGACCAGCGCGAGCGCGATCACGTCCTCGGGCTCCTCGACGGCCAGCCGGAGCGCGACGACGCCGCCCATGGAGTAGCCGAGCACGGCGCCGGGCCGCATTCCTTCGAGCACGGCGACCTTGTGGACGTGGCGCGAGTACGTCGCGATGCCCTCGACGTGCTCGAACGGCTCGGAGAGCCCGTGACCCGGCAGGTCGGGAATGAGAACCCGCCGCCTCCGCGCGAGGATCGGAGCGAGCTTCGTGAAGTTGACCGCGGCACCCCCGAGCCCGTGAACCATCGTCAGAGGTGGCCCTTCGCCGCCGAGGAAATAGCGCGTCCGGACGCCGTCGATTTCCGCAAAGTGCGGGCGGAATCCTGGAAGAAGCGTTGCCTCGTTCACGAAGGAAAAGTATCCTTCGCGCATGGACTTGGAAGGGGTGCGGAGCATTTGAGCCGCTCCGCTCATATGGAAGGACTGACCTAGCCCGCTCGGCCACGCGCCGTGAGCGGGCTTTTTTACGGGCGAGAACCGAAAGGAGACGTCGTGGCCAATCACCTAACGCCTGAGGAGCTGTCGAAGGAGCTCGGTCTCGATCGAGACGAGGTCATCCGGGTGTGCATCGAGGAGGCCATCCCGATCTACCAGGGCAAGATCGACAAGAGCCTCTTCCAGGCTCAGCTCGAGGCGTCGGGTGCCAGCCGGGCGTCTGCCGCGTAGCGCACGAGCCCGAGCCTACGCAGCGAGGAGGCGCGTCGAGACGGCGCGAGAAAGGTCCGTCCGCGAATCGCAGCGCGGGCGATCCGTCACGGGAACCTCGAAGAGGCCTCCGTGCACAAACGAGACGGAGAGCCTGAGCGGTCCCGGAACTTTCGGAGCGAGCCCCCGCCAACACCAGTTCCGCCACTGAAGAGCAATGGCCACGCGCTGGGCGGAGGACGAGGCCTGTGACGCCGAATCCCCGGGAAGCTGGTCGACAAGACGAACCGGAACCGCGAGGAGGCCGTTGGCCCACAGGATTCGCGCACGCACCATCGGATCCAGACGGCAGTCGTGGCCCGGCTTCCGCGCGAACGTCATCCGGCCGATCAGCAATCCGGTCGCGCCTTGCCACTCGAGCCGCTCCAGCGTGAAGTCCTGCGCCTTGCAAGGCCCGAAAGCAACCCGTTCGTGATGGCCCGAGCAGCCGGCTGCGGCAACGACGATCGCCGCGCAGAGTGCGACAAAACACGCCCTTAACACGAGCGGATTGTAACTAGCGAGCGGCGGCGCGCTTTTTGGCGGGGGACTTCTTCGCCTTCGGCTTCGCGGCCGACGGCTTGTCCTTGCGCGCCTGGGCAACGCTCTGTTTGAGCGCCTCCATGAGGTCGACCACGGGCGCCTCCTTGGCCGGCTCGGGAGCGACGATCTCCTTGCCCTCGAGCTTCGCCTCCAGCATTGCGCGCAGGTCGTTCCGGTACTCGTTCTGGTATTCCTCGGGGTCGAAGTCCCCGACGAGGCTCTCGACGAGCTGCCTCGCCATGTCGAGCTCCGGGCCCTTTACGTCGATCTCGCCCACGGAGGCATCGATTTCCTCGCGGGCACGCACGTCTTCGGCGTAGTAGAGCGTCTCGAGCGCCAGCGAATCGCCGAGCGGGCGAATGAGGCAGAGGTTCTCCTTGCCCCAGAGCACGAACTTGCCGACCGCGGCCATCTTCGCGTCCTGCATGGCTCGCAGAAGGAGGACATACGGACGCCTCTGCGCCTCGGCGTCGGCTGGCGCGAGGTAGTAGGCGCGGTCGAAGTAGATGGGGTCGACCTGCTCGATCGGGACGAAGCGGAGGATGTCGATCGACTGCGAGCGCTGAAGGGCGACTGCCTCGAGGTCGGACTCCTCGACCATCACGAACTGGCCCTTGGCGAACTCCCAGCCCTTGACGAGCTCGTCGGCCTCGACGTCGCGCTCGTGGAAGGGGCAATAGCGCTTCTGCTTGATCGGCGTTCCGCACTCGCGATGGAGGGTGCGGAAGGACGTGTCCTTGCGCTGCTGGGCGACCGCCAACCCGATCGGGATGTTGACGAGGCCGAAGTTGATGGATCCGTTCCAGATCGTGCGCATAGGTGTCAAAGCCTAGCCGAGGGGCCTCCTACATTCTCCGCCCCCGGCCGCAACCCTCCCCGGCGCTCGAACGTTGAACAATAGGCGGCGTAAAACAGCTAGCAACACCCTTTTCAAGCAATAAACAATGCCATGGAACACGACCACACGACAATTCGCCTCGAGCTCTGCAACAAGCCGGATGCCACATTCACGCTGCGACGGGCCCTCGACCGCGTAGCGGCCGACTGCCAGCTCCCGGATGATGCCCGCTTCGAGCTGACGCTCGCGGCGACCGAGGCGGTCACGAACGCGCTCAAGGGGGCTCCGCAGGGGCACGCAGTCGAGGTCGCCCTCGCATGCACCGAGGTCGGCGTCAACGTCGAGATCGTCGATCGGGGGCGGTTCGAGCCGCGGATCCGCGAAGAGAGCCCAGTGGACGCCGAAAGCGGGCGCGGCATTCCGCTCATGCTCGCCCTCGTGGACGAAATCGAGTTCGCGTCGGCCGACGGCGGGACGCGCGTCCGCATGCGCAAGCACGTCGCTTGAGCTCGGACGAGGGAGAGCTCGGCTTCTAGGGAGAGCTAGAGCCGACGGGCCCCGACGTACGTCGAGGCGTACCAGGACTCGGAAAGGCTCGAGATCTTCACCACGTCGCCGGTGTGCGGCGCGTGGATGAACTGGCCGCCGCCGATGTAGAGGCCGACGTGGCCGAGCCCGTTGAAGAAGACGAGGTCGCCGGGCGCCAGGTTCTCCCGCGAGACCGCGCTGCCGTAGCTGTACTGCATGGCCGCGTTGTGCGGCAGCGAGACGCCGACCTGGGCGTAGACGTACATCGTGAAACCGGAGCAGTCGAAGCCGCTCGGCGAGGCGCCGCCCCAGACGTAGGGCACGCCCAGGTACTGCATCGCGATGCCCACGACCCCGCTGTAATGGCCCGCCGGATTGCCGCCGAAGTCGTTGGAGACTCTGGTCTCCGCCTGGTTCGTGAGCCGCTGCTGCTGCGCCTGCTCGGCGGCCTTTATCTTCGCGATCTGATCCTTGATGCTGCCGAGGAGCCGCTGCCGCTCGGCGAGCTGGCTGCGGATCTCATCGCGCTTGGCCGCGCGCTCGGCGACGATGCGCTGCTGCTCGGAGCGGGCCATGGACAGCTTCGCCTCGCGCTCCTTGATCTCGGTCCTGAAGGCCCGCACCTCGTTGACGATGCGGGCGTCCTGTTCGGAGAGGCGGTTGACCGTGTCGACGCGGTCGAGCAGGTCGTCCAGGCTCGAGGAGCCGAGGAGAACCTCGAGCGTGCTCTGCTCACCCGACGTGTACAAGGTGACGAGCCTCGCGGCGAGGGTCGCCTCCGCCTGCCTGTAGTTGGATTTCGCGACCACCAGCCGGTTCTCGTTGACGCGCAGGTCGGCCTCGATCGAGTTCAGCTTGATCTGCGCCGCGTTGTACGTCTCGATCACGTGCTCGAGACTTGCGTCGATGGACTGAATCTGTGCGAGGACTTGCTTGGCCTCCGCCTGCTTCGACTGGACGGTTGGGGAGGCGGCCGCCCCGGCGGCGAAAAATGAGGCCGCTGCGAGGGCGCTGAGAAGCGCGAAAAGGAACGAATGTCTTGAAGTCGCTCTGATAGGAACCGCCTAGACGGAAACGACGCAAGCGCAGGCTGGGGGATGCGCCGCAGTCACAAGCCGGGCATGCTAACAGGGGCTCCCGACGGGGTGCAAACAGACCGGTCCAGCGCTGCGTCGGACTTCTGAGGAGCCGTGTTAGGGTGCTGGGCTCGTGCGGGCGAGATGCCATCAGCGTCCGGCTCGGCTCGCGGTCTTCTGGCTGGCCGCCATCGCTCTCCTCGTCACCGCGACGTGGGCACGCGCCGGGGATCCCGCGGTCCGGGACCGCGTCGCCGGCCTGCGCACTGCTGACCAGAGCCTGGCCGCGCACTCCCAGAACGCATTGCTCGAGCTCTACTCGCTGCAGACCCGCCTTGGCCAGGCCGAGGAGCGGATCGCCGCTCTCGAGACGCGTATCGCCGAGGTGAAGGAGCAGCGCGAGTCGGCGCAGAAGTCGCTCGACGTCGCGCGCGGGAGCTTCCAGACCGCCCAGGCGCACCTCGCCGCCCGGCTCCGCCAACTCTACGTCGAGGGCGACGTCGACCCGCTCGCCGTGCTGCTGGGCGCCGAATCTCTGGACGAGATCGTATCGGCCCTGGACGGGCTCAACCGTCTCGCCACGCAGGACAAGGAGATCGTCGCGCAGCTCGCGCATGCCAAGCTCTCACTCCGAGCTGCCTCAGCACGCCTTGCCGCCCACGAGGCCGAGCTGAAGGACCTGCTCGCCGGCGCGCGCGCGTCCCGCGCCGATCTGGCCGCGGCCCGCGATGCCCGCGCCGCCTACCTCGCCGGTCTCCGCCATCAGCAGCAGCTGAACGAGAACCAGCTCGCCGCGCTCACCGCGCAGGCCTCCGAAGCGTCCGATCAATCCGCCGAGCTCACGGAGGAGACAGGCGTCCCGCCGGCTCCTCCTGCTCACGGCACGAAGATGACCGTGTCGTCCACCGGCTACTGCCTGAAAGGCAACACCGCGACCGGGGTTCCGACGAGTCCCGGCGTGGTCGCCGTGGACCCGGCCGTGATCCCGCTCGGCACCCACATGTACGTGCCCGGCTACGGCGAAGGAGTCGCCGCGGACACGGGCTCGGCGGTCAAGGGGCAGACGATCGACGTTTGGTTCGAGTCCTGCGCCAGGGCGATCGCGTGGGGCCGCACAACGGTCACCATCACACTGCACTGAGCAGGGCCCGAACGATTACACTGCCCGTCTCAAGCGCGAGGGAGGGTTTTGAGCGCGAGGGCGATGCCGGGGGACGAAGACGGCACGAAAGGGCTCGACGAGCTTCGGGTGCTCGTGGTCGACGACCACGACCTCTTCCGCGCGGGACTTCGGAACCTCCTCGAAGCGCAGGGGGTCAACGTGGTCGGGGAGGCCGAGAACGGCGAGACCGCAATCCGCCTCACCTCCGACCTCGCACCCGACGTCGTGATCATGGACCTCAACATGCCGGGCGCCGGCGGAGTCGAGACGACGAGGCGGCTTTCGAGTCTCGCTCCCCTCAGCCGCGTCGTCGTGCTCACCATCTCAGCCGACGAGGACGACGTCATGAACGCGGTCATGGCCGGCGCCTGCGGCTATCTCCTCAAGGACTCCTCGATGCAGGAGCTGATCGCCGGGATCAGGGCCGCCTCCGAGGGCGAGTCCCTCATCTCGCCGCAGATAGCCGCCAAGGTCCTGCAGCGGCTCCGCGCGCAGTCCAAGGATGCGGACGCCGCCGAAACGATCCGCGCCGAGCTCTCCGACCGCGAACTCCAGGTCCTGAAGCTGATCGCGAACGGCAAGGACAACGCTCAGATCGCCCGGGAGCTCTTCATCAGCCCGAAGACGGTCAAGAACCACATCTCGAATATCCTCATGAAGCTGCAGATCGAGAACCGCATTCAAGCGGCCGTCTACGCCGTGAGAAGCGGCATCGTCTAGCTGAAATATCGCCAGCCAGAGCCACTAGGCGGCGCGGACGGCTGCGAGGTGCTTCTGGAGGGCGCCGAGCCGGTTGCGCAGCCGTTCGAGCTCGACATCCACGTTTCGAAGGCGTCCAGCGAGCGCCTTGAGCTCGTCCGCCTCCTCCTGGCTGTCGACGCTCCTGGCGAGCTCGCCGATCCGCCGTTCCAGCCGCAAACGCTCCGCCTCGAGCTGTAGGGCTCGCGCGTATCCGTCCGTCAACGTATCCTCCATCTCCGTGACGAGCGGCTTCCCGGGGTCGGCGGGACGATTTCCGAGCAGACAGGAGATGCGCTCGAGGAGAGGGGCAAGGTCAGCCATGAGCACGACCGATTATGGAACCTGGCCGCGCCCGGTTCATGGGCCGGAAGGCCTATCCTCGAGGCGCCTCAGACCCATCTCCTGGAAGCGTGCGCTTGTCGTTCTGACGGCGGCTTTCGTCGTGCTCGCCCTTTCCGCCCCGGCGAGCGCCACCCTGAAGAGCCGCCTCGACCGCGCGCTCCGCGCACAGGGAGTCTCCAGCAGCCAGACCGGGGCGATCGTCTACGACCTCTCCAAGGACGCATACGTCTACCGAAAAAATTCCACCGTCGCGCTGAAGCCGGCGTCGAACGAGAAGCTCCCGGTCGCGGTGACGGCGCTCTCGGTCCTGGGCCCGCGCTACACGATCCCGACGGAGCTCCGCAGACAGGGCCACCGGACGGGCACGGTCTGGAACGGCAAGCTGATCCTGAAGGGCTACGGCGATCCGGCGCTGTCCGGCTCGCAGATCGGCCGGTTCGCTCGCGCGGTCAAGAGCGCCGGGATCACGCGCGTGACCGGCGCGATCGTCGGCGACGAGTCGTTCTTCGACAAGCTTCGGGTCGGCCCGGGCTGGAAGGCGTCCTTCTACAAAGACGAATGTCCGCCCCTGTCAGCGCTCATCGTGAACCGGGCCCACTTCAAGGGCTACATCACGAGCCGGCCCGCCCTCGCGGCCGCAAAGATGCTGCGGTCGAAGCTCGTCGACCGCGGTATCAAGGTCGACGGGCACGCGAAGCTCGGGCGCGCGGACCCGACCTCCAGCGTCATGGCCACGCAGCAGTCCCCCGCTCTCCGGTGGCTCGTGCGCTCGATGGACCGCCAGAGCGACAACTTCTACGCGGAGATGCTGACGAAGCTCGTCGGCGCGCTCGAGGCCGACGAGGGCTCGACCTCGGCGGGCGCGGCGGTCATCAAGAAGGAGCTGCGCTCGCGCGACGTCCCGATGCGCGGGGTCGTCATCTCGGACGGCTCGGGACTCTCCGCCTACGACCGCCTGACGGCGCGGGCGGCGACTAAGGTCCTCCGCTCGGCGTTTTCCGACTCGGAGATCTCGAACTCGTTCGTGGACTCCCTGCCGACGGCAGGCGTCAACGGCACCCTGGTCGACCGCATGACGAGCGGGCCCGCGTACCGGAACGTCTACGCGAAGACGGGGACGACGGACTCCGCCTCCGCACTCTCGGGCTTCGTGAGGACGCGCTACGTCTTCGCGATCCTGATGAACGGAAGCCCGATTCCCTGGTGGTACGCCCGTGAGGCCCAGGACCGTTTCGCGCAGGTGCTAGCCGGCCAGTAAGCGCTCTAGACCGGCTTCGTCGAGCTGCTCGACGCCCGCCTTCTGGGCCTTCGTCAGCTTCGACCCCCCCGGATCCTCACCGACGATCAGCGCAGTCGTCTTCGCCGAGACCGAGTTCGTGACCTTCGCGCCGGCGGCCTCGAGCGCCGCCGCGGCCTGCTCGCGCGACCAGCGCTCGAGCGTCCCCGTGATCACGTAGGTCTTGCCCGTGAGCGGGCCTTCCTTGGGCTTGTCCTCCTCGCCGAGCTCGAACCGGAGGCCGAGTGAGCGCAGCTCCTGGACGAGCGCCCTGTTCTGCTCGTCCTCGAACCACTCGACGATGATCTCGGCGCGGTCGGGGCCGAATCCGTCCACTTCTTCGACCTCCTCCTGCGAGGCTGCCAGGAGCAGGTCGACGTTGCCGAAATGACGCGCGAGGCTCTGGGCGAGCACCCAGCCGAGCTTTGGGATGTTGAGGCCGAGGAGGACGCGCGAGAACGGGACGTTCTTCGACGCCTGGATGGCGTCGATCGCCGCGGTTGCGGAAATCTCGGCGAAGCCTTCGAGCTCGAGCAGCTGCTCCTTCGTCAGGCGGTAGAGGTCCGGAAGCGACCGGACGAGCTCCTTCTCCCACAGGAGGCGCACGGTCTGCTCGCCGACGCCCTCGATGTCGGCCGGTCCTTCGACCCAGTTGATCAGCGTCTCGAGCCCCCGGGAAGGGCACGCGCGGTTCGGGCAGCGGTGCATGACCTCGCCCTCGAGCTTGACGATCTCCGCCCCGCAGAGCGGACACTTCTTCGGCATGCGGAATTGCTTCGTGCCCTTCCGGTGCGGGCCGGCCGGCCCGACGATCTGCGGAATGACGTCGCCCGCGCGCTGGACGATGACGTCGTCGCCCTCGCGGATCTCCTTGCGGTTGATGTCCTCCTCGTTGTGGAGGGTTGCGCGCGAGACGGTCACGCCTCCGACCTCGACCGGCTCCATCATCGCCCAGGGGTTCAGCGCGCCCGTTCGGCCGACCCGGATGAGGATCCTGTTCAGCCGCGTCACCGCGGTCAGCGGCGCCCACTTGTAAGCGCGCGCCCAGCGCGGCCTCTGGTGGAGGGCGCCAAGGCGCTCCTGCTGCGCGAAGGAGTCGACCTTGATCACGAGGCCGTCGATCTCGTAGTCGAGGTCGATGCGCCGCTTTTCCCACTCGCGGCACGCCTTCGCCACGGACTCGATGGAGTCGTGCAGCTCCGCGAAGGGATTCGTGCGGAAACCGTGCACCCGCAGCCACTGGAGCGAGTCCCAGTGTCCTTCAGTCGCGAGCCCTTCCCTCCGGCCGAGGCCGTGGATCCAGATCGAGAGCGGCCGCTCGGCGGTGATGGCAGAGTCCTTTTGCCGCAGCGAACCGGCGGCCGCGTTGCGGGGGTTCGGCGTCGGCTTCTTTCCCTCGGCGACCAGCCGTTCGTTGAGATCGTTGAAGCCGGAGAGCGGCAGGTAGACCTCCCCGCGCGCCTCGAGCAGCGACGGTGCCGACTCCCCGTCCTCCAGCTGCATCCGCATGGAGATCGCCTTGATCGTCCTCAGGT
>JBKPPF010000003.1:0-47148 GCA_046733475.1 Actinomycetota bacterium
GAGGCCGGCCGTGACGGAGTCCCCGATGACCTCGTCTCGGTCGCCGACGAAGGCTTCGAGGCCCAGGCCGACTGGGGGACGCTGCGCTCCCCCGAGACCTACCTCGGCTACGAACAAGGGCAGAACTTCGTCTCCGTCGACGCTGCCGAGTTCGACGAGCCTCGGGAGTTCGGCGTCCCGGAGCGGCTGGAGCGCAACCAGTGGGCCTTGGCCGGGAACTGGACGTTTGGCCCGGGGGCGAGCGTGCTGAATGAAGCGGGCGGGCGGCTCGTTTTCCGCTTTCACTCCCGTGACGTCAACCTCGTCATGGGCCCACCGGCGTCAGGGCCTGTCGCGTATCGCGTGCTCGTCGACGGAGAGCCTCCCGGCGATGCGCACGGGCTCGACGTCGACGAAGGCGGCACCGGAACCCTCGATCGGCCCCGGCTCCACCAACTGATCCGCGAGCGGCGAGCGATCACCGACCGCACGTTCGAGATCAGCTTCCTCGCTCCGGGCGCCGAGGCCTACTGCTTCACGTTCGGCTAGCCCTTAGCCCTACTGCATCCGGATATCGAACGTGGGTGCCCTTGTGTACGAGGGGCCTGTTGAACGCGTACCGCAATTCTCAAATCGGTCGATGAGCGCCTCAGTTCAGTCGGCGTCGCGGTCGCCAGCGAGAAACTCCGGCGTCGCGATCGCGGCGACGCCGAGCACGATGCCGCTGAACACCAGCGGCACACCGATGAGGCGGGCAATGCCCGCCTCGATCAGCAGCACGAGCAGAAGACCGATCACAAAGCAGGCAACCGCAATATATGGCCGCGCCGCCGTCACCGGTCTCCTCGGTCGTCGACCGTCACGATCGGGTGGAACTGCTCAGGCAGGCGACCCTCGAGGGTCAGGCGGAACAGCACGGCGATCGCCGGCACGATCACGAGCAGCGCCAGCACCAGGACGACCAGGGTGGCGATCAGGGTGGCGTCGCCCGCGGCGGCGTCCTGGAGCGAGAGCTCGCCCGGGAGGAAGTCGGGGCGCTGCGCGAGGGCCCAGCCGGCCAGGATCGCGCCAACGGCCACGCCCGACGTGTAGCGCGCGAGCTCGAAGCGGTTCGTCCACAGGAGCCAGAGCGTGAGCGCGCCGAACGCGGCGGACATGATCACCATGGCGAGCCCCCCTCCGGACGTGAGCCCATCGTAGAGGTCGCGCGCATCCTCACGGACGAGGGCGAGGCCCCCGACCGCCATTGCTCCGGCAACGAGGGCGGACGCGAGCGCGCGGCGGCGGAAAGCGGTCGTCAGGTCTGGCGCCTGCACCCGCACGGAATCCGCCGCGAGGAAGACGGCCGCCAGATAGGCGCCGGTCACGACTGCAAGCACCCCGATCCAGAGCGCGGTCGCGCCGGTCCAGCTCGAGAAGGGAGCGCTCGCGTCTCCCTGCGCCGGTACCTGCCCGGAGGCGACCGCCCCGACGGCGCAGCCGAGAAAGAACGGCGTCAGCACCGAGGAGAGGGCGAAGACCCCGCCGAGCAGCCGCGCCTCCGAGATCGAAGCAGCCTCGCCGCGCAGCGCATAAGCGGCGCCGCGGAAGATGATCCCCACTGCGGCGAGGAAGAGCGGCACGTACAGCGTCTCCATGAGGGGCCCGAACGCGTGCGGAAAGCACGTCCACAGCACCACCAGCACGACAATCAGCCACACGTGGTTGGCCTCCCAGGCGGGCGCTCGTCAGCGGGGACCGCATCCAGGCCCTCCACCGTCGAATCGGGATCATGGAAGGCGAGGAGCGAGAGCATGTTCGGAATCGACACGCCGCCGTGCACCCGGCCGTCAACGTACAACCCCCCGACCGTCAGGTCCGCGCCGGCCGTCGTCTCGCGCAGGCCTTCGATCGCCGCCAGCTTGGTCGGCTGGTCCTTCGCCACCGTGCGCGCAGCCCAGTCGCCGACCACGACCTGCGCGGGCGCCGCCAGGCAGAGCACCGGCAGCGGGACGACGAGCCCGGCGCGGTGGTAGCCGTCACGGCGGCCACGGAGCCAGGCCGCCGCGTAGACGCCGGCGACGAGCGAGCTGGCCACGATGAACCCTGCCAGGTACATGTGCACCTCCTGATGCCAGAGGTGCGAGTTGAAGAGCGCCTCGAGGGGACGCACGTGGGTGACCTCGCCGTCCGGGCCCAGATCGAAGCCCTGCGGGTGGTTCATCCAGCCGTTGACGGCGATCACGGACGCCGAGCCGAGCACGCCGGCGAGCGCGATCGGGATCCCGCTCAGGAAGTGCATGCGCGGCGAGAGGCGGTCCCAGCCATAGACGTAGACGGCGATGAAGATCGCCTCGGTGAAGAAGGCCAGCCCCTCGATCGCGAAGGCGAACCCGAACACCTCGTCCCACCGCTCCATGAATCTCGGCCAGAGCAGTCCGAGCTCGAACGAGAGGATCGTCCCGGTGACGACGCCGATCGCGAACAGGATCAGCATCACCTTCGACCAGCGCTTCGCGAGCGCCTTGTAGGCGGGGTTGCCCGTGCGGTTGTGCAGCCATTCGACGAAGAGCACCATCGCGGGGAAGGAGATCCCGAAGCAGACGAGCGGGATGTGCACCCCCAACGAGAGCGCCTGCATCTGCCGCGCCTCCCTCAGATACTCCTGGGTGGCAGCGTTACCCGCCTGGGCTAGCAGCGGTATCCAGCCGAGCAGACTGGACATAGCGACACCGTATCGGGCGCGTGAAAGGGAAGTGCAGTGACCGCACCGCGCCCCTGCTGAGGCGCGGTGCGGTGTGCGATCCTTCCGTCACGCGGCTTGCAATGCCTGGCGCAGCATGGAGATCGCCTGAGCTACTGCAGCCCGCGTCGCGCATGTGTCGCTGAGCGGGTTGAGCATCATGAAATCGTGCGTGATGCCGTCGTAGCGGACGGTCGTGACGTCGACTCCGGCTGACCGGAGGCGTGCCGCATAGGCCTCGCCCTCGTCGCGGAGCACGTCGGCCTCGTCGACGATCACGAACGCCGGCGGCAAGCCGGCGAGCTGCTCGTCGCTCGCGCGGAGCGGCGAGGCGTAAGGCTCCGAGCGCCGCTCGACGTCGGGGAGGTAGGCGTCCCAGAACCACGCCATCCCCTTCGCGGCGAGGAAGTAGCCCTCGGCGAACTGCTCGTACGACTCGGTGTCCATCGCGGCGTCGGTCACCGGGTACCACATCGACTGCTGCACGAAGCGGACATCGCCGCGATCGTTCGCCATGAGCGCGAGAGCCGCTGTCATGTTGCCGCCGACCGACTCGCCGGCAACCGCCATGCGCTCCGGGTCGAGCTGGTTGGCGGCGCCCTCGCGCACGATCCACCGGGCTGTGGCGTAGCCCTGCTCGATCGCAACGGGGTAGTGAGCCTCCGGCGAGCGGTCGTACTCGACGAACACGACCGCGGCGCCGGTACCAACGGCGAGCTCGCGGACAAGCCGGTCGTGCGTGTGCGCGTTCCCGAGCACCCAGCCGCCGCCGTGCATGTAGAGGATCGCGGGCAGGGTCTCTGTGACGTCCGGCGGGCGCACGATGCGGACGCGCACGTCGCCGACCTCGGCCGGGACGGTGATCCAGCGTTCCTCGACGGGCAGCTTCTCGATCGGTGCGGCTTGGACGTCGTCGAGCACCTTGCGAGCCTCGTCGGGGGTGAGCTCGTAGATGAAGGGCGGCGTCGAGGTCGCGTCGACGAACTCCCGAGAGGCCGCCTCGAGCACGACCGGTCGTGTACTGGTGGTGATAACCATGAAGATCTCCTTCTTGGTTGCGAGGTTTGCTACCTGGCAGCGGACTGGCTGAGCCAATCCTCGAAGTGCGTCGGCGCGATGCGTGCGCTGCTCCCGGGCGTCAACGAGTTGTCGTCGAGCTTTGCGCCGAAGTAGCGAGCCTGCGTGTCGGTGACCACTTCGAGCGGATCGTTCTTTGCCCACAGAACGCGGGCGACGAGCCCGTCGAGGCGGAACTGCTCGGGGCCGGCCAGCTCCACGATGCCGTTGACCGGTTGGCCCAGTGCGAGGTCGGCCAGTGCGGCGGCAACGTCGTCAGCGGCCTCCGGCTGAACAAGAGCGGGAGCGACACGAACCGTTTCACCGTCCCTCGACTGGGCGATGCGCCCGATGAACTCGAAGAACTGCGTCGCGCGCAGAATGGTGTAAGGGACAGACGCCGCCTTCACGATCTCTTCCTGGGCGACCTTCGCGCGAAGGTAGCCGCTCTCGGTCAGCCGGTCGGCGCCGACGACCGACAGCACCACATGGTGGTTCACGCCGGCGGCGCCTTCGGCGGCCAGGATGTTGTCGGTCGATGTCTCGAAGAAGTTCAGCACTGCGGCGTCATCCGAGACGGGCGCGTTCGCGACGTCGACGACGACCTGGGCGTCCTCGAGCGCTTCGGCCAACCCTTCACCGGTGATGGTGTTGACGCCCGTGTCCGGCGCCGCCGCGAGGGGCGCGTGGCCGGCCTCGCGCAGCCTCTCGACGAGCTTCGCTCCGATGAGACCGGTTCCGCCGATGACAACGATCTTCATTCCGTCTCCTTTCGCTCGCTGCCGCCGATGATCGGGCCGAGGAGGGCCGCTCGAATCCGCCAACGCGCCAGCCTTGATAGCGAGTCGAATCAACTTCCGAGCACGGGAGTTGGCATGCCAGGAGTCCGGCCGACGAGCGGCTCCGGAGACGAGAATGTCTTAGCCGAAAGACGTGCTCGCCAGGAAGTAGGACGCCGCTTCGGCGAGTCCCAGCATGATCAATCCGATGGCCACGAAGAATGCGATCAGGCCGGCTACGGCGATCCATGGTGTCCATTCGCTTTCGCCCGCACGCTCGACTTAGTGAAGGTGTCGTACCTCCTGAATCGGCCTCGACTCTGGGTGACTCCCAAGGAACCGCTTCGGTTTTGGCTTGTTCATGCGATTGGCCTCTCACCTTGGGCGTTGAGGAAGGCGCGAGGTCGCCGCGCCCAGCTCGCGCCAGGCCCTGCCTAGGCGACCGGACGAAGTCTGGGGCGGCGACCTCGCGCCGTCAGATCACGTCGTCGCATCGACCGCGGAGAGGATCACCTTTGTGACGACACCGGGGCGTGTGATCGGCGTCAGGTGGCCGGCCCTGACCCTCGTGATGTGAGCATCGGCCCGACTTGACATCTCCTCCTGCAGCGCGGGCGGGATCACGTGGTCCAACGTCCCAATGAGCGACCAAGACGGGATTGTCTTCCACGCGGGCGGCCCCGACGGCTCGGAAAACTGGGCGAGCGCTGCCGGCCGCTGCGCGGCGGCAAGGACAGCGGCGTACTTCGGCCCGACCCCGTTGGCGAAACAGTCCCTGAAACCCGGATAGGGTGGGTTCGCTTCCCAGCGCAGGTACAGATCCACTCCCCCGTCGTAGGGCACGGCATTGAGAGCGCTCTCGGTGATGCAGGAACCCCAGTCTGCGACAAGGGCTCCCCCGATTTCGCCTTCGTCGGGCAGGAAGCTGTCGATGTAGACGAGTGCCTCGACGTTCGGGTTGTCCGTGGCGGCGTTCGTCGTGACGAATCCGCCGTAGGAGTGGGCGACGAGCACGATCGGACCAGAGATGGAACGGAGGTAGCTGGCGAGGTACGCGGCGTCCGCGGCCGGTCCCCGTAGCAGGTTGGGCGGAGCGACTACGGTGAAGCCCTTGTCCTGCAGGCGCCCGATCACGCTTGTCCAAGTCGATGCGTCCGCCCAGTCGCCGTGGACGAGCACGATCGTCGGCCGCGGGCCTCCTACGGCATGCCGGTTGGCCTCCGCAGACCCGCCGGCGCCGAGCGAGAAGAGCGCCACAAGCGCGACAAGTGGCGCGAGCAAGAGAGCGACCCGACGAGGCCGCGCCGAATTCTGAGTGAACATCGAAGCCTCCCTTACCGGAGTGGTGTCGGGATGAAATTTGCCGCGGCCGAGGCAGCGTCGAATCCGCCGACACGCCGGTTGGGTCACCAGTCGTTTCGCTTGCGGCTCCATCCGTCGGACGGGACCTCGATGCTCCCTCGTCCGACCTGGCACGACGGACTCGACTAGCCACTCTCGCTGGCGCCTCGGCGGATGCGAGTTCAATCCCGCCGGGCGATGCTGGCCGCCGAGCCGACAGAGGAGGACGATAATGAGCACGACCGTTTCTCAGAACTCGATCACCGAGCACGGGACCGAGCAGGTGGCTCGTGGGAATCCGACCGCAGCCTCGATCTCAGAGCGCGAGAGCCGGGAGATCGAAGCGGCCAACGCCTCCGGCAACACCCCGGTCGTCTTCATCCACGGCCTCTGGCTACTCCCGAGCAGCTGGGCCAACTGGGCGGACTTCTTCGAGCAGGCCGGCTACGCGCCGCTGACGCCCGACTGGCCAGACGATCCGCAAACGGTTGCAGGGGCCCGGGCGGAGCCGGAAGTCCTCGCCAGGAAGACCCTGAAGCAGGTCGCCGACCACACCACCGAGATCATCAATGCCTTGGACAAGAAGCCGGCGGTGATGGGGCACTCGACCGGCGGCCTGCTGGCCCAGATGCTCGCGGGCCGGGGACTGTCGGCGGCCACAGTCGCGATCGACCCCGGAGTCTTCCGCGGCGTCCTGCCTCTGCCTGTCTCGGTGCTCAAAGGGGTAGGCCTCTTCCTCGCCAACCCGCTGACACGTGGCCGCGCCATCACGCTCACCTTCGAGCAGTTCAAGTACGGCTGGGCGAACGCGCTGGACGAGAAGGAGGCAAAGGAGCTCTACGACAAGTTCCACGTCGCCGGCTCCGGGATCTCTCTCGCACAGATGGGCAATGCGAACCTCAACCCGTGGACGGAGGCGAAGGTCGACACGAAGAACCCCGACCGCGGCCCCCTGCTCATCATCGACGGCGAAAAGGACCACACCGTTCCATGGGCGATCGCGCATGCCGCCTACAAGCGGCAGAGGCGAAACGCCGCCGTCACGGAGATCGTGAAGATGCCGAACCGAGGCCACTCCCTCACGATCGACCACGGCTGGCGCGAGGTCGCCCAAACGGCGCTCGACTTCATCAAGCGGTTCACTTAACTGCGCTCGCCCATCGCTGCTCGTGCTTGCGGCCGTCGCCCGAGGTGACGGCCGCCGTGGTTTCGCGCCACCCCCCGTCAGGCCGCTGCCAGCTCGGACCGGTCTGTACTAGCCGCCAGTAGTGGAGGTCCGAATCGTGTGCCGAGCCGATCCGGGCTGCTTAGGCGGGAGGCCGTTCGCGGAACGACACCACCGCCCCCCGGCCGTTCGGCAGTGCGACTGGAGCTGACGAGTACGAGACGGCCACCAGCGAACCATCCTGTCGCACGAACGAGTCCTCCTCGACCCGCACCGTCTCTCCGTTGAGACGCGGCCGCAGCATCGGGCACTCGCCCGCCGGAAACGGGGTCCCGTCGGGCCGCAGGTAGTGGATCGTGTCGTGACTTGGTCGGCCGAGGAGCTGCCGCTCGTCCTCGTAACCGAGAATCTGAAGGGCGGCTGCGTTCAGGAACCGGATTCGGCCCCGCGGATCGACCATATAGAGAGCATCGGCGCTTGCCGTCACCGCCGCGTACAACGTATCGGCGTCCGCTGGTTGGAAGAGCGCTCCTGGCGCCGACACGCCGTCCTCCGCCGTACTTGGCTCTCCGCCCGGCACTCGCGCGACACCGCCGATTGGCTCAGCTGTCAGCGGCATCTCGATCGAGATCCTGGTTCCATGGCCGGGCGGGCTGTCGAGCGCGAAGCGTCCGCCGAGTGCCTCGATTCGGTCGATCAGCCCAACGAGTCCTGATCCTGCACTCGCCTCGGCGCCGCCGCCGCCGTCGTCTTCGATAACGGCACGAATTTCGCTTTCGGACGTCGTAAGCACGACCGAGACGTGCGATGCGTGTGCGTGCTTGGCGGAATTGGCAAGCGCTTCCGAGATCACGTAGTAGACAGCCGTCTCGGTCGACTCCGACGGCCGCTTGCTGAGGCTGACGTTCAGTTCGACCGGGATAGGGGATTTCCGGGCCAACGATCGCAGGGACGGTTCCAGCCCCGCTCGCGAAAGCAGCGCTGGATGAAGACCATGTGAAAGCTCCCGCACGTCCTCGAGCACGGCTTCGAGCTCGTCCTTGACCCGCTCGAGGCCGGACCGCGCATCTTGCATTTCCACCGGCATGCTTTCCCGCACTGTCTGCACGTCGAGGCCGATTGCGACGAGTCGTTGCTGAGTCCCGTCATGAAGGTTTCGCTCGATCTGCCGACGCGCCTCGTCGCCGGCGGCGACGATTCGTGCACGCGAAGCGATTAGCTCCGCGCGTGTCGTCGCATTCGAGACGGCCGTGGCGACCAGCTCGGTAAAGCTGGCGAGACGCGCTTCTGTGCCGGTCGGGATGGATCCGCCCGGCTTGGAGGCAGCCACCATGAAACCCCAGATGCCGCCTTCGACGACGATCGGTACGCCGGCAGTCGACATGATGAGATCTTCTCGGACCGCGTCTCCAAGCGGTCCCGGCATGGTCGTGTAGTCGTCGTTGCGCGCGGGGCGACCGGTTGCGAGGATTATTCCGGCGATTCCATCGTCCTCGACAGGCCATCGGCTGCCGACGGTGAAGTTGGTATCTCCGGAGATGGCGAGCATGGTGAACGTGCCGTCAGCCTCATAACGGTGGACGCCCACAACGGGAATGTCGATCACGCCGGCGACCTCCTCGGCGACGGCGGAAAAGAGCTCATCTGGACTCGCGCCCTGCGCGACGAGGGTCGCGACTCGGCGCAGCGCCGCCTGTTCGTTTGCGAGCTGCTTGGCGCGCGCTTCACTGCGCCTGAACTGGCCCTCAGCACGCCTGCGCTTGGCGATTTCCTTCTCCAGTTCCTTGTTGGTGTCACGAAGTTCCTGGGCGCTGCGTTCTAACTCGCGAGTTCGAGCGCCGACTTTCGTCTCCAGAGCATCCGCCAGTTGTTGCAGTGCTTCTTCCGCCCTCTCGCGCTCGCCGATCTGGAATTTGAGCTCATCGATCGACGCCAGCGCTTGATAGGCGGAGGAGGCGAACTTGCCAAGCGAGCCCATTAGGCGGTCGTCTTCTGCGTCGAACTTGCGACGGTCGCTGTGCATGATCGCCCAGATCGTTCCGACTGCTTTGTCGGCGACATAGAACGGAACAAGCAGGCATTCTTCAGCGGCCGGGATTACTGGCAGCAGATAGGGGTAGCGCCGCTCAAAATGCTTGAACAGCAACGTGCAGTTTTGATCAAGCACGTCTCCGCACGGCCCGAAATTGCGCGGTGTTCCACCTCCGACGTGCGGATTCCACATGCCGGCGATAGCTGGCCAATAGAACCTATTGCCGGAAACATCCGGCGTTTGGCCATCCGTGGTCAGAAGGCTAAGGCCAGCAGAGTCACACTGCGTAATACGCAGGATCGTTTCCGCGAGTGTCTGAAAGACGGTGCTCGGCGAATCCGCTAATGCGCTCACCAGCTTCACCAGCGCGCGGTTTTCCTCCGCATAGTCAGGCGGGCGCGAGGGGCGGCGATCGAGCTCCTCGGTGTACAGGATCGACTTCAGCGGAACTGCGCCAGCCGGGATTGCGCTTTCGATCGAAACATCTCTTGTCACCTCAGAATGTTTCGTCACGTCCATACCTCCGTCTGCTCTACGCCCCAGCAGGTTCGTGCAGTCGATGTCCCTCCACAGCACATCGACCGTTTCTTCCGCGAACACATTCTTTCGTAGTCGCCTCTACGCACGAAGTCGTGCTGTGACGCTCTCGCAGCAGCGGCGGCGCGATCGATTTCCCCGGCGCTCGCTCAAGGACCTCGGCGCCCGCGTAACTGAAAGTGCGCCCGGCAGCCCGGGTGAACTCGCGGGCACGACTCGCGGCGTCGACCATATGACGTAGTCGGGCACAGCTTGCGAAGCGGGCGTGTAAACCGTCGCTCCGCTCGACCAAATTGGGTGTTGCTAGTGTCACAAGCCGATAGCCTCACACCCTACCGCGAGATGCGCCCGGGGTCGAGGCACCGGTTCGAAGCGGCGTAAGCTGAAGCCAACGTGCCTGCTGAACGTGTGATCGTGGCCGATGACGATGTCCTCCTGCGTGAAGGAATCGCGAGCGTCTTGGGCCGCGCCGGGTACGACGTCGTGGGCCAGGCCGGGGACGCACTCGCGTTGCCCGAGCTGGTCCGGGAGCGGAGCCCGGATCTCGTCGTGCTCGACATTCGGATGCCCCCGACGCAGACCACGGAAGGGCTCCAGGCGGCGCGCACGATTCGAACCGCGTTCCCGCAGATCGGTATCCTCCTCCTCTCGGCCCATGTCGAGGTCGAGACCGCCATGGACCTGCTCGAGGGCGGCGAGCGGATTGGCTACCTGCTCAAGAGCCGCGTCATGGACGCGGCCGACTTCGTCGATGCCGTCGAGCGAATCGCTCGCGGCGGCTCGGTAGTCGATCCTGCCCTCGTTCAGGAACTGCTCGGCGCCCGTCGACGTGACGATCCGCTCGCGGAGCTCACGCCACGCGAGCTGGACGTGCTCGCCCTTATGGCGGAAGGACGCTCCAACAACGGAATCGCGCATCGCCTCTACATCACCGAGGGAGCGGTCGAGAAGCACGTTCGCAGCATCCTGAGGAAGCTTCGTCTCCCGACGACCGAGGACGACCATCGTCGCGTGCTCGCGGTCGTGACCTACCTCGAGGCGCGCTAACCAAGCAACTTTGCAATCGCGTCGGCCCCGAGTCCTGGCTTCGGCACAAACCCGACGGCCGGACTGTCGTCGATCAGGTCTCCGAACTCATCCTTCGAGTGGCTGGAAATCAGGATGACCCGAGTCGCCTGTGACTTCGCGGCTAACCGCCGCGCCAGCTCGAGTCCATCCTCATCGCCGAGCTCTACATCGACCAGTGCGACGTCCGGCTCGAGCTCCTCCACAAGCCGCAGCGCCTCCGCCCCGGACAAGGCGCATCCCACCACCTCGAGCCCCTGCGCGGATAGGAGACGTGAAGCCGAGGCGAGGAACACCTGATTGTCGTCGACAATGAGGCAGCGCAAAACCACACGGGTCAGCCTTCCCGAAGCGACGGCGGGCCGCAATGAAGCTAGCGCTACTTCCAATTAGCCTGCTGTCAGGCCGCCGATTCGCTAGCTGGCCGCAGAGACACGCGTCCTACTCGCTGCGATGGTGGCGCCAGTACGAGGGAGGAGCCACCATGGCAAGCAGCAACATCTCGCCGCAGGATCACCGCGAGCTCGCACACAGATTGAGCGACGGGCTCGAGGTCACGCTGTTGTGGCAGAAGTTCACCGATACGCTCACTATCACGGTCTCCGACGAGCGAAGCGGAGCCTACTTCGAACTCGCCGCCGCTCCGGAGCAGGCCCTTGACGTCTTCACCCACCCGTACGCGCACGCCGCCTTCCGCGGCTTGCCGTATGCGCAAGAAGCCCTTGCCTCGTGGGCTGAAGTCGCAGCCGGGGGCACACGATGAGCAGCATCCAAGACGGCCGCGCGAGCGCGAACGCCCTCCGGCTCGACTACCAAGACCTCGTCGCCGGGCAACTGGTCATCGTCATTCACGGAGTCCCGGCCGGCGACCAGGCCGAATACGGGCCCCTGGCGGGCGAATCGCGCGAGCCTGTGCGTGCAGGGCAGGGAAAACACGGTCCTGGCAACGGGACTCCTTCGTCGCTGCTGTACGAAGAAGTGGAGGCAATCAACACCGCGGTTGGGTACGCCCCCGCCCTGTTTACACCGCTGCTGCTCGCCGCTTGGAGAGGCAAAGAGCCTCTGGTCATGGGACTAAGTGCCGCACTCATGGAAGAAGCTACCGCCGAGGATGCCGATCGGGCGATCGCCCTCGCGGAATACGCAAAGGCGGTTCTGTTTAACGGTCTCGGCCATTACGAGCACGCACTCACCGCCGCGCAGCGCGTATGCGCGCAAGAGGATCTCGGTCTCTACGGCTGGGCGCGTCTCGAGCTGATCGAGGCCTGCGCCCGAGGTGACGGCCACGTCGTCGCGACGGATGCCCTACGGGATCTCCAGGAACACACACGCGCCGGCACGGACTGGGCGCAAGCCGTTTGGGCGCGATCAGCCGCGCTTCTGAGCGCCGGCGACGTGGCCGAAACCCTCTACCGTGAGGCGATAGAGGGCTTCGGCCGCGGTGGAGTTCACCTGTCCCGCGCCCAGCTCGTGTACGGCGAGTGGCTTCGTCGTGAGAACCGGCGCGTGGACGCGCGCGAGCAGCTTCGAGCCGCTCAGCACACGCTTAGCGGCATCGGAGCCGCGGCGTTTGCGGAGAGAGCTCGTCGCGAGCTCCTTGCCACCGGGGAGACCGCGCGCAAGCGCACCGACGACACGCGCGACGTTCTGACGCCTCAAGAGGCACAGATCGCCAGGCTCGCTCGGGACGGCCTCTCAAACCCCGAAATCGGAGCGGAACTCTTCATCAGCCCCCGCACGGTCCAGTACCACCTGCGCAAAGTGTTCCTGAAGCTCCACATCACCTCGCGCAACCAGCTCGCTCGTATCCGCGCCAGCCGCCTCAACGCAGCCTAGTGAGAACGACTGGCGACCTGGCTGGCGCCTCGGCTGATTCGAGTACGGCGGCCTAGGGCGATGCTCGCGGCTCGCAACCGACCGACGCCGACCGAGGAGGTCAGATCATGTTGAGCTACTGGTGGGCATGGATACCCGCCATCTTCATTGCCGGGACAGTCGTCCTGGTCATCCCGTATTTCGGTCTTCTCTTCTTGTTGTTCTTGCTGGCTTCGCCGTTTCTGTTGATCTGGGGAGGCGAATTCGTGGCCCACGACCCGGCTGAGGAAATCCGCCGAACGAAGCCCCACCAGTTTCTCGGGCGGGGTGGTCCCGACGACCCCTTCGCTGGCGACCCCTACGACGAATGAGAGGGAATGCCGGAGATCTGCGCTCGGTCAGCTGCTCAGCGTTCCCACAAGTACGCCTCTTCTGCTTGGTGAAGGGGCCCGTCGAAGAGCGGTAGCCAGTGGCCGATGAGGGTCGACTGAGCTGGGTCGTTGAAGATCGCCCTGACCGACTCGTGAGAGCCTTCGCCCTCGAAGAGGAAGACGACCTCAGACTCGGACAAGAAAATGGCGTGCCGGTGGAGACCGATCCGAGCTCGCCACCGAGGACCGAATGTTCGGCGAGGAGCTCTTCCGCACGCCGCCGACCGTCCGGTTTCAAGCGCGCAACAAGAACGAAGCGGTCCACGGCGCCAAGCCTACTCTCCCGATGAAGGCAGGCCAGTGGCCAGCCCAGTCACCCGTTGTCGAGGCCGCTCGATCCTTGTGGACCGCGAGGAGCCGAGGCGATCGCGTACACACGGATTCTGATCCGGCCTGACACTGCCGACGGCTTCCGCCCAACATTCCCCCAACATCCTGTGCCTCACAACGTCGCCACGGCGCTCAAACGCCCTCTAGGCCGGACGTTTCGAGATGCATCTGAGTGCATCTGGAGCATCGAGCGCCTGGACCGGAACAGGCGCTGTCTCCCACAAGAAAACCGCGGATTTGCGGCGGTTTTCATGGAGCTAGCCGGACTCGAACCGGCGACCTCCTGGGTGCGATCCAGGCGCTCTCCCAACTGAGCTATAGCCCCGCGCGGGTAAAAGTGTAGCGAGGCTCAGGTCGTCGGCTGCTGCGCGCCCTGCTTGTCGAAGAGCTTGCCGGCCATGATCGTCTCGGCCATGTCCTTCGACTCCTCGCGGTACACCGAGCCGTCCTCGAACTGAATCACCGGGTACTTTGTCTGCCCGCTCAGCTGCTCGATTTCGTGCCGCTTTCCGATCGCGGGCCACGCACCCGTCACGAGCTCGTACTCGATCCCCTGGTCGTCGAGCGCCTTCTGCACGCGCCAGCACGGGTGCCCACCGGCCTTCACCCAGAGGTTCTTGCAGCGGTAGAGCTTGATCGCCACGCGCCTACGATACCCCTCGGTGCGGGCAGTCGTTCTCAACTCGTTCGGGTGTCCGGAGCACGCGGACCTTGCCGAGCCAGAAGGGTCCGAAGTCGTTCGCGTGCTCGCATGCGGCCTCTGCGGGAGCGACGTCGAGAAGATCGGTGGCGCGCCGGAGGGAACCGTGCTCGGCCACGAGGTAGTGGCCGAAGTGGACGGGAAGCACGTCGCGCTCGTCCATCACCAACCGTGCGGCGAGTGCGAGCGCTGCCGGGCCGGGCACGAATCGACGTGCGTGGAGTTCAGCGCCGCGACGATCCAGCCGGGCGGTTTCGCCGAGCGGGTCGCGGCCCTGGGCGGGTGGGTCGAGCTTCCGGACGACGTGGACGATGTGCTCGGCTCCTACGCCGAACCGCTCGCCTGTGTGCTCCGCGGAGCCGAACGGGTGCCGCCCGGAGAAGTCCTCGTCCTCGGCGGCGGCTTCGTCGGCCAACTCTTCGCGGCGGTCATGCGCCGCCGCGGCGACACCGTCTTCGTGCGTGACTCGGATCCAGCGCGAAATGGCCCCGAGCCGCCGGGGTCGGTGGCCTCTGTCGTCGTCTGCGCCCCGGGTGCGGGTGCCGATGCGCTCCGGGCGGTCGAGCCGGGCGGCTCCGTTCTCCTCTTCGCCGATGCCGGCGCGCTCGACTCCGGTGAGATCTACCGGCGCGAGATCGCACTGACCGGCTCCCGCTCGGCAACTCGGCCGCACATGGAAGAAGCCGTCGCGCTTCTTCGCGAGCTCGAACTGCCCGAGCCGCTCGTCCTTCCGCTCGACCGCTTCGACGACGGGCTCGGCGCATACCGGAACCGAGAAGCAGTGAAGGTCGTCTTCCGCCCGTGAAGGCACTCCTCTTCCACGCGCCGGGCGACCTGCGCCTCCAAGACGTCCCGAAGCCAGAGCCCGCGCCCGGCGATGTCCTCGTCCAGATCGAGGTCGCGCTCACCGACGGCACCGACGCGAAGGCGTTCCGCCGCGGCCATCCCGTGCTCCTCGGGGAGCTTCCGAGCCCATTCGGGCACGAGTTCTGCGGAGTGGACGTCGAAACCGGGCGGCGCGTCGTCGCGGCGAACTCAGCGCCCTGCGGACAGTGCGCCCCCTGCAGGCGCGGCCAGGAGGAGCTTTGCGAGAATTTGCAGCCGCTCCTCAACGGCGCCTATGCCGAGTACCTGCTCGTGCCTGAGAAGATCGCGGCGCGGAACCTCCTCCCCGTCCCGGACGGCCTCGACTCGAAGGTGGCCGCAATGGTCGAGCCGCTCGCCTGCTGCCTGCACGGGGTCGACCGGGCGGAGGTCGGAGCCGGTCAGACCGTGGCAATCGTCGGCCTCGGCCCGATCGGGCTCATGCTCTGCGCCGCCGCGCGCGATGCGGGCGCCAATGTTGTCGCCGTCGGCGGCCGGCCCGAGCGCCGCGCACTCGCCCGGGACTTCGGCGCGAGCCCGGGCGACGGGAAGGGGGCTGATGTCGTCATCGAGGCGGTCGGCTCCGATGAAGCGTGGCACGACGCCCTCGGGCTGGTCCGCCCCGGCGGCACCGTGCTCTTCTTCGGCGGGCGCGAGGTCTTTGTGGACACCTTCAGGCTCCACTACGAGGAGCTCACGCTTCGCGGCGCCTTTCACCACACCCCGGCGAAGGTGCGCGCTGCCCTGGCTTTTCTCTCGAGCGGCGCGCGCCCGTGGCAACGCCTGATCACGCACGAGGTGGGGCTCGACGGTGTCGCTACGCTGCTCGCCGACCCGCCCGCCGACTACCTCAAGGCAGCCGTGTATCCATGAAGACCCTGACGTCCCGCGAGCTGAACCGGTCGCTTCTCGCCCGCCAGCTCCTCCTCGAGCGCTCCCCGAAGTCCGTGATCCAGGCCCTCGAAGCCGTCGGCGGCCTGCAGACCCAGAATGCGACAGGCGGCTACGTGGGGCTCTGGACGCGGCTGAAGAAGTTCGCGATCGCCGACCTGACGAAGGCGCTGGAGGAACGGCGAGCGGTGCAGGGGACAATGATGCGGATCACGATCCACCTCGTTTCGGCCGCCGACTATCCATTCGTGGCTGCCGGGACGAGGCCGAGCCGCCGTGCCGCGTGGCTTCGCTACCGCCAGGGTCGCGCCACGGAGGCCGACGTGAAGAAGGCGGCCACGGCAGCGAAGAAGGCGCTGGCGAAGGGCCCGCTTTCACGCACAGAGCTGAAGCCGTTCGTGGAGTCGACAACCGTGTGGAACGGCGTCAACGCCCTCTACGACGTGCTCCGGGTCCCGCCCTCCGGGACCTGGGAACGCAGGCGCGCCGACGTCTATGCGATGGCCGCGGACTGGCTCGGCCCCATCACGGCGACCGAGGAGCAAGGGCTCGAGCTCCTGCTCAACCGCTACCTCGCAGGATTCGGCCCCGGCCGGCTCGCCGACGCGGCGAACTGGGCGGGCGTGCAGGCGAAGAAGCTTCAGCCCGCCGCCGAGAAGCTGAGCCTCCGCCGCTTCGAGGACGAGGAGGGCAAGGAGCTCCTCGACCTGCCGCGCGCGCCGCTCCCCGACGCGAAGACCCCCGCGCCCGCGCGCTTTCTCCCCGTGTGGGACGCAATCCTCCTCGCGCACGCGCGCCGCACCCAGATCCTCGCCGAGGAGTACCGGCCGCTGATCTTCACATCCAAGACGCCGCAGTCGGTGAACACCTTCCTCGTGGACGGCGCCGTCGCGGGCAAGTGGAGCGTGAAGCGCACGGCGAAGACGGCGGAGCTCCTCGTCGAGCCCTTCGACAAGCTGCCCGCCAAGGCGAGGAAGGAGCTCCAGTCAGAGGGCGAGGGGCTCGTCCGCTTCCACGAGCCCGACGCCGAGACTCACAGGGTCAGGCTCGCCGGATCAGCGTGACGCCGTCGCGGACGGTGAGCATGACGCTCACCACGCGGTCGTCGCCGCGCACGTGCTCGTTGAAGGCGCGAATCGCGGTCGTGCCGTCGGACTCGTCGGACTCGTCGAGGACGCGCCCGCTCCAGAGCGTGTTGTCGGCCGCGATGAGACCGCGCTCGGAGAGACGCGGGAGGACCGCCTCGTAGTAGTTCACGTAGTTCGGCTTGTCGGCGTCGATGAAGACGAAGTCGAAATCGCCCTCGAGCCGCTCGACGGTCTCCACCGCGGGGCCGAGGTGGATCGTGATGCGGTCCGAGTATCCGGCCTCGTCGATGTAGCGCTGCGCGACCGCGGCGTGCTTCTCCTCGATCTCGCAGGTGTCGATGTGGCCGCCCTGAGGAAGCGCAGCAGCCATGGAGATCGACGAGTAGCCGCTGTAGGTGCCGAACTCGAGGACGCGCTTCGCCTGCGTCACGTAGACGAGGAACTCGAGGAACCGCCCCTCGACGGTGCCGGTGAGCATCTGCGGCGCGTCGAGAGTCTCCCTCGTCTCTTCGGCCAGCCGCGCGAGGAGATCGGTCGACGGAGAGGTGTGGCCGGCCGCGTAGGCGTCGATCTCGTCGGGAAGCACGTAGGTCATCGCGTCCTTTCTATCCGAGATCCACCGATGATTGCGTTGCGTCCGTCCGTGAAGCGCACCCAGCCCTTCCCCCCGCCGTCGTAGTCCGGCGACCAGACGACCAGGGTCGCCTCGGCGCCGCCGACGTAGACCTGCTCCTCTCCCTCCGGATCGCCACGCCACACGCGGACGAACGGGTTGTTCTCCCATTCCCAGCCGATCGTCGTCTCCTCGGTGTGGCCGGGGTAGACCTTCATGTCGGGCGGCAGGCCCATGAGGACGTCCATCACCGAGCGGCGAAGATCCTCGAAGGCGTCCCGCGTTCCGCCGACCGAGCCCGCGAAAAGCGTGTCGCCCGTGAAGCAGACCTCACCGTTGACGTCGAAGGCCAGCATGCCCGGGCTGTGCCCTGGTGTGCGGAGAGCCTCGATCTTGAGGTCGCCGGTCTCGATGATCTCGCCGTGCCCGACGGGCTCCGCCCCTGCGATATTCTCGGCCGGATCCGCGACCACGGTCGTCCCGAAGCGGCGTTCGAGCTCGTCGTGGTGGGCGATGTGATCCGGGTGCGCATGCGTCGTGAGGAGGTGCGTGACCTGGACTTCCAGCCGCTCGACGGCGGCCATGAGCGGCTCGATCGGCGCCCCGCTGTCCACGAAGACGGCGGTGCCTCCCGCTCGGTCGGCGACCAGGTAGGCGTTCGAGAGCCAGCTCGGATCCATGGAGCGTTCGACAATCACGGCGTCGGTAGGATGCCAGGGACCCAAGCCAGGAGGATTTCAATGGGCCTGATGAGCCGCACGTCCGCCGTCGTCAGGGCGTGGTACTCGAAGCTTCTCGACCGGGCCGAAGACCCGGCCGTCACGCTCGATTACTCGTACGAGCGCCAGCTCGAGCTGCTGCAGAACGTCAAGAAGGGCATCGCCGACGTCGTCACCGCGAAGAAGCGGCTCGAGCTGCAGACGAAGAAGCTCGAGACAGAGCTGCCCAAGCTCGACGATCAGGCCCGCCAGGCTCTCGCCGCCAACCGTGAGGATCTCGCACGCGCCGCACTCGAGCGCAAGGCGTTCGCGCAGCAGCAGCTCCAGAGCCTCGACCAGCAGATCGACGACCTGGCTACCCAGCAGGAGAAGCTCACCGACAGCGAGAAGCGCCTCTCCGCCAAGGTGGAGGCCTTCCGGACGCAGAAGGAGACCATCAAGGCCCAGTACTCCGCTGCGGAGGCACAGGTGAAGATCGGCGAGGCCGCGACCGGGATCGGCGAGGAGATGGCCGACACGGGTCTCGCAATCCAGCGCGCGCAGGACAAGACCGAGCAGATGCAGGCTCGCGCAGCCGCGGTCGACGAGCTCGTCGACTCCGGGACGCTGGAGGACTACACTTCTTCCGGCACGCAGCTCGACCGCGAGCTCGCGCAGGTCTCCGCGCAGAGCCAGGTGGACGCCGACCTCCAACGCCTGAAGGGCGAGCTCGCCGGCGGCGAGCAGAAAGAGCTCGAGAAGGAGACGAAGTGATCGTCCGCGTGATGGGAGAGGGGCAGTTCCGACTCGGAGACGACGCCGTCGGGCGCCTGAACGAGCTCGACTTGCGAGCGCAGGAAGCCCTCGACCGGGATGACGAAGGCGAGCTCGACCGCTATCTGGACGAGATGGCTGGGCTTGTCAGGCGCGATGGGGAGAGGCTCCCGGGGGACGACCTCTCGCCGTCCGACGCGATCGTGCCCCCGAGCGACATGACCCTCGCGGAGACCAAAATGTTCTTCTCCGAGCAGGGCCTTATCCCCGACGTCTCGCCGTAGCGTCCTGTAGCCTCCCAGGCTTCTCCGAGGAAGAGAAGCCTCCCCTGCGCTACGGACTCGCCCTCCTATCCGCGCTTTTCTTAGCTCTCGCCGTCACCGCGGCGGGCTCCGCCGAGCCCACCCAGATCGGCTCGAAGCGCGCGCAGGCCCAGCAGGTGCTCGCGCAGATCCAGGCCATGGACGCGCAGGTGGAGAAGGCGGTGGAGGCCTACAACGCCGCGAACGTCCGCCTCGACCAGATCAAGCACGACCTCGAGATCAACCAGGCCCGCCTCGAGACGGCAAAGAAGAGCCTCGCGAAGGCGCGAGCCCAGGTCTCGGCGCGCCTCGTCGCGCTCTACACGTCCAACCAGCCGGACGCCCTGTCGATCATCTTCGGCGCCTCGAGCCTCGGCGACCTGATCGAGAGGATCGACTCCGCCAACCGGATCGCCGACGAGGACGCGCGCATCGCGGCGGAGGTGAAGCAGTACCGAAACGAAGTGCAGGCGCGCCAGCAGGCTCTCGTCAAGGCGCAGGCCGACCAGGTGAAGGTCGTCGCGGAGCGCGCTTCCCAGCGCGCCTCCATCCAGAGCCAGCTCGCCGAGCGCCAGGCGCTCTATTCCTCCATCAAGGACCAGATCGCGCAGCTCGAGGCCGCCGAGCGGGCCCGCCAGGCCCGGCTCGCCGCCCAAGCGAGGGCCGCGGCGAAGAAGCAGCACTCGGCACCGGCGCCCGCACCCGCGCCCGCCCCGTCGAGCTCGTCCGGCGGTTCCTCGGGCAGCTCCGCTCCTCCGCCTGCGACGCACTCGAGCGTCGTCTCGATCGCGCTCCAATATCTGGGCGTTCCGTACGTCTGGGGCGGCGCAAGTCCATCGGGCTTCGACTGCTCAGGCCTGACGATGTACGCCTACGCGAAGGTCGGCGTCTACCTGCCGCACAACGCGGCGATGCAGTACGGAATGGGCACGCCCGTGTCGCGGAGCCAGCTGGCGCCCGGAGACCTCGTTTTCTTCAACGGGCTCTCGCACGTCGGCATGTACATCGGCGGCGGGCGGTTCGTGCACGCCCCACACACCGGCGACGTCGTGAAGATCTCGAGCCTGTCGGAGTACTGGTACGCCGCGACCTACGTCGGCGCGCGCAGGTACTAACCGAAGTCTCGCTGCAACTTCTTGGCCGGAGCGGCATCTCATTTGGTGCAGAAAAGTTCGCGCACAGGAAACGGCCAGGTCTCCTTCCCTGGCCGTTTCTCTTTATTGGCTCCGTCGAGGTACCCCTATCTAGGTAAGCGCTAAAGGCCTCGCGGCCAGCGGCCGAAGAAGGCCACTTCACCCCGGGACAGGGTTCCGCATCTCATGCGCCGTCGTCTTTCCTCACACCTCGTCGTGCTGGTCCTGCTGCTCGCCCTCCCGGCAGGTGCAGCGGCCGCGCCCGACCTCTCCGACGAAGGAGTCAGGCCGACAAGGCCCGTCGAGATGCGGCCCACGACGGGCGAGAAGGCCGTCAGGATCGCGCTCCGATACCTCGGCACGCCGTACAGATGGGCCGGAGCTAGCCCCTCGGGCTTCGATTGCTCGGGCTTCGTGATGTACGTCTACGGAAAGCTCGACATCACGCTTCCACACTCGAGCTGGATGCTCTGGGGCGAAGGCCGGCCGGTCCGGCGCAAGCACCTGCGGGCCGGCGACATCGTCTTCTTCAACGGCCGCTCCCATGTGGGCATCTACGTCCGGAAGGGGAAGTTCGTGCACTCGCCGCACTCCGGCGACGTCGTGAAGATCTCGCGCCTCTCGGAGGACTGGTACCGCTCGACCTACGACGGCGCGCGCCGCGTCGGCGGCTAGTCGTCGAGCGGCGCGTCGAAGAGCGCCAGCCAGCGGGAGAGGTCGGGCTCGATCGGAAGCTCTTTCTCGAGCTCGGCCTTGAGCTTCAGCTCCTCGGCGTTGTCGCGCTCCTGCTCCTTCCCCGTGGGGACGAAAGGCCAGAAGGTCGCAGTCTTGTAGCCGTAGATGAGGAAGACGGGGTGCTCGCCGCCCCTGAACTTGAAGATCGCAGCGAGGAGCTGGCCGCCGAAGCCGCGCGCCTGGAGCTCCGAGGTGACGAGGTGCGTCGTCGTGACGAGGTCTTCGAAGTCGGAGTCGTGGATGACGATCCACTGGAAGCCGAAGCTGTCCGAGCGGCGGCGAACCTTTGACCCGGAGTCGGCCGCGGCCACGCCGAGGAGCTCGTCGAGGTCGCGCTCGGCCTGCATGAACTCGCCCGCTGAGAGCGGCTTGAAGACGACGGCCGCGACCCCGTCGGGCTTCAAACCCAGCTCGGTCTCGAGGGTTATCTGCGCGGTCGAGAGCGCGAAGAGGCGGTCGAGGTTTGCACCCTTGAGCTTCTTCCGTCCGAAGAGGACGTCGCCCAGCCCCACTTACTGAACCGGCCGGCCCATCTCCTGGGCGATCTCGGCGAGGCGCGCAAGACGCTTCTCGAGCGGCGGGTGCGTGGCGAAGAGCTCGCCGACCGAGGACTTCACGTTCGTCGGGATGATGAAGAACGCGTTCATGCCCTCGACCTGGCGCAGGTCGCGCTGCGGGATGCGGACGATGTCGCTCGCGATCTTCTGCAGCGCGCTCATCAGCTGCTCGGGCGCACCGGTGATGAGCGCGGACCCGCGATCCGCCGCGTACTCGCGGTAGCGGGAGATCGTCCGGATGAGGACGAAGCTGATGATGTAGGTCGCGATCGAGACGAGGAAGATGATCAGCCAGGCCGGCGCGCCGCCGTCACGGTTTCGCCCACCGCCGCTGAACATGCCGCCGTATAGGCCGACGCGGGTGAGCAGCGCGGCGAGCATGGCGAAGAAGCTCGCCAGCGTCATGACGAGCACGTCGCGGTTCGCAACGTGCGAAAGCTCGTGGGCGAGCACGCCCTCGATCTCCTGCGGCTCGAGCCGGCGCCAGAGGCCCTCGGTGACCGCGACCGCGGCGTGCTTCGGGCTCCGGCCGGTTGCGAAGGCGTTGGGAACGTCGGTCGGGATGATGGCCACCCTCGGCTTCGGCAGGTCTGCCATCGCGCAGAGGCGCTCGACCATCGCATGGAGCTCCGGTGCCTGCTCCGTGCTGACCACCTTCGCGCCCGAGGCCGCGAGGGCGATCTTGTCCGAGGTGAAGTACTGGAAGAACGCGAGTCCGACGACGATGAGCACCATCGGCAAGAGCCCCACGTTCAGGACGTTGAAGAGGACGACCGCGAAGATGACGTAGAGGAGCCCGAGCAGGAAGGTCGTCAGTAGCATCCGCGCAGACAGGCCCGCGTCCCGTCCATAGGCCTTGCGTTGCATGTGAAAAGTGTACCGAGGAGGTCTCGGCATCCGGCGCACCTAGAGTTCGCCCATGGCCCGTGCCGCCGCACTTGCGCTCACCCTTTTCGCCTTTGTAGCGGGCGACGCGCGCGCAGCGCAGGAGTTCCACGTCTACACGGCCAACCTGCCGATCGCCGACTACTCGAACGGCGCAATCGGCCTTCTCGTTCCGGGCGCCGGGCCGGACACGAGCAACGAGCAGGCGCTCCAGGCACTCCGCAGCGGAAAGGTGGTGAATTCGCTGCGTGGTGATAGATCTGCCGGGCCGCCGCTGATCGAGATCTCGTCGGCACAAGCGCCCCCGGCCGGACCGCGCATCTTCGTCAGCCTGCCGCAAGGAGGGACTCAACCGAACGACCGCCGCTACTTCGTGGTGGTCATCGGCAAGAACTATCACGGGCTGCTCACCTCGGACTCGACCCGCATCCCGGGCCTTGTGTCGATCGCCGACATCGCGCCCACAGCTCTCGGAGAGGACGGCGCGCTCGGCTCCACCGCCGATGCGCACGCCGCCGCCACGCTCCGAGACCTCGACAACCGCATCGACGAGCACAACGACTCCCGGATGCCAGCGGGCCTCTTCGCAGGCCTCATCCTCGTCGCACTGGCCCTCCTCTGGCCAAAGGCCGGATTGCTGGGATTCGGCACCGCGCTTCTCGCCAACCTCGCGCTCGGGCTGGCGGAGGTCTCGTCATTCTGGCCAACCCTGCTCGTCATCTGCCTGGCTGCCGCGGCGGGCGGGCCACTCCTCGCACTCGCGCTCCGCTCCGACCTGGCCGTCGGCTTGTTCCTCGCCGGAACCGTGGCCGCCTACCTGGTCGCGCTCGGGGCCGATGGGAGCGCGGTCGCGCTCTCGCCGTTCGGGCCGAGCCAGAACTCCCGCTTCTATGGGCTCTCGAACTTCCTCGAAACGATGCTGCTCGTGCCTGCGCTCGGCGGTGCCGTTTTCCTCTGGCGGCGCCTGGGCTGGCTTGCGTTCACGGGCATCGCGCTCCTCAGCTTTGTGACGGTCGTCGGGAACCGCTTCGGGGCAGACGGAGGAGGCGCGACCGTCCTCGCCATCGCGTTCCCGCTGCTCGCGATCCTGCTTGCGCGGCTGCGGGGGAAGCGCCTCGCGATCGCGATCGGGACCGCGCTCGCGGTCGCCGCGGGCCTCCTGGTCCTCGACGCCGTGACCGGGCCTGAGAGCCACGTGTCGCGCGCGCTCGACTCAGGTCCGTCGGGGCTCGCCGCCGACCTGCGCGACCGCGTCGAGCTCTCGTGGGATCGGATCGCGCAGCAGGCAGCTATCGCCGCGGTCGTGGCCGTCTGCCTGCCGGTGCTCGTGCTCCTCGTCGTCCGGCTCCTCCGCTCCGTCGCGCCGCTCGAGAGGCGGGCCCTGCCGCTCGCCTACGCAGCGGCGCTCGCGACGTCCCTCCTCGTGAACGACTCGCCGAACGACGTCCTCACGGCCGGTTTGGTGGGGTATGTCGTCGTCGAGGCCGTTATGCTTCGCGACCGATGCGCTGCGTTCTCGCCGTCTCCGGGATCCTCGCCGGGCTCGCCATCCTCGTTGCCGGCTGCGGCTCCGCCACGGTCGTGAGCCCGACGGCGGAGACCGTGGAGGGTGCCCTCCCGACGGAGCCCACGCAGACGGTGAACACGAGCAAGGGCGACCCGGCCGCAGGCAAGGAAGTCTTCACGTCCGCGGGCTGCGCCGGCTGCCACACGTACGGGCCCGCCGGCTCGTCGGCGACGATCGGGCCCGACCTCGACACGGCTCTCCAGGGGAAGGACGCGGCCTTCGTGCTCGAGTCGATCGTCGATCCGAACAAAGAGGTTGCGTCCGGCTTCCAGCCGAACATCATGCCGGGCACATTCGGCGAGTCGCTTTCGGACGAGCAGCTCGCCGACCTCGTCGCCTTCCTGACGCAGCCGTCGAGCTGACCCTTCCTTCGGGATTCCCCCGCGATATCGAGGTGTTCGCCTGCGACCTCGACCGCACGCTGATCGCGAAGGACGGGATGCTGCCTCCGAGAACCGAGGCGGCGATCCGCGCAGCCCGCGCGGCCGGGATCCGAGTCGTCATCGCCACCGGGCGCATGTTCGTCTCGGTGCGGCCGTATGTCCTCCAGGCGGGGATCGACGACCCGGTCGTCTGCTACCAGGGCGCGGTGGTCGCCGAGCCCGAGACTGGACGATGGCTCCGGCACGAGCCGATTCCCGTCGCGCTCGCGAAGGAGGCGATCGAGGCGATCGTCGGCGAGGGCTTCCACTGCAACGTCTACGTGGACGACGAGCTCTTCGTCGGCAAGGTCACCCCCGAGGCCCGCGCCTACGCAGACTTCCAGGGCCTCGTCATCCACGAGGTCGGCAACCTGGCCGCCTGGCTGGAGAAGCCGGCGACGAAGGTGGTGTCCGTCGGCGAGCCCGAGCTTCTCGACGGCCTCGAGGCGCGCCTCAAGGAGCGCTTCGCCAACCGCCTGTACATCTCGAAGTCCCTGCCCTTCTTCCTCGAGATCGCGAGCCCGAAGGTCACGAAGGGCTCGGGGCTCCAGTTCCTCGCCGAGCACGTCGGCTTCTCGGCGGAGCGGACGGTCGCATTCGGGGACGGCGAGAACGACATCGAGCTCCTCGAATGGGCCGGCTTCGGGATCGCCGTGGCGAACGCGCACGAGCGCCTGATCGGGATCGCCGACTACGTCTGCCCGCCGGTCACTGAAGAAGGCGTGGCTCAGGTCATCGAAGCGGTCTTAGACTCCCGCGCATGATCGACGTCCGCGCCGCCCGCGCCGACCCGGACACCTGGCGCGCGGCGCTTGCGCGCAAGGGCGCGGCCGAGATCTTCGACGAGTTCCTGCAGGCCGACGAGGCCTGGCGCGCAGCCAACACGCATGTGGACGAGCTCCGGGCCGCACGAAAGCCCTCCGGGAAGGGCAAGCCCTCCCCGGAGGAGATCGAGCGCCTGAACGCACTCAAGGAGGAGCTGAAGGAAGCCGAGGCAGCGCTCGATGGGACGGCCTCGAAGCGGGACGAGCTGCTCACCCGCATCCCGAATCCTCCCGACCCGCGCGCGCCAGACGGCTTCACCGAGGAGGATGCGGTCGAGGTGCGACGGTCGGGGGATCCGCCTCAGCTCGGCTTCGAGGCGCGCGACCACCTGGAGCTCGGCGAGATCGACATGGAGCGCGGGGCAAAGGTCTCGGGGTCGCGGTTCTCCTACCGGCTCGGTGACATGGCGCTTGCCGAGCTCGCGCTCTACCGCTTCGCCCTCGACCGGCTGGCGAATAAGGGCTTTACGCCCGTTCTGCCGCCGGTGCTCGTCCGCGAGGCGGCCATGTACGGGACAGGCTTCCTTCCGACGGACGAGGTCAACATCTACCGGATCGAGCGCGACGACCTCTACCTGACGGGAACCTCGGAGGTCGCGCTCGCCGCGTACCACATGGACGAGGAGCTCGATGCCGCCTCCCTCCCCTACCGCTACGCCGGCTACTCGACGTGCTTCCGCCGGGAGGCGGGCGCGGCGGGCAAAGACACGCGCGGGATGTTTCGCGTCCACCAGTTCGACAAGGTGGAGATGTTCGTGTTCTGCCTCCCTGAGGAATCGGCCGACCAGCACGAGTTTCTCCTGTCGGTGGAGGAGGAGCTCGTCAAGGAGCTGGAGGTCCCGTACAGGATCGTCAACGTCGCCGCGGGTGACCTTGGCGCCGGAGCCGCCAAGAAGTACGACATCGAGGCGTGGTTCCCCAGCCAGGATCGCTACAGGGAGATCACGTCCACCTCGAACACGACCGATTTCCAGGCGCGGCGCCTCGGCGTCCGCTACCGCACAGACAGCGGGCTCGAGCACGTGCACACGCTGAACGGGACGGCGGCCACAGCCCGTGTCCTCCTCGCAATCATGGAGAACAGCCAGGACGCCCAGGGCAACTGGAGCGCGCCCGCCGCGTTGAAGGAGTTCGGGGCCCCGTAGACGTATCGCGCAAGCTCATCCTCGCGGCGGCGCAGAGCCCGCGCGTGCGGTCGTTCGTGGGCAAGCAGGGCATGCGGCTCGGAGCCGCGCGCTTCGTCGCCGGCGAGACACTTGACGAGTGCGTCGCCGTTCTGCGGCGGCTGAACGAGCAAGGTCTCCACGCAAACACGACCATCCTCGGCGAGGATGTCGCGGATGCGGAGGAGGCGCGCGCGGTCGCGACGGATTACGAGGGCGTTCTGCAGCGCCTGCGCGACGAGGAGCTTCGCGCGAACGTCGCGCTCAAGCTGACCCATCTCGGGCTCGACCTCGGCGAGGAAGTCGCCTACGAGAACGTACGCCGACTCGTCGAGAAGGCTGCCGCGCTCGGCAATTTCATCCGGATCGACATGGAGTACTCGGCCGTCGTGGACAAGACACTCGACATCTACCGCCGGCTCCGCGAGGACGGGCTCTCGAACGTCGGCACGGTCCTCCAGTCCTACCTCTACCGCGCCGAGGACGACCTCGAGTCGCTCCTCCCCCTCGCCCCGAACCTGCGCTTCGTCAAAGGCGCCTACCTCGAGCCGCCCGAGGTCGCGTATCCGGAGAAGTCGGACGTGGACGCCGCCTACGTCCGCCTCGTCGAGCGCTCGCTGCGCGCTTCCGGCTACACGGCGATCGCCACTCACGACGAGCGGCTCATCGAGCACGCGATGGCATTCACGGAGCGCGAGGGGATCGCACGCGACCGCTTCGAGTTCCAGATGCTCTACGGCGTCCGGCCCAAGCTCCAGCTCGACCTCGCGGGACGCGGCTTCAAGGTGCTCGTCGCCACACCCTTCGGGCCGGAGTGGTTTCCGTACCTCATGCGCCGCCTGGCCGAGCGCCCTGCAAACCTCGGCTTCTTCCTCAAGAGCGCTGTACGCCGTTAGCCTTAGCTACGGCGGGGTGCCCGAGCGGCCGAAGGGGGCGGTCTTGAAAACCGTTGGGCGTCGCAAGACGTCCCGTGGGTTCGAATCCCACCCCCGCCGTTAATAGAGCCGATTAGCAGGAAATTCGGAACGAGCGTTCTTTCTGACCGCTTGGCACGCAATGTTCTGCCAATCGAAGACGCCGCACTTGAGGCGCGTCTCGTAGATCGGCTCGACGTAGGGGTTCGTATGCAGGAAGAGATCGACGTCGGTGAGACTTCCGTAGGGGTCGCCGGGCGTGCCCGTCTCGGTCGGCTCGCCGCTTCCGTACTCGGCCAGCGTTGCGCCACCCACCGCACCCGATCCGTAATAGCGGATGCGGATCGGGCCGGGCTTCGTGTCGATCGGACGTGTCCATGCATCCGCACCCGACGCGCTCATGAAGGTGTCCGTGTCGTAGCGGAGATCGACCTCCAGGCGGGCGTTGCCCGCGAACGCCAAGTTATCGAAATGGAGCATGACGAACCGCGGATCTCCGCCGGACAGCGCAGGTTGCGGCGTGTACATCAGCTCCCAATAGCCCACGCCCGATTGAGGTGCGTTCGTGTCTGGCCCGAGGCGCGTGCCGACGGTGACGACTCGTCCGCAAGTGTGACTCATCGCTGGCGGCCTCTTCCTTCCTCGTCAGCGCGCGATTGACGGCGGCGGCGCGGTGACTATTGGCCCACCTTCTCACGTTCGCGCGTGCCAATCAAGGCCCGTGATATTCGCATTTCGGCCGATGGTCGTCTGCTCAGCGGCCCCGAAACACGCACGGGCGGCTGCAGAATTCGGTGCCTGCCCAAGCTCGCAATGGCGTGGTAGAGCCGGGGGTTAGTTCCTTCTCCCTGGGCCAAGGCCGACGCAGGCACACGCACGCGAGTAGTAACTCAACCCTGGGCGATCCGGGAGGGGTAAGCCTGATCCGAAGAGGTACGGGGACTCTCTTTGAGGGTGGGGTGGTGTGTGCCTTGGCCCAGCAACACGCCCGGCGGCACGCGCGCGCCTAGTCAAGAAGGCGCGTCATCTGGTCCGGGGTGGTACCCCCTGATTCGATGAGGGGGTATGGGACTCCAAGCCTGTCCAGCCTGTCCGCACCAGCGCCGCCTCTCGCCCGCGCGTAGAGGCTGACACAGCCTGGGCTGAGGGTTTGCCCCTATCATGAGCTTCCGTCGCGCTGTAGCGATCCGTCCGGGCTTGTACGCGGCTTAGGGACTGGACCCGGGCACCCCTGGGGGTACCCCTGATTCGATCAAGGTGCGTGGGACTCCTGACCACCCGCCGGCGGCATCATCAAAAGCTTCCCGTGCCCGCGCGCGTGATAGAAACGAGCGGTTCTGCTCATTGCCCTGCAGGGAGGGGCCCTCTGATTCGAAGAAGCGGCGTGGGGCTCCCTGACGGCCTGACAGCGCTGTCCTTCCCTG
Organism: Actinomycetota bacterium; assembly: GCA_046733475.1. Lineage (GTDB taxonomy): Bacteria > Actinomycetota > Thermoleophilia > Gaiellales > Gaiellaceae > DATEOR01. Next base: position 28,807 of record JBKPPF010000003.1, read on the forward strand.
CGTTACGCGGGAACGGCGCGTTGCGCCAGCGGAGAACTTGGGGTTCTAGGATCATCGGGATGCAGTTTCCAACCTCCCACACGGAGGTCGAAGCGGAGTTCGTCTCCGCCGCTTTGCCAGCGAATGCAGTCGTGCTGGATGCCGGTTGCGGACGTCGGTCACGGCTCGGTGAGTACCGGGATCGAATCGGCCGGCTGGTGGGCGTCGACCTCGACGCGAACGCGGGGGCGGAAAATTCATCGCTCGATCAGTTCGTGCGCGCCGACTTGGGTCGCCGGCTTCCCTTCGAAGATGGGTCGTTCGATGTCGTCTATGCAAATTTCGTCGTCGAGCATCTCGAAGACCCGCCGGCGACGTTCGCCGAGTGGCGGCGGGTGCTGCGCCCCGACGGGAGCCTGATCCTCTTGACCAGCAACGTCGCGAACCCGTACCTTGCTGTAGCGCGGTTCTCACCCGAGAGGGCGCGGGCCTTCTTGAAGCATCGCGGTCCAGGCGTGGCGGCAGAGGACGTTATTCCCACGCATTACCGTGCCAACAAGCCTCGCGTGCTTGAGAGCCTACTCGCGGCGGCCGGGTTCGAATCCATCTCAGTCACCTATGTCGCGACGCTTCATTGCTACGCTGGAGAGCGCCCTGCCTTGGCTGCGGTCTTGCGGCGCGCTGAGCAGATCCTTCCTCCCCGGCGGCGCTCCACGATCGTCGGCTGGTATAGGCGCAGCGGATAAGCGAATCTCGGGACGCGTCTGTACCGCGAGATCGTGGCCCGAGCACCCGTCTCCAGACTCGCAGAAAGCCGCAGGTCGCGCGCGAGGGCTAGATGGGAATGAAGCATTATCCTCCGCAGGGACATACTCCTAGGAACGCCAGTACTTAAGCTGCAGAGCAGCCGGCTTTGTACCGACTTTGGACATAGCGGCGTCGTTCACAGCTCAGCCAGCGCCAGTGGGGGTACCCCCTGATTCGATGAAGTTGGGCGAGGGACTCTCTGGGCTGAGTACCCCTGACCTTCTGCGCGCCTCGCGCGCGCGCGTAAGTTCTAAAGACTCGCGAGCTTCTCATCCCTCAGAGCTCGATGCCGGCCAAGGGGGTGGTACCCCCCTGATTCGATGAGGTTGCGTGGGACTCCCTGCGCTGCGTGGGGGCGCTCAGTCCGAGCGGTGGGACAAGACGTTGACGACGGTGCCGCTTGGCTCGCGCAGCATGAAGCGCCGGACTCCCCACGCCTCGTCGCGGATGGGGTAGACGATCTCGAAGCCGTCCTCCACAGCCTTGGCGTGCACCGCATCGACGTCATCCACCTCCACCGAGATGCCTGGGGCGGCCATGTTGTCGTTGCCACGATGGTCACCTGGGCAGAGGGGTTCGTCGGTGACGCGACGGTCACGACCCAGCCCATGTCCATCGCCACCTCGAAGCCGAGCAGAGCTACGAAGAAGTCGCGCGCCTCGACAGGCCGCTCGGACCTTATGTTTGGCACCGCCCTGCTGATCGTCACGTTCCATGTTTTATCGGACGACCGGATCAGTGCCAGGCTCCCCTCCTCCAGAGGTACCCCCTGATCGCGCAAAGAGGCGTGGGACTCTTCTGTCACCTTGCAACGTGAGAATTTCCACACTCGCCGACCGCTTCACGAGCAGACTTGGGGACTTGGCGGGGCCGAAGACGACGCGTCTGGTCAGAGCACGCGAGGGCAACCTTCTACGAGAGCCGCTTTGCGCGGAGCGTGTACTTCCCGCTCTTGAAGAGCCAGGCGCTCACATGGATGTAGAACGTCCCAGTCTTCTTCGCAGTGAACTTGACCGTCTCGTCGACGCCGTTTCCGTGCGCGCTGAACTTCTGCAGCCTGTTCGTGCCGTCGAATTGCCATATCTCCTTCGTGCCTGGCTTCCAGACGAGCAGGTCATAGTCCTTGCCGGCCGGAACGGGGAGTGTGAAGCGGTACGTGTGCCCCTTGCTGAGCTTGCGCTTGAAGACGTCGTTGATGTCCTTTGGCCAGGCGACCGACCCGGCCCTGCGTTTGGCTGTCCACGATGCGGCGTGGTCGACGTTTCCGTCCGTGACCGGGGTTGCATTGGTTGTCGAGGCACTCAGCGCACCGTTCGCGTTCACGCGGCCCGAAGTGCGGGTGAATGACCCGCTCTTGGTCGTTTTCAGCGGAGGCGCAAGGTACATCGTGTGGAGGTTCGTGGGCTCGTCGACCCCGTGCATAAGCGCGTTCTTCAGCTCGGCTGTGCTCAGGAGCGGATTTTGCGAAAGGACGAGCCCTGCGATCCCTGCGACGTGCGGAGCGGCCATTGAGGTGCCGTCCCATGTCTCCCAGCTATTTCCCGGGACTGTGCTCGTGATGTCGACACCTGGCGCCGCAACATCCACTGAGTCGTGGCCCCAGTTCGTGAAGGCGCAGCGCGGTCTCGAGCTGAGGATGGCGAAACACTCAGTGGAGTAGCCGTAGCGGTCCTGGTCATTGGAAGCCGCCACGGCGAGGACGTTCGGCAGCGTGTAGGCGGCCGGGTACAGCGGCGAGAGGATGTCGGGATTCGAGTTGCCCTGCACGTCGAACGCAAGGGCCATATCGTTGTCGAGGCTGTCGTTCCCGGCCGAGACGACGGCCAGAAGCCCTGACTTTTGGATTGCTTCTCGTTCCGCGTTCGAGAACTGAGGACTGCCGAAGCTGAGATTGGCGATGCGCGCACCGTTTGCCTTGGCGTAAGCAAGAGCCTTGACCTCGGCGGAGATAGGCATTGCTCCGTTCGCGTCCCTCGCGATCTTGAGCGCCATGACGCGACAGCCGGGACAGATGCCGACCGTGCCCGTGGCATCATCGTGGGCGGCAGCGATCGTGCCCGCCACATGGGTGCCGTGGTCGAAGCCCTCCCAATGGTTCGGGCTCAGGAGCGTGTTGTTGCCGTCGCCAAAGTCCCAGCCGTTCGTGTCGTCGATCTTGCCGTTACCGTCGTCGTCGAAGCCGTCTCCTAAATCGTCATCGTTGACCCACATTTGGCCGCTCAGGTCCGGGTGGCTGACATCGACGCCCGTATCGATCACGGCGACGATTGTCGAGCTCACACCCTCGTTGCCCGCGGTTGTCCAAGCCTGGGATAGATCGATGTCGGCACCGTCCGTGCCTGCATGGTCCGCAGCAGGCCCGTTGAGCGTGGTCTCGGAGACGGCATGCGGCTGGCCCGTGTCGTTCAGATCCCACTGGTCGGGGAAAAGCGCATCGGTCGGAGGGTTGGCGAGTGGATAGCGGAAGTAGTCAGGCTCGGCCCAGGCGACGGCAGGCCGACGGTTCAGTCGTCGGACGGCTTGGGAGACTCCCTCGTCTGACCGCGTCCGCAGAAGGTGGATCTGAAGCGATTCAAAGCGCTGGATGGTTCTCAATCCAGCCCACCGCTCAATGCGGTCGGTGAGCGCCCGCTTCACGCCCGGCTTGAACTTGACGAGGACGTGTCCTGGAACAAAGTTCACGACCGACGAGCCGACAGCCCCGCGAAAAGCCAGCGTGTGCGGGTAAGCAGAGCCTCCTGCGTGCCCGGTACCCGCGAAGACCAGGGCGACGCATGCGGCGAAGCCGAGAAATAGCACCCTCACAGTCCTTGACACCGGATCGTTCCTTCCTTGGAATCCTTGGCCCTCGGCCTAAACGCGAGGAGGGCCAAGCCCAGCCTGACCAAGGCTGTCAGTCTCGAGTGGCAATAGCAATGGGCCAGACGGATCAAACGTCTGGCCGGCACGTCCCAGGGCCATCCTCTCATCTAGGCGCTTCTGCCCGAGCAGCCAAGACAACGCTCGAAGCGACGTAGGTTGAGGATCATCCGTGGTACTCCCTGGATTCGCGATAAGGCGGTGGGAAAGGAGCCTGGCCCCCAGGACGAGGGGCGGCACCGCTTTGGAAGGAGAGAATCGTGCAAGAAATAGCGAGCAGCAAGAGACAGGCGCAGGTCCTCGGACCGGATGGTCAGCGCACGTGGCAGCCTGAGAACGGAGCAGAACCGCGCTTCGTGCTTCTGGACGACAACCATGTCATCGGCAGGTGCGATGGGTGTCGTCAAGGACCCCTTCCTCTTTACGGACGGGGAAACCGCGGCTGTTGCCTCGCTTGTTGGCAAAGGAGGACATTCGCGAGACGGGCTCCTCGTCCCTTTCGGTAAGAGGGGCTCCAAATGCCCCGGCTCAGGCTTGCAATCTGCCACCTATGCCAGCGTAAGGTGGACCCCGAGCAGACGACGGTGAGTGAGGTGACGGGCTTGCGCTACTGCAGGCCCGTCCTAACTCCGGGCAGGTTCGACCGGTGCTACTTCATTGCGATGCTGCGCCTGCACGTCCCCCGCGGGGACGCGGGCCCGGGCACTGTGCCGCTACCTGAGGACGAGCAACGTGACCAGCCGCCCACTAAAATCGCGTCCCATCATGGAGGCCCCTAACGCGACGGATGCGCGAGGATCTTCCACAACACGCGCCCTGGGAGGTACATGCATGAAAGTTCGTTCGCTCCTCTGTCTGGCTGCACTTTTCGCCCTGCTGGCCTTTGCGGCACCAGCAGCCGCGAAGACATGGCACGTCCATGCCGGCCAGTCGATCCAGGCCGCAATCGACGCCGCTCACCCGGGCGACACGATCGTCGTCCACCACGGCGTCTATCACGAGAACCTGACCATCACGAAGAATCACCTCAGCATCCGCGGCGAAGGCAAGCAACGACCGGTGCTTCGGCCCGGCACGACGCCCGTCGAGTCGATCTGCAGCGAGGATGGCTTCGTCAACGGGATCTGCGTGGCCGGCTCCTTCGATCCCGTGAGCGGCGAGCCGGGCGCGCCCACACGGGGCACGACGATCGCCCGGCTGAGAGTGCGAGGGTTCACAGGCTTCGGGATCGTTATGTTCCTGGCGAATGACACGACCGTCCGCAAGGTGATCGCCGCCGACAACGGCGGGTATGGCATCAGCGGCTTCGTACTCCACGAAGTTCGGTTCTTCGGCAACGTCGCGCATGACAACGGCGAGCCAGGCTTCTATATCGGCGATTCCCCGAATGCCGAGGCGCTCGTCGTCGGGAACAGGGCCTACAGGAACGGTGTCGGGTCGGGAGAGGGCTTCGGCTTCCTCCTGCGCGACTCCTCGGACGGCGTCCTAAGGGACAACCGCGCCTGGGGAAACTGTGTCGGCATCGTCTTCGCCGACACCGGTGAGAACCCGGACCCGGTCAACAACTGGCGCGCGCGGCACAACCGCGTCCGTGAGAATAACGCCGCCTGCACGGGCGAGGAAGGGGGCGGGCCGCCTCCACTCTCCGGGATCGGCGTCCTCGTGATCGGCACGCATCGGCTCGTCCTCGCCGAGAACCGGGTCTTCGGCAACGCGCCGTCCGGACCCTCCGCCTTCAGCGGCGGAATCGCACTCGTGTCCGGCGAGCCGCTCGGCGGAGCAGCGCCGACGAACAACCGAATCGCCCGCAACACCGCGTTCGACAACGAGCCGGCGGACATCTTCTGGGACGAAAGCGGCAACGCGAACCGCTTCGTCCGGAACCACTGCGGGACCTCGCAGCCGTCTTGGATCTGCGATTGAAGTAGAAGCGCGCCCGGCTGGGCATTCCGCCCGGCCGGGCGTCAGCTCGAGACGGCGCGGGCAGCGCGCGCGGTCCAAGGGATTCGCACCGTATCCCGTCCGCGAGTGAAACCCTCCGTGAAACCCTACGCAGCACCACGGGGCGGTACGGAGCAACATGGAGGCAACGACCAGCACGCCGCGAGCCCGCTTCCGACGCCACATTCCGGCACGTAGGGGCACGAGCCAACACGCGCCCTACTTGTGCAGAGGTAGAGCGCGGGCCGGACGTTACTCCCGAGGACGAAGCGCGATAACGAGCCGACGCACTATCGACGCGAGTAGCTTTCGAGGGGAGCGCTGAGCGTTATCCAGAGCGGTCGGCACGAGCCTCAACGACCCCGCCCTTACCGTTTCTATCGGGTTGCTTGACAATCTTGGTCACCCGTAAAGGACTTGCTCCAGATCTGCTGCCCGACGATGAGGGGTCCCGTCCTCTTGAACGTGCACCTTGTCGTCACCATCTGGCATCCGGACGATGTACTCGTACAGCAAGGCTCGAAGCTTACGACTGTGCCGCGTGTTGTGCCGCAGTAGGCGCAACCCCGCATAGCGCCAGGGTTCCCGTCTTGTCTTGAAAACCGTTGGGCGTCGCAAGACGTCCCGTGGGTTCGAATCCCACCCCCGCCGCCTCATTGAGCCGAAGCCCGCATTGCTAGGTCGGGTTTCGGCCTCCCGTGAGGCTGACGTTCCGTCTCACGTCGAACCGCTGCGCGCTACACCGGAGCGAGAAGGCCGGCTGCGAGTGCCGCGGGAAGCTCGCTTCGCGAGCCAACTTGCAGTTTCCGGAAGATGCTTGTCAGGTGACCCTCGATCGTACGCGTGGTAACGAAGAGGGTCTGGGCGATCTCGCGGTTGGTAAGTCCTTCGCTCGCGAGCTCGGCGATTCGGCGTTCGCTGGCGGTCAGCGAGTCGAGCCCTGCGAGAACGACCCGGCGTGGGCGCGCACCGGTCGCGCGGAGCTCGGTCTCGGCGTATTCGGCGAGCGGCCTGGCTCCGGCGCGGTGGGCGGCGTCCAGCGCCTCGCGGAGCAGATCGCGCGCATCGGTGCGACGATTGCGGCGCCGGAGCATCGCGCCGAGGTCAGCAAGAGCGTGCGCTCTTTCGAGCGTGGCGTCGCCGCGCTCTAACGTGTCGATTGCCTCGCGGAGCAGGAGAGTACCGCGGTCGCCGCCGGCCACGACGCCGGCGGCACGCAGCGCTACGCCGAGTGCTCGAGGGGCGCCGAACGCTCGGGCGAGCTGAAGCTCCTCTTCTGCCAAGCGCTCCGCCGATTCGTGATCGCCGAGCGTCATATAGGCGAGCGCAGCATCCGAACGCCAGGGGACATAACTCGGGCAGCTCACCATCGCACGCGAGAGGCTTACCCCCACCCCGAGGAAGTCCGCGAGCCCTTCGGCGACGCGGGCCTGGGCGACCCTTAGCCGCCCGCGGGCTAGGCGAAGAGGGGCGGCTGTGACCATTCCGCCTTCCAGTTCCCAGTTGAGTGGCGCGAGCGCTCCCTCTGCCATGTCGAGCTCGCCCTGCTCGACGAGCGTCTTCACGAGCACACCGCCGTTCATGACCCGGTAGAGGGGTGGTGCTGGGAGCTCGGTGGCGGCGAGGGCCATCTGCGTGTCTACCTCGGCGGCGCGCAGATCGCCCCTCCGTAGCGCGAGCCAGCCGCGGATCGCGAGGCTTACGGCAAGGCGGCCCCCGTCGCCGGTCGCCCGCGCCTGCGCGATCGAAGCGTCTAGCAGGGGTCGCATCTGCCCATACCGCTCGGCGAAGAGCAGCGCAAGTGTAGCCCGCGCAAAAGTTAGCTCAGCAAACCAGGGCCCATCCTCCGAGCCTGAGGATGCACCTCTTCCGGCTGAAAGAGCCCGGGTCGCGAGCTCCGCGCCGACCTCGGCTTGCTCGTTCGTGAGGATGGACGTGAACGCGGCCACGGCCAGCAGCTCAGGGGGTGGGGCGGGATGGTCGGCGGCCCGCTGGCGTAACGTCTCAGCGCGGAGGACCGCCGAAGATGCGGTCGCGGCATCGTTTAGCCCCGGGATGACGGCTGCAGCCTCGAGTGGGAGCGCGAGCTCAGATCGGCCAGAACCCATCGATGCAGACGCACGATCAAGAACCTCGACGGCCTCGGCGAAGCGTTGAGCACGACTGAGGGCGAGCCCCCACACCATGGCTGCCTGGGCAGCAGCGGCACCGTCCGGCGCGGCGTCCATCGCACCCTGTAGGTGCTCGGGCCAGTCAGCGAGCCCGGCGCTTGCCTCTGCCATTCCGAGCTCCAGGAGTACTCCCGACAGCTCGGCCAGCGGGGGTGGTTCAGCAAGCGCTCGGCGGAGAAAGACGGTTGCCGACTCGGGAGCGCCACTCCGCTCGCCCACGCGCGCAGCCTGGACGAGTCGCGCGACGACCCAAGGGTCAGCGGCGGGCTCGCTGCTCAGCAAGTGCTTGGCAACCCGCTCGTCCTCACCGAGGTGCTCGGCGAGCAGCCCGGCGGCACGACGGTGGGCTTCCGCACGCTCTGCGCCGGTGAGATCGGCGTAGATGCCGCTGCGGACGATCGGATGGATGAACGTCAGTGGCCTTTTGGCCTCCAGGATCCCGGCGGTTGCCAGCAATTCGGCTGCCTCTGCTGCTTCGATCTCTTCAAGGCCCGCGAGTCGCGCCGCCTGGAGGAGGTCGCTCTGCTCGAGTACCGCCAGCGCGCGAGCCAGCCGCCCCGCATTTTCAGGCAGCCGACGGAGCCGGAGGCGAATCGAGCGTCCGACCGTCCGTGCTCCGATTCTCTCGACATCGCGCGCAGCCTCAGCGTTCGGACCGATCCGCGCCTCATTCAGCGCTTCCACGAGCTCGTGTAGCAGGAACGGCATTCCCTGCGTTGCCCGGAGGCAGGCCTCGACAAAGCTTGGATCGGGAACCACGGCGAGTCTCGACTGAACGAGCTGCGCGACACCGGCGCTTGTCAGCGGAGCAAGCCGGATCACATCAGCTGACGGATCCGTCGCCAGGGTTGCCAGCAGCTCGGGGTCGGTGCCCGCTTCCCGCGGCCGGGTCGCCACGATGAGGGCAACGTTCAGCTCTTCGAGGCGCGTGAGCAAGAAGGCGAGATAACGAAGCGAGGGGGCGTCCGCCCAGTGCGCGTCGTCGACAACCACACAGAGAGGACCCGCGGCGGCCAGGTTTGCGCACAACCAGTAGAGGCCGTGGAGGATCGCGAACGAGGGATCGACACCGGAAGGGGGCTGGCCGTTCGTCCGGCGGGCGCCTGGAAGCCCGAGGAGACCGGCTGCGAGTCCTGCAGGCCCTTCCAGCAGATCGGCACGTTCGTACTGCGAGGCCTCGACCAGCGGCGTCTCGAAAAGCTGACGCACCACTCCGAAAGCGAAATCACGCTCCAGCTCGGCCCCCCGCGATCGCAGCACATGCATCCCTTCGGATTTCGCCGCCGCCCGCGCGGTCGCAAGTAGCGCGGTCTTGCCGATCCCGGCCGGCCCTTCGATCACCACGAATGCTCCGCGCCCGGCGCGAGCCTCGGCAAGGACCGATTCGATCCGCGCTAGCTCCTCGCCGCGCTCGAGTAGCTGTTCGGAGGCAGTCGCCTGGTTCATTTGATCGACCCTAACGCTTCACTGTGCGGAAAGGCACGGGCCGCCGCGGAACGTAGCGCGCCTTCCGCCGGAAAGACAAGGGGGTCACCACGGTGCGAATTCGCGTCCCTCGTCTCCAGCATCTGCAACACGAGCAGATCTCACGAAGCTCGACTCACGCGAGAAAGGAGATGCGCACCACATGAAAGTCCAGGTCAAGTCAACGGCTCGTGCGGCTGATCCCAACCACTCCGCAGGCAACGAGGAGAGTCGGGAGCTAGCCGAGCGCTTGTCCGGATCGGTCGAAGTTCTTCTTCTCTGGCTTCCGGCATCGAACACGGTGGAGCTCCGGATCCACGACATAGCCATGAGGGAGAGCTCTAGGTTCCGGGTCCCATCGGGTGAGGCGATGCGCGCATTTCGCCACCCATTTGCGTATGCCAGCGCGGGCAGGTCCGTCCCTCTTTCTCGAAGGCCTTGTCGCTCGAGCTGCTCAATCCACTCCAATGGAAAGGAAGGAACGGACAATGCGTAGGATCACGCTTCTCATCGGGGCAGGCCTGATCGCCCTGGCCGCGCCCCTCGCAATCGCCGCAGTGGTGGTCGGGTGTACAGGCTCCAGCTCGGGATATTCATCCGGAGCAAATAGCTCGACGGTGCCCGCTAACACCTCGACCGGCTCAGCCGTTGTCAGGGTCGGCCAGACCTCCTTGGGCCCGGTCCTAGTCGACGGTAACGGCCGTACGCTCTACCTGTTCGAGAAGGACACGAGCTCGGCGAGCACGTGCGCTGGTTCCTGCGCCACCTATTGGCCCCCACTCACAACCACCGGCAAGCCGGTGGCCGGAAATGGCGCCTCGGCGGGCGAGCTCGGGACGACTGAGCGCACGGACGGCGAGACCGAGGTTTCCTACAACGGTCATCCGCTCTACTACTACGTCGGCGACACCAAAGCCGGCGACACGACGGGACAGGGCCTCGATCTCTTCGGCGCCGAGTGGAACGTGCTCTCGGCGGCTGGGACGAAAATCGACGCGGGTAGCTAACAGAAGCCACCGTCGCTACACGGGCCGTCGTCGCGGGGACGACGGCCCGTTCCTGCACCCTCCCGGATCGCCGGTGGCGATCCGCTTGCAGCAGCGCGCACCGATTGGCAGGGGTTAGGGCAGCAAAAGACAGGAGGGTCACCACGGTGCGAACGCCTCTCCGCGACGCGCAGCATCGCTTCCACAACGAACCGGAGCCGTGTGCGGCTCCGCCCGAGAGGAGAGATGCACATGCAGAGCGTCATCCAACTGAAGCGCTCGAATGCTGTTCGGTCGGCGTCAGCGATGCTGATCGTCGCCGTCGCCTTCACCATCGCCGCGATCGAGGCAGGGCCGGCCAAAGCCGCGCCCGCGAAACTCAGCGACGGCGTGCTGACGATTACAGGTACCAATGAACGAAACGACATCGCTCTCCGCCTCAAGCCGGCACATCCTGGCATCGTGCAAGTGGACTTCGGCAGCGACGGCAGAGCCGATTTCAGCTTCAAACGCGCGCGCATCGACAAGATCGTCGTCCACGCGCGGGGCGGCGCCGATACCGCACGCATCGACGAAGTGAACGGGGTATTCACCGATACAATCCCGACAAGGATCAGCGGTGAGGATGGAGCCGACACCCTGCTTGGAGGCTCTGGAGCAGAGCTTCTCCGGGGAGGCGATGGCGCGGACTCGCTCGACGGCAACGTGGGCAGCGATCGAGCGGTGCTAGGCGCCGGCAACGACGTCTTCATCTGGGATCCGGGCGATGGCAGCGATGTAGTCGAGGGCCAAGACGGCGCCGACACGATGCGCTTCAACGGCGCAGATGTGGCTGAGCAAGTCGAACTCTCCGCGAATGGAAGCCGGCTCAAGTTCTTCCGCACGCAGGGCGCCATCACGATGGACACGGCCGGTATCGAACGAGTCGACTTCAACGCCCTCGGGGGAGCCGACCTCGTCACCGTGAACGACCTGACCGGGACGGATGTCGATGCCGTCAACGTCGAGCTCGCCGGTTCGCTCGGCGGGATCACGGGCGATGGCGCAGCCGACAGAATCGTCGTCAACGCCACCAACGGGGTAGACACGATCTTCGTCGATGGGAATGCGGACAGCCTGAACGTGATCGGTCTTGCGGCCGCAGTTCAGATCCGCCGCTCCGAAGTCGCGAACGACCGGTTGGACATCAACACCCTGGCCGGCAACGACCGTGTTGACCCGGATGGTTTGGAGATCGGCGCGGTCCAGCTCTTCGTGGACGGCCTTTTGGTCCCTTAGTTGAGACGAACCGCAAAGGACGAGGGGGCCCACAAACGTGGGCCCCCTCGTCCTTTCATGTGCAGCCAGTCAAGATTCTCTGCCGAACCCGACCTACAAAATCCCCATGCCTGACCGGCGCGAGGAAAAGCCGAGGTGGCGCATCGGGGCCGGAAGGCGCACCGTTGAGCCAAACATAGGCGGTCTTGAAAACCGTTGGGCGTCGAAGGCGTCCCGTGGGTTCGAATCCGACCCCCGCCGTGATCGACCACCTACCTCAGTGACTCATCGTCCCCTTTGACGCCGCCGACGTTGAACAGTCCGACCTGGCCCTCGTCAACCGCAGCGAACGCGTGGGAGACGAAGGGGTATAGGCCCGGGTCGTCGATCCGCACGTCGAACACGGCCCCTCCGCCCGCCGGGACGGTGGCGGTCTGCACGCCGTTCAGCGAATGGGCGGGATTGACGTCGCCGAACGGGTAGACCGTGCCGAAGATCGTTCCGACGACGTGGAAGTCGGTGTCGAGGGATGGGCCGGCGTCGACGACCCAGAAACGGACGAGCTCGCCCGGCTTCGCGAGCAGCGGGTGTGCCACGTACTGTCCCGCATAGCCATTGAAGGTCATCCAGTCCGGCTGGCGCGCGTGCGCCTTGGTCATGTTGAACTCGGCCGGAGCCTTGAGCCCGTCTCCGTTCATGTACCACTCGCTCGCAACGAGGACGTAGTCCTTGTCGGCTGTCGGCAGAACGCTGCCTTGGGCTCTACGACCAGTGCGCCGTACATCCCGTTGGCGATGTGCATGAGCACGGGCTTGGTTCCGCAGTGCTACATGAAGACGCCGGGATCGTTCGCCGTGAATCGGAAGGTGAACGACTCGCCGGGCATCACGTCTCTGAAAGCCTCGTTCGGCGCGATCCGAGCAGCGTGGAAGTCGATCGAATGCGGGATGGCCCCCTTGTTCGTGAGCGTGATCTGGATCGTTTGCCCCTGCCGAACGTGCAGCACTGGTCCAGGAGCGCCGCCTTCCCACGCCCAGGCGGAGTACTTGATTCCAGGGGCGACTTCAACCGTTCGATCCGTCAGGGCCAGGTCGAACTTGGCCAGCGGGCCTGCCTGTAGAGCCGGCATCTCAGCCGGATAGGGCTTGTGCGCCGCTGCGATCCTCGGCGTTCGCCGGAGCGGCGCCCGCGTAGCTCTCGAGACCCGCCGCGGTCGTGTGCGCGTGAACGTCGTTTCCGGCCGCAGCCGCCTCATGGGCGTTCCCGGTGGCGACCGCAGGAGTCGGTTCGCGCACGTCGCGGGCATCCGACCACATGAAAAGAGCCAACAACCCAACGACGCTGACCGTAAGACCGAGCATGATCGCCGCGAACATCCAGAAGGCGGTCGAGCTGGATTGCGAGCCGCCCGCTCGAGCCTCATTGAGTCGAGGGTGTGAAGCTGGGTGCGAGGCCACGAAAATCTCCTTGTTCGCCTGCCTCAAAACCTATGGCCGCGCCCTTCGCGCGGCATCCTGGCCGACGCGTATCTCGCCCGCGGACTTACCGAAGCTGGACTACGGGTTTGCCACAGAGACCGAAAGCCTGCACGTAGAAACGGAGAAGGGCCTGACGCAGGCCCTTCTCCGGTAGTGCCGTTGTGGCTTACTGCGTTGCCGTGGCAGGAGCGGTACGAGGCGTTGCATTTGCATCCGCGGTCGCTTGCTGCCGCCGCAGTGCGCCGCCCAGGGCAAGGATCATGAAGCCGATGCCCGCGAGGAGGAGCGCGATTCCGACGACGATGCCGAACATCGCGATGTTCTCCGCCAGGAAGGACACGTTGAGCGCAGTCGACAATGCCGTCTCGGTCACCCAGATGTTGCGGGCTCCGTTCGAGATCGGCTGACCGCTCTCGTCCTTCGCGGCCGCTGCTTCGTCATTCGTCCCGGCGGGATCGTCAGGATTCGCGGCCGACTGGAACCGGCCCATCTCCGCATAAGTCAATCCACCGGTGCTCTCGAGCGCATGGATGCGCATGTACTGCGCAAAAGCCTTGGCTTCGGCGCCGGTGTCGATCGTTTCGCCGGCGACACTCGTAGTGGGCAGCTTGATGTTCGCCGGCAGCCCAGCTTCTTTCGCCTCGGCCGCGATCGCTTCGGGCGTCATGTCGGGTGAGCCGACGATCGCCTCCTGCTTGAGGCTCGAGCGAACCTCGTTGCGGCCGTTGATCGCCAGGACGAGCGACACGAGGCCGATTGCGACCATGACCACGCCCGCAGCGACTCCGCCGTATTCGAGGATTCTCCGCTTGGTCATCTCCTTCTCCTTCCATTCTCCGCGGTTGACCGCGGACGCTTTCATCGGTTACAGGCAAAGCGTCGCTCCTGGCGGGCCGGGTGCCATCCGAGTCGCTACCGAACCTGGAGTGCGTAGTTCCCCGAAGCGAGATCGGCGGCCCCACGGATGGCGCGCGACGGAGTGGACACGACCATGACGGCAGAGGAAAGGAGTGGTCATGCAGCGTCTAGCCGTGATCGCAAGGCTCAAGCCAGAGTCCGAAAAGCGCGCAGTCGAGCTCATCAAGGCGGGCCCACCATTCGATCCGGACCGGCTCGGGTTCGAACGCCATTCCGTCTATCTCTCCGGTAGCCAGGCCGTCTTCGTGTTCGAAGGCGGCAGGCTGGACCACCTCCTGCAAGGGGTCATTCGGGATCCGGACAATCTGCGCGTGTTCGGGGCGTGGGAGCCGATCATCGAAGGGTTCCCAGCTGTCGCCCGCGAGGCGTACAGCTGGCAACGAGGCTCGAACGGGGAAGGGTGGGGCGAGTAGCGTGCCTTCGGACCGCGATCGGCATCGAGTCCTGATCGCCGGCGGAGGCGTCGCCGCACTGGAGGCGATGCTTGCCCTCCGCAAGCTGGCAGAGGATCGGGTGGACATCGAGTTGCTCGCCCCGGACCAGGACTTCTTCTACCGGCCGCTCGGGGTGGGCGAACCCTTCGGAAGAGGCGGCACGCTCCGCTTCGACCTGCGCGTGCTCACGACCGGCTGCGGGGCGCGGCACCGACTCGGCTCCCTCGCATCGGTGGAAGCCGCAGAGCATCGGGCAAGGACGAGCCACGGCGAATCGCTCGCGTACGACTCGATTCTGCTCGCGATGGGGGCCCGCCGCCAGATCGCCCTCCCCGGCGCCCTGACCTATCGGGGCAGCGAGGACACACGAGCCTTCTCTCGGATTCTCGACGAGGTGCGAGCTCGCGAGGTCGGGGCCCTGGACTTCGTCGTCCCGAGCGGCGTCACATGGCCGCTCCCGCTCTACGAGCTGGCGTTGCAGACGGCATCGCAGCTCGCCGCGGACGGCGTCGAGGCGAGGATCACGTTCTCCACACAGGAAGAGATCCCGCTCCGCATCTTCGGGCAGGAAGGCTCGCGCGTCGTCGCGGAGCTCATGAGCGACCGTGGAATCGAGCTCCATACCGGGGTCCATGCCGAACGGTTCCAGGAGGGGTTGCTCCATCTCGTTCCGGGCCCGCCACTGGCTGCCGAACGGGTGATCGCATTGCCACGCCTCGTCGGCGTTGGCGTTGCGGGCATCCCGCACGACGGCTCCGGCTTCGTGCACACCGATTCCTTCGGTCGTATCCCGACGCTCGACGACGTCTACGCGGCCGGAGACGGGACGGCCTTCCCGATCAAGCAAGGAGGCCTGGCGGCTCAGCAAGCCGATGCGGCGGCGTCGGCGATCGCGGAGAGAGCCGGCGCTCCGGTGGAGATCACTCCGTTCGATCCCGTTTTGCGCGGGCTCCTTCTGACGGGCCTGCAGCCGGAGTATCTGAGGGCGGAGTTGGGCGGCGGTCACATGTACGCCTCGGTCGCCGCGGACGCGCCGCTTTGGTGGCCCCCCGCGAAGGTCGCCGCCCGCTACCTGGCCCCGTACCTCGCCGAGCACGCCGACCTCGCGTTCGACGCCTTCGGAGAGCGGTCCACACTCGCTTCCTAGCGTTCCGGCTTATCGAGGAGACCCTGCGCGAGGGCGTAGCGGACGAGTTCGGCACGCGTCTCGAGGCGGAGCTTCTGCATGATGTGCGCCCGGTGGGTCTCGGCCGTTCTGACCGAGATGAAAAGCATCTTCGCGATCTCTTGGTTGGTGTGGCCAAGCGCAAGCAGCCGGAGAACCTCGCGCTCGCGATTTGAGAGCGGATCGTGATCGGCGGCATCCGCTGACGCCGCATCGGCGGCGGCCATCCGCGCCCCCAGGGCCGGATGGACGTAACTCCCTCCCCGAGCCACTTCCCGCACGGCGGTGACGAGCTCCGTGTCGGCCGCTTCCTTCAGCACATAGCCGTTCGCCCCCGACGCGAAGGCCTCGCGCACGTAACGCGGATCGTCTTGCATCGAGAGTACGAGCACCCGAGTCCCAGGATGCTCATGGAGAAGCTCGGGAGTGACCTCGATTCCACTCTTTCCTCCGAGCACGACGTCCATGAGCACGACGTCGGGCTTCGCACGTCGCGCCTCGAAGATCGCCTCCTGAGCGTCACCCGCCTCGCCGACGGTCTCGATGTCGACTTCCGCGTCCAGGAGCAGGCGGAGCCCCGCCCGCACGACCGCGTGATCGTCGACGATCAGCACCCGGATGCTCACCGCACGGGCACCTCCACGACGAGAGTCGTCCCCCTTCCAGGCGCTGATTCGATCGCCAGGGAACCGTCCAGGAGGGCGACGCGCTCACGCATCCCGATGAGACCGATGCCTCCGTCCGCGTCACTTCCGGGGTCAAAGCCTCGGCCGTCGTCTTCGATGATCGCTCCCACCGAGCCCGCTTTCTGAGTGACCACGATGCTCACCCGTCCGGCGTCCGAATGCTTGGCGATGTTGGTGAGCGCCTCCTGAACGATGCGATAAAGAACCGTTTCCACTTCCTCGGGGAGTCGATCATCGTGAAGGCGGGATTCGAGCTCGACCTTCATCCCTGTCTGCTCGGCGAACCCCGCGGTCAGCCGCTCCACTGCTGCCTCGAGCCCGAAGTCGTCGAGTGCGGCCGGACGGAGCTCGACCGCGAGCCGGCGCACGTCCTGGAGGGTGGCGACGACGCGTTCCCGAAGCGCGGCAACCGCCTCGCCGAGCGCGGAAACGTCGTCCAGCTCCTCGAGCGACTTCAGACCGAGCAGGATGGACGTGAGAGCCTGTCCGGTCTCGTCGTGCAGCTCGCGCGCCAGGCGGCGACGCTCGTCCTCCTGGGCCCGGACAACGCGCCGGAGCGCGTCGCGCTGGATCCGCCTGGCCTGATCGACCGCTACGGACGCGCGTGACGAGAACGCCTCGGCGAGCCGCAGGTCCTCGCTCGAGAAACGGCGGTCGGGGACCAGCTTGTCGCCGACGAGGATCAGACCGATTGTTTCGCTTCGAAGCCGCATCGGGACGTACAAGGCTGTGAGCATCCCGAGAGCACGTGTCAGCTCGACGTCCGACTCGGGATCCTCGATCACCGAGTCGACACGCTCGCTCCGGCCGCGCTGGAGGACACGGCCCGCTTTCGTCCACACAAGCGAAATGGTCGAGCTCCGGATCGATTCATCCACGTCGCCGATTGCGGCTTCGACGTGCAGCTCACCTTCGCTCTCGAGCAGGACGAGCACGAATCGTGCGTGGAGGATCTCGCGGAGCCGCCTCCCCACGAGCTCGAGCATCCGCGACAGATCGAGCTCTGTCGCGAGTGCATTGCCAACTTCGATGAGGGACTCGAGCCGATCCGACCACCGCTTCGCCGACTCGAACAGGCGTGCGTTCTCGATCGCCACCGCCGCCTGGGATGCGAGGAGACTCACGAGCTCCTCGTCCTCCGTCGTGAAGTCGCCACCCTCTTCCTTCTCCGCGAGATAGAGGTTCCCGTACGCGACTCCGCGGAGAATGATGGGGACACCCAGGAAGGTGTGCATCGGCGGATGGTGGGGTGGGAACCCGACCGAGCGCGGGTCCTCCGAGATGTCGTGAAGCCGCAGTGGCTGCGCGTCGCGAATGAGGACGCCCAGTATCCCCCGCCCTCGCGGCAGGTCGCCGATTCGAGCGATCGTCTCCGCGTCCATGCCCGTCGTCACAAATCGCTCCAGCTCCCTCCGACTGGAGTCGATCACTCCGAGCGCCGCGTAGCGTGCCCCCGTGAGCTCCGCAGCGGTCTCCGTCAGGTTCTGCAACAGGGCGTCGAGTGAGAGCTCCGACGTGAGCGCGATCCCCGCGTCCAAGAGGCTGCGGATCCGATCGGTCACCCCGCAACCCTATCCGTACCAACCCGCATGCCAAAACGGCGGATCCGCGGATGGCTCGTCGATCCACCGAGCCTAGTCTGAGTTTCGAAAGGAGGAAATGATGAAGAAGATTTTGATCGCGACAGACGGCTCGGCGAGCGCGAATCAGGCGGTCGGCGTCGGCGTCGAACTGGCGGCGGAGCAGGATGCCCGGGTCACGTTCATCCATGTACTTCCGCCCGACGACTACATCGTCGCCGGCCGGTTGGGGCCTGTGCTCCCGAAGCCTCACGAGGTCGCCATGGACGAGACGGAGGTCGCCCTGCGCGAGGCAGCCGAAGCCGCCGAAGCCGCCGGCGTCGTGCATGCGCAGGAGCGCGTGTCCGGCGACACCGTCGACGAGATCGTCGCGGCGGCCGATTCGATGCAGGCCGATGTGATCGTGATCGGCTCGCGGGGACGAGGGCCAATCTCCTCCGCATTGCTGGGAAGCGTTTCTCAGGGTGTCCTGAGCGAGTCTCGGCGGCCCGTCCTCATCGTCAGCACCATCCACGACAGAGAGCCGGTCAAGACCTAGCACGGGTGGCCGAGCGAGCAGAGAAGCGGGGGGGGGGGCGGGGGGCGGGGGGCGCAGGCCGCCGACGGGGGGGGCCGCC
>JBKPPF010000004.1:0-8707 GCA_046733475.1 Actinomycetota bacterium
GAGACCAATACCTCGCCGGCCTGGGCCTCCGCCGTGACCCGGGCGCCGATCGAGACCGCGATGCCCGCGACTTTGCCGTCGTGGAGCTCGCACTCCCCGGTGTGCACACCTGCGCGAATATCGAGACCGAGCTCGCGGACGGCCTGCGTGAGCACCTGAGCACACCGGATCGCGCGGGCCGGGCCGTCGAACGTGGCGAAGAAGCCGTCCCCGGCCGTATCCCGCTCCTGCCCGTGGAAGCGCGCGAGCTCGCGACGCACGAGGGCATGGTGGTTTTCGAGCAGCTCTCGCCAGCGCTGGTCGCCGATCTCGGCCGCCCTGATCGTCGACCCGACGATGTCCGTGAAGAGCAGGGTAGCGAGCACCGTTTCCGGCACCTCTGGAGGCGCCTGCCCGGCGACGAAGCGCTCCACCTCGTCCACGAGTTCGGGCGAAAGGAACATCCCCCACCAATCCTCGCCCGGAAGCCCTGTCGAGCTGGCACCAGGAATCCGAGAGATGACGTCACGGCTTTCATCCTCTCCTCGGGCGCCGCGATGGAGGATGAGTGTCGGCGCTCGGATCGCCGGCAGGATCTCGCGGAGATCCGTCTGGTCGGCGGCGAGGTTGAGCGCGTAGGCGACGGCCGGGCTCGCGCCCACGCGAGCTTCGTTGGCGAACCACTCGCGTCCTGCCTCAGTTGCGTAGAGAGTGGGGCAGATCGTGGCGCAGAGCGCGTCCAAGTACTCGGCAGTCCCCCAGCGCTCGCGAAGGTCGGCGAGCTCGGCGAGCTGTTCGTCGGTTCTCTCGGTGTGCGTCCATGGTTGGAAGAGGACGAGAGCCCGCGTCCGCTCGGGGTAGGTGGCCGCGTACAGGGAAGCCATGCAACAGCCGTCGTGCGAGCCAAGCACGACCGCGCTCGACGATTTCGCGGCCTCGAGTACCGCGCGCAGGTCGTCCATTCGCGTTTCCAGCGTGGGGAACTGCCCGCCTTGGTCGGAGATGCCCGTCCCGCGCTTGTCGTAGAGGATGAGCCTGAACGAGCGCGCGAGCCGCTCGTAGAACTCGCGCCAGTACGGATGCTCCCAGCCATAGACGAGGTTGGACGTGAAATCAGGCACGAAAACCAGGTCGGTCGGGGCATCGCCCACGACCTGGTAGGCGATCGCGACGCCGCTATTCCTGACGTACCGGATCTCCGAGCTCATGGCGACAAGTGTCCTAAAATTCGCCGCGCGGCGGGCGCTCAGTTTCCCTCGTGCATTCGCGGGGAATCAAGGCCGCATGGGACTAGGAGAAATCATCGGTCTGATCATCGTGGGGCTCATCGTCGGCGCGCTCGGGCGCCTTTTCCACCCGGGCGTTGACTCGATGGGGATCCTCATGACGATCGCAATCGGTATCGCATCCGCGCTTCTTGTCGGCTGGCTCGTCGGCGGAGGCATTCTCGGCTTCGTCCTCGCGGTCATCGTGGCGGTCGTTCTCGTCGCCCTCTGGTCGCGGATGGTCGGTCCGCGGACTGCGACAAACCGCATATAGAACAGCGGTTCGCCCTCGTTAGAATTGCCCCGGAAATGGGCGAAGTAGAGGGTCAAGTCCGAAATGAAGAGCTCGACGCCGAGCGTGAAGCTCGGCGTCGCCTTGCTCTGGCCCAGGTGCGCCAGTATCCCGACCCCGTCCTGCGCATGAAGGCCAACGACGTCGAGGAGATCGACGACTCCGTCACCGGCCTCGTCGAGCGCATGAAAGGGCTGATGTCGGAGGCGCGCGGGGTCGGCCTCGCGGCTCCTCAGCTCGGGATCCTGCGGCGCGTCCTGGTCTACCAGGCGGGCGAGGAGGAGCCGTTCATGGCCCTCGTCAACCCGCGAGTGGTCGAGACCGGCGGCGAGCCGGTCGCCGACGACGAGGGCTGCCTGTCGCTCGGCGCTGCGACCGTGATCGTCCAGGTCGAGCGCCCGACCACCATCGTCGTCGAGGCGACGTCGCCAGAAGGCGAAGAGCTCAGGATCGAGGCCGAGGGCCTCGAGGCGCGCGTGATCCAGCACGAGCTCGACCACCTCGACGGAGTCCTCATCATCGACCGGACGTCACCCGAGCAGCGGCGAGAAGCCCTGGCCAAGCTCCGGCCACAACCTGTCCTCGGACCGACGTAGGTCCTATGCAGATCGCCGTTGCGGCCACCGCGCCGTTCGGTGCGGCCGTGCTCGAAGGGATGGCCAACCGGGGCTACGACATCGAGTTCCTCCTCACACGCCCGGACAAGCCCCAGGGCAGAGGGCGAAAGAAGGCTGCGCCGCCGGCGAAAGAGGTCGCGAAGCGCCTCGAGATCCCCGTGCAGCAGCCGGAGAAGCTCGGTGCCTTTCCCGGCGAGGCACGCGTGGTGGTCGTCGCCGGCTACGGAGTGCTCATTCCGGAGAAGCTCCTCGGCGAGCGCCTCTGGCTCAACGTTCATCCGTCGCTTCTTCCGCGCTGGCGCGGAGCCGCTCCCGTCGAGCGCGCGATCATGGCCGGCGACCGCGAGACCGGCGTCACGATCCACAAGACCACCCCCGACCTCGACGCGGGGCCGATTGCCGCGCAGCGCCGGTTCCCGATCGGGCCGGAGGACGACACCGCGGTGGTGATCGAGAGGGCCGCGGCACTCGCCGTCGACCTGCTCGGGGAAGTCTTCGCGGAGCCGACCTTCGTCCCGCAGCCCGACGGAGCCACGTACGCCGACAAGCTGACTGCTGCAGACCGCGAGCTCGACTGGACGAAGACCACCGAAGAGCTCCTCAATCAGATCCGCGCGCTGTCGCCGCACATCGGCGCCCGGGGGCTCGTCGACGGGCGGCGCCTGCTCGTCTGGAAGGCACGGCCCGCCCGCGAGGACTCTCTCCTCGTCGCAGACGGGCTCGAGCTCCTCGACGTGCAGCGGGAAGGCGGCAAGCGCATGAGCGCGGAGGAATACCTACGCGGCAGACGCTGACGCTGACTGCGCGGGGTGTCGCAAACGAGGTCGTCCGGCGGGTGTTCGAGGAGGACGCCTACGCGGATCGAGCATTCCGCTCCCTCGCGGAGAGCCTCGACGAGCGTGACCGGGCCTTCGCGATGCAGGTCGCCTACGGAACGGTGCAGCGTGTGCGTTCCCTCGACCATGCGATCGAGACGCTCGGCCGCCGGCCCGTGCGGAA
Organism: Actinomycetota bacterium; assembly: GCA_046733475.1. GTDB lineage: Bacteria > Actinomycetota > Thermoleophilia > Gaiellales > Gaiellaceae > DATEOR01. The sequence continues at coordinate 3,153 of JBKPPF010000004.1, forward strand.
GCTGGACCCTGCTGTGCGTGCCGCGCTGCGCCTTGGCGCCTACCAGCTCGGCTACCTCGACTCGGTCCCGCCTCACGCGGCCGCGAACGAGAGCGTCGAACTCGTCCGCGCCGCGGGACTCGAGCGCGCCGTAGCGTTCACGAACGCCGTCATGCGGAGGCTGGGGGAGGGAATCGGCGAGCTCCTGGCGGGGCTCCCCGAGTCGACGCCGCGGGAGGCGGCGCTCAAGCACTCGTATCCCGACTGGATCGCCGAGACGTGGTGGTGGGAATGGGGCGGCGAGGACGCGCTCGCCCTGATGCGCGCGCAGAACGAGCCGCCCGAGCGCGCCCTGCGCGAGCCGACGGGAGGCCTCAAAGAGCCATGGCCGCAGAGCCGCGGCTCGCAGCTCGCCGGGAACGCGGTCGGCGCCCAGCCTGGAGAGCGCGTGCTCGACCTCTGCGCCGCTCCCGGCGGGAAGGCAACGCAGCTGGCGGCGGTGGGAGCCGAGGTCGTCGCCGTCGAGAAGCACCCGGGCCGCGCACGCGAGCTCGAGGAGAACGCAACTCGGCTCGGAGCCGCGCTCACCATCGTGAACGCCGACGCACTGGAGCTCCCCGCCGAGCTCGACGGTTTCGACCGCGTCCTGGTGGACGCGCCCTGCTCCGGCCTCGGCGTCCTCAACTCCCGCCCCGATTTGCGCTGGCGCGCCCGCCCGCTCCCCGAGCTCCAGCTCGATCTGATGCGGGTCGCGGCCGAGCGCACGCGGCCGGGAGGCTCGATCACGTATTCCGTCTGCACAATGACCCGGGCCGAGAACGAGGACGTGATCGACTCCCTTCAGCTACCGGTCGACGACCTCGGCGCCGAGTTCTCGGAGTTCCGCCATCCACGGCGCCCCGAGTTCCTGCTCACCCTGCCGCACGTGCACGCGACGTCGGGGTTCTTCATCGCCCGCCTGCGGCGTCCGTAGGATTTCCCCATGTCCTGGAAACGTTGGGTGCGCGAGATCGAGATAGAGCCCTCGCTCTACGCTGGCGACTTCCTCCGGCTCGGCGAGCAGATCGACCATCTCATCGGCGCGGGCGCCCGCGTGTTCCACTTTGACGTCGGCGACGGCCACTTCGTCGAACCGGTGACCATCGGCCCGATCGTCCTCCAGTCGATTTCGCCGCTGATCCACAAGTTCGAGGGCGTCGTCGACTGCCACCTCATGGTCAGCAACCCCGAGCACCACTTCGAGATGATCAAGAAGGCGGGCGGCGACAGCGTCACGTTCCATGTCGAGGCATGCGAGGAGCCCTGGAAGGCGATCAAGCTCGCGCGCGATCTTGGACTCGGCGTCGGTGTCGCATTCAATCCGGAGACGAGAGTCGAGGATGCCGTCGGAGCCTCGATCGGCGCCGATCTCGTCCTCTGCATGAGCATTCATCCCGGCTATTCGGGGCAGGAGTTCATGCCGGAGAGCCTCGAGCGCATCACGTCCCTCCGGAGTCAGCTGCATCAGAATCTCGTCGTGCAGGTGGACGGCGGCGTCGGTGAGGCGAACATCGCCGACATCGGGCGCGCCGGCGCGCAGGCTGCCGTCGCGGGCAGCGCGATCTTCGGCCGGGAGGACTATCCGCGCGCCTACCGGCAGCTCGTGAAGGCCTTTGCCGAATCCGTTTGAGCGGGCACTCGAACTGGCGGAGCGCGGACGCGGCACGACGCGCCCGAATCCCGTCGTCGGAGCCGTCGTGGTCGCCGGCGACGAGGTCGTAGGCGAGGGCTGGCACGAGCGGGCGGGAGGCCCGCACGCCGAGCTGGTCGCGCTCGAGGCAGCGGGAGAACGGACGCGCGACGCAACGCTCTACGTCACGCTCGAGCCCTGCGCCCACTACGGGCGCACGCCTCCCTGCGTGGACGCGATCGCCGCCGCTGGAATCAGCCGTGTCGTCGTCGGCGCGCCGGACCCCAATCCGAAGACCAACGGCCAGGGCTTCGCCCGCCTGCGCCAGGCGGGGGTGGAGGTCGAGCTCTTGGGCGGCGAGCTCGCCCGGCACGCGCGGCGACAGAACGAGGCCTGGCGGACCTGGATCGCCGCCGGCCGCCCGTTCGTCACCTACAAAGCGGCCCTCACGCTCGACGGGCGGATCGTCGTCTCCGGGTCCCGCTGGGTGACCGGGGAGGAGAGCCGCCGCCGCGTGCACGAGCTCCGGGCCGCCTCGGATGCCGTCGCGGTCGGCATGGGCACCGTGCGCGCGGACGCACCTCGGCTCGACGCCCGCAGCGTGGAGGCCGAGCGCCAGCCACGCAGGCTCGCGTTCGGAACGGGGCCTCTCCCCGAAGGATCGGAGCTCGAGGTCGCGTCGGGCCCGCTGGACGAAACGCTGAAGCGTCTGGCCGCCGAAGGCGTGCAGTCACTTCTTCTCGAAGGAGGTCCGACCCTTGCAAGCTCGTTCCTTCGGGAGGGGCTCGTCGACAAGCTGCTTCTCTTCGTCGCTTCGACGCTCGCTGGTTCGGGCCCGCGCTGGGTGGGCGAGCTGGACGCGTCGTTCTCCCTCGCCGGGCTCGAGGCGGAGCGGGTCGGAGACGATCTCCTCCTGACCGGATACATCCGCGAGCCCTAGAGTTCAGGCCGTGTTCACCGGGATCGTGCGCGAGGTTGGTCGCGTCGAGGCCGTCGAGGAACGCGGCGAATCCGTTCGCCTCGTCGTCCACGCGCCGGAGACCGCAGCCGCCGCTGCCGTCGGAGACTCGGTCTCGCTCGCGGGGGTTTGCCTGACCGCGGTCGAGGTCGCGAACGAAACGGTGGCGTTCGACGCGGTGCCGGAGACGCTTCGCCGATCCACCCTCGGCCGTCTCGAGACCGGCGGCGGCGTCAACGTCGAGCCCGCGCTTCGAGCGGGCGATCCGCTCGGCGGGCACATCGTCCAAGGGCATGTCGACGGAATTGGCCGGATCCGCCGAGTCGACGACGACGGGATCGAGGTCGAAGCGACCCAGGACGTCCTTCGCTACTGCGTCGAGAAGGGCTCGATTGCGGTCGAGGGAGTGAGCCTGACGATCGCCGGGATCGGCGAGAGCTCGTTCACGGTGGCGCTCATCCCGCACACGCGCGAAGTGACCACACTCGGAAGCATGGCCGAAGGCGACGAGGTGAATCTCGAGGTGGACGTCGTCGCGAAGTACGTCGAAAGGCTTGCTGCGCGGTGAGGCTCGAGCCGCTCTACCGCATCAGCTTCGCCTACCCGGAGCACTACCTCTCGCGCGGGCCGGACACGGTCGGGCTTTTCTTCGGGGAAGGGCGCGTCGAGGGACAGGTGACCGGCCGGTTCCGCGGGCTCAACCACGCGCGGCTGCGAAGCGACGACATCTACGTGCCCGACTTTCACGGTGTCATCGAGACGGACGATGGCGCGCTCCTGACCTTCCATCTCCAGGGGCTCGCCCGCAAGAGCAAATACGGGCGGGAGGTGACGGGAACCATCGTCCACAACACCGGCTCCGCGCGCTACGCGCGGCTGAACGACTCGATCTGCGTCCTCGCCGGCGAGGCCCGCCGCAACGACATCCACCTCCAGGTGGCCGAACTGGTCTGGGAGCCGGTTACGATTCAGTCGTGAAGGTCGAGACCACGCCGTTCGCAACCATCGAATCGGCCCTCGAGGACATCCGCGAGGGGAAGTTCGTCGTGGTCGTGGATGCAGCCGATCGCGAGAACGAGGGCGACCTCACGATCGCGGCCCAGTTCGCCACACCGGACGCGATCAACTTCATGGCGACGCACGGGCGCGGCCTCGTCTGCCTCTGTCTCACCGAGGAGCGGTGCGAGGAGCTCGACCTGCGGCAGATGACGGACCGCAACGAGACGCCGTTCGGCACGGCGTTCACGATCTCCATCGAGGCGCGCGAGGGAGTCACCACGGGCATCTCGGCGCCCGATCGGGCGCGCACGATCCAGGTCGCCATCGACTCGAGCAAAGGGCCCGCCGACCTCGTCCAGCCCGGGCACATCTTCCCGTTGCGCGCGCGGCGCGGAGGAGTCCTCCAGCGCGCCGGCCAGACAGAGGCCGCCGTCGACCTCGCCCGCCTCGCCGGCCTCAACCCGGCCGGAGTCGTCTGCGAGATCATGCGCGAGGACGGGACGATGGCCCGCGTCCCAGATCTGATCCCTTACTGCGAGCAGCACGGGATCAAGATGATCACGGTCGAGGATCTGATCGAGTACCGCCGTCAGACGGAGAAGCTCGTCGAGCGGATGACCTCGGTGCGGCTCCCGACGGCGTACGGAGACTTCACCGCCGTCGCCTTCCGCGAGACCCTCACGGGCAAGCACCACGTCGCGCTCGTGAAAGGCGACGTCGAAGGCGAGGAGGACGTGCTCGTCCGGGTTCACTCCGAGTGCCTGACCGGCGATGTCTTCCATTCGCTCCGCTGCGACTGCGGCGAGCAGCTCGAGCTCGCGCTCGAGCGCATCTCAGCCGAGCCGTGCGGCGTCCTCCTCTACATGGCGCAGGAGGGGAGGGGCATCGGGCTCCTCAACAAGCTGAAGGCCTACGAGCTGCAGGAGGTCGGGCTCGACACCGTCGAGGCCAACCTCGAGCTCGGATTCGCCGCGGACCTGCGCGAATACGGCATCGGCAGCCAGATCCTGGCCGACCTTGGCCTGACGACCATCCGCATCCTCACGAACAACCCCAAGAAGATGACCGGGATCGAGGGCTTCGGGCTCACCGTGGTCGAGCAGGTGCCGATCGAGGTCTCGCCGAACGCCGAAAACCGCCGCTATCTGGAGACGAAGCGCGAGAAGCTCGGCCACCAGCTCCATCACCAGGATCTGCGCTTCGAGGAATCGGATGGCTGAGATTCAGCATGCGCCGGGCGAGCTTCGCATCCCCGACGGGGTGGGAGTCGTGACCGGTTCGCCAAACGGCGCACGGCGGGGGATCGGCGTCGTCGTCAGCCGTTTCAACGGCGACATCACGACGCGCCTTCTCGAGGGCGCGCTGGAGACACTCACCGAGGCGGGCGTGCCGCGCGAGCGGATCGACGTCATGCCGGTGCCCGGCGCCTTCGAGCTTCCGCTCGGCGCCATGGCGCTCGCGAAGACCCGCCGCTACGCCTGCATCGTCGCCCTCGGCTGTGTCATCCGGGGCGACACGCCTCACTTCGAGTACGTGGCGGGCGAGGCGGCAAGCGGTCTCCAGCTCGCCGGGCTCGAGACGGGCGTTCCCGTCTCCTTCGGCCTCCTCACGTGCGACACTCGTAGACAGGCGGAGGAGCGCGCGGGCGGGCCGCAGGGAAACAAGGGGGCGGAGGCCGCCCTCTCGGCACTCGAGATGGCCGATCTCCTCACGCGCCTTCGGCCGGCGGCCACCCCATAAGCGCTGGCTATACTGGCCGTCCGATGTCGAAGGTCTGCGCAGTCTGCGGGAAAGGTCCCGCGTTCGGAAACAACAGAAGCCACTCGATGGTGGCCACGAAGCGGCGGTTCAACCCGAACCTCCAGCGCGTCCGCATTCTCGTGAACGGGGTTCCGCGCCGGACCTACGTCTGCGCCCGGTGTCTCAAGGCGGGCAAAGTCCAGAAGGCCC
>JBKPPF010000005.1:0-38242 GCA_046733475.1 Actinomycetota bacterium
TCGCGTCGAACCATGCCGTCGTCCGGGAAACCGAAGTGCCTGATCGCGGCCGGCGGAACCGCCGGACACGTGCTTCCGGCACTCGCCGTCGCCGAGTCGCTTAGGACGCTCGGCGCGGAGGTCACCTTCGCGTCGAACTCCCACTCGCGCCTCGTCCGCGACGCGGGCTACGACCTCGACGTCTTCGGCGTCGAGGGCTTTCCGCGGGAGGTGAGCGTGCGCCTGGCGAAGGCCCTCGGCCGCGCGGCCGCGGCGGTTCCCGTCTGTGTCCGGATCTTGCGCAGGCGCCGTCCCGACATCGTTCTCGGCGGAGGCGGCTATGTCGCCGGGCCGATGGTGCTCGCCGCCGGAGGCATGCGGATCCCCGCGGCGCTTTCCGAGGCGGACGCCCACCTCGGGCTGGCCAACCGCCTGGCGGGGCCGTTCGCAAGGGAAGTGTTCCTCGCCTATCCCGTTGAGGGCCTCGAACCGCCGAAATACCAGGTGGTCGGCCGGCCGATCCCGGCGCGCTCGCAGCCGGGCGACGCGCACGAAGCCCGCCGCCGCTTCGAGCTCCCGGAGGAGGGGCCGGTCGTGCTCGTCTTCGGCGGAAGTCAGGGTGCACAGCGGCTGAACGAGGCTGCGCTCGAGGCATTCGGCAACTCCGGGCCGGCCGTTTTGCATCTGGCCGGCGAGCGCGACTACCCGGCGCTCGCCGAGCGGGTCGCGCGTCACGACTATCGCCTGCTTCCGTTCACGGACGACTTCGGCGCGGCGCTCGCCGCAGCCGACCTCGTCGTGGCCCGCGCGGGTGGCTCCGTGTGGGAGATCGCCGCCGCCGGCCGGCCGGCGCTGCTCGTCCCGTATCCCCACGCGACTGCCGACCACCAGACCGAAAACGCTCGCTACTTCGAGCGCGGTGGAGGCGCCGTGGTCGTTCCCGAGCCCGAGCTCGAGCTCGAGCTCAGGCCGCAGGTCGACGAGCTGCTTGCCGACCCAGCGCGGCTCCAGAAGATGGGGGAGGGGATGAAGTCCCTCGCGCGTCCGAACGCCGCCGACGACATCGCAAAGGAGCTCCTGCGCCTTGCCTCTTAGCGGCCGGAAGATCTGGCTGGCGGGAATCGGGGGCGCCGGGATGAGCGGCTACGGGATCCTCGCCAAGGCGTGGGGTGCGGACGTGAGCGGCTGGGACCGGCGCGAGACCCCGTACCTCGAGGGCGTGCGCGCCGCAGGAATCCCCGTGGAGATCTCCGACGGCCCACCCGAGGCTCCGGCAGACGCGGAGGCATTTGTCTCGACCGCCTTCGCTGGGCGGGTTGAGGGAGCGCCCCGTGCCGAGCTTCTCCGCGAACTCGTCGGCCTCGCGGACTCCATCGTCGTGGCCGGTGCACACGGGAAGACGACGACCACCGCGATGATCGCCTTCGTCCTCGACCGACTTGGCCGCGACCCGTCGTTTCTCATCGGCGGGGAGATCCCGCAGCTCGGCGGCCATGCCAGGGCCGGGAGCGGCTGGCTCGTCGCCGAGGGAGACGAGTCGGACAGAAGCGTCTTCGCTCTGCCCGCGACGGTCGCTGTCGTGACGAACGTCGAGCTCGACCACCACACGACGTTCGGCTCGGACGCCGAGCTCGCGGAGGCCTTCGAGGCCTGGGCAGGCGGGATCGAGACGGTGATCTGGGGCCGAGATCTCGACCCCGTTGACTTCGAGCTGGCCGTGCCAGGCGAGCACAACCGCGTGAACGCCGCCTGTGCGGTCGCCGCCCTCGACGCGGTGGATGTGCCTCGCGCCGACGCGGAGCTCGCGCTCGCCGAGTTCACCGGCGCGCACCGCCGCTTCGAGTTCGTCGCCGAGGTGAACGGCGTCCGGCTGTACGACGATTACGGCCACCATCCCACGGAAATCGCTGCGACCCTCCAGACGGCGCAGGCGCTCGTGGACGGCGGCCGTGTGCTCGTGCTCTTCCAGCCGCATCTCTACTCGCGCACGCTCCACCTCGCCGACGAGCTGGCCGAAGGGCTCGCGCGCGCGGACATCGCGTGCGTCGCCGAAATCTATCCGGCCCGTGAGGAGCCTATTTCCGGAGTGAGCGGCAAGCTCGTCGTCGACCGGCTCTCGGAGGCTCGGCCGGGCATGCGCGTCGGCTGGGCTCCGGAGCTTCGCGACGCCGCCGTGCTCGTCGCCTCGCTCGCGCGGCCGGGGGACCTCGTGCTCACGATCGGCGCGGGCAACGTCGACTCCGCGCTTTCGCTGATCGAGGAGCAACTGCGATGAATTTTCACGAGGGCGTGCCGCTTTCGAAGTACACGACCCTCGGCACCGGCGGGGCCGCCCACAGGCTCGGCAACCCCGGCACCGCGGACGAGCTCGTTGAGATGCTCGCCTGGGCGCGCGAGGAGGAGCTTCCGGTGGCCGCGGTCGGGCTCGGATCGAACCTGCTCGCCGCCGACGAGGGCTATCCGGGCCTGGTCGTGAAGCTCGGCGGCGAGCTTGCGTCAGCGCACGTCGAGAACGGCCGCCTGTTCGCCGGCGGCGGCGCGCCTCTTGCCGTCTGCCTTCACCGCGCCCGCGCGGCGGATCTGGGGGGCATCGAGTTCGTGTGCGCCATCCCGGGCACCGTGGGCGGGGGCGTGAAGATGAACGCCGGCGCCTACGGCGGGGACATCGCTTCGATCCTCGTGCGCGCGCAGGTGGCGGACGCCGACGGCGCAGACTGGCGCTCCCCCGACGAGCTCGGCCTCAACTACCGCCGCTCGGCGCTCGAGCCGGGCCAGGTCGTCGTGGCAGCCGAGTTCCAGGGGATGACGAGGCCAGAAGCGGAGATCAAGGAGATCGTCGCCGGGATGCAGAAGCAGCGCAAGCACGCGCAGCCCACGAACAGACGCACCTTCGGCAGCGTGTTCAAGAATCCGGAGCACGACCTGACCGCGGGGCGGATGCTCGAGGCGTGTGGCCTGCGCGGGTTCCGCATCGGCGGCGCGCAGGTCTCGCCCAAGCACGCGAACTTCATCGAGAACGCGGGTGAGGCCATGTCTGCGGACGCGGTGGCGCTGATCTCGGAAGCGCGGCGGCGGGCGCGCGAGCAGTACGGCGTCACGCTCGAGCCCGAGGTGCAACTCCTCGGCGCGATCGAGATCCCGCCAGTCGGGTAGGACGGCACGCCGTGGCGCCGAACTGTCGGGTATGGCCCGGCAAGCGGCTCTTGCACTCGCGCGCCCACGCAGCGTTCCCGCGCTCAGCGGGCGGTGGCGCCGTGCGGCGCTGATCGGCGCCTGCCTCGTCGCGGCGCTCGGGCTCCTCTACCTCGGAGCCAGAGAGACTCCGGTGTTCGCGCTTCGAACGGTCGAGGTCGAAGGCGCGCCCGCAAGCGTGCGCCAGGAGATCCTGCAGTCCCTGGAGGAAACGCGCGGAACAAGCCTCGTCTCACTCGACGGCGACGGGGTCGTCCGACGCCTCGAGGCGCTCCCGTCGGTGCAGTCGGTCACCTACGACCGCGCGTTCCCGCACGCGCTGCGCCTCGTGGTCGTGCCCGAGAAGCCGGTGGCGGTCGTAAACCAGGCTTCGAACCTATGGATCGTCTCCGTGCGCGGACGCGTCATCGGCGGGACGAGCGCCGCCGAGGCGCCCGACCTGCCCCGGATCCGCTACGTCCCCGTCGCTCCGCTCGTTCCCGGTCAGTTCGTCGCCGACGAGGGGACGAAGACCATCCTCGCGGCACTTTCGGAGGCACCGAGGCGCATGCCGCTCCCGGTCCACTCGGCGCGCCTCGAAGACGGCGAGCTGACCTTGGTGCTCGCCGGCGAGGGAGGGAGGCGTCCTTTGCTGCTCCTGGGCGAGCCCGTCGGCGAGAGGACGAAATTGCGCGTCGCGGCACTGGTCTTACGCAAGCTCGGTTACGAGGAGCGCGCCGCTCTCACGTACCTTGACGTCGCGCTCCCCGATCGACCCGTCGCTTCCACCAACCCTCTACCCTCAGGTTGAGGGTTAGGGTTCATCGGCTTCATCCCTGCAAATACCGGTTTGACATACCTCGAAAGCGGACGTACTCTCAGGCGCACGCTCAAGATGAGCTTTAGGAACGAGGAGAGGAACCAAAGGTGAGAGACCAGTCCGGGAGCTATCTCGCCGTCATCAAGGTCGTCGGTGCCGGCGGCGGCGGAACGAACGCCGTGAACAGGATGATCGAGGCAGGCTTGCGGGGGTGCGAGTTCGTCGCCGTGAACACCGACGCGCAGGCGCTGCTCATGTCGGAGGCCGAGCAGAAGCTCCACATCGGCACCCACCGCACACGCGGTCTCGGGGCCGGCGCCGATCCTCAGGTCGGCGAGGAAGCTGCGCTCGAGTCGAAGGACGAGATCAAGGAAGCGCTGAAGGGCGCGGACATGGTCTTCATCACCGCGGGCGAGGGCGGCGGCACCGGAACGGGCGCCGCGCCGATCATCGCGGAGATCGCTCACGAGGATCTGAAGGCGCTGACCGTCGGAGTCGTCACGCGTCCGTTCAACTTCGAGGGCCGCAAGCGGGCCGAGCAGGCTCAGAACGGAATCGCCAAGCTCCGCGAGAAGGTCGACACGCTGATCATCATCCCGAACGACCGGTTGCTACAGGTCGTCGAGAAAAAGACGTCGGTCGTCCAGGCGTTCGGGATGGCCGACGAGGTCCTCCGCCAGGGCGTGCAGGGCATCACCGACCTCATCACGGTGCCCGGGCTCGTCAACCTCGACTTCGCCGACGTGCGGACGATCATGACCGACGCCGGCTCGGCCCTCATGGGCATCGGCGAAGCCGAAGGCGAGAACCGTGCTGCCGAAGCTGCGCGCGCGGCCGTGTCGTCGCCGCTCCTCGAGGCCTCGGTGGAGGGTGCTACCGGCATCCTGCTCAACATCACGGGCGGGTCCGATCTCGGCCTCTTCGAAGTGAACGAGGCCGCCGAGGTCGTAACGGGCGCTGCCGACCTGAACGCGAACGTCATCTTCGGCGCCGTGATCGACGAGAACATGCACGGGAAGGTGCGCGTCACCGTGATCGCGACGGGTTTCGACCGGGCGCTTCGCCGTGACCGGCGCGAGCGTGAGGATGTCGAGCTCGACCGCGAGCGGGAGCCCGTGAGCGACGGCTTCGACGTCCCGGCGGACGTGCTCGAAGTGCCGTCGTTCCTGCGCCGCCGGTAGTAACTGCCATACGCTCGGCGGTCGATGCGACCGCCGCGCGAACCGTTTCGAATCAAGATGGTCGAGCCCATTCGCTCGACCACGCGCGCCGAGCGTGAGCGCGCGCTCGACGCCGCGGGGTGGAACGTCTTCCAGCTCGCCGCGGCGGACGTCGAGCTCGACCTCCTGACCGACTCGGGAACGGGCGCCATGAGCCAGGCGCAATGGGCGGCGCTCATCCAGGGGGACGAGTCCTACGCCGGCTCGCGGAGCTTCGACCGCTTCCGCGAGGCGGTGAACGACGTCCTCGGGTTTCCGCTCGTCGTCCCCGCGCATCAGGGGCGAGGCGCCGAGAGCGTCTTCTTCGGAGCGGTGATCGACCCCGGCGAGATCGTCCCGTCGAACGCGCATTTCGACACGACGCGCGCGCACATCGAGGTCAGGGAGGGCATCGCGCTCGACCTACCGGTCGCAGACGCCCTCGACCCCGACCTCGACGTCCCGTTCAAGGGCGACATGGACACCGACGGGCTTGCCGAGCTCCTCGCCGGCGCGGGCGGCGAGCGCGTCTCGATCGTGATGCTGACGCTGACGAACAATACGGGCGGCGGCCAGCCGGTCTCCATGGCCAACATCCGCGAGGTCGCCCGGCTCGCGCGGGAGCATTCGAAGAAGCTCGTGCTCGACATCGCGCGCTTCGCCGAGAACGCCTGGTTCATCCGCGAGCGCGAGGAGGGGTACACGGACAAGCCGCTTCCCATCATTGCCCGCGAGATGCTCTCCGAGGCGGACGGCGTCCTCATGAGCGCGAAGAAGGACGCGATCGCGAACATCGGCGGCTTCGTCGCCATCCGCGAGGACGAGGTCTTCTTCAAGCGGTTGCAGGCGCGCGGGATCGTCTTCGAAGGGTTCCCCACCTACGGCGGCCTGGCCGGGCGGGACCTCGAGGCGATCGCGGTCGGGCTCAGGGAGGTGCTCGGCGAGGACTACCTCCGCCATCGCATCGAGCAGGTCGCGTACCTCGGCTCGGTCTTGGAGGAGAAGGGTGCCGCGATCATCAAGCCGGTCGGTGGGCACGCCGTTTACCTAAACGCGGGGCGCATGTTGCCGGGGATCTCCGCGGCCCAGTTCCCCGCCCAGGCGCTGACCTGCGCGCTCTACCTCGCCGGCGCGGTGCGCGGCGTCGAAATCGGCTCGGTCATGGCGGGACGAGATCCGGTGAGTGGGGAGAACCGCGTGCCTCCGCTCGAGCTCGTCCGGCTCGCCGTTCCGCGGCGGGTGTACAGCTCGCGGCAGCTCGAGCAGGCCGGAGACGCGGCTGCCGAGGTCGTCGCCGACCCGGGCTCGGTCCACGGCCTCGAGATGACCTCGGAAGCGCCCGTGCTCCGCCACTTCACGGCACGCTTCAGCCCGGTCGGTTAGCGATAGGATCCGCCCCGGTGCAGACGCTCCGGCGCACGCCTCTATACGAGCGCCACGCCGCTCTCGGCGCGCGCCTCGTCTCGTTCGCCGGCTGGGAGATGCCGGTGCAATACGCGTCCATCGTGGGCGAGCACCGCGCGGTGCGGACGTCCGCGGGCGTCTTCGACGTCTCGCACATGGGACAGCTGCAGATCTCGGGGGATGGCGCCCGCGACTACTTGCAGACGCGCCTCTCCAACGACCTCGACAAGGCGGGAGACGGCGACGCACAGTACACGCTGCTCACCAACGACCGGGGCGGGATCGTCGACGACCTGATTGCCTACCGGCGGGGCGGCGATGACTACCTCCTCGTCGTGAACGCCTCGAACGTCGAGCCCGATCACGCGGCCCTCTCAGAAACAGAGGACGTTTCGGCGGAGTGGGCGCTTCTCGCTGTCCAGGGGCCCGAAGCGCTGTACCGGCTCGGCGTCGACGTCGCACCATTCACGTTCCGCGAGGGCGACGTGCTCGGCGTGCGGTGTCTCATCGCCGGCACCGGCTACACGGGAGAGCGCGGCTGCGAGCTCGGCTGCGTGCCCGACGACGCTGTCGCGCTCTGGGACGCGATCCTCGAAGCGGGCATCGTCCCCTGTGGGCTCGGTGCGCGCGACACCCTTCGCCTCGAGGTCTGCTATCCGCTGCACGGAAACGACATCTCGCCCGAGCGAACCCCCATCGAAGCCGGCCTCGACTGGGCCTGTGCGCTCGACAAGGAGTTCACCGGCGTCGATGTGCTGCGCCGGCAGAAGGAGGAGGGCACGGCCGAGAAGCTCGTCGCCTTCGTCATGGACGACAAAGGGATCCCCCGGCAGGGCATGCCGATCGAGGAGGGGGGGACGGTCACGTCCGGCACGCTGTCGCCGATGCTCGACCAGGGCATCGGGCTCGCCTACGTGGACTCCGCGCGTGCCGGCCCCGAGACGAAGTTGACCGTCGATCTCCGCGGAAGGCCCCGCGCTGCTCATATCGTGAAGAAGCCGATCTACAAACGGGAGGAGTAAGTGGCTGCCGACGAGTCGTATCCGGAAGACCTCAGGTACCACCGCGAGCACGACTGGGCGCGTGTCGACGGCGATGCTGCCGTCGTTGGCATCACGTGGTACGCGCAGGACGCACTCGGCGAGCTCGTCCACTTCGAGGCGCCCGAGCAGGGCGCTTCTGTCGCAGCGGACGAGAGCTACGGCGAGGTCGAGTCCGTCAAGGCGGTCTCCGATCTCATCTCGCCGCTTACGGGCGAGGTCATCGAGGTGAACCAGGTGGTCGTGGACGAGCCGGAGAAGGTGAACGACGACCCGTACGGCGACGGGTGGCTGATCAAGATCCGGCTCAGCGACCCGGCCGAGGCCGACGGGCTCCTCGACGTGGCGGCGTACAAGGCGCTTCTCGAAGAGCAGTAGCGTGCGCTACCTCTCGCTCACGGACTCCGACCAGGAGGCGATGCTCGCCGCGATCGGGGTCTCGTCGATCGACGAGCTCTTCCAGGACATCCCCGGCGAAGTCCGATTCGACCGGCCGCTCGACCTCGAGCCGGCGCTCTCCGAGCAGGAGCTCGTCGCTCATTTCGAAGACCTCGCGGGGAGGAACGCTCACACCGGCCGGGAGCTCTCGTTCCTCGGCGCAGGGATCTACGACCACTACGTGCCGGCGATCGTGGACGCGATCCTCGCCCGCGGCGAGTTCCTGACGGCGTACACCCCGTACCAGCCGGAGATGAGTCAGGGCGTCCTCCAGGCGATCTTCGAGTATCAGACGGTGATCTGCGAGCTCACCGGCATGGACGTCTCCAACGCCTCGGGGTACGACGGCACGACGGTAGCCGCCGACACCTGCTACGTCGCCAAGCACGCGACCGGCAGGACGAAGGTCGTCCTCGCGGAGGCGTTGAACCCACAGGTCCGGCAGGTCGTGAAGACGTACGCACCCGGCTTCGGGCTCGAGGTCGTCGAGGTTCCGCACACGGAGGGCATCACCGACCCGGACGACGTCCGCAAGGCGGCCGAAGAGGCCGCCTGCGTCATCTTCCAGCAGCCGAACTTCTTCGGCTGCCTCGAGCCGGCCCCCGAGCTCGCAGCGGTCGCGAACGACGCCGGGGCGCTCGCCGTGGCGCACGTCGACCCGGTCTCGCTCGGAGTCCTCGAGGCGCCCGGCCGGTACGGCTGCGCCATTGCGATCGGCGAAGGCCAGGGCGCCGGCAACTACCAGTCGTACGGCGGGCCGCACTACGGGTTCATCGCCATGCGTTCGGACTACATCCGGCGCATGCCGGGGCGCATCGTCGGCGAGACGACCGACACCGCGGGTGAACGCGGTTATGTCCTCACCCTGCAGACCCGGGAGCAGCACATCCGCCGGGAGAAGGCGACCTCCAACATCACCACCAACCAGACGCTCCTCGCCCTCGCCGGGTTGGCGCACCTCTCATGGCTGGGCCCGCAGGGACTGCGGGAGCTGGGGGAGACCTGCATGAGCCTTGTGGCGTATGCGAAGGATCGCCTCGGCCTTCCTCTGCTGTTTCCGGAACGGACAACATTCAAGGAGTTTGCAGTGCGCGCCGGATGTCCCGCCGAGGAAGCGATCCGCACGGCCCGCGAGCAAGGCGTCCATCCCGGCTACGCGCTCAAGCGCGACTACTCGGGGATGGAAGACGCGCTGCTCGTCTGTGTGACCGAGAAGCGCTCACCCGCCGACATCGACCGCCTGGCCGAGGTGCTCGGGGCGTGAAGCTCATCTTCGAGAAGTCGCAGGCCGGCCGCAGGGCCGGAACGCTGCCGAGCTACGACCTCCCGCCCACAGACGTGCCCGAGGAGCTCCGGCGCGGCGAGCCGCCCCGCCTTCCCGAGCTCGCCGAACCCGAGATCGTCCGCCACTTCACCGCTTTGGCCGACCGCACCTTCGGGGTGGACACCGGGTTCTATCCACTCGGCTCCTGCACGATGAAGCACAACCCACGGGTCAACGAGCGGGTGGTCGCGCTCCCAGGGTTCCGCGACCTCCATCCGCTGCAGGAGGAGGACGGGGCGCAGGGCGCGTTCGAGCTCATGTGGCGCCTGCAGGAGATCCTCGCCGAGGTCTGCGGCCTGCACGCGGTTTCGCTCCAGCCCGCGGCTGGGTCGCAGGGAGAGTTGACGGGGCTCATGCTCATGCGCGCGTACTTCGCCGACCGCGGCGAGGCGGAGCAGCGCAAGGTCGTCATCACCGCCGACACGGCGCACGGGACGAACCCCGCGAGCGTGACGATGGCCGGGTTCGAGCTGAAGAAGGTCGAGACGGACGCGCGCGGGAACCTCGACCTGGACGACCTGCGCGCAAAGGTGAACGAAGAGACTGCCGGCCTCATGCTGACCAACCCCTCGACCCTCGGGCTCTTCGACGAGCACATCGAGGAGGTCGCGGAGATCTTCCACGGCGCCGGTGCGCTCCTCTACTACGACGGAGCGAACCTGAACGCCGTCTGCGGGATCTCGCGGCCAGGAGACATGGGCTTCGACATCGTCCACATCAACCTGCACAAGACCTTCTCCCAGCCCCACGGGGGCGGCGGGCCCGGCGGTGGCCCGGTCGCGGTCCGCGACATCCTGGAGCCATTTCTGCCGGCTCCGACCGTCATGCGGGACGGAGAGGACTTTCGGCTCGACTACGACCGGCCGAAGTCGATAGGGAAGGTGCGCGGGTACACGGGGCCGTTCGGCGTCTTCGTCCGCTCGTACGCCTTCATCCGCGCCTACGGGCCGGAGCTCCGACGCATGTCCGAGGTCGCGGTCCTGAACGCCAACTACATGCTCAGCCGCCTGAGCGGCACGTACGACCTTCCCTTCGAGCGGCTCTGCATGCACGAGTTCGTTCTCTCGGCGCGGAACCTCAAGCGCGACTACGGCGTGAACGCGCTCGACGTGGCCAAGCGCCTGATGGACTACGGCTTCCACCCGCCGACGATCTACTTCCCCCTGATCGTCCCCGAGGCGCTCATGATCGAACCGACGGAGACGGAGCCGAAGGAGACGCTCGACGCCTTCTGCAACGCGATGGAAAAGATCGCCGAGGAGGCGGCGAGCGATCCGGAGCTCCTCAAGGAGGCGCCCCACCGCCGCCCTGTCCGCCGCCTCGACGAGGTCAAGGCGGCGAAACGAGCGATCGTCAAGTACGGCTTCGACCAGCACCCGGACCTTCGGGGCGAGCGGGCCGAGGGCGAGACCGTCGAGGCCCAGAAGGGCGCATGACCGAGCGCGTCTGGTCGCGGCAAGACATCGACGACCGCGTCAATGTCCTCCGTGAGCGCCACGACGGCGAGGCCTTCGCGGGCGCGATCGCGGAGTTCTCCGAGGAGCTCGGGCCCGAGGAGCAGGAGGACCTCCGCGAGATTCTCCTCGAGCGCTCGCGCGACCACGCGGCGCGGAACGCGGCGCTCGACCAGCGCCTCGATCAGGGAGGCTGGCTGCGGCGGACCTTCGGGAAGATCGAGGACGCGGAGCGCAGGCAGCGGGAGCGCTTCGAGCGGCACAGCCGGCGGCGCCGCTGATGGAGGTCCGTTCGCGCGAGGACGCCGAGGCGTTCACGACTCTCGACGGCTCGACGATCCGGGTCCTCCTCGACTCCGCGCTCGGCGGAGCGGCGAACCAGAGCCTGGCCGAGGCGAGCCTCGATCCCCATCGGTCGACGCAGCGCCATTACCACGCCCGGTCGGAGGAGGTCTACGTCTTCCTCGAGGGCGGAGGCGAGATGGAGGTCGAGGGCGATTCGCGCCCGGTCGGCGCCGGCGACGCGGTCCTCATCCCGTCGGGCGCCTGGCACGGGATCATCGCCGGCCCCGAGGGCGCACGCTTCCTCTGCTGCTGCGCGCCGCCGTACGCGGATGACGACACGTTTTTCGCTTAGCTACCGTTGAGCCCGTGGTCGACCTGCGCTCCGACACGCTGACCCAGCCCACGCCCGAGATGCGGCGCGCGATCGCCGATGCCGAGGTCGGGGACGAGCAGAAGCGGGAGGACCCGACCGTGATCTCGCTCGAGGAGCGCGCGGCGGAGCTGCTCGGACACGAGGAGTCGGTCTTTCTCCCGACGGCCACGATGGCGAACCAGATAGCGCTCCGCACGCTGACGGAGCCCGGCGACGAGGTGCTCGCCGAGGAGATGGCGCACGTCTTTCGCTACGAGCTCGGCGGCCCGGCAGTCCATTCGGGGCTCGTGATGAAGTCGCTGCCGACCGCGCACGGCATCTTCAGGGCGGAGGACGTGCGCGAGGCGGTCAACCCGCCGGGCGACCTGCACACGGCGCCGAGCAGGCTCGTCTGCATCGAGAACACCCACAACGGCGGCGGCGGCCGCGTCTGGCCGCTCGCGCATCTCCAGGGGGTGGTCGTCGAAGCGCGGGCGCACGGGCTCTCCGTCCATCTCGACGGCGCTCGGCTCATGAACGCCGCGGTCGCGAGTGGGACTCCGGCGGCGGACTACGGGCGCGAGTTCGACACGGTCACGCTTTGCCTCTCCAAAGGGCTTGGCTGCCCGCTAGGAGCGGTCATCGCGGGGTCGCGGGAACGCATGGCGAAGGCGCGACGCTTCAAGCACCTCTTCGGAGGCGCGATGCGCCAGGCTGGGGTCGTGGCGGCCGCGGGCGTCTACGCGCTCGACCACCACGTCAACCGGCTTGCGGAGGACCACGCCAACGCCCGCCGGCTCGCGGAGGGCCTTGTGGAAGCCGGCCTGCCCGTCGAGCTCGACCAGGTCGAGACCAATTTCGTGCAGCTCGACGCGGCCCGACTCGGCTTGACCGCGGACGAGGCTGTCGCGCGGCTTCGAGCCGAGGGCGTTCTACTCTCGTTTGCCGCGCGGAAGAATGTGCTCCGCGCGGTTACGCACCTCGACATCTCAGCCGACGACATCGACGAGGCGGTCGCCGCGACCGTGCGAGCCTTCAGCGGCTCGCAGCGGCCGGTCGAGCTCGCCGGCGACGCGCCGACGCCCTACTAGAAAGCCGCTTCTTCGCGGCCGAAGAACGAGCTCGAGCCGACGTAGAAGACCGCCACGGCAAGATAGAGGGCGGCGCTCGCCTCGGGGCTCACGAGCGCAACGAGCGTGGCGCCTCCGTACATGAAGGGCCCGGGCAGGTAGGCGCGCGAGATTCCGTCCACCTCTCGCGGATCGGCGTCATGCCTGATCAGGCGGTTGTTCCAGGCCGCGTAGCGCCAGAGCAGGTTGAAGAAGAGCGCCGTGATCGTGAGCGTGATGCCGTAGGTGAGCGCAGCGGCCTCGCCGTTCCCGCCCCAGGCGTAGTCGGCGAGCAGCGTCGTCGGAAACGGCACAAAGGAGATGCACATCAGGAGCCCGAGATTGACGAAGAGGAACCGGTGGTCGATCTCACCGAGCTGGCGAAACACCGTGTGGTGATTGATCCACATGATCCCGATCGTGAGGAAGCTCGTCGCGTAAGCGAGGTACGACGGCCAGAGGTCGAGGATTGCCTGGCCGAGCTGGCCGGGCTCCTCGATGTGGGGGACGACGATCTCGAGGACGAGCAGCGTGATCGCGATCGCGAAGACGCCGTCGGAGAACGCCTCGAGCCTGCCCTTTTCCACACGGCAAGCCTAGAGAGGGGCCCGGTCGTGTAACCGGGCCCCGACGGTGTTCCTACTCGTACTGGAGCGCGTTCAGGACGTTGAGCCTTGCCGCCCGCCGGGCCGGCAGGATCGCCGCGAGGATGCCGACGATGATCGCCACGATCGCGAAGACGATCAGCTGCACGTAGGGAATCGCGATCTTGACCTCGAACTGCGAGAGTGCCTTCGTCATCAGGATGGCGAGGAAGATCCCGAGCGGAAGCCCGAGCGCCGCGCCGATGAGCGACGTGATGACGCTTTCGTGGCGGATCATCCTGCGCACCTGGCGCCTCGTCATGCCTACCGCGCGGAGCATGCCCAGCTCCCGCGTCCGTTCGTGCACCGACAGGAGGAGCGTGATCACCATCCCGACGAGCGAGATGATGACGGAGAGCGCCAGCATGATGTAGAGGAAGTTCAGGAAGCTGTTGAAGTCCTCATCCTGCTGGTCGACCCAGCCCACTCTCGTCTGAACCTTCGCATCTGGGAAGTCGTCCACGGCGGCCTTGAGTGCAGCCGTCGTCGCGGCGGTCGGCTCGCCTGGGACGTTGACGAACACGAAGGAGTTGCGCGGACGGTCGATGATCGAGTCGAAGAGCGTCTGTGGGATCGAGACGTTGCCCAGGAGAGGAAGGAAGGGCGGCGGCGAGTAGATGCCCTTGACCACGAGCTCGGTGTGCTTCCCATTCGGAGTCAAGAGGACGAACGTGTCGCCGACCGCAAGGTCTTTTTTGTCGGCGAGGTCGTCAGAGATGATCGCCCCGTTCCGCCCGAGCTGGGTGAGGACGGCGTTCGACCCTTCCTTCCAGTCGAAGGTGTACGCCTGCGCGATCGCGCCCGGCTGGATGCCGGTGACGTAGCCGCTCTCGCCGTCTGCCTCGCTCAGATCGGAGCGGACGCTCGTGACGAACTGGGCGTCCGGCGACTGCTGCACCGCTTCGCCGGCCTCCGCGACGAAGGGCGAGAACCCGTCCTGGGCGGTGACGACGTACTCGGCCTTGACCTGGTCCTCGATCGCTCCGCGGTTCGACTTCTTCATTCCGCTCGCGAGCACGGCCACGAACGTGACCAGAGCGATGCCGATCATGAGCGCGGCTGCGGTGGAAGCCGTTCGCCCGGGGTTCCTGCGCGAGTTCTCCTTCGCCACGTCGTTGACCATGCCTTCGGGCCGGATGTTCGGGAACTCCACAGGCCACTCGGGCTGGAACCCCCCGACCTTGATGCGGATCCACATGATCAGCACCGAGAAGTCGACCACGAGGAGGATTGCCGCGACGACGAAGCCCAGGAATCGGCTGAGCAGCAACCCCACGACCAGCACGAGCGCCAGTTGAATCGCTACCGATTCCGCGAGCGTAGTCAGTCGCTTTCCAGCGCCGGAGCCGAACGCTGCTTGGCGAATCAGCCAGTACGCGAGCGTGAACGGATACATGAAAATGGAGAAGAGGACGACACCCCACTTTGCGACCGGGTTCGTGCCGACCGCGAGTGGCCGCACTGTTCGCGACGAGACCATTGCGACGCCGACGAAGAGGAGCAGCACCCCGACGGCCATCGAGATCAGGCGCGGTGCGGTGTCGAGCTTGTCCTTGAAGAGTGAATACGCGAGAAGGGTGACGGAGAGCCCGATCACGACGATCGCGATGTACGGAACGTACTTCGAGATGCGCGACTTCGGGAGCTCCGAGCCTTCCCGCACGGCCGCGATCGGCGGTACGCGCGTGGCCCGTACGGCCGGGATGAGGCCTGCGATGACGGTCACGCCCACGCCGATCAGCATCGAGACGATCACGGTCCGCGGAGCGAAGACGAGGCCCTGGGTCGGCAGGTCGGCGTTGAGCGCCTTAAAGAGCGCGTTCAAGCCCGCGGCGAGCCCGACACCGAGGAAAAGGCCGATCACCGAAGCGACGAGGCCGATGACGAAGGCTTCGAGGACGACCGACCAGAGAATTTGTTTCCGCGATCCGCCGATCGTCCGGATGGTGGCGAACTCGCGCACGCGCTGCGCAACGGTGATCGAAAGGATGTTGAAGATCACGAATGCCCCAACGAACAGCGCCACACCTGCAAACGAGAGCAGGAAGTAGCGAATGAACTTCGTGAACGACACATCCTTGGCGTCTTCATCAGCCTGAGCGTCGGCCGTCCGCACCTGGGCGGTCGGCGGCAGGATCGGCTTGATCTCGTTGGCGAGCGCCTGCTGGGTGACGCCTTCCTTCCCGTCGACCGAGATGGTGTCGTACGTCCCTACGCGGTCGAGCAGGACCTGTGCCGTCGGAATCGAAAAGACGGTGAAGGTCGCCGAGCCGATCGAGGCCACGTCGCCGTACTGTGCGAGCCCGACGAGGTCGAACGAGCGAACCGGCTTCAGGGTGGCGATCTTCACCGAGTCCCCGACCTTGTAGCCCTCCTCGTCCGCGGTGGCCGCGTCGATGACGACCTCGCCCGGGCCGGTGGGCCACTTGCCTTCGAGCAGCTTGAGCGGGTTGAACTGAGGCAAGGCCGGATCGATGCCGAAGCCGAACGACGGTGCTCCGTTCGTGTTCACGGCATCGCCGTTCTTCTTCAGGATCTTCGTATTGGTGTCGTCGATGACGGCTCCCGCCGCCGACTGCACATCCGGAAGAGACCTGATCTGCGGCAGCAGGCTTTGGTCGACCGGCGGCGTGTCCGCCGAGTCGCCTTCGAAGGAGATGTCGGCGGTCTTGCCCGAGACGACGGCATCGGTGTTCGCGTACGTCTCGCTGAAGATGTTGTCGAACGCCTTGTCGATGGTGTCGGTGAGGACGTACGTCCCACTCACCATCGCGACGCCGAGGATGATCGCGAACGCCGTCAGCGTCGCGCGGAGCTTGCGCCCGGCGAGGCCTCGGAGGGCGACGCGGATCATCGCCGGCTCACTTCCTCCATCGCGCTCAGGATCTGGCCGGCATCGGCGCCGCGCAGCTCCTTGACGATGCAGCCGTCCGCGAGGAATAGGACGCGGTCGGCGATGGCGGCGGCATGCGCATCATGAGTGACCATGACGGTCGTCTGTCCGTAATTCGTGACCATCTCGCGCACGAGGTCGAGGATCTCGGCGCTCGTGGTGGAGTCGAGGTTGCCGGTCGGCTCGTCCGCGAAGATGACCGTCGGACGCGTTGCGAGCGCCCGGGCGATGGCCACCCGCTGCTGCTGGCCGCCCGACAGCTCCGAAGGGCGGTGGGTGCGGCGGTCATCGAGGCCGGTCCGCTTGATGACCTCCTCGACCCACTCCTCGTTGATCTTGCTGCCGGCGAGCTCGAGCGGGAGCCTGATGTTCTCCTCGGCGCTCAGCATCGGGAGCAGGTTGAAGAACTGAAAGATGAAGCCGATGTGCTCGCGCCGGAGCTTTGTCAGCTCGTTGTCGCCGAGCCGGGTGATGTCGGTGCCGGCGATCGAGACCGATCCGGATGTCGGCCGGTCGAGCCCCGCGAGGATGTGCATCATGGTCGACTTCCCGGAGCCGGACGGGCCCATGACGGCCGTCAGCTCTCCGCTCTCGACGTCCACGGAGCAGCCGTTCAGGGCATGGACCGCAGTGTCGCCTTCGCCGTAGACCCGCGTGATTTCACTTGCCTGGACGACCGCACCCGTCGTCCCTTCCGCCGCAGGCCGTTCTTCAGTCATCGCCGATGTCATCTCGGACCTCCAAGGGTTTTGTCCCATCTAGGGTGTCAAAACGCGGTCGAGAGTCAATGGCGGCGAGCCCGAGGCTTAACGTGCGGCTAACCGCACCCTCTTCCAGGGGTTAGGGTCGGCGTGCGTCTGCGGCGATCGGACGAAAGGAGAGGGGAATGAACAGACGGAAGCTCCTGGAGTGGGGCGGTGTCGCGGCCGGAGTGATCTTGATCGCATTCGGGATCGGCACGCTTGTCCTCAGCATCGCGGGCCACAACGAAGTCCGTTCTCAACTCGAGCGCGAGGCGATCGTCGGCTCGCCGGACATGACGCCTGACGAGATCGCCAAGGGCGCAAAGGAGGCAGGGCTGCCCGACTCGATCGAGCTGCCCACCTGCAGTGTGGCGGGCGAGGAGATCGACACCGGATCCGAGGCGAAGTGCTTCGCGGACTACATGCGGATCCACGCGCTCGAGAGCACCGGCGGCCTGAGCTATGCGGAGATGGGCCAGTACGTGTCGGCCGCCGATCCGAGCGACAAGGCCGGGACGAACGACCCCGCGGCGGCGCAGAAGGACGCGGACGGAAACCCGGTCTCGAACGGCGCCCGCAACATCTGGGTGACCGAGACCTCGCTCTCGACTGCACTCAACACGTCGTTTCTCGCCGAGAGCACTGCACTCTTCGGAATCGTCGTCGCGATAGCGCTCATTCTCGCGGGTATCGGCTTCATCATCCTCGCGCTGGGAGGGGCGCTCCGGCGAAGCCGAGCGGCCGAGTGACGCGAGATCAGCGGTCGCCGACGAGGAGGAACGCGAGCGCGACGAGGCCGTAGGCGCCGATGAGAGCGATGCCCTTCGCCTTGCTCGAGCGACCGTTCGCGAGGATCAGCGTCGTGAACGCCGTCGCCCCGGCGAGCGCGAAGATCTCTACCTGCCGGAACGAGAGCGCGAGCGGCTCGATCAGCCACGAGAGAAGCGCGACGGCAGGTATGAGGAAAACGGCGACCTGCGCGCCCGACGCGAGAGCGATCTCGGCGGCGAGCTTGATCTTGCCGCGGTACGCGACGACGACGGCGCCGCCGTGCTCGGCCGCGTTGCCGACGATGGCCACGATCACCGCCGCGACGAAGAAGTCGCTCAGGTGAGCCTTCTCCGCGAACGCCTCGAGCGTGCCGACGAGGATCTCGGCTACGAGCGCCGTGATGACGGTGGCGCCTCCGAGGACGAGCAGAGCGGTGGTGAAGGTCCATCCGGCCATCTCAGGGGATTCGTCGGAAATGTGTTGCCGACGGTGCCGGCGGAGCGAGAAGAGGGTGACGCCGACGTAGACGAGAAGGAGGACGATCGAGACCGGCACCGAGATCACCGCGAGGTCGTGCCGGTCCGGGTCGCCGTGCCATCCCGGGATCGCCGGGATCAGGAAGAGCAGGACTGCGAAGCCGACGAGCCCGAGGGAGATCATGCTCGACCGGCGGTCGAGCTCTCCGCTTCCGCCAAAGGCGAGCGAGAAGCCGAGGACGAGGAGAAGGTTCCCGACGACGCTACCGGTCAGCGACCCGCGCACGACCTCCGTCAGCCCGTCGTTCACGGCGAAGAGCGCGATGATCAGCTCGGGGGCGTTGCCGAAGGTCGCGTTGAGGAAGCCGCCGATTCCCGGGCCCGTGTAGTGCGCGGCGTGCTCGGTCGCCTCGCCGATCAGCCACGCGAGCGGGATGAGCGCGAGTGCAGCGAGGACGAACAGCTCGATGTCGCCGAGGCCCGCGCGGTCGAGGACGACCACCAGTGGCCCGAGCGTGAGGAGGGCGAAAAGGATTTTGCGGACCACGGCCGAGGGACCCTAACGTTCACCTACGTGATCGACGCGGTTCTTTTCGACTGGGGCGACACGCTCTTTCGCTTCGAATACGACGACGCCCTCCTCGAGGCAGGGTGGGCGGCCGGCCTCGCGGCGATCGAGCGCGGCGGCCTGCCCGGACATGCGGACGCGGCCGAGCGATTCCGGGAGCGGTACGTGCCGCTCCTCTGGCAACCCGGCTCGCTCGAGGAGATCGAGTACCCGGAGCTGGTCCGCGACTGCCTGAGAAGCCTCGATGCCGAGGTCGACGACGCCGAGCTCGAGCGCTTTCTCGAAGCCGAGCACGCGGCCTGGGAGCCCGCCAGGCTCCTCGGCGACTCGACGCACGCCCTCCTCGATGTCCTGCGCGAGCGCGGGCTGAAGACCGGGCTGGTCTCGAACGCCTTCGACCCGCCGGCTCTCCTCCATCGCGATCTCGCGCAGATGGGGCTGGGCGAGCGGCTCGATGTCGCGGTCTTCTCCTCGGAGACCGGGAAACGAAAGCCGCACCCCGTCATCTTCGAAGAGGGGCTGGGTCGCCTCGGCGTCGACCCGGCGAGGGCGCTCTTCGTCGGAGATCGCCGCTACGAGGACGTTCGCGGCGCGAAGGAGGCCGGGATGACGACCGTCCAGGCTTTCTGGTTTCGGGCCGACGACGACGCGCGCGGGCTCGACCCGGACTTCGAGGCTTTCACGCCGATGGACGTCCTGAACGTCGTCAGGCGCCTCGGCGGCGAGCTCTGACGGGGCCCCGGCTTACACCCGCCGGTACACCCTGTCAAGTCTTGCGGGACGTATGAACCTCACCCACAATTCAGGCTGGATGCAACGGCGATTGCCGATCGTTCAAGAGCTCCCCCTGCGGCCCCAGGACGAGACCGAGTGTCGCCGCTGCGGAGTCCACTGCGACAAGGTCGTCTACCCGGCCGCGTGCGTCCGGCGCTCCTGTCCCTTCGTCTACGCGTATGAGGAGTGGGGGCACACGTACATCGGCTGCATGCAAAAGGTGTACGACGTCGAGATCGACCTCGACGCCCTCGAGGAGGCGCAGAAGCGCAAGGGCGGGTTCGGCGCTGTGAAAACCGTCCGTCAGCCGCTGCCGATGTGCAAGGCCGAAGTTGCCACGTGCTACGAGCACCGGGCCGACGAGCTGGGCTGTGTCAACCCCGAGTTCTTCGAGCTCCCGCGCGGGAAGCCGTCTTTCCGCGTGGTCGAGCAGCAGCCTTCCGACCCGGCTTAGCGTTCGCGAGGCCGCGGCTGTGGAGGTCGCGGAGCTTCTCGATCTCGTTGGCATCCGGTCCGTGGCCGTCCGGACCAGGGACCTCGAGGATCGTCGGCAGCCCCTGCAGACTCGGGTGGCCGAGGAAGACGCTCATGCCCTGGTCGATCTCGCCCTCGCCGAGGTTCGCGTGCCGGTCGCGGTTCGAGCCGAGCGGGGCGGCGGCGTCGTTCACGTGCAGCGCCCGCAGCCGGTCGAGGCCGATCCGCTCCTCGACCTCGTTGATGCAGGCGTCCAGCGCCCCGCGGTCCGTGACGTCGACACCCGAGACCCACAGGTGGCAGGAGTCGAGGCAGATGCCGAGGCGCGGGTGCCGGTCGAGGCGCTCCACGAGGACTGCGAGCTCGTCCACCGAGCGGCCGATCGTCCCGCCGGCGCCGGCCGAATTCTCGATCAAGAGCCACGTCGTCTCGGAACAGCGTTCCAGTGCGCGTCGGAGTGCCGGCACGACGTGCTCGAGCCCCGCTTCGAATCCGGCGCCGAGGTGTGAGCCGACGTGGAAGACGACACCGTCGGCCTCGACCGCGCAGGCGACGTCGACCGTGTTCATGAGCGTCGTCACCGACTTCTCGTAGATCTCCTTGTCGGGGGTGGCGAGGTTCACGAGGTAGAGGGCGTGGCAAACGACGCCCTGGATTCCCGCCTCGGCTCGCCGCTCCTTGAAGCGCTCGAAGTTCGACGGATCGTGGTTCGTGGGGCGCCAAGTGCGCGGGCTCTGCGTGAAGATCTGGACGGACTCGCCGCCGATCGCCTCGGCGCGGTCGATGGCTGTGTGAATCCCCCCTGAGGTGGACACGTGGGCGCCCGGGATCACCCGACTACCATAGCCGCGTGCCACCGGTCGTCCGCTTCGCGCCGAGCCCGACGGGTTTCCTGCACATCGGGGGAGTCCACACCGCGCTCTTCAACTGGCTCTACGCTCGCCACGAGGGCGGGGAGTTTCGCCTGCGGATCGAGAACACGGACACGGGCCGTGAGGTGGCCGAGGCCTCGGAGCAGATGATGGAGTCGCTTCGCTGGCTCGGGCTCGACTGGGACGGAGATGCCACGTACCAGCTCGACCGCATGGAGCGGTGCAGGGAGGAGGCCCAGCGGCTCGTGGCCGAAGGGTCGGCTTACGAGGACGAGGGCGCGATCAGGATTCGCATGCCCGACGAGGGCTCGACCGCCTGGGAGGATCTCGTCCGAGGCCACATCGAGGTTCCGAGTGAGAAACTTGAGGACCTCGTCGCGATCCGGGCAGACGGGCGCCCCACCTACAACTTCGCCTCGCCGGTCGAGGACTGGCTCGACGGGATCACGCACGTCATCCGCGGCGAGGACCACATCTCGAACACGCCGAAGCAGATCCACGTCCTCGAGGCGCTCGGCGCGGCGCCTCCGCGGTACGCGCACCTCGGCAACATCTACGGGCCCGACGGCAAGAAGCTCTCGAAGCGGCACGGCGCCGTCTCGGTGGAGGAGTTCAGGCATAACGGCTACTACGCGCCCGCGCTCCTCAACTACCTCGCCCTCCTCGGCTGGAGTTACGACGATCGCACCGAGATCTTCAGCCGCGACGACCTCGTCCGGCTCTTCACCCTCGAGCGCGTCGGCGCGAGCCCGGCGGTGTTCGACTACGACAAGCTCAACCACCTGAACGGCGTCTACGTGCGTGCACTCTCCGCGGAGGACTACGCGGGCGCGCTCCTCACCTGGCTCCGCGAGCAGGACTACGAGTGGGACGAGGAGCTCGTCGCGAACGCCGCGCCGCTCGTCCAGGAAAAGATCACGACGTTCGGCGAGTTCCCGGCCTTCGCCGGCTTCTTCTTCGACCGCGTCGCTCCCGACCCGGCGCTCCTGGACGGCTCGGCACCGCTTCTCGCTGAAGCGCGTTCGACCCTCGCCGAGGTCGAGCCCTTCGACTCCGAGCGGATCGAGGCGGCTCTACGCGAGCTGGCCGAGCGCCAGGGACTCAAGCCGCGCCAGGCCTTCCAGCCCATCCGGGCCGCGGTCACCGGATCGAACGTCTCGCCGGGACTCTTCGAGTCGATCGAGCTCCTCGGCCGCGACGAGACGCTTGCGCGGCTCGACGCGGCTGCCGGCTAGGGCCTGTAGAGGATGAAGCCGCCGGCGAAGAGGGCGAGCCCGGCGGCCCACACCGGCCAGGCCACGAGCACCGCGCCGGCCGTGAAGAGGAAGGCGCCGCCGAGGATGAGCACGGTGGCGACGATCGCCGTCCATGATGCGCCCTGGTGGTCGGACTTGTGCCGCTCAGGCTGCGCGGCGGGAGCTTCGGCCCCGAGCGCGTTCGTCCGCTCGAGCGCACGCAGGCGGGCGAGCCGGACGCGGAAGAGCGAGCCGCGCCACTCGGGGAGGAGCGGCTCGACGCCGTCCGCCTCCTCGATCTCGACGGCGTAGGCGACCTCGGCAGTCGCGTCACGCGCCTCGGTCAGGGCGGCGACGAGTTCCTCGTGCAGGTTCTCCGCAGTCGGCGGCGGTTCGATGCCCACCGCGAGCTCGGCGCCCGCGTGCAGCGAGTACTGGAGACCCGGGAGCTCGTCCGAGTGCTCTTCTACGAGCACGTCCGCAGGACTCTCGGCGATGCGCTCGAGGCGGGTCAAGGCCGTCCCGACGCGCTCCCAGAGGTCCGTGACTGCAGCCGAATACGTCTGCCGTCCGCCGGTCCGAACGGATGGTTCCATGCGCCTCGAAACTATACGCCGTTCGCTCGGCCCGGAAGGGCGGAGCGAGAGGGTGGTGCGCCCGGGTCCGTTCCTGGCTCGGAGCTCGTTTCGGCTTTGAGCCCCTCGTCGGCGAAGACGTGCTGCCGCCAGCGAAGCGTGCGGAGCATGATCGCGATTGCGCCGAAGCCGAGCAGGACGTTCACCGCAGTCGTGACCAGCTGCATCCCGACGCTGAAGCCGAGGACGGTACTCGCGGCCGCGGTTCCGCTGAAGGCGAACACGAGGACCGCCTGTTGTGTCCCCGCTCCTCCAGGCGTGAACGGGAGGAGCGTCGAGAGCCCCTGGACGACGAGGACGGTGACGGTGGCCTGCACACTCGCGGGAATGTGGAACGCCTCGAGGAAGAAGTAGACGGCCGCTCCTCGCGCGAGCCAGCTCGCCGCCTGCCACGTCACCACTCCAGTCAGGAAGGCGCGGCGGTCGTGGAGGATGGCGAATCCCTGCGCGAGCTTCACCCTGAACTCGTTCACTCGGTGCGAGGCCCAGGCCATGCCGATGATCGCGAGGCCGATGAGGACGCAGCCGATGAAGGCCGCAAGCACAGGGTGGGTGATGACGAACGACCAGTCGAAGGCCGGCAGGTGGGGGAGGTCCGGCACCCCCGGCAGGAGACCGACCTTGATCGCCCAGATGAAGAGGACCGACGCGACGACGAAGTCGAAGAGCGTCTCGACGACGAGGCTCGAGCCAAGGGTCGGATAGCTCGACTCCCTCACCTGGCGCTTGACCAAGTAGAGCTTCACGACGTCGCCGCCGCGGGCGGGCGCGATCGAGTTGACGCCGACTCCGGCCATGTAGGAGCCGAACACCCCCCAGTACGGAACGCGTTCTCCCGGGTAGGAGGCGCGCAGGATGTTCTGCCAGGCACGTCCTCTCAGGAGCAGCTTGAGGACGTGCAGCGAGACCGCGAGGAGGAGCGGCCAGAACGCGACCGAGGTGATCGTGTCGAAGAACGCCTGGCACGCGTCGAGAAAGCCCCTGACATCGTCCATGGACTGAATGTAGCGGGCGTGCCTCTGGGCCGGAGCTCAGGAAACGCCCTCTACTCGACCGGAATCTCGAACCGAGCGATGATGCCGGGGTCTTCAGCTTTCGCGAGGAGCTCCGGATCGGGATCTCGCGTCGCCACCCATGCATATCCGTGTTCGGGGTACGCGACGACGTCCGGGAAGCTCCCGGCGCTGACCCCGAGGATCTGAGCGGGTTCCTCGGTGGGATTACTGAACGCGTGCAGTCCGGCGCGCCCCTCGGGGCAGAAAACGAAGTCGCCCGCGGCGAGCTCCTCTTCGCCGTCCTTGTTTCGGAGGACGGGGTGCCCGCTCAGCACGAAGAACATCTCCTCGGCTCCGAAGTGCATGTGCATCCGCATCCCGGGCGCACCGGGGGCCAGTTCGTAGAGCGTTGCTCCCATCCTGGCGTAGTCCGGCCGCCAGAAGACCCGGTGCCGGGTCCCGTCTTCTTCGTTGTCTCCGTCCCATTGGTCGGAGAACAGGTTCTGACGAGTCATCTGAGGTACCTCCCAGTGGTAGCAGTGCTGCCCGCCCCGATCCTCAGGCGTCCTCTGTCGAGACGGCGGGCTCGCCGAGGGGCGACGCAGCACCGAGCTCGTGCAGTGCCGGGGCGTGCACCGATTCCGGAGCGCGCGGGATGAAGAGCGCGACAACACCGGCTGATGCGGCGATTGACCACGAATGCGTCGGTGTAGCCCTGGTCCGTCGCGATCCCCCCGACGGCGCTTGCGGCGAGGATCGTCGCCGATACCTGCGACCCGAGCGACGAGCCGACTGAACGGACGAGCACGTTGAATCCGGTCGCCTCACGGGCTTTTGCCCCGCAAGGGGCGTTTCTCGTTATGAGCACAGGAAGAAATCGGTCTGCGAAGGGTTGTCCCCCAGGAGCCGAAGGCGTAGAAATAGCCGCAGCGACGGCGAAGCGAGCCTAGTCTCGTTTGCCGGTAACCGAGGGAAAGAAGGGGGACATGAAGAAAGCAAAGCTAATCCTGGCGCTGGTGCTTGGCCTGACGCTCTATGCGGCGGCAACGGTGGGGTCGGCAAGCGGTGCCCCTGCCGCGGGCGCAACAACCGCTCAGAGCCTCGGCTGCAATCCAACAGCACCGGCGCGAGTGTTTCTCGGGCGCGGGAGCACATTGCGGGAGCCTGATCTGCGACAGACTGCCGACAACCTGCCCGCGTCGGCGCAGGGCCAGGCGGAGGGAAATTCAGCGCCACGGTGCCGGTCTACTTCCACGTCGTCACCGACGGATCGATCGGAAGCGTGACGCGAGCGCAGATCGAAGCGCAGATGGACGTCCTCGACAACACGTACGCAGGCGGAGAAGGAGGCTCGAACACGGGCTTCTCCTTCGAGCTCAAGGGCGTCACACGGACGAACAATGCGAAGTGGTTCTACGCATCGATCGGTGGAGCCGAGAAGGACATGAAGAAGGCGCTCCACCGGGGTGGATCCAAGGCGCTCAACCTCTACTCGACGACAGCGGGCCCGTATCTCGGCTGGGCGTACCTGCCCGACATCCTGACCAAGCCGGGCCAGGCCTACCTAGACGGCGTCGTATTCGACTGGGAGTCGATTCCAGGCACGTCGACGAGGTACGCCGGGAAGTACGACCAAGGCGAAACGGCGACCCACGAGGTTGGGCACTGGCTGAACCTCGAGCACACGTTCTACGGGAAGTGCACTGAGCAGGGCGACTTCGTGGCGGACACGCCGGCGGAAAAGACGCCTACCTCGGGTTGTCCCGAGGGGAAGGACACCTGCGACGCGCCCGGGCTCGACCCGATCCACAACTACATGGACTACTCCTACGACAGCTGCTACACGGAGTTCACGGCGGGCCAGACCCAGCGCATGCGCGATGCCTGGCTCTTCTTCCGGGCCTAGCTAGGCGACTCATCGAGGGCGGGTTCGGCGTTTGCGGTCGACCCGCCCTCGGCGGCCCAGGCCTCTTCCGCCTCGCCTTCCGTGATCTCGGCGTTGTGACGCTCAGCTCTGGTTGAGCGTGAGTCGATATGCAGATCTCCCGGAGGCGGGCTTGTGGACACACTTCCGAACAAGGCTCCGGCCGACTTCGTCGGCTACGGGGTCCAGTTCCAGGAGCGATCCACCGGCCGCAGCGGGCGCAGTGAACGACGCCGGCAGCCACCTCGCCCGTCCAGCGTTCTCGTAGTGCTCGTGCCTTGAGGGTTGGTTGGCTGGGACTCTCTACGACCGCAAGCGAGCCATTGCATGTGGAATGTTAGGTCGCAGCCGAGGGGGGTAGTACGTGCCCGCGCAGGCAATCGACGGACTGATCGCTCCAATGCGCAGAAGGGAGGTGTCCGAGGACTTCCTCCTGTCGTGTAATTCGTTGAGAGCGAGGTGAAAACATGAGGCATCGCAGCAAGCACGGCCTTCTGTTCTTGCTGCTCGCGGTCATGGCTCTTCCGCTGCAAGCAGCAGCCGAAGGCGAAAACAGCCGCGAGGTGCAAGCAGGACTACTCACGCACGTCTCGCAGCAGGTGGCGCTGCGCTTCGCGGCCGCACACCCCGGTGCCGTTGAGGGCCCTCTTCGCGAAGCGGGAGAAAGGCTTCGAGAGGTGAGCGCTGATGCGCGGGCACAGGTCGCAAGGTCGGCGATACCCGCAACTAGCAGCGGCAGCTACGGCCGCCAACTCGGTGACCGCTTCAACCTGGACGACGTCGGACTTCCGCAGAACGAGGAGTCGGTTGCAGTGTGCCCAAGCAAGCCGCGGTACGTTCTCAGCGGCGCGAACGACTACCGCTATCTGCTTGATCCAGAGCTCAATTCCACCGGGTACTACTTCTCGACGGACGGCGGCCGAAGCGTTGCGAAGGAAGGGCTTTTGCCCTCGATCCCGAGCGGGGGTGAGCCGGCAAATCTGCCCTCGGGCGGCGATCCGGTCATCCAGACGGACAACCAGTGCAACTTCTACTTCGTCGACCTCAACTATCCGGCCGACAATCCGTTCGCCAACCGTAACGGCATCGGCCTCTACAAGACATCGCTGGCGAATCTCAAATCGTGTCCGGCAGGCGAGGACCCCGATCAGTTGACGCAGCCGGAGTGCTGGCAGGACCGACGGTTGGTTGCCTTTGCCGACATCCCCGTCGACACGGAGATTGGCTCCTTCCTCGACAAGCCCTGGTTCGACGTTGGTCCGGACGGTGAGGGAGGGAAGCAGATCTGGATCACGTACTCCGACTTCGCCAATGATCCCAACGCACCCCTTGGCTTCACCGGCGCGCAGATCAAGGCGGTCCACTGCGATGCGAAGACGCTTGCATGCGAGGCACCGATAGTCATCTCAGGCACGGACGAGGACATCCAGTTCTCGGACGTCACGATCGCGAACGATGGCTCGACGCTGATCACGTGGGCTCAGATCGAAGGTGAACTAGAGGAAACGGCGCAGGTGTTCACGGTCAAGGCTGTGGTCATTCCGCCAGGCTCCACCACCCCTGGCCCGACGAAGGTCGTGAACCGCGAGGTCAACCCGATCCCGTTTGGTGGATTCCTCCACTCGAACGATTTCCGCGTTGCCACGTACCCGAAGTCGATCATGCCCATGGTGAACGGCAATCCCCGCATGTTCGTGCTCTGGGATCGCTGCCGGTACAACCTCCTTGACTTTACCTGCGAGGAGTCGCAGATCTACATGACCTGGTCTGACGATATGGGTGACACCTGGTCCGACCCGGTCAGCGTCTCGAAGGGCGGCGACAACTACTTCCCCGCCGTGTCTGATGAGTACGGAACGGGCAAGTTCGCGGTCGCCTGGTTCACGAACCGTCGCGACACCATCTTCCACAACCGTCAGGACGTGGAAGTTGTCCTTGTCTCGAAGCAGTCCGGCACGGTGACGAAGCGGCGATGGGTGACGCGCCTGTCGAACGAGTCCGAAGCGGATCCGTTCCTGGGCGGCGCTTTCATCGGTGACTACATCGACGTCGATCGGGCACAAGGCGTTTCCTATGTCGTCTACAACGCCAACTACCGCAAGATCGACGTGCTGGGGGAGGGCTTCCCGATTCCCCAGCAAGACAACTACCTCACCCGCAAGTAGAACGAGCAGAGCGTTGAAGCCTGAGGGGCAAGGGCGCGCAGATGGCGACCTTGCCCCTCATCGACTAGAGGGCGGACGACCTAAAGGTGGCGCGCGAATGGAGGCGGATGGGACTCTTCACGATCCACTTTGAGCTAGACGAGAGGACGCTGGAAACGCTCATTCGCATCGCAACGCAGGCGTCATCCGGGCCGGAGACGCGGGCAATGGTCGAACGATTTGCTCCTTCGGACGAGGAAGGCGAAAGCAGGGTGGGCCGCGTGGTCAAGAAGAGCGCGCATGCGCTCCGTTCATGATCGGCGCTCCAATGAGCCTGCCGGGTTGAAGAACTCTCGGCCAGGGCGCACCAGCTTGAGCCGGCGTTTGTGACGAACCTGCGGTGGCGGCCTTCGCGCGAGGCACTTCTAAAGGCGCCTCATCACGCTTTCCGGCACGGGCTAGGCGCTCTCTCTCCCCGTGGCCGAGGCTGGGTGAGCTGCAGCAGGCTCGCGGGCCATGCCCGGCTCCCACTCTCTAGATCGCTCAACGTGGAACTCGCCGTTACAACTGTCGACCCGAGGTTTCGCCTCGCACGCTCCTCCGCGTCGTCGTCGCTCGGCTGCTCGGACGGAAGCCGTAGCCGGGGCACTTTGGTACGGGCGGGATCATCTGTGGAAGGTGGTGGCGCTCGTGAAAGAGTGTTCGGATGCGTACTGAGGAGGCACTGGTGCGGAGGCCGAGCGAGTCCGCTGCATTGGCAAACGCGTCGAAGCCGACCGAAGGACAGGCCTTCCGCTTCTGGCTGAAGCTCGGATTCATCAGCTTCGGCGGCCCTGCTGGCCAGATCGCGATCATGCATGACGAACTAGTCGAGCGGCGAAGTTGGATCTCGGAGCGACGATTCCTCCACGCGCTCAACATCTGCATGGCACTCCCCGGGCCGGAGGCACAGCAGCTTGCCTCGTATATCGGCCATTCCATGTACGGAGTTCGTGGAGCGATTACGGCCGGTGGTCTCTTCGTGTTGCCCTCATTCGTCTTGCTCTGCGGAATGAGCGCCGTATACGCGACGTACGGCGAGGTCGCGACGGTCGCCGGCATCGTCCGGGGCCTCGGTGCGGCGGTGATCGCTCTCGTGGCCGCTGCGGTCATTCGCGTCGGCGGTCGTGTGATTCGGACGCCGGCAGCGGTTGCCTTCGCCGCCTCCGCGTTCGTGCTGATTCTCCTGGGCGTCCCGTTCCCCCTGATCATCGCTGTTGCGGCGCTCGCGGGATATCTCTTGAGCGGACGAGGGCGGCTCTCGCTAGGCAGATCGGAAGGGCAAGCGGATTCCGAGGAAAAGATGACACCGCGCGGCTCGCGTTCGTTCGCGCGCCGGCTGGTCACGACACTGGGGGTCTGGCTGGCGCCGCTCGCAGTACTTCTTGCGGTTGGGGGGCTAGTTGGTGAGCTGGCCGGCTTCTTTACCGTTGCCGCACTCGTCACCTTTGGCGGTGCCTACGCTGTCCTACCATTCGTTGCCAACGCAGCCGTCAATCATTACGGGTGGCTGTCCGCCCAAGACATGATCGCGGGTCTTGCGCTCGGGGAATCGACCCCTGGGCCACTGATCATGGTGAACACGTTCGTCGGCTTCATGGCCGGGTACAACGTCGAGGGTGGGCTCGCATGGGGCCTGGCTGGGGCGCTGATTGCCACGCTCTGCACGTTCGTTCCCTCCTTCGTCTTCATCATCAACGGCGCCCCCTTCATCGACCGGATCCGCACAACCGGCGCATTCGCATCCGCCCTGAATGGCATCACCGTCGCAGTTGTCGGCGTGATTGCTGCGCTCGGCGTCTTCGTCGCCCGCCACGCGGCCTTCCCGGGTGGGCACCCTGACTGGCTCGTCATAGGAGTCTCCGTGATCGCCTTCCTCGCGGTCTGGCGCTTTCGCGTCGGCGTCGTGCTGACCGTCGTCGCCTGTGCGATTGTTGGTCTGCTCGCGAGCGTGGCGCCCTAGCTGCTGAGGTGGAGAAGGCCGACTTGAAAGCATCGGCCTTCATGCATGCCCCGCTCGGGCTCGGGCTCTCTCGCTGACCTCCTCCGGGCTCAGATCGGGTACGCCGAGCTCGCGCAGGAGCTTTTTCTGGTGACGGACGCCGCGTGCTCCCCTTCGCGGCCGCGACTCGCTTGCGGTGCTTCTTCTCCATCTCCTTCAGCCGGGCCTGCCGGGCCGCTTCTCAATGCGGGCAACGAGGCGAATCGTTAGGGTCGGTCGCCGTGTACCTCGAAGTCACGCTAGTGAACGGACAGAACTATTCGATACCCGTCGAGGAGGGCCACTCCGTGGAAGAGGAGCTCGAGCTGTTTCTAAGACGGGAGGGTCGTTACGCGGCGGACTGGGTCCCGCTCCAAAAGGCGAGCAGAAAGCTCTTCGTACGCTACGAGCAGATCATTCTCGTCACCCCGATGAACTGATTCAGAAGCGCAGCCGGCAGCAGCCTCGGCACCGGCAGACACGTCTCCAAAGAGACACTTGTTCGTGGGGCGAACGAGACGTAGAACTCACGCGTCCCGACGGCCCTCGTTTAACGGCAAACGCTCGCGCGAAGCTTCTATGCGCCGTCGTCGCTCGGTTGCTTGGGCGGGACTTAGGCGGAAATAGCGTTGACGGAGCTGATCGAACGAGAAGCAGGAATCCACCGATTCACTCCTTCGAGTGATGACTCTTCTGCCCCGTTCGGCGCATGCTGTGATCGACACGGGAGGAGACAGCGCTGTGGCAGCTTCCTGTCTTCGCTCCGGGCGAGATGTTCGCCGAAGAGGTACGAGTAGAGGAGAGGAGAGATGGAAGACGAGGTCTTCGACCGCTGTGCGGAGGAGGAGCGGAGCACTTTCCTTTGGCGCTTGGCGCAGTTCACGCGACTCGGCTTTGCCTATCCCGAGTCAGTGGTCTTGGCGGGCACCGGGATCGACCTTGCGGAGGCGCGCAAGCTCGTAACTCGTGGCTGTCCGATTGAGACTGCCTCGCGGATTCTGCTCTAGAGGCGCCATCGAGCTTCGTCAGTGGCCGCGATTCGGCGGCATCAGGCGATGC
Organism: Actinomycetota bacterium; assembly: GCA_046733475.1. Classification (GTDB taxonomy): domain Bacteria; phylum Actinomycetota; class Thermoleophilia; order Gaiellales; family Gaiellaceae; genus DATEOR01. The sequence goes on from JBKPPF010000005.1 coordinate 30,803, forward strand.
GGGGAGTGCGGGGCTTCGAGCGCGCCCCCCGGCTAGCGGCCCAGTGCAAACGTTTGCAAACGCATGGCGGGCAACGGGCCCCTACGTGACGTCTTGGAGAGTCAAACTGGTGGACCCGAAAAGACTGCATAGACGTAGTGGACCTAGAATGAGGTTAGGTCTTGCTGTCGTCGCCCTCGCGCTCGCAGGTGTCGTGGCCAGCTGCTCGAGGGGAGGCCATCAGCAAGCTGGGGCTACGTTCGCCCCGCCGCCTCGAGGGACGGTGCTCGGCGTCGTCTGGCAGGAGGACGACAGCACCCTTCTCCGCCGGTTCAGTCGGACCTCACTCGCGCCGTCCTCACAGGCGGTGAAGCTCGGGCACAACGGCGGAGCTTGGAGCTTCTCGCCGGACGAATCCTTAGTCGCCTTGGCGGGCGCGGCGCCGCTCGAAATTCGCATCGTCGACATCGGCGGAATGCGTCTCGACCAGGTTTTGCCGCTCCCGCGCGACTTCGCCCGCCCGCCAGAGGAGCCGGCCGTCACCTCGCTCGCCTGGCCAACTGAACGGCGCATTCTCGCCCTCGTCGAGTGGGGTGCGTGGAATCACGCCCTCGTCGTCATCGATCCGTTCGAGCGCCGAATCATCTCGCGTGAGGCGATCGAGGGGACGCTCGTCGCGCTCGCCAGGACGCAAGAAGGTCTCGCTCTCCTGCTCGCGCCCCTCGGCCGGATCGGCCCAGCGAGGTTGCTTCTGGTGGACAGTGCCGGCGAACAACGCTCGATCGGGCTTGTCGACGTATCCGGGGGTCTTGAGACGGTCGACCCTCAAGGCTCCGCCCAGCGCCTCGCGATTCCAGCGCTTGCGGTCGATCCCGCGGGAACACGCGCGCTCGTCGTTCCCGCGGCGGGGCCGGTTGCCGAGGTCGATCTCGTCAGCGGACGAGTGGGCTACCACGACGTGCACGAGCCCGTTTCGCTGGTCGGGCGCCTACGGAACTGGCTTGAGCCCTCCGCGGAGGCGAAGACGGCAGAGGGTCCGGAGAGGGAGGCGGTGTGGGTTGGCGAACATCTCGTCGCCGTATTCGGCCAGGACACCCACCAAACGGCCAAGGGCGATGAGCAGACGACGCCAGCCGGGCTCGCGCTCATCGACGTTCGCCGGTGGACGAAACGCATTCTCGACGAGCACGCAAGCCAGTCCTCCTTTTCGGCGGGAACGCTTCTCGCGTATGGAACTACCTGGACCGACGCGACCCACGAGAGGGGTATGGGCCTGACGGGGTATGGCCTCGACGGCCGCGAGCGCTTCCATCTGTTCGAAAACGAGCCGATCTACTTCCTCGAGACGGCTGGTCCATACGCCTATGTCTGGCGAGGCCGCCAGTCGCCGGTCGCAGTCGACCTTCGCTCGGGCAAAGTCAGCAATGAACTCGATCGGTACCGGGGAAACGACCTTCCGTCACTCGTGGTACCGGGAGCTCAGCTAGCCGACTAGCCCAAGTCCAACAGCTCAACTGTAAACGTACCGATCTCAGCCTGAGCTCTGATTCGCCGCGCCCGGCGCCTGACCGCGCTCGAACAACGGCCGCCGCTCACCGCGCAAGCTCCTCCGCCGCCGTCGCTCGGCTGCTCGGGCGGAAGCGTTTAGAGAACGCAACCATTTTATCCTAGCCACGTGCGAAGAAAGGACGGCCCGTTGACCCCAGTTCACCGGACCGCCCTTCAATCTCTCCCGTTCAGCGGTTACCCGGTCCGATGCTGGCGTAACGTCCAGCCCGGATAACATCCGCCGGCCCGCCACGCAAGCTCCGCACCGCCGTCGTCGCGCGGCTGCTCGGGCGAAGGCCTAGGCCGGAGGGTTGCGGAAGGGCGGGGCGGGTTACGGTGAGAGGGTGCGCCTAGGGCTTACGTTGGCGGTCATCGGAGCGGCGATTGGCGTCGGCGAAATCATCTACGCCGTCTTGTGCCTCCTAGCTGCCCTCGACGTTCGTGATGCCGACGCTCCAACCGTCAGAGTCTGCGGAGCGGGCGGGCAACCGGTCGCTCGTCATTAAGCGATCTCGGCGGTGTCCTCGTCTTCGCCTCCGCCTCGAGCTCGATCCGGGTCAAGAAGCTCATCTTTGCTTCCAGCAATCCAGACGGCGCCCTGCAGGAACGCCAGAGCCAGGCGTCGACGGAATCGCTTAGTGCTGGCCCTAAGGCTTTTTTGGCCGCGTGTACGAGCGGAATCAGCTGCATGCAGTGCACCGACGCCAGATCGAGCCGTCTTACATAGCAGCGCCCAGGTGAAAGCCAGAGATTGCTTCATTAGCCGTTCTAAGTGACTAGCGAATCCTTTGGTTGCTCCTTCGATACGCGACGAGCCCGCGGCGATAGCCGTAAAGAGGGTGGATGCGGTCGCCGCGGTTGAGGAATGAGCCGGATGCGGCTCGTAGGCGACGAGCTCCCACCATGGAAGGGTCTCGTCTTCCCACGCCGCACGCTTACGTTGCCCAGCGTCCCGCACGACGCTGGAACGTTCACCACACTCCTCGTTGGCAATGAGCAGGATCGATTCCGCCGGCCATACGGTCTCGACCGCGGAAAGCGGAACCGTTCGCCCGCGAACCCCAGTCAGTCGAAGGAACGTGCCCTCCATATTCAGCTCGACACGCTTAACGCGACCGAGTGGTTGGCCATCAGCTCCGACTGCGGAAAACCCCTGACACCGTTCGAGCCAGTACTCTCGCACGGCGCTTCCGCGCCCAAAACCCGGTCGAGTACTTGTTTGGACGCTTGGAGCCCCGGTTTTGAACCTGGACGTGGCCATCGAACTGATTGCCTTCGCTTCGCGAAGCAAGCTTCCTGCGATCCGAGACGAGATCGGGACACGATCGCAGCGACGATGCCCTCGACCGAGCAAACGTTACGGAAGCTTTCTCGGTCGCGTCCGAGCTCCAGTTCGTCGGCCTCGCCGAGGCACTCGAACTGACGCTCCTTCTCGCGGATAAGGAGCCCTGGGAAGCGCCGGCAAGTTCCACGTCGAGGAGATCGAACTCGAGACGTCCCCGAAATGAGACGCGACTCCCACCCCCAGGGGGAGTAGGATCGCCGTGCGATAAGGGTGCGTGGGACGAGTCGCGCGCCATCGTCGAGGGAAGGGGTCAGCTTTTGTCTCTGGATCAGAAGAGGGCGCGCTGGTTTGGCGTGCTCTATCTCATCACCTTCGCCACGTCGATCCCAGCGTTGATCCTGTACCAGCCGGTGCTCGACGATCCCGTGGGCTACATCGCCGGTGCAGGACACGACAAGCGGATCCTCCTCGGCGCTTTCCTGGAACTGCTACTCATCATCGCGAACATCGGCACCGCGGTAGTGATCGTTCCGATCATGAGGCGGCGGTTCGAGGATCTGTCAATCGGCTACGTCACGGCGCGGCTCTTCGAGTGCACGTTCATCCTCGTTGGCATCCTCGCGGTGCTCGGGATCATTACGTTGCGCAACGAGGCCGCGGGTGCGAACGAAGGCACAATCGCGTACACGCTCGCGGCGATCAAGGACTGGACGTTCCTACTCGGCCCAGGCTGGGTCGTCGGCTGGGGGAACGGACTGATCCTTGGTTACATGATGTACCGCACGCAACTCGTACCGCGGCCGTGGCCGTGGCTCGGGCTTATTGGCGGGCCGCTGCTCATCATCACCGGCACGGCCATCCTGTTCAGCGGAAACGATCCGAGCAGCACGCTGCGCTCGTTGCAGGGCATCGCCACCATTCCGGAAGCGGCGTGGGAGCTCTTTCTAGGCGTCTACTGCACCATCTGGGGGTTCAGGCGCGCTGCCCCGATCCTTTCTGAGCGCGTCCGATGACCACTCAACCAGCGCCGACTCGGCCAGGTGCTAAGAAAGGACGGCCCGTTGACCTCCTGTCCACCGGACCGCCCTTAGTCTCTCCCACCCAGCCATTACCCGCTCCCATGCTGCTGGAGTAACGTCCAGCCTGGACGACGGCCGGTGCGCAGCGACGAAGCCCTCCGCTCCATCGTCGCTCGGCTGCTCGGGCGGAACCGCCCTACCACACCGGATGGTCGGGGCGCAGATAGGCCTTCACGCTGTCGGAGGTGACCGCCAGAGACTCCGACCTGATGTCGACCGACATGCGATCCGTCCCACCCCATACGCGCAGCAAGCCATCTTCGCGCTCGATGCTGAGGTCGAAAATCGGGTCCGTTTCGAGGCCGCCTCAGCGAGCGTGATCTGGAGCTTCACCGCCGGCCCATCCAGCACGACGGAATTGAGCTCGATTTGATCGAGAGAGGGTGCGTCGCCGAAGATCGCTCGGATTGTGCGCGGGTCGTCCAGAAAATCCGCCCAATCACTCATCTACGAGTGAGTCTTCGGTGTAGAGATAGGGAAGCCTGAGGGCTCGGTTTGCGCCGAACTTCAAGCCCGGGGGCACACCCCGACCCGAAGCGCGGGAGCGTCCTGACTCCGCCCGCAGTCAGAAAACCCCCGCCAGAAATCCGCGGGCGGCCCGCTAGGGTGACGCGGTGGGATATCGAGTATTTCGTCGCGACGAGATGGAGTTCACCCCTCCGAGTCGGGGTGATCAGAACCGCCGTCTAATGCGACTCTCGGAACAGCTTGAGAGCGCCCGAGCGAACGTATGGATGATGCCGCCCGGAACTCAGGGCCGTCGCCATCGCGAACCCGAGCAGGAGGAACTCTTCATCGCCCTGGAGGGGAACCTGACGTTGCTCATCGGCGAACCCAGTGAATTGATCAGCGTGCCTCAGAGTTCGATCGTCGTCGTCGCACCACATACGGCCGTGCAGTTGCTGAACTCGGAATTCCCAGAGCGCGGTTGTCCTGATCGTCGGCGCACCCCCCAGCTTGGCGCCAGCAGAGTACCTCGACGAAGCCTGAAGTCGACCGACGGGCGAGAACCCAACGCGGAGAGAAATGTGACTGGGAGCGGAGTCAGGTTGTGCGAAGTCTTTTGAGCCAACCCCGCCCCCCGTCGCTTTGTTCTCGGGGCTTGTATCGTGCTGCGATTTTTTCGCGTTCGAAATCTAGGCGGTTCGCGCTGCGCTGCGGGTCCGACGTCTCCCCCGCCGTCCGTTGAAAGGGCCTCCGCTAATGCACCGCGGTGCGGTGCCGATAGTGAAGCGGGATGGATACCCTCGGATCTCGCTTCGGAACTGAAGAGGACCACGACCGCGCAGCGGCGCGCTACGAGCGCCTCGCGTTCCACTGGATGCGACGGGGGTACCTCCACCGAGCGGCATTGGCACGTCGTCAGGCGCGATTGCATCTTGAAACAGCTCTTTTTGAGCGCGACCGAGCATCACGCGTCGCAGCTTCGTAGTCCGTCGGTAGGCGGCGGGATTTCGACGGAAGACGCCCAAGCTCTTTCACGTCCTGAAGACGAAAGGAGGAGCCATGACCACCACCCCTGAGTCGCATCTGCGGTATCACCGTGAGCGTCACGCCGATCTGCTCCGCGAGGCCCGCGAATCGGAACTGGCGTCGAAATTCGTCAAGACTGCTCGCTCGCGTCGAAGCATGCTGGCGTCCGGCACCTGGCGTAAGCGGTTTGCCGGCCAGCTCATTCTTGGCCGCGCATAAACGGAAGAGCGCAGGGCCGGGGAAAGGAAGAAAGACCCGGCCCGCGCTCGTCCTTCGCAGGGACTCAACTCCGAGGGAGGGAGCGCATCCGCTCCGTAGTTCCCCGGCCCGCGATTTCGCTCAGAACGCTGGGTTCGCAAATCCGCTAATCCGAAGGACGGCGGCGGGTTCTTTACGACGAGGGCGGCGTACCCGCAGCTCGAGACGCGGACGGTGAGCGTCCCCGAGCCCGTCTCCTCGTAGACGCGAACCGAAGGCTCGCCGCCTACGAGAACGAGGCTGGACTTCTCCGCGATGATCACTTCGTCCTCGTTCGTCCCCGCCCAGGTTCGTGCGGATACCGCCCGAGAGAACGAGCTCGCCCGGAAGGTTGAGCGTGGTCTGGACGCCCGCTCCGCCCGAGCCGCCGGAGAGCCAGGCGTACCGCCGCGGATGCATAAAGAGGAAGTAGCCCTCGGGGTCTGGGTTCCCGAAGCCCGTGGAACCGGCGAGGCGGTTGAAGCCGTCCCAGATAGCCGACCGCTGTCTCTGGACGGTGGTGGCGTTCGTGGCGAACGTGAGGATCCCGGAGACGTTCGCTAGCCCGCGAAGCTGCCCGGAAGAGCCGCTCCCCGAAACGAGCTGGGCGAGGAGGACGCCCGTAGCCCGTCCGAGATCATCGGCGATTCCGACGTCGAGTCCGGGCTGCGAAAGGTCGAAGAGCTGGCGCGAGAGATCTACCTGGCCCGCGATTGTGCCGACGGGCGGGGCGGAGGTCGAAGTCGTCGGGTCGGTCTCCTGGACGCGAGTTGTGCGAGGCCTGAATCGCTACTCCGGCGCCGCCCGAGAGGCGCGGGATGCCGGAGAGAACGAGGACGTCCGAGCCGTTGTCCTGGATCATGCCGGGAAGGAGCCGCTCGTTTCGGATAGCGGCGGCGATACGGCCTACCTGGCGGTTGGCCTGCCCGTCCTCCCCGGCGAGCCAGGACGGAAGCCCGTTCGGGCGCATGAAGTCCGGCGTCCCCGCGGACGTCAGGTCGCGTAGCTCTTCCCGTCCGCGGCGGCCGCGGTCGAGCGCGGAGGCGATTCGCGCCTCGGCCTGGGCTACGTCGTCCTCGCCGGCGAAGGCTGCGTGAGGCGGCTCCGGTGAGCCGGGGTCGTGTCCGCCCAGGCCTCCCTTCGCGAGAGAGCGCTCGAGCGAAGCCTTCGCCCGCTTCTGCGAGCGCGAGACGGTGAGAAGATCGCGGAAGAAGCTATGGACGGCCGTATAGGCGTCGGCTCCGTCCCCGGTTCGCTGCTGGTAGTAGGCGTCGCCCGTCTTCGCGTCGAGGTAGCGCTGGTGCTCGGCGCGGCGGGCGTTTTTCTCTAGGAGTTCGAGCGCGGGGTCATGCTCGGAGGCCGGCGTAGGCGGGGCGATGGTGAGCAGCGGCGTTTCGCCTCGCGGGACGTATCTAGGCACTTCGTTCCTTTCTCCAGAATCGGAGTCGAAGTCGGCGGGGGCGAGGGGGCTGCGCCTGGGCCGCGGCGGTAGAGCGGCACTCGGCACAGAGGACGCCTTCCTCGATACAGGCGTTGCAGGCGAACTCCCAGGTTGAGCCGGGAACCTCGGCCAGATCGCGGACGAGGGTGAAGGGCATCTCTACGATTTCGCGCGTAGGCGATTCTCGGTACTACGTGCTCACGACGGCTCTCCGTAGAGCCAGGTCTCGAGTTCCGCCTCGTCTACGCGGATGCGGGGCCGCTCGAGTCCCCGATGCGTAGCGCCGGAATTGAGCCCCGCTCGATGAGCGAGTACGTCCCCGAAGGCGTGAGGCCGAGGCGGCTCGCTACCTCCTTCACGGTGAGGAAGCGACTACGGCGGGCGGTAATGACGGCCCC
>JBKPPF010000006.1:0-58168 GCA_046733475.1 Actinomycetota bacterium
CGCGAGCGTTGCGGTCGAGGTCATCGACTCCTCGTCGAGGACCGTCAGGACACTCGCGAGCTCGTTCTCCTACAGCAAGGGCAGGGCGAGCATGGAGTGGAACGGACGAAACGCTTCGGGCCAGCGGGTCCGGGACGGCCGCTACCGCATCCGGATCATCGCTACCTCGCCGGGCCAGCAGGCGCGCAAGAGCCACGGAATCGTGGTCGACCGGACCCTCGGCCACCTCGAGGTCGCTCCGACGCCCTTCTCCCCGAACGGGGACGGGCGCCTGGACTCGACCGCGATCGGCTTTCGGCTCGTCCGGCAGGCGAACGTCCGGGTACAGATCATGGACGGGGACGAAGCCGTGGCAACCGTCCGCGAGCTCGGGACGCTTGCCTCGGGTACCACGTCGCTTCCCTGGGGCGGCCGCAACCCGAACGGGGCGGTCGCCGACGGGGACTACCGCGCGCTCGTCGAGGAGACGACGGCGCTGGGGACCCGCAGGCTCTCGGTTCTCTTGACGATCGACACTCGCGCTCCGGCCGTCCGCATCGTCTCGGCGCGCCGTAGGGAGGACGGGCGCACGGTGGTCCACCTCTGGCTGAGCGAGGCGGCGACGGTCCGGCTCCGCTATGGCTCGCCCGAGCTCACCGGGCTTCGCGAGGTCCAGCGCCAGGCCGGCTACTCGCGACTGACGCTTCCCCACGCCACGCGCGTTCGGGCTGAGGGAGAGGACGCGGCGGCGAACCTGGGCGCCCGCGTGACGGTCAAGCTCGCGGGCTAGCGCTCGTACGCGATCTCGCCCGACTCGACGGCGCGCTGCTCGCCGCCGACGTCGACGACGAAGCGGCCGTCCCGGTCGATCTTGACCCCGACTCCACTCTCTCCGTTGACGGAGATCCGCCGGCCGCGCAGGAAGTCGCGCGAGCCGAGGCTGTCGTAGACGCCGTCGAGGCCGCGCTCCATCCAGGCGTCGTAGTTCACCTCGAGCCGGTCGAGGATCGCCACGAGAAGCGGTCCGCGCTCGCGCTTGATTCCGTCGATTGTGTAGAGGCTCCCCGCCGGGATGTTCGCGTCTTCGGGCAGATCGGTGCGTTCTTGGTTGACGTTCAGGCCGATGCCGACCACGACGACCCCGTCGGACGCCTCGGCCAGGATGCCGGCCACCTTTCGCCGGTTCAGCATCACGTCATTCGGCCACTTCACCTGGACGGCGAGCGCGACCGCTCCCTCGACGGCCTCCGCCACCGCGGTTCCGGCGACGAGAGAGAGCTCGGAGACGATCCTTTCCTCGGAAGGGCGCAGGAGGAGCGAGCAGAGAATCGCGGTCCCCGGCGGCGCCGTCCAGCTGCGGCCGAGCCGACCGCGTCCGTGTGTCTGCTCGTCGCAAAGGGCGAGCGCTCCCTCTGGCGCGTCGCTCCCGAAAAGCTCTTGCGTGGAGTCGCAGCTCGCCTCGTAGAGATACGGGTGACCGAAGCGGCCGGTCAGGAGCCGCTCGACATGCTCCGGCGCAAGCGAGTCCTCCCGGGTCACTGCACTAGACTATCTCCGCCGTGCAATCGACAGCCACCGAGCCTGTGCAAACCGAGTCCAAGCCATCGGTCCCGCGGCTCGTCGTCTACTCGAAGCTCACGGATTCGGAGCTCGTGGACAAGGCCACGAACGGCGACCGGCGCGCCCTCGACACCCTGGTCGAGCGCTACTCGCCGCGCGTCAACCGCCTGGCCTCGCAGCTCATCGGCGATCTCGAGGAGGCGAGGGACGCCGCGCAGGAGTCGCTCGTCAAGGTCTGCACGCGGCTGAAGCAGTTTCGCGGTGAGGCGCAGTTTGCGACCTGGCTCCACCGGCTAGTCGTGAACACCTGCCGCGACCGCATGGCCTTCCAGCGCGTGCGCCGCGCAGAGCCTCTCGAGCTCGACGAGCTCGCGATCTCCGAGGATCCCGATCCATCGAGCGTCGCTGTGCTCACCGATCTGCGCCGCGACCTTGCGGACGCCCTTTCGCGCCTGTCGGCCGACCAGCGGATCGCGGTCGTCCTGCGCGATTCCTTCGGGCTCTCCTACAAGGAGATCTCCCGGGTCGCGCGCATGCCTGTCGGCACGGCGAAGTGCTACGTCCATCGCGCGCGGGCCCGCCTCAGGACGCTGCTCGAGGAGTACACGCCGGCGTGACCGTCGGCCTGGGGCGGGAGCAGATCGAAGAGATCCTGCCGCACCGCGACCCGTTCCTCTTCCTGGACGAGGTCACGGTGCTCGAGCCCGGTTCCCGCGTCGTCGCACGGAAGCTCGTGCGGGAGGACGAGTGGTTCCTGACCGGCCACTTCCCGGGCCGGCCGATCATGCCCGGTGTGATCATCGTCGAGGCGATGGCGCAGTGCGGCGCGGTGGCGGTTCTCGCCGACGAGGCCAACCGCGGCAAGCTGGCCCTCTTCGCCGGGATCGACGACGTGCGCTTCAAGCGCATGGTGCTTCCCGGCGACGAGTTGGAGCTGACCTGCGAGGTCGACCGGATGCGGGGGCCCGTCGGCCGGGGCAAGACGACGGCCACGGTGGACGGCGAGCTCGCGGCTCGCGCGACGCTCACGTTCGCCGTCACCGACGGCTAGTGCCCCACTGATGCTCGCCAACGTCTCCCAGAACGGCTCGATCGGAATCCTCGGCGTGGGGTCGTACGTGCCGGACAGGGTGCTCACCAACAGCGATCTGTCGAAGCTCGTCGCGACCTCCGACGAATGGATCACCGAGCGCACAGGGATCAAGGAGCGGCATGTCGCAGAGCCAGAGCAGGCGGCGAGCGACCTCGCGCTCCCGGCGTCTCGCCAGGCGCTCGAGCAGGCGCGCCTCGACCCGGCAGATCTCGATCTGGTCGTCGTCGCGACCGTCACCCCTGACATGTTCTTTCCGTCGACTGGCTCCCTGCTCGCGTCGGAGCTGGGCGCGCCGGATGCCGCCGCGTACGACCTCTCCGCCGGCTGCACGGGGTTCATGTATGCGCTCGCCCAGGGCTACGCGACCGTGGCGGGCGGCCTGGCGCGAAACGCGCTCGTCGTCGGTTCCGAGACACTCTCCAAGATCATCAACTGGCACGACCGGGCGACGTGCGTTCTCTTCGGGGACGGTGCCGGCGCCGTTGTGATCGGGCGCGTGCCCGACGGCGGATTTCAAGGCTTCGAGCTCGGCTCGGACGGTGAGGGCGGCAAGGAGCTCTCCATTCCGGGAGGCGGGTCGCGCAACCCTTCGACTACCGAAACCGTCGCACAAGAGATGCACTTTCTGCAGATGAACGGCCGCGCGGTCTACAAGTTCGCCACCCGGGTGCTCGTCTCGTCCGCCGAGAAGCTCCTCGACGAGATCGGCCTCGGCGTGGACGACATCGACCTCTACGTGCCGCACCAGGCGAACAAGCGGATCATCGACCACGCGGCGTCGAAGCTCGGTATCCCGGAGGAGAAGGTCTTCGTCAACGTCGACCGCTACGGGAACACGTCCTCGGCTTCAATCCCCCTCTGCCTGGCGCAGGGCGTGCGCGAAGGGCGCCTGAAGAGCGGGACGCGCGTGCTGATGACCGGCATGGGCGCGGGGCTCACGTGGGGATCGGCCTACACCGTCTGGGGTAACGGAGCCGCATGAAGATCGCCTTCTGCTTCCCGGGCCAGGGCTCGCAGGACGTCGGCATGGGCCGCGCAATCGCGGAGCGCTTTCCCGAGGCGCGCGCCGTCTACGACGCAGCCTCCGAGGCGGTCGGATACGACGTCGCCCAGGTCTGCTTCGAGGGCCCGATCGAGAAGCTGACGCGTACCGACGTGCAGCAGCCGGCGCTCGTCGCGACCTCGCTTGCGTGCCTGCGCGCCGTCGACACCCTCGGCATCAAGCCCGATTTCGTCGTCGGTCACTCTGTAGGCGAGTACTCAGCGCTCGCCGCGGCCGCATCGCTCGCCGATCGGGCCGCGATTGCGCTCGTCCAGGAGCGCGGGCGGGCGATGGCCGAGGCGGCGGACAGGCATCCCGGCGCGATGGCCGCGGTCATCGGTCTCGAGGACACGGTGGTCGAGGAGCTCTGCGCCGGGATCGAGAAGGTGTGGCCGGCGAACTACAACTGCCCGGGGCAGGTCGTGGTCTCTGGCGAGAACGCCGGCGTGGACCAGCTCATCGAGGAGGCGTCCGCTCGCGGCGCGCGGAAGACCGTGAAGCTTCGCGTCAGCGGCGCCTTTCACAGCCCACTCGTCGAGGGCGCGGCAGACATTCTTCGTCCGGCGCTCGAGGGGGTGAGCTTCTCCAATCCGGTGACGCCGTTCATGTCCACCGTGACCGCGCGCGTCGAGGAAGCGCAGCGCATCGGGGGACTGCTCGTCGAGCAGCTGACGGGCCCGGTGAAGTGGACGCAGGCCGTCCGTGAGCTCGTCGCCCAGGGCGTGACCACGTTCGTCGAGATCGGGCCCGGCCAGGTTCTGAGCGGGCTCCTGCGGCGGTGCGACCGCTCGCTCCGGACCGTCTCCGTCGGCGATCCCGAGTCGCTCGCGAAGCTGCAAGAAACGGTCTCCGCTGTCTAGCGAGTTCGCTTCTCTCGACGGCAAGGTCGCGCTCGTCACCGGGGGGTCGCGGGGAATCGGAGCCGCGATCTCACGGGAGCTCGCCGCGGCCGGGGCGAAAGTGGCGGTGAACTACCGCTCCGACCAGGCGGCCGCAGAGGGGATCGCCGGCGAGGTCGGCGGCCTTGCGATCCAGGCGGACGTCTCAGTCCCGGAGGAAGCGGTCGCGCTGGTGGAGCGGGTCGAGTCGGAGCTCGGAGACATCGACGCGCTGGTCAACAACGCGGGTGTCACGCGCGACACCCTCATCGCGCGGATGAGCGACGACGACTGGGAGACGGTCATCGAGACGAACCTGCACGGGCCGTTCAACACCTGCCGCGCGGTCGCACGCAAGATGCTGAAGCGCCGTGCTGGGTCGATCGTGAACATGTCCTCGGTCGTCGGCCTGCACGGGAATCCCGGCCAGGCGAACTACTCGGCGTCGAAGGCGGGGATCATCGGGATGTCAAAGGCGCTCGCCCGCGAGCTCGGCTCCCGCGGGGTGCGCGTGAACGTCATCGCGCCCGGCTACATCAAGACCGCGCTCACGGACGTCATCTCGGAGGAGATGCGCCAGCTCATCCTCACGAACACTGCGCTGGCCCGTCTGGGCGAGCCGGAGGACGTAGCGCGTGCGGTACGCTTTCTTTGCTCTGACGAGGCCGCGTTCATTACGGGCGAGGTGCTGCTCGTCGACGGCGGCCTAGGCATGTAGGGAGAGGATCAGCTTGAGCATGAACGGACGCAAGCGGGTTGTCGTGACCGGAGTCGGCGCGGTGACGCCGCTCGGAAACGACGCCGAGACCTACTGGGAAAACCTCACCGCCGGAAAGAGCGGCGCGGCGCCGATCCAGCAGTTCGATCCCGCCGATTTCGCGGTCCACTTCGCGTGCGAGTTGAAGGGCTTCGAACCCACCAAGTGGATCGAGCACCGCAAGGCGCGGAAGCTCGACCGTTTTGCGCAGATGATCGTCGCGGCCGCTCGCATGGCGGAGGCGGACTCCGGTATCGAGATCGAGCCGGAGACCGAGCGCGTCGGCGTTTCCGTCGCGACGGGCATCGGCGGTCTCAAGGCCTTCCAGGATTGCTACGACCAGCTGCTCGCGAGGGGGCCCGACCGAGTCAATCCGTTCTCGATCCCCGCGATCATCCCGAACATGGGCGCCGCCTGGGTCTCGATGGAGCTCGGGACGCGCGGCCCGCTCTGGTCGGAGTGCACGGCCTGCGCGGCCTCCAACATGGCGATCGGCCAGGCCCTCGACGACATCCGGCTCGGCCGCGCCGACGTCATGCTTGCCGGCGGCACCGAAGCGGGGATCACGAAGGTCGGGATCGGCGGCTTCGGAGCCATGCGCGCGCTCTCTCGGCGCAACGCCGACCCCGAAGCCGCGAGCCGTCCGTTCGACGCCGAGCGCGACGGCTTCGTCATGGGCGAAGCCGGCGGCATCGTCGTCCTCGAAGAGCTCGAGCACGCGAAAAAGCGGGACGCGAAGATCTACGCGGAGCTCGGCGGCTACGGCATCTCCTCCGACGCGCAGCACATCACGGAGCCGGATCCGACGGGGCAGCATCCCGCTCGCGCGATGCGCATGGCCATGGACGACTCCGGAGTTGGCCCGGAGGACATCGACTACATCAACGCGCACGGGACCTCGACCCCGCTCGGAGACGCGAGCGAGACGCGTGTGATCAAGGTCGCGCTCGGAGAGGAGAAGGCCCGGAAGACGCCGGTCTCCTCGACGAAGGGCGCGACCGGCCACTGTCTCGGCGCCTCTGGTGCGATCGAGGCGATAACGTCGATCTTCGCCGTGCAACGCGACGTCGTCCCGCCGACGATCAACTACGAGTACCCCGATCCGGCGTGCGACCTCGACTACATCCCCAACGAGTCGCGCGAGTGGACGACCGACGTGGCGCTGTCGAACAACTTCGGGTTCGGCGGCCACAACGCCTGTCTGGTGGTCAAGAAGTTTCAGGACTGAGCCCGATGGCTGACGAGCGCTGGGCCACGTTCGACGTGTACGGCACGCTCATCGACTGGATGGGCGGCATTCGCGGCGAGCTCGCGCGGATCTGGCCGGAGGAGGACGCCGACCGGCTGCTCGACCGCTACCACGAGCTCGAGTCACAGGTCGAGAAGGGCCGCACTGTCCCCTATCGGGACGTGCTCGCGGAGACGCTTGCGCGCGTGGCCTCCGAGGAAGGGCTGACCGTTCCTCCGGGGGAGGAGGGTGCTCTCGGCGACTCACTTCCGTCCTGGAAGCCGTTCCCCGAGGTTCCCGGTGCTCTCGCCGACCTGCGGAGCCGCGGCTTCAAGCTCGTCCCGCTCTCGAACACCGATCCGGAGTTCCTCGCCGCCTCACTCGAGCGCATCGGCGTGCCGGTGGACGGCCAGGTGACCGCGGCCGACGCGGGCTCCTACAAGCCTGCGCCTGGACACTGGGAACGCTTCTTCGAACGCTACGGTGCGGAGCTCGAGAGCCACGTCCACGTGGCCGCGAGCCTCTTCCACGACATTGCTCCCGCGGAGCAGCTCGGGCTCCGCGCTGTGTGGATCAACCGGCTCGGCGAGACGAGCGACCTGCCGCGGGCCGCAGAGATGAAGGACCTCTCCCGGCTTCCCGACGTGCTGGACGAGCTGGTCCCAGCTACCTTTTAGCCGTGTCGACCCTTCGGGCGCGCTGCCCCGATTGCCGAACGCTCACCGCGGTGGCTCTCGAGGGCGGGGAGTACGAATGCCACTCCTGCGGACGCACGTTCCGTGCCGGCCTCGTGCGTGTGCCGAAGGCCTGGGGCGAGGACGGTGAGTCGATGGTGGAAGCAGCGTTCCTCGAGCTGCCGTATCCCGAGGCCGGGGTCGTCGACGAGGACACACTGACGGAACAGACCCTCGCCATTGCGTGCTCGCTCCCCGAGCGGCCGCTCGTGGTCGGCGGCTGCTGTTGCGCGCACATCGGCGCTGCGGAGGCGCTCGCCACGAGAGTCGGCCGGCTCGGCCTCGTCTGGTTCGACGCGCACGGCGACCTCAACACACCGGAGTCGTCGCCGAGCGGGAACCCCTGGGGGATGCCGTTGCGCATGCTCATCGACTCGGACACCGTGGCCGCGGAGGACGTGGCTTTGGTCGGGGCCCGCAGCCTCGACCCGCCGGAGGAGACGTTCATCGCCGAGAGCGGGCTGCGTTTCGGCGAGGAGGGCGTCGCGAAGGCACTCGAGGGCGTCGACGCGGTGTACGTCGCGTTCGACTGCGACGTGCTCGAGCCCGACTGCGGCGTTTCCATGTTCATGCCGGAGCCGGGAGGGATGACCCCCGAAGCAGCCGAGGCCGTTCTCGTCGAGCTGGCGCGACACAAGCCTGTCGCCGGGCTCGGATTCTCTGGCCTGGCCGCGGATCCCCAGAACGTCGCCCGGCTCGCTCGCTTCTGCCGAGCCGTAGGGCTTTAGAACTCCGACCTCTAAGATAGGCCGGTCATGGCGAGCCGGATCGACGTCTCCATCGAGCACCGCGGGCCCGAGCCGGAGCCCCCCGGGAAGCATCCGAACACGTGCCCGAGCTGCCACTCCCACTACCGGGACGAGGAGCTCGACGAGACCCTTTGGATCTGTCCGCAGTGCGGACACCACTTCCCGGTGCGCGCCCGCCGCAGGGTCGACCAGCTCGCCGACCGGGGCACGTTCGAGGAGCAGGACAAGGATCTGCGCTCCGCCGATCCGCTCGGCTTCTTCGATCTCCGGGCCTATTCGGAGCGGATAGCAGAGGCCGAGATGGCGACCGGGCTCGGAGACGCGCTCATCGCGGGCGCAGCCATCATCGAGCGCAGGCCCTGCGAGCTCGCAGTCATGGATTTCGCCTTCATGGGCGGCTCGATGGGTAGCGCAGTCGGCGAGAAGTTCGCCCGCGCGTGCGAGCGAGCCGCGGAGAAACGCGTGCCGCTGGTCTGCGTGACCGCCTCGGGCGGTGCGCGCATGCAGGAGGGGATTCTCTCGCTCATGCAGCTGCCGAAGACCGTGGCGGCGGTCGACCTGCTGCGCCAGAAGCCGGCGGCGTTCATCTCCGTGATGACGCATCCGACCACTGCAGGGGTGCTCGCGAGCTTCGCAAGCCTCGGTGACGTGATCGTTGCCGAGCCGGGTGCGCTACTCGCATTCACAGGCCCGCGAGTCGTCCAGCAGACCACGCGGGAGAAGCTCCCCGAGGACTTCGGGCTCGCCGAGTCCAACGCTCGCTTCGGCCACGTCGACGCGATCGTCCCGCGGCCGGAGCTCCGGCCCTACCTGGGCCGCGTGCTCGCCCTCTTCGAGCATGGCGACTGAGAGCACCGAGGGGACGGCCGAGCAGCTGCGGCTACGCGAGCGCCTTGCCAGGCTCCGGGACCTCCCGCTTCTGCGCGGGGTCGGCGTTTCCGGGGAGCTGGCCCGTCTCCAGCACCAGATCGACCGGATCGCGGAGGAGCCGAGCGCCGACGAGGTCTGGCGCGCCGTCGAGCTTGCCCGCCATCAGGACCGGCCGTACACGCTGGACTACGTCGAGCGAATCTTCGACGACTTCATCGAGCTGCACGGCGATCGCTCGTTCGCGGACGACGCTGCGGTCGTGGCCGGCATCGGCCGCTTCAACGGCCAGACCGTTGCCCTGGTGGGCCACCAGAAGGGGCGTGACATCCGCGAGCGCACGCATCGGAACTTCGGCATGACGTACCCCGAGGGCTACCGGAAGGCGATGCGCGTGATGGAGCTCGCAGACCGGCACCGGTTTCCCGTGATCACCCTCGTCGACACGCCCGGGGCCTATCCGGGTGTGGTCGCGGAGCAGCACGGGCAGGGCGGTTGGATCGCCCGCTCCCAGCTCTCCATGCTGGGGCTCGGTGTCCCGACGGTGGCCTGCATCATCGGCGAGGGCGGGTCAGGTGGAGCTGTCGCGATCGCTGTCGCAGACCGCGTCCTCATGCAGGAGAACGCGATCTACTCGGTCATCTCGCCCGAAGGCTGCGCCGCGATTCTCTGGCGCGATGCGGGCGAGGCCAAGAAGGCGGCCGCGGCGTTCAAGCCGGACGCTGTCCACTGCCTCGAGCTCGGCGTCATCGACCGGGTCGTCCCGGAGCCTCCAGGCGGCGCGCACGAGAACCCGGACGTCGCCGCCGTGCTGCTGGGCGAGTCGCTCGGAATCGCGCTCGGCGAGGCCAAGAAAGGGGATCCCGATGCGCGAAAACGCGAGCGGAACGAAAAATTCCGCCGGATGGGGATTTTCCTCGAGTGAAGAGGGGGGTCGCGCCCCTGTTTCCCACAGCATCCACAGAGTTTTCCCCCGGCAAAACACGACCTTTGCACAAGGCCTCAAGGCCGGTTTGCACCGGCCTTGAGTGCCAACCCCCCCTGGTCGGCAGAGAAGTCGCTAAGGAGCCTCTCGCGACGACGTTCTACCCGGGGCCAAGTCGGATAAACATTCGCCGATGGCGGGTCTCCGAGACTACGAGCGCAAGCGCGACCAAAAGAAGACCCCGGAGCCGTTCGGAGGCCGGAAGAAGCGCGCGAAGAGCCCTATCTTCGTGGTCCAACGCCACGACGCGCGCCGGCTCCACTACGACTTTCGCCTCGAGCGCGACGGCGTTCTTCTCTCTTGGGCGGTGCCGAAGGGCGTGCCGCTCGAGACCGGCCAGCGCAACCTCGCCGTCCATGTCGAGGACCATCCGCTCGACTACGCCGGCTTCGAGGGCGAGATCCCCAAGGGCCAGTACGGGGCGGGAACGGTCGAGATCTGGGACTCGGGCACGTATGAGCTCCTCGAGGAGAAGCCCGACGGGGGCCTGACGGTTCGCCTCGACGGCGAGCGGCTGCAGGGAGTGTGGACCCTCGTCCCGGCGCACCTCTCCGGCGAGGAGAAGAACTGGCTCATCCTCCGAAAGCGCGACGACGCGCCGCCGAAGACCTCGGGAAAGCGCACCGCGTACTCGCCGATGCTGGCCACCCTCGTCGAGGACGTGCCCCCCGGGAAAAGCTGGAGCTTCGAGATCAAGTTCGATGGTTACCGGGCGCTCGCGTACCTGCGCGGAAGCGAGGCGCGGCTCGTAAGCCGGAACGGGAACGACCTCACCGCGCGCTTCGAGAACGTCGCCCGGGCCCTGGCCTCTGCGATCAAAACGCCGGACTGCGTCCTCGACGGCGAGGTCTGCGCGCTCGACAAGGAGGGACGTTCGAGCTTCTCCGCGATGCAACAGGGCAGCGGAGCGATCGTCTACTACGTGTTCGACGTCCTCGAGGTCGAGGGCGCGCCGGTCATCGACCACCCGCTCGAGGAGAGGCGCGAGGAGCTCGTCCGCCTCCTCGACCGAGGGAACCGCACCGTTCGCCTCTCGGAGGCTTTCGACGACGGGCCTGGCCTGAAGAAGGCGGCGGCGGCGCAGAATCTCGAGGGCGTCGTCGCCAAGAAGGCCGGCTCACGCTACGAGCCGGGCCGCCGCTCGCGGAACTGGCTGAAGATCAAGGCGCACGGCCGCCAGGAGTTCATCGTCGCCGGCTACACGCGCGGGAAAGGCCGGCGGTCGGGGACGCTCGGCTCGCTTGTCCTCGCCGTCAGCGGCGAGAACGGGCTCGAGTATGTCGGCAACGTGGGCACGGGCTTCACGGAGAAGGAGATCGACAAGCTTCTCGGGAAGCTCCGGCCGCTGGAGCGGAAGAGCTCGCCGTTCGGCTTCGTCCCGAAGATGCCGAAGGTGCGCCGCGACGACATCGTCTGGGTCGAGCCGAGGCTCGTCTGCGAGGTCGAGTTTGCCGAGTGGACGCACGACGGCCGGCTGCGCGCGCCCTCCTACAAGGGTCTTCGCGAGGACAAGGAGGCCGAGGAGGTGCACCGAGAGCTGCCGATCGAGACGGAGCTCCGGCGCGGCAAGCGGGTCCTCAAGCTGTCGAATCTCGACAAAGTCTTCTTCCCGGAGAGCGGCCTCACGAAAGGCGACCTGCTCGCCTACTACCGCGATGTTGCGCCGGCGCTCGTCCCGCATCTGAAGAACCGGCCGTTCACGATGAAGCGCTATCCCGACGGACGCGACGGCAAGTTCTTCTTTCAGAAGGACGCGCCGAAGCACATGCCCGGATGGATCGACCGGAGGGCGTTCAGGGCGACGTCGAGGGAATCGCGCCAGAAGCGGATGATCACGTATCCGCTCGTCAACGACGAACTGACGCTTCTCTGGATGGTGAACATGGGCTGCATCGACATGAACGTCTGGTACTCGCAGGTCGACAGGCCCGAGCGGCCGGAGTTCGTCCTCTTCGATCTCGACCCCTCGCCGGACGTCGGCTTTCCCGAGGTGGTACAGGTCGCGCTCCTCGTCAAGGAGGTACTCGACGCGCTCGAGCTGGATGGTCTGCCGAAGACCAGCGGCTCGGACGGGATGCACGTGCTCGTCCCGATTCAGCGCCGCTACACCTTCGCCGACACCCGGGAGTTCGCGGAGATCGTGGCGAAGACCCTCGAGCGCACGCATCGCGGCCTCGTCACCACCGAGTGGTCGAAAGAGAAGCGGCGCGGCGTCCTCATCGACGCGAACCAGAACGGGGAGGGAAAGACGATCGCGTCCGTCTACTCGGTGCGGCCCCGCGAAGGAGCGCCTGTTTCGACGCCTCTGCGCTGGGACGAGGTGAACGAGAAACTCGACCCCCTCGACTTCACGATGGACGTCGCGCTCGCACGCATCGAGAAGCATGGCGACCTCTTCGAGCCGGTCCTGCGCGGGAAACAGTCGATCGGCAAGGCGCTCGACAAGCTGCGCTAGCCGCGCTTGAGAAAGGCGAACAGCGAGCCGACCTCCTCGAAGCCGAGGCGGTTGTAGAGCTCCTTCGGCCAATCGTCTCCGTCGGCGACCAGGAAGATGAACTCGTGGTTGCCCGCGACGGCTTCCTTCACCGCCCGCGTCACGAGCGCCTTCGCGTGCCCCCGGCCCCGATACGCCGGGAGCGTGGCGACGTCTTCGACCTGTGCCGTGCTTCCGTCCGAATAGAGCTGGGCCGAGCTCACGACCTCGCCGTCCTCGACGACACCGAAGACCCGCGAGGTCGCCGCGTTCGACTGGAGCGCGCCGGCCGCGACGATCTCCGAGACGGTCTTCTCGTCGGCGTCCGGCTGCCACTCGCGGATGATCTCTTCGCGCAGCCGCCGGAGTCGCCGAAGCTCGACCTCCTTCACGTCCGCCGTGTCGGCCGGCTCACCGCCGCCCCGGTAAACCATGAAGAGGAAGTGGTCGGGCTTCCAGCCGAGCCGGCGGAAGCCGTCCTCGAGATCTGTGGCGCCCGGCGGAAGGATGACGCGCCGGTGGCCGAGGCCTGCCTGGACGCGGTCGGCCTCGGCGGCAATCTCCTCTGCCGTCGCGTCGCCGGGCCGCTCGGCGCGCAGCACGTTCAGGAACCAGATCGTCGAGTACGTGTCGTTGAAGAGCGCCGGACCGAAGCGGGTCTCCACCACCCGCTCGACGCACCGGTCGCGGATGAGCTCTTCGAACGCAGTGGCTCGCTCGAGGTCACTCATCGCGGGGCCTGCTCGCGCGACCGAGCATCGAGAGCTCGGCGATGTCGCGGCGGAAGAAGAGCCCGACCGTCCAGTCGGTGACCACGCGGAGCTTTCGCGTGACGAGCGGGAGCTGGTAGAGGTGGTACGTCCTCGTGATGAACCAGCCGATGAAGCCGCGGAAGCGGAGGCCGAGGACGTCGGCGATCCCCTTGTGCCGGCCGAGCGTCGCGACCTGGCCGAGCATCCGGTAGCGATAGGGCTCGGGCTCGCCGTGGAGGTTCTTCGCCAGGCGGCGGGCCTGGCGGAGCGCGTGCTGGCACGTCGGTGGATCGAACTGGCCGGGCGTGGCCTCGTTCGGCACCCGGGCGCAGTCGCCGAGCGCCCACACGTTCTCGCGCTCCTCGACGCAGAGCGTCGGGCCGACCTTGACGCGTCCCTTCTCGTCCACCGGGAGCCCGAACCCGCTGACGACGGGAGTCGCGCGAACTCCCGCCGTCCAGACGAGCGTGTCCGTGTCGATGCGCTCGCCATCCGAGAGGGTCGCGGCGTGCTCCTCCACGGAATCCAGGGTGGTCTCGACCCGGATGTCGACGCCACGCTTGACGAGCTGGCTCGCCGCGTAGTCGCCGAGCCGAGTGGGGATCTCGGGGAGGATCTTGGGCGCAGCGTCCACGAGCACCCAGCGCTGCTCGACTTCCCGAAGGCGCGGGTAGTAGCGGAGCGCGTCGCGGACGAGGTCGGCGAGCTCCGCGAGCGCCTCGACGCCCGCATAGCCGGCGCCCACGAAGACGAACGTGAGGTGGCGCCTGGCGACCTGGGGATCGACGACCGCGTCGGCCGCCTCGAGCTGGCGAAGGACGTGGTTCCGGAGCGCGATGGCGTCGGCGAGGTCCTTGAAGCCCAGCGCGTGCTCGGCGAGGCCCGGAATGGGGAGAGTGCGGGCGACGGCGCCGAGCGCGACGACGAGATCCTTGTACTCGAGCTGGACGCCGCCCGCCTCCGTCTCGACAGTGACTTGCCGCGAGCCCTCGTGAACCTGTGCGATCTCGCCGAGGACGAGGTCGGCGTGCGGGCACATCATCCGGAGCGGAACGACGACGTGGCGCGGCTCGAGGGTGCCCGAAGCGGCTTCCGGCAGCGTCGGCGTGTAGAGCATGAAGTTCTCGCGGCTGACGATTGTGCACCCGGCTTTGCCGAGCAGCCGGCCGACATAGGCTCCTGCGAACCCGCCGCCGAGGACGAGCGTTCCGCCGTTGGCGTGACGGTGCTGCATCTAGGCGGCTCCCTTCAGCATGCGCTGGAGGAGCGTAAGCGCGCCTGCCTTGTCGAGAAAGTCGTTCAGGTTCCCGCATTTCGGCGACTGGACGCAGGACGGGCAGCCCCTCTCGCATGGGCAGCCGGCGAGGAGCGCCGCCGTATCTCCGGCCCAGCCCTCGATCTGGTCGAACCCGCGGCGGGCGATTCCCACGCCTCCGGCGTGGCCGTCGTAGATGAAGACCGTCGGTCGCCCCGTCTGGTAGTGAAGGTTGGTCGAAAGCCCACCGATGTCCCAGCGGTCGCACATCGCCCAGAGGGGAAGGAGCGCGATCATCGAGTGCTCGGCCGCGTGGAGCGTCCCTAGGAGGCGCGGCATTTCGTCCACGCCATGGAGCATCCAGTCCTCAGGGAGGTACCAGACCGCCTCCGTCTCGAAGGTGGTCTCGGGCATGAGCAGCGGCACGAGGTCGAGCGTGGCCTGGTCACGGATCGACTTCTTCTGGTAGCCGACCACCTGCTCCGTGACGCTGACGCGGCCGAACGAGACCTCCATCCCCATGCGCGTCTCGACGAGCTCGGGCTCCTCGATCGACGTCATCGTGTCCTTCTTCGCCTGTGTGTAGAAGTCGCCGCTGAACGGCTCGACAAGGGCTGTGCGGCTCTCGTGGTCGAGCCCGAGGACGTGGTAGGCCTCGCCCATGTGGAGGTAGACCGCGCCGTCGTGGACCGTGGAGTACGCGCGTTCCCTCTCGACGAGGCCGAGCACCGAGCCTGAATCGGCCTCGACAACCGCGTAGGACTCCGGACTCGTCGAGCGGAGGGAGAAGCGCGCGGCCGGATAATCGCGGCCCGACCAGACATAGCCGGCCTTCGTCTTCTTCAGCTCGCCGGTCTCCGCGAGCGCCTCGGCCCGGCTGAGCGCTTCATCGCCGAGGAACATCGTGTCACGCTCGTCGAGCGGCGCCTCGAACGCCGCCGAGAGAACGTGGCCGTCGAGTACGCGCGGGTTGGAATGGTCGAGGATGGCGGCCTCGACCTCGCGGCTCATCAGCGTCTCCGGCTCGCGCATGAAGAACTGGTCGAGGGCGTCCTCGCTCGCGACGAGGACGGCCAGCCCGCGGCTTCGTCGCCCGGCGCGTCCCCATTGCTGCCGTAGGCTTGCCACGGTGCCCGGGAAGCCGACCGAAAGCGCGCAGTCGAGGAGGCCGATGTCGATCCCGAGCTCGAGCGCGTGGGTCGCCGTCACGCCGAGGAGCTCGCCCTCGACGAGCCGCCGCTCGATGTCCCGGCGCTGTGCCGGCGTGTAGCCCGCGCGGTAGGGCGAGAGGCGGGCGGTCAGCTCCGGTCCCACGCGTTCGGAGGCGAAGCGGTGGATCAGCTCTGCCGCCTTTCGCGACTTCGCGAAGCAGATCGTGCGCAGCCCGCGCTCGACGAGGTCGGCGAGGAGCTTCGCGCCCTCACCGAGCGCGCTGGCGCGGAGTTGGAGCTCCTCGTCGAGGAGCGGCGGATTCCAGAAGGCGACGGTTCGAGCCGCGTGCGGAGCGGCGTCCTTTCCGATCACGGTCGCCTCGACGCCGAGGAGGGACTCGACGAGCTCGCCCGGGTTCGCGATCGTGGCCGAGGCCAGGAGGAACTGCGGCTCGGCTCCGTAGATCGCCGCCGAGCGCCGAAGTCGTCTCAGGACGTTTGCGACGTGCGAGCCGAAGACGCCGCGGTAGACGTGAGCCTCGTCCACGACCACGTAGCGGAGGTTCTGGAGGACGTCTCCCCAGCGGTCGTGGTGCGGGAGGACTCCGATGTGGAGCATGTCCGGGTTCGTGAGGATGACGTTGGCCCATTTGCGGATCTGCCAGCGCCGCTCGGTCTCGGTGTCGCCGTCGTAGATCGCCGGGCGCAGGCGCGGGAGCTTGAAGGCTGTGAGCGCACGGGCCTGGTCCTGCGCCAGGGCCTTCGTGGGATACAGGTAGAGCGCGCGGAGCTTTGGCTCCTCGGCGAGCGCGTTCAGCACGGGGAGGTTGAAGGCCAGCGTCTTGCCGCTCGCGGTCCCGGTCGAGACGACGAGGTGCTCGCCCCGTTCGGCCGCGTGGAAGGCATCAGCCTGGTGGCGGTATAAGCCGTCGAGGCCGAGGGCCGCGAGCGAGTCGAGAACGCGCGGATGCAGCCCGTCCGGAATGGGGACGACATCGGCCCGCCGGGCCGGGATCTCGGTGCGGTACGCGAGCTCCTCGCCCTGCAGGAGCTCGTCCCAGGTCACGATCGCCACAGGGGCGATGCTAGCCTCATCGCCCGTGGTACCCAGGTGCCTCACGATTGCAGGCTCGGACTCCGGCGGCGGCGCGGGCATCCAGGCCGATCTCAAGGCGTTCGCCGCGCTCGGCTGTCACGGCATGAGCGCGATCGTGGCGTTGACGGCGCAGTCCACGACGGAGGTGCGGTCGGTCCACGAGGCTCCGCCCGAGTTCATTCGCGACGAGCTCGAGGTCGTGTTCGACGACATCGGGGTGGACGCGGCCAAGACCGGGATGCTCTTCTCGCGTCCGATCATCGAGAACGTTGCGGGCTTCCTCGCCGGCCACCGGGTGCCCCTGGTCGTCGATCCGGTGATGATGGCCGCCTCCGGCGCGAATCTCCTGCAGGACGATGCGGTCGAGGTGCTCATGTCCAGCCTGCTGCCACTGGCCACGGTGGTGACTCCGAATCTGCCCGAGGCCTGTGCGCTCGCCGGTGTTCCATATTCCGACGACGCGAACCGGGAGGAGCTCGCCGAGAAGATCTACGGGCTCGGTGCTTCCGCCGTGATCGTGACCGGCGGGCACGGGACCGAGGCGGTCGACTGGCTCTACGACGGCGAGCAGCACGTGCCGATTTCAGTCGAGCGTCACGAGTCGGACGCCACACACGGCGCCGGGTGCACGCACTCCGCAAGCCTGACGGCCCTGCTCGCTCGCGGCGAGAGCCTCGAAGACGCGGCGCGCGGTGCGGCCCGCATCGCCTCAGACGCTGTGCGCGCGGGGCTGACCGCGATCGGAGGCGGCTCGGGGCCCGTCGACGTCCTGAACCTTGAAGCTGTCCGCAGCCGGTGAGCTGGGGCTCCTGCGGGAGCTCGAGCGGCGCGGCCTGGCGACGGGCCGGGATGCGGAGGGCGCAATCCTCGGCAGAGGGCAGGTGGCAACCGTCGACGTGCTCGCCGAGGGGATCCATTTCCGTCTCGACTGGACGTCCTTCCGCGACCTCGGCTACAAGGCCGCGGCGGTCAACCTGAGCGACCTCGCGGCGATGGGGGCCGAGGCAGAGGGGCTGCTCGTCGGCCTGGGCGCGCCTGCGGACGCGGAGGTCGAGCAGGTGGTCGAGCTCTACGAGGGTTTGAACGGGGCGGATGTGCCGATCCTCGGGGGAGACACGACGCGCGCCCCGTCCTGGTTCCTGTCGGTGACAGCATTCGGCACGAGCGAGCGCGTGCCCGGCCGTGCGGGCGCAGTTCCCGGCGACGCGCTCGTCGTCACGGGCCCGTTGGGGGGCTCGGCCGCCGGCCACCACGTTCTCGAGTACGGCCTCGAGGGCTTCGACGAGCTCGTGGAGGCACATCGCAGGCCCCCGCTTCGCCTCGAGGAGGGAAGGGCGCTGGCCCGCGTCGCGCACGCGCTGGTCGACCTGAGCGACGGGATCGGCTCGGACGCGGCGCGGGTCGCGGAGCGCTCGGGCTGCAAGGTCGTCCTCGACGTCGAGGCGATTCCCCACGCCCCGCGGATCGACGAAGTCGCCAACCTCCCGTTCTGGGCATTCGGCGAGGACTACGAGCTTCTGGCTGCTCTCGCCTCGGAGGATGCGGACGCGAGCAGCTTCACCGTCGTCGGTCGTGTCGAGGAAGGCTCAGGCGTCGAGCCCGACTTGCCCGGCTGGGATTCCCTGAGGGCCTAGGCGGCTCGGCCGAGCCAGCGTTCCCATGCCGACTCGTAGTGGCTCTTCGAGCGCGCGCCGATCACGATCTCTTGTGGCTCGCCGCGCTCGAAGAGGATGACCGTGGGGATCGAGAGCACGTTGTAGCGGGACTGCGTCTGCAGGTTCTCGTCCACATTCATCTTGAGGAACTTGACGCGCTCGCCGTGCTGCTCGGCGAGGTCGTCGATGATCGGGCTGACGACCCGGCAGGGCCCGCACCAGGGAGCCCAGAAATCGACCACCACGGGCTGCTCGGAGTCGAGGACCTCGGCCTGGAAGTCTGCGTCGTTGACGTCGCCCACCATGGTTCCACTATAGCCGTGCCTAGAGACGATTCAGCGTGGCACGCAGGCGGAGCTCGGGAACCTTCCACATCGCTTCGAGGACGATGCCCCGCGTCATCTTCGACCCGCCGGCGCGGCGCTCTGCGAAGACGATCGGAAGCTCGACGACTTCGAAGCCGGCACGCAGGGCGCGGTACGTCGTCTCGATTTGGAAGGCGTAGCCCTTGGTCCGGATCCGGTCGAGTGGCAGTGCTTCGAGGGCTTCGCGGCGCCAGCACTTCAACCCGCCCGTGAGGTCGCGGACAGGGACGCCGAGGATCGTCCGGGCGTAAAACGAGCCGAAGCGGCTGATCGCCTGCCTCCCCTTGCCCCAGTTCTGCGTGCCGCCACCCTCGACGTAGCGGGAGCCGAGCGAGAGGCCGGCGCTTTCCGCCGCGCCGAGCAGCCGGGGCACATCAGCGGGGTCGTGCGAGAAGTCGGCGTCCATCTGCACGATCCGGTCGGCCCCTTGCTCGAGCGCCCACCGGAAGCCCGCGATGTACGCCGGGCCGAGCCCTCCCTTACGAGCGCGATGGAGGACCGACACAAACGGGAGCTCGCCGCTCAGCCTGTCGGCGAGCTCACCGGTGCCGTCCGGGGAGGAGTCGTCGATCACGAGCAGGCGGGGTTCGGCGTCCACGCCGGCGAGCACCGCGCCGACCCGGCGGACGATGGGCTCGAGGTTCGCCCGCTCGTTGTACGTGGGCAGACAGATGACCAGCCGCACCCGCGTATCATCGCCCGCGTGGCCCAGACGCTGCCGTCCAACGCCCAGCTCGCCGAGCAGTTCGAGCTCCTGGCCGACCTGCTCGAGCTCGACGGCGCCGATGCGTTTCGCCTGAGTGCCTACCGGCGTGCGGCGACTCGCATCCGCGAGTCCGCGGTTCCGGTCGCACAGCTCGCACTCGACAAGAAGGCGACGCGGCTCTCGGGGATTGGCTCGACGATCGAGGGGAAGATCGTCGAGTACACGGAGACCGGCGACCTGGCCGCGCTCGCCAAGCTCCGCGACAAGCTTCCGACCGGGCTCGTCGAGGTCATGCACGTGCCCGGCCTCGGGCCGAAGACCGCGCGCAAGCTCTGGGTCGAGCTCGGCGTGCAGTCCGCAGAGGACCTTCGGGCAGCCGCCGAGCAGGGCCGGCTCGCAGAGGTGCAGGGCCTCGGCCCGAAGACACAGGAGAAAGTGCTTGCCTCCCTCGCCAAGCCGAGGAAGGCGATCGAGCAGAAGACCCTGCTCGGGCGGGTGCTGCCGGCGGTGGACGAGGCCGTCGAGGAGCTGCGCTCGCACCCGGCCGCCGTGCGCGTGTCCGAGGCGGGCAGCGTTCGCCGGCGCTGCGAGACGGTGCGCGACCTCGACATCATCGCCACGGCCGACGATCCGGCCGCGTTGACCGCGCACTTCGTCGCGCAGCCGTGGGTCGCCGAGGTCGTCGCGCACGGTCGGACGAAAGCGACCGTGGTCTCACACGACGGGCTTCGCTTCGATCTGCGCGTCGTCCCGCCGGAAAGCTACGGCAACCTCTTGCAGCACTTCAGCGGCTCGAAGGCGCACAACGTCGCGATGCGGGAGGAGGCGGTGACGCGTGGTCTTTCCATCTCCGAGTACGGCGTCAAGAACACCGAGACGGACGAGGTCTTCACCGCCGCGACCGAGGAAGAGCTCTACGACTTCCTCGGCTACAGCTGGATTCCGCCCGAGCTCCGCGAGAACCGCGGCGAGCTCCAGGCGGCGCGAGAAGGCACGCTGCCCGAGCTCGTGGAGCTGGACGACATCCGCGGCGACCTGCACTTGCACACGACCTGGTCGGACGGCCGCGCGTCCCTCGACGAGATGGTCTCGACGGCAAGGGGGCTCGGGCGCACCTATCTCGCCGTCTGCGACCACGCGCGCCGCCTCCGCGACGGCCGACTCGAGCAGCAGGCCGAGGAGATCGAGGAGGTGGGGGGTCGGACCAAAGGCCTCCAGATCCTGCGCGGAATCGAGGTCGACATCCGCGCGGACGGCTCCCTGGACATGCCCGACGAGGTGCTCGCCGGCCTCGACTGGGTGATGGCTTCCGTCCATTCGGGCTTCGACCGCACGCGGGAGGAGCTCACGCGTCGGATCGGGGCGGCGATGGAGAACCCCCACGTTGACTGCATCGGCCATCCCACCGGAAGGAAGATCAACCGCAGAGACCCCTACGAGGTCGACTTCGAGGCGCTGCTCGAGAAGGCGCTCGAGACGGGCACGTTCCTGGAGATCAACTGCCAGCCCGACCGGCTCGACCTGGACGACAACCATGCGCGGGCGGCTGCCGAGGCCGGCGTCGAGCTCGTCATCTCGACCGACGCGCACCGCACGCACGAGCTCGCCAACATGAGGCTCGGCGTCGCGCAGGCGAGGCGCGCCTGGATCGGCCCCGATCAGATCGTGAACGCGCGGCCCTGGCGCGACGTCAAGAAGCTGATGAAGAAGCAGTGAGCGGCTTTCGCGGCGACGGAGAAGCGGCTCTCGACTGGGTCGCCGGCTACCTCGAACGCGTCGGCGGACTGCCGGTCGCGTCGTCGGTGTCCCCGGGTGAGGTCCGCGGGAAGCTCGCGCCCTCGCCTCCCGAGCGCGGCGAGCCCTTCGACGCGGTCCTGCGCGACCTCGACGCGGCCATCCTGCCGGGGATCACCCACTGGAACCACCCGCGCTTCTTCGGCTACTTCGCCAACACGGGCTCGGAGCCGGGGATCCTCGCCGAGCTCATCGTCGCCGCGCTGAACGTGAACGCGATGCTCTGGACGACGTCGCCGGCCGCGACCGAGGTGGAGGAGCTCGCGCTGGACTGGCTGGCGCAGCTGCTCGGCCTGCCGGAAGGACTGCACGGGCACATCGACGACACCGCCTCGACCGCGACGATCGTCGCCCTCGCCGCCGCCCGCGAGCTTCGCCCCGGCGGGCACGTGCTCACCTCCGAGCACGCGAACTTCTCCGTCGAGAAGGCCGCCCGGCTCCTCGGGCTCGAGTGCCGCTTCGTTCCCGTGGACAGCGAATACCGGATGCGCCTCGACGTGCTCGACGAGCAGATGGAGGGCGCCGCCGCGGTCGTTCCGACTGCGGGCACGACGTCGACGACTTCGGTCGATCCGGTGCGCGAGATCGCTGCGCTCTGTGCGGATGCGGGCGCCTGGCTCCATCTCGACGCCGCCTACGCGGGCTCGGCGGCGGTGTGCGAGGAATTCCGCTGGACGCTCGAGGGCGCCGACCTCGCCGACTCGATCGTGATCAACCCACACAAATGGCTCTTCACGCCGATGGACTGCTCGTGCTTCTGGACACGCCGGCCGGAGGCGGTCTTCCGGGCCTTCAGCGCGAGCCCCGAGTACATGCCCGAGCGCGAAGGGACGGTCACCGACCTGAAGGACTACGGGCCGGCGCTGGGCCGCCGCTTCCGCGGGCTCAAGCTCTGGGCCGTGCTTCGCTGCTACGGACGGGAAGGGCTCCAGACGCTCATCCGGGAACACGTCGGGCTCGCCCAGCTCTTCGCGTCGTGGGTCGAGGAGGAGCCGGGCTGGGCGATCGCGGCGCCGCACGCCCTCTCGGTCGTCTGCTTCCGGTGCGAGGGATCAGACGAGGAGAACGCGGCGATCCTCGACCGCGTGAACCAAAGCGGCGAGGCATTCCTCAGCCACACGCGTCTCGACGGCCGCCTCGTCCTGCGGCTCGCGATCGGCAACGCGCGGACGACCGAGGACGACGTTCGCCGCGCCTGGGCTGCGTTGCAGGAAGCCGCGGCCTAGATCGAGCCGGTGAAGGTGTCGCAGGCAGCAGGCTTGCCGGTCTCGTAGCCCCGCGAGAACCAGCGGCGGCGCTGCTCCGAGGTGCCGTGCGTGAAGGTCTCGGGGTTCACCTGTCCCTGGGTCTTCTCCTGGATCCGGTCGTCGCCGATCGCCGCTGCGGCATCGAGCCCGTCATTGACGTCCGGCTGCGTCAGGCCGACGATGAGGCCCGTCTCGGTCGCGTGCGCTGCCCAGACTCCCCCGTAGCAGTCGGCCTGCAGCTCCGACCGGACGGACGCGCTCTCCGGCCCCTGCGAGTCGCCCCGGACCCGGTCGAGCACCCCGAGGAGATCCTGGACGTGGTGGCCGTACTCGTGGGCGAGCACGTAGGCCTCCACGAACGTCGTGTCCTTCGCCCCGAACTGTGACAGCTCGTCGAAGAAGCCGAGGTCGATGTAGACGAGCTTGTCGGCCGGGCAGTAGAACGGGCCGACCTGGGAGCTCGCCGTTCCGCAGCCCGTGTCCACCTGGTCGGTGAAGAAGACGGTGTCCGCGGGCTGGTACTGCTGGTTGCTCTGTGTGAAGACCTCGTCCCAGAACTTCTGCACGCTGTTCACAACGGCGACGATCCGGCAGTCCTCGCGCTGGTTCGCGTCCTCGCCTGTCTTGCACTCCTGCGAGACCTGCGAGGGAGTCGAGTCCTCGCCCACGCGCTGGTTGTCGAGTGGGCTGAGCTGCCCGGGCAGCCCTCCGCTGCCTCCGGAGAGCGCGGACACGAGTAGGTAGACGACGAGGACGACGATGCCGATACCGCCGCCGCCGACCGCGAGCCCCCCCGCGCCGCCGACTCGGCGTCCACGAACGTCCCGTACCTGGCCCGGATCGAGCCGGGCGCCTTTTCGAAACCGCACGAAGCGAGTATTACCGGGCACCTTTCGGCGCCAAACGCCTAGAGCGTCGCCAGGAGCCGCCCGAGCGCCTCTGGGCTGGATACAGTCAGGTCTGCGGAGGCGGCGAGCTCTTGCGGTCCCTCGTCCGACTCGACCGCGATACGGACGGCGTGGTCGAGGCCGGCGGCCGCCAGGCCCTGGAACGCGTCCAGGTCGGTCGTGTCGTCCCCCGCGTAGAGCCCTCGGCGGACCGCCGCAGAGGCGAGAAGCGTCCGGACGGCGGTTCCCTTGTCGGCCGCGACGGAGGGCCTCACTTCGAGCACCTTCCGACCCCACCGGGGGTCGAGACCCGCCTCGCGCGCGTGCGCGGCCACCTGTTCGAGCTCGACGCGTGCCGCATCCTCGTCCTCGGCCCCCCGGTAGTGGTAGGAGAGAGACAGCCCCTTGTCCTCGACCCGAAAGGCGACGGAGTCCCTAAAAGCTGCGATCTGGGCGGCGAGCTCGCCCGCTCGCTCGTCTAGCTCGAGGCCGTGGTTGCCGACATAGCGGATCCCGTCCAGGCCGACGAGTGCAGCCGCCTCCTCGCCGGGGCGCCCGCTGATGCACGCGACGAGCAGGTAGGAGCCGGCGAGGCGGGCGAGCTCGACCCGGGTTTCGGCCGGGACGCGGGCGAGGTCCGGGCGCGGCGCAATGGGCGCGAGCGTGCCGTCGACGTCGAAGAAAAGCGCTGTCTCTTCGGGCGCTTCGCGGAGCGGGGCCAGCAGATCCACCGCACTAGGATACGAGCGTGAGCAGGACCCGCCCGGTCGTCGCGTTGCCCGCGATCGGGCTGGCGGCCGGGTTCTTCAGCGCCCTTTTCGGCGTCGGCGGCGGGGTCATTGTCGTTCCGCTCCTGATCCTTCTTCTCGGCTACTCGACGCGCTGGGCGACGGGCACGTCGCTCGCCGCGATCGGACTGACCGCGCTCTTCGGGATGACCGCCTACGGTGTTCTCGGCGAGGTCAGCTGGCCAAATGCGGCGCTCGTCGGGTTCCCCGCCGTGCTGGGCGTGTTTCTCGGCACGTGGGCACAGCAGCACGTGCCGACCCGTGTCCTCACTCTGCTGCTCAGCATGGTGCTCGTCGTCGTCGCGATCAGGCTCTTCATCGGATGACAATCGTCTACGCCCTCATCCTCGGCTTTGCCGCCGGAATCCTGTCGGGGATGTTCGGGGTCGGCGGCGGGATCCTGTTCGTTCCCACACTGTCGCTCGTCGTCGGGCTCTCGCACCTTTCCGCGGAGGCGACCTCCCTGGCGGCGATCATTCCGGTCGTGGGGGTGGGCGCCTGGCAGCAGAACCGCTACGGCAACGTGCGCTGGCGCCCTGCGCTCGTCATCGGCCTATTCTCGGCGGGGGGCGTCGCGGGAGGGGTTGCGCTCGCGACTTGGCTCACCGAAGACACGCTCGAGAGGCTCTTTGCCGTTCTGCTCCTGGTGGTCGCGGCCCGGCTGGCCTGGTCGGCCCGCCGCTAGTCGCTACTAAACTCTGAGCATGGCCGAGGAGGATTTCTGGCTTCCTCTCGTCGACGAGCCCATCGGGGAGCTCGTCGCGCGCCTGCAGGCGGAGGATCCCCAGATCGCCGCGCTGGTGGACTCGCCGCGCCGGCAGCTCGCCTTTCGCACTTTCGCCTACGTGCGCGCCGGGATCCTGCTCGGCTCGCTGCTCGTCGACCACGACGTGACGAACGACGGGTCGCGCACCTGGATCGACGAGCTCCTGGCGGACCCGGCGCACCGGAAAGCGGTCGAGGACGAGATCCGCGCCGTGGCGCGCGACGTCGCCGCTGACCCGAAGCTCGCGGACGACACCCCGCTCGGACCCGACGAGGCAGCGCGAGAACGCTTCCGCGCCTTCGCCCGCGGGTTGGACGCGACCTAGCCGGCTCGCCCCAGCGCCGAATCGGCCTTTTGCTTGAGGTCCTCGACGACGTCTGCGTCGCGCAGGGTCGTGGTGTCTCCCAGCTCGTGCCCCTCGGCGATGTCCTTCAGGAGGCGTCGCATGATCTTCCCCGAGCGGGTCTTCGGTAGATCGTCCCCGAAGAGCACCGCGGCAGGCCGGGCGATCTTGCCGATCTTTGCCGCGACGAACAGCCGTAGCTCCTCCGCGAGCTCCTCCGAGGGCTCGTAGCCGCTCTTGAGGAGGACGAAGCAGACGATGCACTGACCACGGTCGGGGTCGGAGGCGCCGCAGGTGGCGGCTTCGGCGACCGCCTCGTGCTCGACGAGCGTGGACTCGATCTCGGTCGTCGAGAGGCGGTGGCCCGCGACGTTGATGACGTCGTCGATCCGGCCCATGAGCCAGTAGTAGCCGTTGGAGTCCTGCTTCGCGCCGTCGCCGGTGAAGTACGTCTCCGGGCCGTACTTGGAGAAGTAGTTGGAGACGTAGCGCTCGTCGTCTTCCCACAGCGTCCGGAACATCCCCGGCCACGGGTGCTTCACCGTCAGGAATCCGCCCTGGCCCTGCGGAACCGGGTCGCCCTGCTCGTCCAGGATCGCGGGCTTGATCCCGGGGAACGGCACCGTCGCCGAGCCGGGCTTGAGCGTCGTCAGGCCGGGCAGCGGCGTGATGAGGATGCCGCCGGTCTCCGTTTGCCACCACGTGTCCACGACGGGGCAGCGCTCCTGGCCGATCACCTTCCAGTACCAGACCCAGGCCTCCGGGTTGATCGGTTCGCCGACGGTGCCGAGGAGGCGCAGCGACGAGAGATCGTGGCGGGCAGGGTAGTCGGCCCCCACCTTCACGAACGAGCGGATGAGGGTCGGCGCCGTGTAGTACGAGTTGACCTTGTAGCGCTCGACGATCTCCCAGTGGCGGTCCCAGTCGGGGTAGGCGGGGTCGCCCTCGTAGAGGACGCTCGTGGTCCCGTTCGCGAGCGGTCCGTAGACGATGTAGCTGTGGCCGGTGACCCACCCGACGTCGGCGGCGCACCACCAGATCGTGTCGTCGTGGATGTCGAAGATCCACTTGTGGGTGACTGCGACGTGAAGGAGGAAGCCGGCGCTCGTGTGCTGGACGCCCTTCGGCTTCGCAGTCGTCCCCGAGGTGTGGAGGAGAAAGAGCGTGTCCTCGGCGCCCATGCGCTCGGGCTCGCACTCGTCGGCCTCGCCCTCCACGACCTCGTGCCACCAGAGATCGCGTTCGTCGTTCCACGGAACCTCATCGCCGGTGCGGCGGAAGACGACGAGGCGCTCGACGCTCGTCGCCGCGTCGGCGGCGGCATCCGCATTTTCCTTCAGAGGCACCTTGCCGCCCTTGCGCCAGCCCTCGTCCTGCGTGATCAGGAGCTTGGCGCCGGAGTCGCGAAGCCGCTCGGCCAGAGACTCGGACGAGAAGCCGCCGAAGACCACCACGTGCGGCGCCCCAATGCGGGCGCACGCGAGCATGGCGATCGGAAGCTCCGGAACCATGCCCATGTAGATGCCGACGCGGTCGCCCTTCGAGACGCCGAGCTTCCGCACCGCGTTGGCGAGGCGCGAGACTTCGCGCAGCATCTCCGCGTACGTGAGATCGGCGGTCTCGCCCTCGGGCTCGCCGACCCAGTGGTAGGCGACGCGGTCTCCGCGCCCGGCCTCGACGTGGCGGTCGAGACAGTTCCAGGCGACGTTCAGCTCCCCGTCGGCGAACCAGGTGCAGTGAGGCGGATCCCACTCGAGGCCCGTGGTCGGCTCCCTGAACCAGTCGATGAACTCGTCCGCGAGGTCGCGCCAGAATCCCTCGGGATCCTCGTCGGCGCGACGGTAGACGGAGTCGTCTGCGACGACCGCCTGAGCGGCGAACCTCTCGGACGGCGGAAAGGTGCGCTGCTCGTCGAGCAGGGCTTCGATAGCGGCTTGTGTGCTCTCGGTTTCCATGGCCGCAGAATATGACCGATAGCAATCGAGCCGCGTACGGCGCTAACCTCTCAGCCGTGCGTGTTCGGCTGGTCCTAGGGGCTCTTCTCCTTGTCTCGCTCGTCTCCGTCGGCTCTTCGGGAGCAGTGGTCCCCGCGCCTGCGTCCTCCGCGAGCGCTTTCGGCGTGAGGGTGGTCGTGCCGGGCAAGACGCCGGCGTCCGCAGGCTCGATCTCGTCTCCGCCCCAGTCGGCATCGTCCCTCCTCAGCTGGTCGTACGGAGACGGGGCCGTGACGACCGGCGCGATCACGGGCGGGACGAACGCAACGGTCGACGACGACCGCGCAGTCGGGCGTGGGTTCGTCCGCGTCAGCTCGGTATCGCTCTTCGGAGGGGAAGTGACGGCCGACGCGGTGACGTCCAAGTCGGTTTCGCGCGCCTCCCCCGCGAGCTCCGGGGGAGATCTCTCCGGGGCGGGGATCGCGAACCTCGTCGTCTCGGGCGCGAGCGTCACGGCGACCCCGAACGCGAAGGTCACGCTCGGCGACTGGGGTTATGCCATCGCCCTCGAGCAGGCGGTCACGGACCAGAACACGAGCCAGCGCCACGGCCATCGCGGCTTCGTCGTCGGCCTCCACGTCCATCTCACGGCGGCGCACGGCGGACTGCCTGCCGGAACGGAGATCTTCGTCGGCTATGCCGAGGCCGCCGCGACCGCGCCGAAGACCGTGGCGCCTCCGCCGCCCGGCAATCCGCCCTCGAGCCCGCCGTCCACCCACCATCACCACGACCCCGTGCCGCCTCCGTCCGGAGTGCCCCCCTCGGTGCCTCCGCCGGTGCAGAGCCCGCCGCCGGGCGTCCGCCCGCATTTGACGGCGGGCGGCTACGTCTTTCCGGTCTACGGGCCGGCGTCGTTCTCGGACGACTTCGGGGCCGCCCGCGCCGACACCGGCTGGCACCACGGGAACGACATCTTCGCGCCGCTCGGCGCCCCCGTCCTCGCCGTCACCGACGGCACACTCTTCCTGGTGGGCTGGAACACAATCGGCGGGAACCGCTTCTGGCTCCGAGACCTGCAGGGGAACGGGTTCTACTACGCCCATCTGTCCGCGTTCACGCCGGCCGCGAGGGATGGGGCGCAGGTGAAGGCAGGCGACGTAATCGGCTTTGTCGGCGCCACCGGCGACGCCGCCGGCACCCCGACCCACTTGCACTTCGAGGTCCACCCCGCCGCCCTCCTCGGCATGGGCTACGACGGTGTCATCGACCCGTATCCCTACCTACTCGCCTGGCAGCGGCTCGACGACGCGAGCTTCGATGCGACGGGCTGGACGCCGCCCGGGAACAGGGCTCCGCCGCCCGCCGCGGTCCTCTTGCAGGCAGACGACATCTCGGCCGTCTCCGGCCTCGACCCTGCGGGGGTCGAAGGAGTGCTCACCGGCGAGCCGCTCTTTGCAGAGGGCCCGCCGGGGCCGAAGATCGTCTACGCCGCTCCTGGTTTCGCCAAGAACGATGCGGGCTAGTCGGGCTTAGCTGCCCGCTCCGCCGTTGCCCTCGGAGGGCACGGAGTCGAAGGGCTGCTCGGGCCCGAAGAGCTTGTCCTTGAGCCAGCGGCGCGTGTCCGGGCCGGTGGCCGGGTTGAAGAGGACGCCGAGCGCGATTCCGGCCATGAGCAGAGTCATGTTGCGACCGGCGTGGGACTGCTTGCCCTGGGCGCGCTCGCCCGCCTTCCGAAGCTCCTCGACGGCCCGCTTGAGCTCATTCTGGATGTCCTTGTCGCGCGCGACCTTGAACGCCATGCCGGTCGTCCCGCGGTCGCCCAGCAGTTCGTTGTAGATCGTGCGGGCCGAGTCGTAGGCCTTCTTGACGTGGTCGTGCAGCTCCTCGTCCTGAGCAAGCCGCTCGACGTAGGGCCGTGCGGTGTCTACGGCGTCGCCCACCATGTCCTTTGCCTTCGCCATTAGTCGGTCCTTTCGTCTCTAGCGTCGTTTTCAGACACTACTACCCGCGTGCAGCCGAGGAAAACTCGACCACGTCCGCGCCCGGGAACGCTGCTTCCATCACGTCGTCCACGTGGTCGGCGAGCGCGAATGACATCTGTTTGCGCACGTCGCGCGGCAGATCGTCGAGATCCGCCCCGTTCTCCTTCGGCAGGATCACCGTGCTGATGCCCGCGCGCTGAGCGGCGAGCACCTTGTCCCGCAGCCCGCCGATCGGCAGCACCTGGCCGGTGAGCGTGATCTCGCCGGTCATGGCGACCTCCTCGGAGACCGGGCGGTTCATCGCCAGCGAGGCGAGTGCCGTCGCCATGGCGATTCCGGCAGACGGGCCGTCCTTGGGCACGGCTCCGGCGGGGACGTGGATGTGCACGTCACGGTGCGCGAACCAGTCGTCCTCGAGCCCGAGGTCCGTCGAGTGCCCCCGCACCCAGGAGAGGGCGGCTTGCGCGGACTCGCGCATGACCTCTCCGAGCTGGCCCGTGACGATGAGGCGGCCTTCGCCCGGAACGGCGCTCGCCTCGATGAAGAGGATGTCGCCGCCGACCGGCGTCACCGCCAGGCCAGTGGCCACGCCGGGGTCGGACGTGCGCTTGCGGATCTCGTGGCGGAAACGCTGCCGGCCAAGCCAGGAGCGGACGCGGCGGTCGTCGACGCGGGCGGTCTTCCGCTTCCCGGACGCGATCTCCGCGGCGGCCTTGCGGCAGATCGCAGCGATCTCGCGGTCGAGGTTCCGGACGCCGGACTCGCGCGTGTACTCGGAGATGATGAGCCGGAGCGCCTTGTCCCCGAACTTGACGTTCTCGGCCTCGAGCCCGTGTGCCTCGAGTTGCTTGGGAACGAGGTAGCGCCTGGCGATGCCGAGCTTCTCCTCCTCGGTGTAGCCCGAGAGGCGGATGATCTCCATCCGGTCCTGGAGCGGCGGCGGGATCGTCTCGAGCTGGTTGGCCGTGCAGATGAAGAGCACCTTCGAAAGGTCGAAGGGGAGGTCGAGATAGTGGTCGCGGAAGCTCGAGTTCTGCGCGGGGTCGAGCACCTCGAGCATCGCGCTCGACGGATCGCCGCGCCAGTCAGAGCCCATCTTGTCGATTTCGTCGATCATGAAGACCGGGTTCCGGGAGCCGGCGTCGCGGAGCGCGCGGAGGATGGTCCCCGGGAGAGCGCCGATGTACGTGCGCCGATGGCCGCGGATCTCGGCCTCGTCGCGGACGCCGCCGACGGAGATGCGTGCGAACTTGCGCCCGAGCGACCGCGCAATCGATTGGCCGAGTGAGGTCTTGCCGACTCCGGGCGGGCCGACGAAACAGAGAATCGGGCCGGAGACGTCTTCCTTGAGCTTTGAGACGGCGAGCTGCTCGATGATGCGGTCCTTCACCTTCTCGAGGTCGTAGTGGTCCTCGTCGAGGACGAAGCGCGCGTGATCGAGGTCGAGGTTGTCCTCGGTGGCCTCGTTCCAGGGCAGGGAGAGGATCCACTCGAGATAGCCGCGGATGACGCCGTATTCGGCGGCCGCAGGCGGAAGCTTGGCGAGCCGGTCGAGCTCGCGGCGCGCGGCGCGGTCGGCCTCCTCAGGAAGGTGGGCCTCCTCGATCTGCCCGCGAAGCTCCGAGATCTCGGCTTGCTGCTCGTCGCCTTCACCGAGCTCCTCCTGGATCGCCTTCAGCTGCTGGCGGAGGAAGTACTCGCGCTGCGAATGCTCCATCTCGGACTGCACCTGGGACTGGATCTTCGTGCCGAGCTCGAGCACCTCCAGCTCTCGGTTGAGGATGACTGTGAGCTTGCGGAGGCGCGCCTCGATGTCGGCCTCCTCGAGCAGGTCCTGCTTCTCGGGCGTCTTGAGGCGCATCGTCGTCGCGATGAGGTTCGCGAGCGTGCTGGCGTCCTCGGCGTTTGCGGCGGCGAGCTGCAGCTCCTCGGGCAGATAGGGGACGAGGCCGATCACCCGGCTGAAAAGCGCTTCGACGTTGCGGGCGAGAGCCTCGACCTCGGTCTCCGGGCCTTCGATGTCCGGGAGGTCGCTGAACTCGCCGACGAGGTAGGGGTCGCTCTGGACGATCCGTTCGAGCCGTACGCGACGCACGCCCTGCACGAGGATTCGCAGCGTCCCGTCGGGGACCCGAATCATCTTGTGGATGAGCGCCGCGGTTCCGACGTCGTAGATGTCCTCGGCGCCGGTCGCCTCCTCCTCGGCGGTCCGCGTCGTGACGAGCGCGATCGTCGAGTCGTTCGCGACCGCTTCGTCGACGAGCTGGATCGACCGCTCCTGGCCCACGGCGAGCGGGGTCATGGAGTCGGGGAAGACCACCGTCTCCTTGAGCGGCAGGATCGGAAGGACCTCTGCGACCGCCTCCTCGTCGGGGCGCACGGTTTCCTCGACCGCGCTCATGCGTCCTCCACCGGTTGGATGGTGACCTTGACCGCAGCCGGTGCCTTGCGCGCGAGCGGCAGCTGGATGGAGAGGAGGCCGTTCTCGTAGGTCGCGTTCGCGGCCTCCGAGTCGACCTCTTCGTTCAGCTGCACGCGGCGCTCGAAAATGCCGTAGTCGATCTCGATGTGCTGGTAGAAGCGCCTGTCGCGGGCCGGGCGGGAGCGGCGCCCACGGATGATGAGCACGCCGTCCACGACCGCGGCGTCGACCTCGTTCGGGTCGATCCCGGCGAGCTCCACGACCACGGTGACCGCCGGCGGGTCTTCGGTGCGGTAGACATCGAGGGCAGGGCGAAAGCCGGCGCGCCTCGCGACGAGCCGGGGCACCTGGCAGAGGTCGGCGAAGAGCTCTTCCATCTCCGACTTCATACGGTCGATCTCCCTGCGTGTGGTCATGAGACAATCGTACCGATGGGCCGCATCTTCAAAGCGTCCGCACTGGGCCTTGGTTTTCTCGCCTACATCTGGGTCGCCGGCGTTCGTAACGCGGAAGGGGTGAAGTCGCGAAAGCGGGCCCGCCGGGCTGCTAGGTTAGTGGACGCTAACGAGCGGGAGGAGTAATCAGGTGGAGCGGTGGACGCGGGCGATGATCCGTTATCGGTGGTGGGTCGTTGCGATCTGGACCGCGCTCTTCCTCACGGGGATGTACGCCACCTCTGGGTTGAGCGACCTTCTCACGAACCGCTTCACGCTTCCCGGGACCGACACCGCCCGCGCCGATTCGATCCTCGAAGATCACTTCGGGCAGAAGACGGTCGGCTCGTTCTCGGTCGTCGTGCAGGGCCGGCCCGGATCGGCGGAGCAGCTTCTGCCCATTGTCCGCGAGCGAGCGGCGGCGGCCGCAAAGGAGCTCCCGACCGGCCAGCTCGCCGGCGTCCAGGCGGTTTCCGACGCCGTGGTCAGCGCCACCATCGTCTCCAATTTGGAGCCGGCCGACGCGAAAGGCCACACGGATGACATGCGCTCCGCGGCCGGTCAGATTCCCGGCGCGACCGTCTACGTCTCCGGGCAGGCCGCCATCGAGCACGATCTCGACCCGGTCTTCGCGCACGACCTTCAGGTGGGCGAGCTCTTCATCGCCATCCCGATCGCAGCCTTGATCCTCGCCTTCGTCTTCGGAACGCTCGCCTTCCTGCTTCCGCTCATCTTTGCGGCGGCCGCGATCCCGACGACGCTCGCGATCATCTGGCTCTTTGCACACGTGATGGAGCTGACGACATACCTGCAGAACCTCGTCATGCTCATCGGGCTCGGCATCGCGATCGACTATTCGCTTCTGATCGTCTACCGCTACCGCGAGGAGCTCCGCTCCGGGAAAACGAAGGAGGACGCCATCGTCCGCACGATGGAGACCGCGGGGCGGGCGGTCGTGTTCAGCGGCTCGGCGGTCGGGATCGGTCTGGCGCTCATGCTCTTCATGCCGCTTCCCTTCATGCGCGGCTTCGGGATCGGCGGGCTCGCGATCCCGCTCGTCTCCGTCGCCTGCGCGCTGACGCTCCTGCCGGTGCTCGTCTACTTCTGCGTGAACGGCCTCGACCGCGTGCCCATCGTGCCGAAGCGCGTCCTCGAGCGCAGGGACTCGGAATTCAACTTCTGGTGGCGGCTTTCGCGTGGGGTCATGCGGCACGCGCGGGCGGTGGCCGCCGCCACGACGGCGTTTCTGCTCCTCCTCGCCTTGCCCGTTCTGTGGCTGGAGGTGGGGCCGGGGTCGAACAAGGGAATCCCACAGAACCTCGAAGGCGTCGAGGGTCTGAACGTCATCTCAGACGCCGTTGGCGAGGGCGCCCTCGCCCCGACCGCGATCGTGGGGGACACCGGTCGCGCAGGAGGCGTCGACTCGACCGCCGTGCGCGCCGCGATCGGCGAGCTCGAGCAAGGCCTCCGCGCTGATCCCGAGGTGGCCGCGGTGCGATTCGGGGAGGGGCCGCAGTACGTGGACCCGACCGGCCGCTACTTCCACCTGGACGTGATCGGGACGAGCGAATACGGCTCGCCGCCGGCCCTCCACTTCGTCGACCGCTTGCGCGACGACATCGTGGCGTCGGCGGGCTTCCCGGACGGCATGAACGTCTACGCGGGCGGAGGCCCGCCGAGCGGTGTCGACTTCCTCGACCTCACGTACGGCGCGTTTCCGTGGCTCGTCCTCGGTGTGCTGCTCTTGACCTACATCCTGCTCCTGCGCGCGTTCCGCTCGGTGATCTTGCCGCTGAAGGCGATCCTCCTGAACCTGCTCTCGATCGGCGCCGCCTACGGCCTCCTCGTCATGTTCTTCAAGTGGGGCGGCGCCGGGGCAGTCGGGCTCATCAGCTTCGACCAGATCGAAGGTTGGATCCCGGTCTTCGTCTTCGCCATGGTCTTCGGGCTCTCCATGGACTACGAGGTCTTCCTCGTCAGCCGCATGCGCGAGGAATGGGACGACGGCCACACGAACGAGGAGGCCGTGTCGGCCGGGCTTGCGAAGACGGGCAGGATCGTGACCGCCGCGGGCCTCGTCATGTTCGCGGCGTTCATGGGCTTCGTCGCCGGCTCGATCGTGGGCCTGCAGCAGTTCGGCTTCGGGCTCGCTGCCGCGATCCTCATCGACGTGACGATCGTGCGTGCGCTGCTCGTTCCGAGCGCCATGAAGCTCTTCGGCCGCTGGAACTGGTGGCTGCCGACGAACGTCGCCCGGGTTTTCCGCGTGAAACCCTCGCCGCTTCGCCGCCCCGACCCGAGTCCGGCGGCGAGCGGCGGCCGCTAGGGTTTCGCGCATGGAGCTGCAGGTCGTCGAGGGCGACATCACGGAGCTCGACGTGGATGCGGTCGCGAACGCCGCGAACAACGAGCTCTGGATGGGTGCAGGCGTCGCCGGGGCGATCAAGCGCGCCGGCGGGGTCGAAATCGAGCAGGAGGCCGTCGCACAGGCGCCGATCGCCGTTGGCCAGGCGGTTGCCACGGGCGCCGGGAACCTGCGCGCGAAGCACGTCGTCCACGCTGCGGTCATGGGGCAAGACCTGCAGACCTCGGCCGAGCTCATCTCGCAGGCGACCAGGCGCACCCTCGAGGTCGCAGACGAGCTGGGCTCCCGCTCCCTGGCGATGCCGGCGTTCGGTACCGGCGTCGGCGGCTTCCCGATCGGGCAGTGTGCGGAGCTGATGGTCACGGAGGCGCGCGCCTTCGAGCCGGCGAACCTGGAGCGGGTCGTCTTCGCGGTCTTCGGCCACGACGCCGAGCAGGCCTTCCGGGCCGCGGTCGGCGAATAGCCCGCCAGCCGTTCGCCGTTCCTCCGGGTCTCGAATGGTGGCGGGGCGAGCCGGGGGGCGCAGACTGGCTCGAGCGCCTGCCACGGCTCGTGGCCCAGCTGGCGGACGAGTGGTCGCTCGAGCTCGAGCCGCCGTTCGAGCCCACACACATCTCTCTGGTCATGCCCGTGCGCCGCGACGACGCCTCTACGGCGGTCCTCAAAGTCAACTTCCCGGAGCCGGAGAGCGAGCGCGAGGCCGATGCACTTGCGTGCTGGGATGGCGCCGGCGCGGCGCGCCTGCTCGGACGCGACGACGAGCGGCGGGCGCTGCTCCTGGAGCGGTGTCTTCCGGGGACGCCTCTCCGGGAGGTCGAGGAGGACGAGGCGAACGAGCTCGCGGCGGAGGTTCTCCGGCAGCTCTGGCAGGTGCCGCCGGCCGGAGAGTTCCGGCCGCTCGCCGATGAGGCTGCGCGCTGGGCAGAGAGCCTTCCTGAGACCTGGGAGCAGGCCGGGCGCCCGTTCGAAAAGGGCCTTCTCGACAAGGCGGTCGAGTTCATGCGGGCTACGCCCCGCTCAGAGGAGGCCGCGCTCCTGCACCAGGATCTCCACGGCGGAAACGTCCTCCGCTCGGAGCGCGGCTGGCTCGCCATCGACCCCAAGCCACTCGTCGGTGAGCGCGCCTTCGACGTCGCCTCGCTGCTCCGGGACCGGCGGGACGAGCTCACGCGCGACCCGGACGCCGCCGGACGGATGCGACGCCGCCTCGACTTCTACTGCAACCGGCTCGGCCTCGACCGCGAGCGGGTACGCGGCTGGGGAATAGCCCACGCCCTCGCGTGGGGCTTCGAGGGCGGCCGCCCGCTTGCCGACCATATCGAGTGCGCCCGTCTTCTCATGGGCTAGGGTCGCGGCGTGCGAGTCCTCGTTCCCGGTGGTGCCGGATTTCTGGGCAGCAATTTCGTTCAGCGCCTGGTGGCTGCAGGGGACGAGGTCGTTGTGCTCGACCGGTTGACGGATTTCGGAGGCCTCGCGCGGCTCGAAGGCGTCCCGCACGAATTCGTGCAGGGTGACGTGGCGGATGCCGTCACCGCCACCGGAGCCGCCGACGGTTGCCAGGCGATCGTCAACTTCGCCGCCGAGACGAACCTCGACGCATCCGGCCTCGCGTCGGGCGGCTTCATCGTCACGGACGTCTACGGCACACACGTCCTCGTCGAGTTCGCCCGCGTCGCGGGGATCCGCTACGTCCAGGTCTCCACCTCCGAGGCCGACAGGCCGGCGACCGCGCCCGCTGCCTCAAGAGCGGGTGCCGATCTCCAGGTTCAGGCTTACGCCGAGGAGCACGGCCTCAACGCCTCCGTCACCCGGGCCGCGAGCGCATACGGGCCGTTTCAACATCCGGCGGCCGAGCCCGCCGCGGCGATCGTGGGTGCGCTCGAGGGCGAGGGCTCACCACCCGAGACGCTCTCCGGCACATGGGTGCACGCCGACGATCACAGCGCTGCGGTCGAGCTCGTCCTCCGGGAAGGAGCTGGGGGCGAGGTCTACCGGATCGGGGAGGACGACGACGCCGTTCGGGCGCTCGGCTGGGAGCCGGCGCGGACACTCGACGACGG
Source organism: Actinomycetota bacterium (assembly GCA_046733475.1). GTDB lineage: Bacteria > Actinomycetota > Thermoleophilia > Gaiellales > Gaiellaceae > DATEOR01. The sequence goes on from JBKPPF010000006.1 coordinate 36,348, forward strand.
CCTCGCCGAGGTCGTCGAGTGGTACCGCTCGAGGCGCGACTGGTGGGAACCGATCAAATCGAGGACGGAGACGCCCTCGCCCGAAGAGCAGTACGCGCGCCGAAGCGGCGGCTAGCCGCCGCACCGGGCGCGCGCTTCGTCGATCTCGGCCCGAGAGCCCTGCAGGGACTCCGAGCGGTCGAGATACGCGAGCGCCCTTTGGCAGCGGCCGAGCTCGGCCAAAGCCTTGCCTGCGTCATAGGAGGCGTAGGCCTCGTAGCGGAAGTCGTCCGTGTAGGTGGCCTCGAGGGCGCGTAGCGCCGGTTTCACGGTCGTCCAGGCGCTCGTCCAGTCTCCGGAGCGAAGATAGCCCGTCGCCTGGTCGGTCCGGGCGACGGCCTCGTCGATCGAGACGGTCGCCGGGATCGCGGTGGGCGGTGGCTCGGACGCCGTAGTCGTAGTGACGGTCTGAACGACGGTCGTTCCGGGGAGCGTCTCGCGCTGGGTCACGGTGACAGCGCGACCATGCTTGGCGGGCCGCGTCTGCTGCGGGTCGTCGCCGTTCGTGACGAGATAGGCCGCGCTCACCCCGCCGACGAAAGCAGCGAGCAGCAAGACGAGCGCGAGCGGGAGGACCCAGGCCGGGCGCGACCGTGAGGCCGTCCGCCGAGGAGGGGCCGGCTCGCGTGGAACTGGAATGGCAACCGGCGCCCTCGTCGGCGCGGTCTGCTCGGCTCGCAGCGCAGCGGCCAGCGCCTCCACGAAGCTCGTGGACGACGCGTAGCGCTCGCTCGGGTTCTTGGCGAGGGCCCGTTCGAAGACCGCATCGATGGAGCGCGGGAGCCCCAGCCCGCGCTCGGAGGCCGGCGGGATCGGGTCGTGGATGTGGGCGGCGGCCTCGGCGGTCTCCGACCCCCGCTCGAAGGGCCGCCCGCCGGTCAGAAGCTCGTAGGCGACGACACCGAGGGCGTAGCGGTCGCTGGCCGGGCCCGCTGGCTCGCCCCGAGCCTGTTCCGGCGCGAGGTAGCCCGCGGTTCCCATGATTGTTCCGGCGAGCGTCATGCCAGCCGTGTCGTCGATCGCCCGTGCGATTCCGAAGTCGGCCACCACGAGCTCTCCGCGCTCGCTGAAGAGGAGGTTCGCCGGCTTGATGTCGCGGTGCACGACTCCGCGAGCGTGCGCGGCGTCGATCGCTTCCGCCGCCTGGCGAAGCCAGTCGATCGCCTGCACGGGAGCGACCGGCCCGCTTCGCGCCCGGTCAGCGAGGGACCCGCCGCTGAGGTATTCCATGACGATGAACGGACTCGACCGGAACTCCCCGACGTCGTAGATCGCGATTGTGTGCGGCTCACCGGTCAGCCTTGCCGCGGTCAGCGCCTCCCTCCTGAACCGCCGCCTGAAGTCTGCGCGGTCGGCGAAACGCGCATCGAGGACTTTGACGACCACCTTCCGTCCGAGCTCGGTGTCCTCTGCGAGGTAGATCTCGCCCATGCCGCCGCGACCAATCACCCGTGGATCGGCGTACCGGTCCGGTAGCACGCCGGCGCGAACGGCCATGGGTGGTCCTTGCCTTCCTCAGCAGCGGACAAACTCCGGTTGCGTGACCGTTACCCACGCGCGACAGCGCGCCGAGACGCTTAATTCATGCTTTCCTAACGAGGTCCGGTTACGTTTCTGCCGAAGGGGTCCCTGGAAAGTCCGATGCGTCGATTGGCCCTCCCGGTCGCCATTCTGGTCGCGCTCGCCTCCGCTGCGGGTGTCGCTGCGTCCCCCGTGTACGTCCTCAAAGGCCGCGGCTGGGGTCACGGCGTGGGGCTGAGCCAGTACGGGGCGCTCGGGCGCGCGAACGACGGCCAGGAGTACAAGCAGATCCTCGGCTTCTACTACGACGGAACGAATGTCGGCCAGACGACGCAGCGCAAGATCAGCGTCCTGCTCATGGAAGGACAGTCGTCGGTGACTCTCCGCTCCTCGGAGTCCTTCAAGGTCGGCGACAAGACGCTTGCCCGGTTCACTGACTGGAAGCTCGTGCCGACGAGCGACGGCAAGGTGCGCGTGGTGGGGAAGGGAAAGTTCGGTAGCCCCGCCACCGCCAAGCCGGGCGACGGCTTCCTGCGGATCGACGGGCTTCGCTATCGCGGTGACCTCAAGATCCACAACCACGGCGGCACGCTCGACGTCGTCAACGTCGTCGGATTGCAGGGTTACCTCTACTCCGTCGTCCCTCGCGAGATGCCGTCGAGCTGGCTGCTCGAGGCGCTGAAGGCGCAGGCGGTCGCCGCCCGCGGCTACGGAGTTCGCGCCGCTCGGGCGAGCTGGTTCGACATCTACGACGACACGAGGGACCAGGTGTACGGCGGACTCGACTACTCGACCGGCGAAGACCCGGGCTCGACCGCCGCCGTCAAGGCGACCGCCCGTGAAGTCTTGAAGTCCGGCGGCGAGGTGATCAGCGCGTACTTCTCCTCTTCGAACGGTGGGAGGACGGCGGCCTCGGTGGACACATGGGGCGGTTCGCTCCCGTATCTCGTCTCGAAGCGGGATCCGTTCGACCTGAACGGTTCGAACCCGAATCGCAACTGGACCGTCGTGCTCTCGCCGCACACGCTGCGGAATCGGCTCGGCGCGGCCCGAACACCGGCCGACGCCATCGTCACATCGAGGAAATCCGGGCGCGTCGACCGTGTCCGCCTCGAGCGGGGCTCGTGGGCCGACACCTTCCCGTCGTCGGGTCTCGGGCCGGAGTGGTTCCGCGGCGTGCTCGGGCTTCGCTCCAGTCGCTTCCACCTCGGCGTTCTGGATGCGACACCGGCGAAAGCGAAGACCGTCTGCAAAGCCCGCCTTCGGGTCAACGTCCTGGCGAGGGAGGTTTCGAGAGTCACGCTTCAGCGTCGGCGAAGCGGCTCGTCCTCATGGATCGACATGTCTTTGACGAAGGACGACGCCGCCCACTTTCATGGGATCGACAGGCCGTGCCGCGCGACGTCCTACCGGCTCCACTCCTCGGCCGCGAACAGCTCTCCTGCCGCTTTGAAAGTCGCCCCGAAGATCGTCTTCTCAGGTACGCAGCCTGCGAACGACGGCCTCAAGGGCTCGGTGCGCCCCATCTCGCTTGCGGGCCAGACGGTGCACATCGACCGCAAGCGCAAGGACGGAACGTGGGCGAAGGACGTGGGGGGCGCCGCCGTCCAGTCCGACGGCGAGTGGCACGCGACGAATTTCAACGCAGTCTCGGGGACCTTCCGCGCGCGGATCGCGCCTCCGTCCTCGACCGGGCTCGTCCCGGGCTCGACCGGCGAGTTCAACTTCAACTGATCAGCTGAGGAGCTCGTCGTCGGGCACGTCGCGGATCTTCCGCGCGGGGTTCCCGACGACCACCGCCCGCGCGGGCACGTCCTGGAGGACGACCGCGCCGGCTCCCACGAAGGCCTCCTCGCCGATCTCTACGCCCGGGAGCAGGACTGCGCCGCCGCCGATCCGCGCTCCGCGCCGAATGGTCGGGCCGCGCATCTCGGCCAGGCGCGCCTCTGTCCGCCCCATGTAGTTGTCGTTCGTCGTAACGACGCACGGCGCGATGAAGACGTCCTCCTCCAGGGTGGAGTAGGCCGTGATGTACGCGTTGGCCTGCACCCGCGTGCGGGCCCCGATCGACGTGTCGTTTTCGACGTGGGAGCCGCGGCCGATGACGACGTCGTCTCCGAGCTCGCACCGTTCACGCACGCAGGCCTGGTCGCCGACGATCACTCCGGGGCCTAGTGTCGTGCCCGCAGAGACGACCGCGCCCGCGAGGATGACGCTTCCGTCACCGACCACGAGGGGCGGCAGCTCGCCGCCCGCGGCCGTCGAGCGCTTGCCGAGGACGGGCTGCTTGCCGACCACTGCGTACTCGCCGATCACGACGTCCTCGCCGAGCTCGACGCCCGGGTAGACGACCGCGGTCTCGGCGATCCGGTTCACACGCGTTCCCGCTCGAGGGAGCTCTGCAGCTGCTCGAGCGCGCGGACGACGGCGAGGCCCTCGCGTGCGGCCGCAATCCGGTCGCCTTCCCCTCGCAGGAGGGTGAGGAAGTGCTCGCACTCGAGGCGCAGCGGCTCGTCGTTTGCCACCCTGGGGATCGAGATGTCGCCGGAGCGGGTCTGCCACTCGCCCCACGTATCGGCGGGCTCCTGCGCTCCGCGATCGTAGACAGTCACCTTGCGCTCGGGCTCCATGTCGTCGAAGACCGCCATCTTCCTGTCCCCGACGACGGTCATCCGCCGCATCTTGTGCGGGTCGAGCCAGGAGAGGTGCATGTGCGCTACGACTCCGGAGGGAAAGCGGAGATAGCAAAAGACGACGTCCTCGACGCCTGGGTTCAGGAACGACTCGCCGCGTGCCCAAGCCTCGACCGGCTCCTCGCCGACGAGATGCAGGATCACCGAGAGGTCGTGCGCGCCGAGGCTCCAGAGAGCGTTCTCGTCCTTGCGGATCTGGCCGAGGTTCTGGCGGTTCCCGTAGACGTAGAGCAGGCGGCCGAGCTCCTCCGAGTCGACGAGGCCCTTCAGCTTGGCCACGCCCGGGTGGTAGAGGAGGAGGTGGCCCGGCATGAGCACGAGCGCCCGCTCTTCAGCCAGCGCGACGAGCTGCTCGCCGAGCGCCGAGGAGAGCGCGAGCGGCTTCTCGACGAAGACATGCTTGCCGGCGAGGAGCGCCTCGCGCGCGAGCTCGAAGTGCGTCACGACGGGGGTCGCGACGGCGACGGCGTCGAGCTCGGGATCCGCGAGCACGTCCTCGTACTTCGTGGTCTTGCCTGCGTCGGGGAACCGGGCGCCGTAGCGCTCGAGCCGCGCCTCGTCCCGGTCGCAGATCCAGGTGAGCTCGGCTCCTTCGAGCTCGCCGAGGTTCCGCGCGAGGTTCGGGCCCCAGTAGCCGAGTCCAACTGCTGCGAGCTTCAGAGCTTCCACACGCGTCCGTTCGTGGAGCCGTTCTTGCCCGTGGCGTTGCGGAAGTCGACCACGAGCTGGGCCTTCTCGGCGAGCTTGACGTAGTCGATCCCGGAGTGGGCGGTGACGATCGCGACGCAGTCCGCCTTGCCGACCGAGCCGGCGAGGTCGACGGACCTGAGACCGTGGTCGGGGAGCTCGGACACGTGCTGGTCGTGGTAGGAGACCTCGGCGCCCTCGTCGCGCAGGAGCTCGACGAGCTTGAGCGCGGGCGACTCGCGCAGGTCCCCGACGTCGGCCTTGTAGGAGACGCCGACGAGGTGGACGTGGCTCCCCTTGACGGACTTCTCGTCGGAGTTGAGCGCCCGCGTGATCTTCTCCAAGCAGAAGTACGGCATGTTCTCGTTGACCTTGCCGGCCAGCTCGATGAACTCGGTGTAGAAGTCGAACTCCCGCGCCTTCCAGGCGAGATAGAAGGGATCGACCGGAAGGCAGTGGCCGCCCAGGCCCGGGCCCGGCTTGAAGCTCATGAACCCGAAGGGCTTCGTCGCGGCAGCCTCGACGACCTCCCAGACGTCCACGCGCATTCGGTCGCAGAGCTGCGCGAGCTCATTGACGAGCGCGATGTTTACCGAGCGGAAGATGTTTTCCAGGAGCTTCGTCATCTCCGCTGCCTCCGGCGACGACACGCTGACGACAGTGTCGATCGCGCGCTCGTAGAAGGCAAGCGCCTTCTCGGTGCACGCGGGCGTGACGCCGCCGACGACCTTCGGAGTCGTCTTCACCGTCCAGTCCTCGCGGCCGGGGTCGATCCGCTCCGGCGAGAAGGCGAGAAAGAAGTCCTTGCCCACCTCGAGGCCGCCGCCCGCGAGAACCGGCAGCACCTCTTCCCGCGTCGTCCCAGGGTAGGTCGTGGACTCGAGCGAGACCAGCTGGCCCCTCTGCAGCCGCCTGCCGACCTCCCGCGCGGCGCTCATGACGATCGTGAGGTCGGGCTCGCGGTTCACCGAGAGCGGCGTCGGCAGCGCGACGACGATCGCGTCGACGTCATGGATTGCGTCGTAGTTCGTGTTCGCCGAGAGGGTCCCAGTGTCGACGAGTGCGCCCAGCATTTCCGAGGGCACGTCCTCGACATGGCTCTCGCCGCGGTTGACCGCCTCGACGCGTTCGGCGTCGATGTCGACGAGAACCACAGGAATGCCCGCCTCCGCGAAGCAACGGCCAAGGGGTAGGCCGACATAGCCCGCGCCGACGATGGCGACTTCAGGCTTCACTTGGGCCAATCGTACAAATCACGCCAGCGATCAAATCGGCCGCATGGCCGTCGCCGTAAAGGGATGGGTGCTCGGGGCCCGGCTGAGCCTCGCGGGACGCGGCCACGATCGCGCCGGGGTCGGTGCCCACGAGGCGGTTCCAGCCGGCCTCGACGGTCTCGACCCATTCCGTGTTCTCCCGCAGCGTGACGCACGGGACTTCGTACCAGTACGCCTCCTTCTGGACGCCACCGGAGTCAGTGAGGACGACGCGCGCCTGGGAGGCCAGCGCCGCGAAGTCGAGATACCCCGCCGGCGGCCGCGGGTGGACGTGGCCACCGAGCCGGAGCCCCTGGCTCTCGATCGCACCGGCCGTTCGAGGGTGGAGCGGGAAGACCACCGGCTCCTCGAGGGCGTTGAGCGCCTCGACGATCCGGCCCAGGGCCGGCTCTCTCGTGTTCGCCTCGCGATGCACGGTGACCAGCGCATAGGCCCCGGCCTCCACCGCGGCGAGCTCGAGTGCGTCCGACCGCTCCCGCGCGATGGGCGTGAGGCGGAGATTTGCGTCGAGCATCACGTCTCCGACCTCGTGGACGCCGTCCGTGATCCCCTCGTCCTGCAGGTTGCCGACTGCGGTGTCGGAAGGCGCGAAAAGGAGGCTCGACACGCGGTCGACCAGAACGCGGTTCAGCTCCTCCGGCATGGAGCGGTCGAAGGAACGGAGGCCGGCCTCGACATGGGCGACCGGGACTCGGAGCTTCGACGCGGCGAGCGCGCCCGCGAGTGTGGAGTTCGTGTCCCCGTAGACGAGCACGAGATCCGGCTTCTCCTCGACGACCGCCGCTTCGATCCCCGGCAGCATGCGCGCCGTCTGCTCCGCATGGCTCCCGGAGCCCGCCTCCAGGCGGTGCTTGGGCGGCTCGAGGCCGAGCTCGTCGAAGAAAACCTGCGACAGCTCGTGGTCGTAGTGCTGGCCCGTGTGCAGGACGACCTCGTCCGTTCGGTTTCGCAACGCGAGCGAGAGGGGAGCGGACTTTATGAACTGCGGACGGTTGCCGACTACGGAAAGGATTTGCATGCCGACCGCGAATCTAGTTGACCCATGCCCTTCAAGATCCTTCTAGCCGGCGCACCGCTCATCGCCCGCGGCGTCCTGACGGGGAAGACCATCGTCTGGTACGTCAACTGGCGCCTCGAGCGGGTCTGAAGCCGAGAACCCCTCGCTACAATGCTCTCCCTGCCGCGCTACGCGCGTCAGGATTGGGCCGTTAGCTCAGCTGGTAGAGCAGGGGACTCTTAATCCCAAGGTCGCAGGTTCGATCCCTGCACGGCCCATTTCGCTTCGCCCTCACTCAGCGGTTTCGCTAAACCATGCGGTCCAGGTGAGTCGGATTGGACCTGAGAGATGCGTCCGGTGCAGACCTCGAGCAAAGCTTGCGTAAGCCTCGACGATCTGAGCGATAGACTCCGCTTATTCCGGGGATCGAGAAGCACGTGATGTAAAGACGCGGTCGATGATCTCCTCGAGATAGAAGACGAGGAAGCCCCTTCGAGCAGCTGGGTCTCCGCTCGCAGCTGGTCGTGGACGATTTCGGTCTGAGCGGAGACGTGACTCCGGCGGTCCCCGCGCAGAACAAGTGGATCGACCAGTGGGATCGCCATCGATCCCGCTCCCGACGGGCGCGGTGGAACTATTTTCTCCCTGCGCTTATCGGGCTTGTGGTCGCGGGGCTGGTTGGACTGCGGCGACGACACCGCGCTGACTAAGGGGCGGCGCGCTCTACGCCCGCTTCCGCGACCGCGCGCCGGACTCGCATTTCCGGTTCGCAGAAGCGCCGAAGGCGAAATCGCGCAAGGACGCTGCTACGATCCGAGAGCGATGCAGATCGAGCGCGCTCACGTCTTCTATCCCAGCTGCCGCCACTTACCGCTAGTTAGCGGGCGCGTGGTGTAACCGGCAGCACGCTCGACTGTAACTCGACAGGTCTAGGTTCGACTCCTAGCGCGCCCACTCAAGCGAAGCCCGTCTAGCCCAACTGGTAGAGGCACACGCTTCAGGCGCGTGACAGTCTGAGTTCGAATCTCAGGGCGGGCACCAGCCCACCTAGCCCAAGAGGTAGAGGCAACGGTCTGAGGGGCCGTCAAGTCCCGGTTCGAATCCGGGGGTGGGCATGGCCCGCGTAGCCCAACTGGTAGAGGCACCGGCTTCAAAACCCGGCCAGTCTCCGTTCGAATCGGAGCGCGGGCATCTCATCCCACACGCTTCGTACTTCCCGTAAAAGCCGAAACGAACTTCACTTCCTCCAATCGATCCGGCGGCAAAGCCAGGCGTGCCCCCGTTAGAAGGAGAGTCGGGCTGCCGTGGTGCCAGATCGGCGTCCGACCCGTCCAAGCTGCTTCGTCGCTCGTCTGCTCGGGCGGAAGCCCTGGGTTGAATGACTTCGCAGAACTGGCGGCGCGCATAGCCCGTAAGGTGCGCAGACTATTTGGCGTGGGTTGAATGCCTCGGTGGCTCGAGCCTTCAGCCGTTCGCGAAAGCGGGAGAGCGACTCAGTGATGCAGCGGTCCCGCGATCCGAATTGTCACGGAAGCGATGTCGTTGGCCGCATTCGGGTCCGTCGAACTCGACTCCGCGATGAAGGCGCTGTTCGTGACGCGCCGCTCGCTGTGGGCCAGGTTTGCGATCGGCGTTGCGACCACAACGAGAGTGACGCTGGCCCCACTTTCGAGACTCGCGACCGTGCAAAAGGCGGAGACGTTTCCGCACGTGGACGAGACCAGGTTCAGCTGGTCCGGGATCGGATCTCCGAACACGATGTCCGTGGCCACATCGGGACCGAGATTCGTCACCGTGATCGTGTAGGTGATGGTCTCTCCGATCTTGACGGTCTTTTTGTCCGCGACCTTCGTGATCTGGAGATCTGCTGCGCCCTGGGCGGCGGCGAGATTGGCCGACAAGCCGACGGCGAGCACGGCCATGACGACGACACAGGCGAGGCGGGACATGGAAACTTCTACCGACTGCCCGATCTCGCCCAGCCGAGGCCCGCTACGAGCGAAAGCCCGGGCCATGAGAGAAGTCCGATAACCCAGAGGTTCATCACGCGCATTCGATCAGCCCTGGTGGGCGCTGGCAAGGGCGTTCACCGATCCGACACCGCAAGTACACCAGCCCGATAAAGCACCTGCTTAGCGGCCGCCCAGACGGGGTCGCGCAACCTCATCCCGGACGGCCCAGACGGCGCGCGGGTTGGCTCGACGAAGCGCGCCTATGTCTTGAACCTGCGGTGCCCGTGCGCGACCCAGACGAAACCCGGCGCGCAGCGTACCGTCAGGCCTGCGGTGCTGGACGTGGGTCTGGCGGTGCCGGGTCCGGCGGTGTCGGCGGTGGTGTCGGGTCTGGGTCCGGTGGCGGAGTCGGCTCGGGCGTGGGCGTCGGTGGGACGGGCTCGGTCACGTCTTTCCCTTCGGCTGGCGGGCGTGACCCGCAGCGTACCCGGCGCCGCGCGGTGTCCGTCAGCTCGGACCCAGGCTCTTTGGCATCGGTGACCGCTCTGACGCCACACGCGGCGACTGAGACGGCTAGACCGCGGCGATTCGGGGCGTGTCGTTCGAGCGCGCAGCCGGCGTACGTGCGGTGAAGGAACCACCCCGGCGGGTCTCGAGCTCGGAACCTCCTCGTGCCAACCGCGCTCGACAACGAGAAAAGCGCCCGTTGCCGTCCCTAGGTGTGGGAGGTTGCGTCGCGCCCATTCAGCTGCGCGGATCGGTCGCCTCAGCGAGGCGGGCTGGTGAGCCGTCGCGCTTTCGGACCACATCGAAGTGGTCAAACGATTCGACGACGTCTTCAACATCGGGCACTTCGTGTCCAGGGACGACCAGAAACAGCGTTGGGTCCTCGCGGACTCGCTCATACTCGGAGTGCGAGACCGGCAGCTGTTCAGTGCAGTTGGAAGCGCCGCACTCACAGAGGATTTCGATCTGGCCATTGCCGGACTTGCCCACTAGCAACTCGATGCGCTCGTTCACTTCCCGCCCGAGCGCTTCGTTCAGCCCTATCCGCCGCGTGCGTTCGTCCATGCCCGTGCTTAGGAGACTGCTTCCTCCTGCTCGTTGCTTCGCCCGTCGAGCGCGGCAGCGATGTCCCCGGCATGGCTCCTCTTGCGGACGACGTTGTATCCGTCACGCTCTGCGACGACCTGGCTGACTACGCCTGCTGCCTTTTCATGTCCAGGTGCGTTGATGAAGGTCCGCGGATCCGAGCGGACTTTTTCGTAGTCGTTGAACGACACCCGGATGATCTCGTGGCAGCTCGCATCAGCGCACTCGCAAAGGAACGGGATCTTGGCGTCGAGCAGCCCGTGCCTATCCGCCGCATCCTCGATCTGCTCGTTCGCCTCCCGGAAGCGCGCTTGGTTCTGAGCGATCCGAGCCTGTGTTAGGCGGGGCATTTCCACAGCGCCCACGTTCCCAGGAGCTGCGCGTCGAAAACGAGCAGGGGTGGGGTGCCCGGTAAGGCGTGCGAGCGCCCGCTGGGGGCCTGTCGGTCGCCGTGTGCACGCATCGAAACTTCGCGGTCCTCAACGGCGGAAACTCGCAACGACGGCTGCGACCACGGCGATCAGAGCGACCATCGAGCCAAGAAGAACGCTGCTCCGGCGGCGTTCTGAATCGTCGTGCAGTGCGGCCAGCAGTCCACGAATCCGTCTGCGTCCCGGCTACTTCTGGAACTTCCGGTGCCATTCGCGCTCCTCGGCGAGCTCTTCGTCGGTGAGCGGGTAGAGAAAGTAGCGCCATTCGGCGGGCGGGTCGTCGGGGTCGAACGGCTCGACCGGAGACGACGTTCTCCGGGGAGCTGGGAGAGGACTACCTTCGGGGGAAAGGGGCGACGATCGCTTACGCGCACGAGATGGCATCCGGGACTCCGTCGATGGTGGCCTGGGATTCGACAAGGCACGTGTTTGGTGGGCTCGACATCCTGGAGGCGATCGAGAAGCTTCTGTAGATGTGCTCGGCAGGATGAGGAACCCGAACGCTCTGGGATCTCGGGCACGTCGACGGGTCGAAGACGAAGCACGCCGGCCCTGAAGACAGCAAGTGCAATCGGCAGACTGAATGGAACGGCGTCAAGCGACGGCGGCGCCTCGTGAGGCGCGTCAGTCGGGAGTGGTAGCGGCCGCCATTCAGCGCTCGCCTCAAAGGTCTTGGACGATCTGGATTGGGTTGCCGTCAGGATCCGCCACCCACGCGATGAGAAGACGCCCGAGCCATTCATGTGGGGCCGCAAGGGCGACGGCTCCGCTCGCAGTCATGCCGTCAAATGCCGAAATTGTGTCGTGCGTCCAGACGACAACAGCCGCTCTCTGGCCTTCTGAAATCGGATTGAGACCGTGGTCGGCCCGCGTGGAGGCCACGGAGGCGATGCCGATCTTGTAGCCGTCGAGCACAAGATCGACGTGTATCGGCTCGCCTCCGGTCGTCGGAGTCCGAAAGGTCTCGGTGAAACCAAGCGTTGAATAGAACGCGACCGCACGCGGAATGTCCTCGCTGAACAGGATGACCTGCGGATTCCGGAACATTGTGGGATGCGAACCCTAGCGCTCTGCCGCGGGCTGCAAGCTGTAAGAGAACAAAGCGACGGGGGCGGGGTTGCCTCAGAAGATTTCGCACAACCTGACTCCGCCCGCAGTCAGAAAAACCCCGTGACACTGCGTTGGCGACAGCTGGTCGGGGAGCTATCCCGGGCTGAGATGGAGCGGCGCAGGGATGAAGGCGCCGCGGCGATAGCGAGGAAGAATGCGGAGCACGAGGCGGGGGTGCGTCGGCAGAGGCGTTGCTCGCCGAGCTCCGTGTGGCTGATGGGAGCCCGGGCGGCTTCCCAAAGGACAGGTAGCCCTCAGCGAAGCCCCGTGGAGCGGCCCGAAGGCCGCTCCAGCGCGACCTGGCTTAGATCAACGGACGAAGTCGAACTGCATTTCGTGGATGTACTGCTCGACTTCGCGGCCGAAGTTCGCAGATTGCACGTCGGCGTTTCGGAAGTGGATCCCCGCCCAGATGCGGGCTTCGACGATCTCGTTCGTCACGTCCGAGAACCGGGTGAAGAACCGTTGCTCCCCGGGGTACCGGCCGCTGGTCAGATAGAACCCCGGACTCATCTCGTCGGTACCGAAGAAGGACGCCAGCGCGTGCATGCTGGCGGACGCGTATGTCGTCGCACCCGACGGGTGCTCGGGGTACGGCGGCGTACCCAGCGGTCCGCCGACTCCGCCGATCGGCAACGATGAGGGCGGTAGTGGCGGCGACGTCGGCAAGCCGGCACTGAACAGCGGCGTCCAGGTCGCGTCGGCGACCGTGTCGGCGTTGTCGTCGGTATCCCCTTGCCGGATCGCCGTGATCGGCCGCCAGAACCTGTAGTGATACTTGTCGTTCCACGTGCTGATGATCGCATCGGCCGCCGACAGATCGAGCATCGCGAACAGCCGCGCGCTGCCGCTGACGCCGAGCCCGAACCGGTCGACGAACCTGCGCGCGAGAGCGTTGTAGTTCGCCGCCGGGTTCGTCTGCCAGAACACTGCGACGTGGGTCTGCGCGGCCGTCCGAGTGGCACTGGTCAGCGAGCCAATCGCCTTGACCTCGTTGTAGTCCGCCGCATATCGCGGACTCGTGAGCGAGTACGGCCCCGCGGTGCGAAACTGCGACGGGCTGCTCAAGATGAAAGGCTTGGCGTTTGAGACCCACGAGCTCGGGTCGCATGCGGCGGCCCCGGTCGGACCAGGCAACGGCTGCCAGACTCCTGGTGAGGGCACCACGAAGTCACACCCGAATTGCCCAGCACGACCGTCGTGACCTTCGGCGAGCATCGCGTCGGCCGCCATCGTCCCGACCTTGATGCCCTGTCTCTTCCCTCGACCGGCCGGGATGGCGTCGAGCGACACGTCATACGCCGCCTGCAGCACGGCGTGGTCGGTGGCTCCGAACAACGAGTCCAACACGCGGAACGCCGCCGTCGCTGCTGCCGCCTTCGCCGACGCCTTCGGGAAGCTGCGCTCGATCAGGTACGGCTTCCCGTGTCGGTCCGCCGAGTTGACTGCGCCGTAGACGGCGCCCTGCACCATCGCCACGAACACAGCTCCGGCAGGAGCCGCCGACGTGATCGGCGGCTGCGCGTTCACCGTGTTCACGGCGATTTCGTTCCATTTCGTCACTTCGTTCGCCTGAGCGCCTGCCGGCGCCGAGAGAACGGTGGCTGCGGCAAGTGCCGCGATCCAGGCAACGCACTTGCGTCGGACGTGCCCGCCGGGTGCGCGAGCACGCTCAGCGTGCATATTCATGATGCTCCTTTCAGAAAGTGACCAGGGGCGGAGCAGAGCTCCGTGCCAGTACCTTGAGATCGGGAGCGGGGGGCCCGCTCAAGCGATCAGCTATGCCGCCTCGTGGCGGTACCGGTATCCATTGTGATCACCTCAGGGCCAGTCTCTCACTTCGTGGCTTTCGTTTCAAGCCTTCCGCCCGAGCAGCCGAGCGACGACGGCGCGCACGACGTTGGTGGGTGAGCGGCGGCGCCGAAGCAAGCTGGCCAACGGTCTTGAAGAGATCAGTTGATTGGCACGTCGGCGTCGAGGAGTAGCTGGCGGTAGACGGCTAGGCGGCGGGCAGCCACCAAGGGCGTCGAATTGTGGCTCTGCGGGTCCGAACCGACGAAGTCCTCGAGCACGTCCGGAACTCGGTCTCCATCGGAATCGGGGCCAACGCGGCGCACTCGAGGATCCTCGAACATGAACCAGGCGAGGTCCTTGCGCCGGAGTTCGCGGTCTATGATTGCGCGCCAACTCTCCAGTTGTGGAGCGCGTCGCCACGGACGGCTATCGGCGTGGCCGGGCATCGAGCCGAACATGAGCTCGACTTCGTTGCCGAAGCCATCCCCATCGGAGTCGAGCCTCTGGAGTGCCGGCCACCCAGCGGCCTCTTTCTTTTTTGCCATTGGCACTGCATAGATGCGACGAGTCCCAAGATCCGCGTACTTCGGCGCGACCTCTTGAAAGAGAACGTCACGATAGAGGGCCCCGAACGGATTGAACCGGACCGGGTCTTGGCTCCAAGTCGCTGCTTCGATGCTCGTGCCGCGGTGCGGCCGAAGGGCATGGCACTCCGTGCAGAAGGAGCGCTGCTCCGACAATCCCCAGACGGTGTTGAGGGCCTGCAGGGGAGGGGTGCCGCCGCCGCCGCCCACCTCGGTAAACGGGCCGGGGAGTGAGACACCGGGCGCTGTCGTCTTGGCCTTCGTACTGCAGGAGACCGCCGCTATGAGTGCGACAACCGTCACGCCTGCGCCGAACGCAACCCCGATTGCTCGGCGCCCGACCCGTCTGTTTGCTTCGGCGCTCATGCCTTCCTCGGCCCGCGGCCTCCCGTCTTTGTGTCGTTTAGCACGATAGCGCGCCGCTGGACCGTGCTTCAAGGCCGTCGCGACCAGCAGACAAGAACCTCGGCGAGCCGCTCGCACGAACGCCGGCGGCTAAGAAAATCACCGAGCGCAGCGAATAGCCGGAGCGAGGGGAGACGACGCTTGCCCACGAGAGCCACTCTTGGCCTGGTGCTGCCTCGCAGTGGTGGAATCAACCGGGGAACCTGAGCTGGTATCGCCGCCGAGCCTCATACCACTCGGCGGGTGTCGGCAAGGCGATGCTCCTCGTCGCTTACCTCAACCGGCTCGCCGGCGAAGGCAAACCTCTGACAGTCGACCACGAGGCATAGCTCGATTCGATGATGATCCCTAGGACGTTTCGGGTTCCATCGTCTCCCACACCACGGCGCGCATCCCGACGACGCCGATCGGGCGACCCTCCCCGTCGACGACCGGGAGATGGTGGCAACCCTGTTCGGCCATGATCAGCGCGGCTTCTCCCGCGCGGGTGCAAGCCCGCGCGACGCGGGGGCTGGGCGTCATCCACTGACGAACCCGCGCCTCGGCCGAATGCGTGCGCCCCGCCATTGCTCGAAGCAGGTCACGGGAGGTCAAGATGCCGATCAGCTCACCGTAGTCCAAGACCAGAGCCGAGCCGGCGTTCGCCTCCTGCATGCGCTCGGCCGCCTCCCCGAGGGTGTCCCATGGTTCGACGGTGACGAAGGTCGTCATCACCTCGCCCGCCGTGATGTCGCTCGTCTTGATCATCGTGCTCTCCTTCCAGCAAAAGACGGAGTCTGCGCTCAACCAGTCCGGCCGGAATCCGCGAATGCGCTGATCCTCACCGCGGGGAACTACGTTTCTACCCCGTGGAGCCGCGGGCACGCGAAGCGAGAAAGAGAGGCGGCCGGTTTCCCGGCCGCCTCTCTGGTGGCGCGACGTTTGGGTGGCGTCGCGAGCTTCAGGCCACATTGACGGTCAGCATCAGGTCGTTGTCCGGGCCGATTGTCTTCACCTCCGCCATGCCCGGCATCTCGAGCGTCTTCGTCGTGAACTTGTAGACGCCCTTCGTCGGGAACGAAATCTGTGCGACGTCCCCCGTCATCATCGCCTTGCCGAGCATCACCTTCGGGCCGGCGACCTGGATCAGCTTGTGCGGTCGATGTCCTCGTCGACGAGTGCGAACTCGACTACAACGTGCTCATACGGGCCCGTCCGCGCTCGTCTGGTGCAGACCCCGGTGCAGCCCTCGGTGAGTGAAAAGACTCGATTTGCAGGGGTGTCCGATCCCTGCACGGCCCACTTTTCAGCGCTTGCCGATGCGTGCGAAGCCGGTCTCGCCGACGAGGAGCGCGCCCGCAAGGCACGCGAGGCCCCACGCCAGAAGTTCGCCGAAGTTCGAGTCGCTGATCGCCGCGAAGACGAAGAGGATGACGGCGGCGATCAGAAGCAGGGCGCGCAGACCGAGGTTCATCGAGTCTCCGTTTCAGGTTTGGCACGGCTCGTATGCCCGAGTGGTCTCGGCCGCGAGCGAGGTGCTTTCCCAAGTGAAGCGTGGCCTCCGAATGTGGTAGCTTCGCTAGCTCCGTGCGGCTCCGACTTCCCCTCGCTCTGCTCGTTCTTGCACTCGCGCTCGTCGCGGCCGGTTGTGGCTCCGAGGAGAGCGCGCCGACCGTGCCTGCGGGCACCGGCGGCGAGACGGCCGCGACCAACCCCTGCGCGAAGGACCAGCTGCAGCTCGTCAACGACGGCAAGCTTACGATCGGCACGGACAACCCCGCCTACCCGCCGTGGTTCGGCGGCTCGCCGCAGGGCCAGTGGAAGATCTCCGATCCCGAGAGCGGCAAGGGCTTCGAGAGCGCCGTCGCCTACGCGGTGGCCAAGGAGATGGGGTTCACGAACGCCGAGGTCGAGTGGACGGTCGTCCCCTTCAACAACTCCTTCAAGCCAGGTCCGAAGGACTTCGACTTCGACATCAACCAGATCTCCTACGCGCCCAGGCGGGCCGAGGCGGTCGACTTCAGCGACTCGTACTACGACGTGAACCAGTCCGTCGTGGCGCTGAACGACTCGAAGATCGCCAATGCGACCTCGCTGGCCGACCTGAAGGACGCGAAGCTCGGCGCCCCGGTCGGGACGACGAGCTACGACTACATCACGGAGAACGTCCAGCCGAGCCAGCAGCCGCAGGTGTACGACACGCTCGACGCCGGTGTGGCCGCGCTGAAGGCGAAGCAGATCGACGGCCTCGTCGTCGACCTGCCGACCGCCTTCTTCGTCACGGCGGTCCAGGTGCCGAACGGGAAGATCGTGGGCCAGTTCCCGACCGTCGGCTCCCAGGAGTACTTCGGCATGGTGCTCGCGAAGGACAGCCCGCTGACCGAATGCGTGAACGAGGCGCTCGCCCACCTGAAGGATTCCGGGGAGCTTTCCCAGATCCAGCAGACCTGGCTTTCGGACAAGGCCAGCGCTCCCGTCCTCCAGTAGCGCCAGAGTTCTAACGTCATGGAAGGCGACCGCCGGTCGAGGATCCTGGGCGGGATGAGCGCAGACTCGCGCAGCGTCGCGATTGCGCTCGTCAGCACCGTCGTCTTCTTCGCGGTCCTCGTCCTCGTGATCACGAGGGCGCCGGGCTGGCCGGAGGTCAAGGCCGCGTTCTTCAACCCCGAGATCTTCCGGGAGTCGTTCCCCGAGATCCTGCGCGCCTTCTGGCTCAACATCAAGATCTTCTGTGTCGCGGAGGTGTTCATCCTTGCCTTCGCCCTCGTGATCGCGGTGCTGCGCAGCCTGCCGGGGCCGGTCTTCTTCCCGATCCGCATCCTCGCGATCGCCTACACGGATCTCTTTCGCGGAATACCGACGATTCTGCTCATCTTTATCCTCGGCTTCGGCGTCCCGGCGCTCGGCCTCGCAGGAGTCCCAACCTCGGCGCTCGTCTGGGCGACCGTGGCGCTGATCATCATCTACTCCGCGTACGTGGCTGAGGTGTACCGCGCCGGGATCGAGTCGGTGCATCCGAGCCAGGACGCGGCCGCGCGCTCCCTGGGTCTCACACGCGGGCAGTCGCTCCGCCACGTCGTCGTTCCGCAGGCGGTGCGCCGCGTGATCCCGCCCCTCCTGAACGACTTCATCGGTCTGCAGAAGGACACCGCGCTCGTCGCGCTCATCGGCCCGGTCGAAGCCTTTCGCCAGGCGCAGCTCGATGCCTCGGCGACGTTCAACTTCACTCCGTACCTCGCCGCGGCTGTCATCTTCGTCGCCTTCACGATCCCGCTGGCTCGGCTGACCGACTACCTGAACGAGCGCAGTCGGCGGCGGCGCCTCGCGGCCGGGATCGCGCCGTGAACCCGGTTCCCGCACTCGCGATCGAGGACCTCCACAAGTCGTTCGACAAGCGCGAGGTGCTCAAGGGCATCGACCTCGCCGTCGCCGAGCACGAGGTCGTCTGCCTCATCGGCGCTTCGGGCTCGGGGAAGTCGACGCTTCTGCGTTGCATCAACTTGATCGAGCCGATCGACGCGGGCCGGATCGTGATCCGGGGCGAGGAAATCACGCGCCGCGGGCTCGACGTCAACCAGGTTCGCCGCGGGATCGGGATCGTCTTCCAGTCCTTCAACCTTTTCCCGCACATGACCGTGCTCGAGAACGTGACCCTCGGGCCGCGCAAAGCACTCGGCCTCGACCGCGCGCAGGCCGACGCCCAAGGCCTCGAGCTGCTGCGGCGCTTCGGGCTCGAGGACCGGCGCGGCGACTACCCGGACCGCCTTTCGGGCGGCCAGCAGCAGCGCGTTGCGATCGTGCGCGCGCTGGCGATGCAGCCGCAGCTCATGCTTCTCGACGAGGTCACGAGCGCGCTCGACCCCGAGCTCGTCGCGGAGGTATTGAGCGTCATCCGCGAGCTCGCCGAGGGCGGGATGACGATGGTGATCGCAACGCACGAGATGGGCTTTGCCGCCGACATCGCGAACCGCGTCTGCTTCCTCGACCAGGGTGTGCTGCTGGAGGAAGGCCCGCCTGAGCAGATTTTTCGCTCCCCCTCCAACGCGCGCACGCAGGAGTTTCTGCAGCGCATCATTGCCGCAGGGCGCCTCTAGTATCTTCCGCTGATGAAGTATTCAGCGGTCCTCGGGGCGGACGAAGTTCTTGCGGACAAGCCCTTCACGGACGCCGCCAACACGGTGCGCGAGGTAGACGTGATGCGGCACATGCTCCTTCACGAGCGCGAGCGCGCACTCGCGTGGATCGACATCGACCCGGGCGGCCACATCATCCGGGAGCATGACGACGAGGGGCATCGGCACCTGATCGTCATCCCGGACACCCGGCGGCTTCTCGAGACCGAGAACTTGACCGCGGTCGGTTTCTTCAGCAGCCCGCGTGACGACGTCGACCACAGCGTCCTCTTCTCCCTCGAAGACGAGCTCATCGAGCGGATGGGCCACTACGGCGAGGCCGGACTCCTGAGCTACTACGACGTCGAGCTCGTCAAGGGCGAGTACGGCAACCTCATCCTCTTCGCCACCCCTGACGTGCCGCCCGAGTGGCACCGCGACGAGGTGCACAAGCGCGCGGTCTCGGTCTCACCGAGCCACTACCACCACGTGCGCCTGCACAAGGGCTCGATCCCCGGCAAGCTCCACGACGGCGGCGACATTCGCGTCGAGAGAACGAAGTACTTCGACTTCGACACAGGCAACGGAACCTGGTTCGGTCTACGGGAATTCTCCTAGTGCCCCGCGACCCGAAGCACGACATTCTCTTCGAGCCCGTCCGGATCGGGCCGAAGACCCTGCGGAACCGCTTCTACCAGGTGCCGCACTGCACGGGGTTCGGCGCAGAGAAGCCGGGCTCACAGGCGCGCTTCCGCGGCATGAAGGCGGAGGGCGGCTGGGCGGCGGTGAACACCGAAGAGGCGCTGATCTCGAGCGACACCGACTACTGGCCCGTGGTCTCGACCCGGGTCTGGGACGAGGACGACCTGCGCAACCTCTCGCTCATGTGTGACGAGGCCCACAAGCATGGGTCGCTCGCCGGCATCGAGCTGACGCACGGCGGCGTGCACGCGGACGGCCGCGAGTCGCGCCGCCCGTCGCTCGGGCCCTCCCAGCTCGCGAGTGACTATCACCCGTTCGTCGTCCCGAAGACGATGGAGCTCGGCGACATCAAGCGGATCCGAGAGGACTGGGTCCGCGCAGCGAAGCTCTCCCGGGACGCAGGCTTCGACATCGTCTACGTGTACGGCGGCCACAGCTATCTACCGCTGCAGTTCCTCTCCCCCTTCTACAACAAGCGCACCGACGCCTACGGCGGAGCACTCGAGAACCGCGCACGCTTCTGGATCGAGACGCTGGAGGAGGTCCGCGCGGCGGTGGGAGACGACTGTGCGATCGCCGTTCGCTTCTGCGTCGAGGCGCTCGGGCCCGCCGGAGTCGAGCTCGACGAGGGCACGGGCTTCGTCGTTCTCGCCGATCACCTCGTCGACCTGTGGGATGTGAACGTCGGCTCGATCACGGACTGGTCGAAGGATTCAGGCGCCTCCCGCTTTTTCCCCGAGGGCTACCAGCTGGAATGGACCGGGCGGGTGCGCGAGGTGACCGCGAAGCCGATCGTCGGCGTCGGGCGCCTGACGAGCCCGGACCGGATGGCGGAAATCGTGAGGAGTGGAGCCTGGGATCTCATCGGCGCCGCCCGCCCATCCATCTCCGACCCGTTCCTCCCGAAGAAGATCGAGGAGGGTCGCTACGGGGAGATTCGAGAGTGCATCGGGTGCAACGTCTGCATCATGAAGGCCGAGTGGGGCAACCACATCGGCTGCACCCAGAACGCCACTGCGGGCGAGGAGTACCGCCGCGGCTGGCATCCGGAGAAATTCGAGCCGGCCGCGAACGCGGACAACGACGTGCTCGTCGTCGGAGCCGGGCCGGCGGGCATGGAGTGCGCGATCGTTCTCGGGAAGCGCGGCTTCCGCCGGGTCCATCTCGTCGACGCGGCGTCCGAGATCGGCGGCGTCATGCGCTGGATCCCGCGCCTACCGGGCCTCGGAGAGTGGGCGCGCTTCCTCAACTGGCGGGCGGTGCAGCTCGAGAAGCTCAAGAACGTCGAGGTGATCCTTGGAACGGAGCTCGTCGCGAAGGACATCCGCGAATACGGCGCCGAGATCGTCGTCGTGGCCACCGGCGCGCGCTGGTCGAGCGACGGGCTGAACGCCTATACGCACGCGCCGATCCCGGGAGCGGACGCATCGCTCCCGTACATCCTCACTCCCGAACAGATCATGCTCGAGGGGAAGGCCGTGCCCGGGAAGCGCGTGGTCGTCTACGACGCGGAGGGCTACTTCACGGCGGCCGGGCTCGCGGAGAAGCTCGCCGGCGAGGGACACGAGGTGGAACTGGCGACCTGCCTCGAGCGTATTGCACCGGTGACGGACGAGACTCTCGAGGGACCGATGCTCCGCCAGCACCTCCATGACGTGGGTGTACGCCAGCGGGCAGGCTTCCTGGCCGCCGAGATCGGTGAAGGCTTCATGCGCGGGGCGGACGAGTTCGGGGAGCCCGTGGAGCTCGACGCCGACGCCGTCGTTCTCGCGACGCAGCGGCTCTCCAACGAGTCTCTCTACCTCGAGCTGGCGGAGGATCTCGACGCCCTGCGTGACGAGGGCGTCGACGCGGTCTATCGGATCGGGGACTGCGTTGCGCCGAGGATCGTCGCGGAGGCGTCCTACGACGGCCACCGCCTCGCCCGCGAGATCGACTCCGACGACCCGGCCACGCCCCTTCCCTACACGCGCGAGCGCATCGTCCTCGAGTCGGCCGCGATCGGCTCCTAGCTCCATGCGGGGGCTCGGGACGCTCCTCTGCGTGCTCGCGCTCATGGCGGCCGCGTGTTCCTCGGGGGACAAGAATGGCCAGACGGAGGACCAGGCCCTGCCACAGGCCACGGAACCGCAGGCCACGGAGACCTCGGGTGGTGGAGGCGTGGAGTTCAGGCAGGTCGCGGACGGACTCGACTCGCCGCTCGGGATCGCCTCCACGCCGAGCGAGCCCGACCGGCTCTACATCGTCGAGCAGTCGGGCGTCGTCCGCGTGGTGGAGGACGGCAAGCTTCTCTCCCAGCCGTTCCTCAACGCGCAAGACCAGGTCGTGAGCGGCGGCGAGCAGGGGCTGCTCTCGCTCGCCTTCGATCCGGAGTACGAGTCCACCGGGCTCTTCTACGTCGACTACACGGACACGAACGGGGACACGCGGGTCGTCGAGTACGAGGCCG
>JBKPPF010000007.1:0-24282 GCA_046733475.1 Actinomycetota bacterium
GACGGCGACGATCCAAAGCGCCATGCCGAAAAGCCCGAGGACGGTTTCCATGTCCGAAGTAGAATAGCCCGATGCCGCGCGCCTGCGTGATCGTGCTGGACGCGGTTGGTGCGGGCGAGCTGCCGGACGCGGCGGACTACGGCGACGAGGGGTCGAACACCCTCGCCAACGTCGCAGAAGCGGTCGGCGGCCTCGACCTCCCCAACCTGGAGCAACTCGGCCTCGGGAACATCGAGGAGCTGGCCGGCTGCCCGCCGCAGGCGCACGCGCCGGCTATCGCGGGCAGGCTCTTCGAGCGCTCCAAGGGCAAGGACACGACCACCGGCCACTGGGAGCTCATGGGGATCGTAACGCCCGAGGCGATGCCGACGTTTCCGCACGGATTCCCGTTCGAGGTTATCGAGGAGTTCGCCCACCAGACGGGGCGCGGCGTGCTCGGCAACAAGGCGGCCTCAGGGACGGAGATCATCGAAGAGCTCGGGGAGGAGCACCAGCGGACCGGCAAATGGATCGTCTACACGTCCGCCGACTCCGTCTTCCAGATCGCCGCGCACGAGGAGACGATCCCGCTCGATGAGCTCTACGCCGCTTGCGGAATCGCCCGCGCGATCCTCAACGGGAAAAATGCGGTCGGCCGCGTGATCGCCCGCCCGTTCGTCGGGGAGCCCGGCAACTACACGCGCACGCCGAACCGCCACGACTGGTCGCTCAAGCCGCGACAGCCGAACTACCTCACGCTCATCCGCGAGGCGGGCAAGGAGGTCTACGGCGTGGGCAAGATCCACGACATCTTCGCCGGCGTCGACATCGACCACTCGGAGACGACGAAGTCGAACATCGAGGGCATCACGAAGACCGAGGCCCTCCTCCGCGAGGTAGACGACGGGCTCATCTTCGTGAACCTCGTCGAGACGGACATGCTCTGGGGGCACCGCAACGACCCGGTCAACTTTCACCGCTGCCTGCAGGACTTCGACCGGCGAATCCCGGATCTCCTCGATGCGATGCGCCCGCAGGACCTCTTCATTCTCACCTCGGACCACGGCTGCGATCCCACGACTCCCTCCACGGATCACTCCCGCGAGCACGCGCTTCTGCTCGCATACGTCGAGGGGAAAAACGCCGATGGCGCGATCCACGAGGGCGAGTTCGCCGACGTCGGCGCAACGGTGAACGCCTGGCTGGGCGGGAAGGCGCCGTCGCGCGGGATCCCGGGCACACCGATCGTCGAGCAGTGAACGCGCAGCCGCGCGCAGGGAGCGCTCTTCGTCCCCCGGACCTCATCCAGAAGAAGCGCGACGGCGGGGAGCTGACGGACGCCGAGATCTCCGGGGTCATCCTCGCCTACGCGCGCGACGAGGTCCCCGACTACCAGATGGCCGCGTTCTGCATGGCCGTCTACTTCAAGGGGCTCAGCCATGCCGAGACGCACGCGCTCACCGACGCGATGGTGCGAAGCGGCGAGACCGTCGACCTCTCACCGCTCGGACGCAAGGTCGTGGACAAGCACTCGACGGGCGGCGTGGGGGACAAGACGTCCATCGCGCTCGGCCCCGTCGTCGCGGCCTGCGGGGTGCCCTTCGCGAAAATGAGCGGCCGCGGCCTCGGGCACACCGGCGGAACTCTGGACAAGCTCGAGGCGATCCCCGGCTTCAACGTCGAGCTGGACATCGAGACGTTCCTCGCCCAGGTGGGGGAGATCGGCATGGCGATCATCGGCCAGACGGGCGAGCTCGTCCCGGCGGACAAGCGGCTCTACGCCCTCCGTGACGTGACCGCGACCGTTGACATCATCCCGCTGATCGCGTCGAGCATCATGTCGAAGAAGATCGCAGGCGGAGCCGACGCGATCGTGCTCGACGTCAAGGTCGGCGACGGCGCCTTCATGAAGGACCTCGACTCGGCCCGCGAGCTTGCCGAGGCCATGCGGGAGCTCGGCGTGCGCGCCGGCCGGCAGGTCGTCTGCGAGCTCACCGACATGGACCAGCCGCTCGGGCAGGCGGTCGGAAACGCCCTCGAGATCCGCGAGGCAGTCGGACTGCTCGAGGGACAGGCACCCGCGGACCTGAGCGCCCTCGTCCGGGGCGCGGCGGAGCATCTCCTCGTCCTCTCCGACCTGGGGGTGGACCGGGCCGAGGCGCGGGCTCTGGTCGACCAGGCGATCGCCGGCGGAGCGGCACTCGAGGTCTACAAGCGGTGGATTCGGGCACAGGGCGGCGACGCGTCCCTCGACGCCCTGCCGCAGGCTCCCGTGGTCAAACAGGTCACCGCTCCGTCGACGGGATATGTCCAGAGCATCGCGACGACCGCGATCGGCGAGGCAGCCCTCGGCCTCGGTGCCGGGAGGCTCCGCAAGGAGGACGACATCGACCACGCCGTGGGAATCCTCTGTCTCGCGAAGCGCGGACAGGAGGCTACGGCCGGCGATGTGATCGCCGAGGTCCACGCTCGCACCGAGGAATCCGCCGAAGCAGGCGCAGCCGAAGTGGCAGCCGCCTACCGGATCGGTCCGGAGCCGCCGCAGGACGTGCCGATCGTGATCGACGTCATCGCCTGACGGGACGCGAGTATGCCTGAGCTACCCGAGGTGGAAACGATCCGTTCGCGGCTGGCTCCGCGCCTCGAAGGGCGGATACTCGAACGCGTCGAGATCGTTGACCCACGGCTTACCCGGCCCGAGCCGCCGGAGGCCATCGCCCAAGCCCTCGAAGGCGAGCGCATCCTCGCGGTTGGCCGGCGAGGCAAGTATCTGGTTTTCGAGTTCGAGAGCGGGCGACACCTCCTCGTTCATCTCCGTATGACCGGCAACGTCGAGCACCCGGCCCAGGGCGGCCTCGCCGCCGACCCGTACCGACGTGCCGTTGTCAGGTTAGACGACGGCTCGGACGTCGCCTATCGCGACGTGCGTCGGTTCGGAACCTGGGACCTGCTCGAGCCGGGCGAGCTCGAGGGCTACTTCGCGGCGAGGCGCCTCGGCGGCGAGCCGCTCGAGCGCGGCTTCACGGCACGCGCCCTGTCGGAATCGCTCTCGGGCCGCCGAGCGCCCATCAAGGCCGCGCTCCTCGACCAGCGGGCGGCGGCCGGCATCGGGAACATCTACGCGGACGAGGCCCTCTGGCGTGCGCGGATCCATCCTCTGCGCTCCGCAGGCTCCCTCGACGGAGACGAGATCACGCGGCTGCGCAAGGCAATCCGGGCCGCGCTGCAGATGGGGATTGCACGCCAGGGCGCCACGCTCCGCGACTATCGCGACCCCGAGGGGCGCCGTGGCCGCATGCAGGAGGGGTTCAAGGTCTACGGCCGCGCCGGGGAGCCGTGCCCGCGATGCGGCACTCCGATTGAGAAGACCCGCGTCGGCGGCAGGGGAACGTGGTACTGCCCGCAGTGCCAGGAACGGGACCCCGGCTAGGATCGTGGCCGTGAAGCCCTGGTCCTTCGAGCCGCGCGGCCGCTTCGAGGAAGCGGAGATCGAGAGCAAGGCTCTCGAGGGGAATCCGCTCGGCGACCCGAGCGTCCGCCCGCTGCGCGTCTACCTCCCGCCTGGCTACGACGACGACGCCGAGCGCCGATATCCGTCCATCTACGTGATCCAGGGGCTGTCGGGCCAGCTCGACATGTGGCGAAACCGTGCCCCCTTCCGCAAGAACTTCCCCGAGCTCGCCGACGACCTCTTCGCGGACGGAGACGCGCCAGCGGCGATCCTCGTCTACGCCGACTGCTGGACGTCGCTCGGCGGCAGTCAGTTCCTGGACTCGCCCGGCACCGGGAAATACCACACGTATCTCTGCGACGAAGTCGTCCCCTGGGTGGACGAGCGCTACCGCACGCTGCCGGCTCCCGAGCACCGCGGGATCGCGGGGAAGTCCTCCGGCGGCTACGGGTCGATGGTCACGCCGATGCTCCGGCCGGATGTTTTCGGCGGCCTCGCCACGCACGCCGGCGACGCACTCTTCGAGGCGTGCTACCTGCCCGAGATGCGACAGACCGCGCGTGCTCTACGCGACGAGTACAACGGCTCCTACGAGCGCTTCTGGGAGGAGTTCCGGTCGCGGCCGGCCTTCTCGAAGGATTCCGACCACGTGCTGCTCAACCAGTGGTGCATGGCGGCCTGCTACTCGACCGACGAGGACGGGACGGTCCGGCTGCCGTTCGACCCCGCGACGGCGGAGCTCATCCCCGAGGTCTGGGAGCGCTGGCTCGCCTGGGATCCGGTGCGGATGGTCGCGAGGCACGGGGACGCACTCCGCTCTCTGAAGGCGATCTACATCGACGCCGGCAAGAAGGACGAATGGTTCCTCGACCTCGGCGCCGAGGCGTTCCGCCGCGCACTCGAGGAGATCGGCGTCACCGACGTCTACTTCGAGCTCTTCGACGCCACGCACATGGCGATCGAATATCGGTACCCGCTCGGGATCAGGTACCTGGCGGAGCGGCTGAGCCCCTAGGCCGCGAGCTCGTCGAGCTTGCCGTCCCGGTCGAGGCACCAGAGCTCCGTATAGCCGCCGATCGGGACCTCGTCGATGAAGATCTGCGGGACGGTCCAGCGGCCCGTCATCTCGAGAAGCTTCTGCCGGAAGGCCGGGTCAGCGTCCATGACGATCTCCTCGTACTCGAGGCCGCGGCGCTCGAGCAGCGCCTTCGCCCTGACGCAGTAGCCACACCAGGTCGTCGAGTACATCCGGATTCGCGTCATCGTCCCTTTCAACGTACCCGGAAACCAGGGGATTCCACCGGGACGGCGGCTAGAGTGGGCGCGTGCCCGGAACCTTCAAGACGGAGGCCGTCGTCCTGCGCTCGATCCGCTTTTCCGAGGCGGATTGCGTCCTCCACCTCTACACCCTCGAGCGCGGCCGTGTGGGTGCGATCGCGAAGGGTGTCCGCAAGACGAAATCGCGCTTCGGGGCGCGCCTCGAGCCCTTCAGCCATGTCGAGCTCATGCTGCACGAGGGGAGGGGGGAGCTATGCACGGTGCGGGGCGCCGACCTTCTGCGCTCCCACGAGCGCGGACGCGTCGATGGCTACCGCATGGCGGTGGGCCACATCGGCCTCGAGGCCATGCTCCGCCTCTTCGTCGAGCAGGACGCGAACGCGCCCGCCTTCAATGCGCTGACGCGCTTCCTCGATCTTCTCGACGACATCGAGGCTGCGCTGCCCGCCCAGCCGGCGCTCGACCCGCTCGTCCTCTCGTTTCAGCTCAAGCTGCTCTGGCTCTCGGGCTACCTCCCGCACCTCGCCGGGTGCGCCGCGTGCGGGGAGGAGAAACCGCTCGTCGGCTTCTCGGCACAGGCCGGAGGAGGCGTGTGCGCGGAATGCGGCTCGGGCTCGCTCGCCGTGTCCGCGGAGGGCTTCGAAGCGGTTCGCGGCTTTCTCGAGCGCCCGTTGGCGGAGGCAGCCGCCCCCGACATGACCGTGCGCGGCCTGCGTGAATGCCTGAGCATGATCGAGTCCTCGTACGAGTACCACGGCGGCTTCCGCCTGAGGACGCTCGCGCAGAGGGCGTGAGGCCATGAGCCCGCCGAACTACCAGGAGATGATCGCCTCTCTCGAGCGTTACTGGGCCGACTACGGCTGCGTCGTCATGCAGCCGTACCACACCGAACTGGCGGCGGGAACGATGAATCCGGCCACGTTTCTCCGCTCGCTGGGGCCCGACGAGTGGAAGGCGGCCTACGTCGAGCCGGTGATCAGGCCGACGGACGGGCGCTACGGCGAGAATCCTTTTCGCTTCCAGCACTACTTCCAGTACCAGGTGCTCCTGAAGCCCGCGCCCGAGGACGTGCTCGAGCTGTACTTCGCCTCGCTCGAGGCGCTCGGCATCGACACGAAAAAGCACGATGTGCGCCTCGTAGAGGACGACTGGGAGCAGCCGACGCTCGGCGCCTGGGGCCTCGGCTGGGAGGTCTGGTGCGACGGCATGGAGGTGACCCAGTTCACGTACTTCCAGCAGGTCGGCGGACTCGAGATCGAGCTCGTGCCGGCGGAGATCACCTACGGTCTCGAGCGGCTCGCCATGTTCCTGCAGGGCAAACGGTCGGCACTCGAGCTCGAGTGGGCCCCGGGAGTCCGCTGGGGCGACGTCTATCGCGAAAGCGAGCGCGAGTGGTCCGTCTACAACTTCGAGGCCGCGCCCGTCGACATCCTCACGAACCGGTTCGACGAGCACGAGGCCGAGTGCCGCATGCTGCTCGATCGCGAGCTCCCGCTGCCTGCCTACGACCAGGTGCTCAAGTGCTCGCACACCTTCAACCTGCTGGACGCGCGCCGCGCCATCTCCGTGACGGAGCGGGCCGCGTACATCGGCCGGGTTCGGACGCTCGCGCGCAAGGTCGCCCAGCTCTACGTGGAGAAGATTGCCGAGCCTGCTGTTTGAGATCGGGTGCGAGGAGCTGCCCGCCTCGGCGTGCGCTGAGGCGGACGCGCAGCTGCGAACCGAGCTGGCAGAGCTGGGTGCAGGCCGCGTGCTCGTCGGCCCCCGCCGGCTCGCGCTTCTCGTGGACGACCTTCCCGAGCGGGAGCCGGACGAGTGGGTCAAGGGACCGCCCGAGAACGTGCGGGAAAGAGCCGCCGGGGGCTTTGCGAAAAAGCAGGGTGTCGGTGTGGACGACCTCGAGGTCCGCGACGGCTTCCTCGGCGTCCTGGTGCCCGGCCGGCCGCTCCTCGAGGCGCTGCCCGAGCGGCTGAACGAGATCGTCCGCGGGCTTGCATTCTCGAAGTCGATGCGCTGGGACGACTCCGGCCTTCGCTTTGCGCGCCCCGTCCGCTGGCTCTGCGCCAAGCTCGACGAGCGGACGGTGGAGGGCTTCGGCGGGTCCTCATACGGCCACCGCTTCACCCACGGCGAAGTGCCGGTCCCTAGCGCGCGTGAGTACCTCGAGGCGCTGCGCGCCGTAGACGTCGAGCCTGACCCGGACGCGCGACTGAATACCATCGCCGAAGGCCTCCGCAAGCTCGGCCTCGCTGAGCCGAATCCGAAGGTGCTGGCAGAGGTCGTGCACCTCGCCGAGTGGCCGACCGTTCTCGCAGGGGCCTTCGACGAACGCTTCCTCTCGCTTCCCCGTCGCGTGGTCGAGACGGCGATGGAGTCGCACCAGCGTTACTTCCCCCTGGACGGGAACCGCTTCGCGTTCGTGGCCAACGGCGGCGACCCGGACACGGTGATCGCCGGAAACGAGGGTGTCCTCGAGGGGCGCCTCGAGGATGCCTCCTTCACGTTTGAGCATGACGTCGCCAAGGGCATCGAGCGCCTCGCGGAGGAGTCGACGCGGATCACGTTCGTCGCAGGGGCCGGTACCTACGGGGACAAGGTCGCGCGGCTACAGGTTCTCGTCGAAGCGTTGGCCGGCGGGGATGCCTCGCGGGAGGCCGCCCGCCTCGCCAAGGCCGATCAGGCCGCCGAGCTCGTCCGCGAGTTTCCAGATCTCGAGGGCCACATCGGTGCAGAGTACGCACGCCTCGCCGGCTTCCCGGAGGCGGTGTGCGCAGCAATCGACGAGCAGTACCTGCCCGACTCGGCCGGTGGCCCGCTGCCCGAGACGGAGACCGGACGCGTGCTTGCCGCCGCGGACAAGGTGGACAGCCTCACCGTCGCGTTCGCGCTCGGTCAGCGACCGACAGGGTCGCGTGACCCGTATGGGCTTCGCCGTGCTGCGATCGGGCTCTGCCGCCTCGCGCTGGAGGGCAACCTCGAGCTCGACGTGGCCGCCCTGTCGGCGCGCACACACCAGCTGCTCGTCGACCAGGGGGCAGAGCTGAAAGAGGGTGCGAGCGAGGTCGCCGGGTTCGTCGAGGAGCGGCTGGAGGGGATGCTCGACGCGCCGGTCGAGTTCGTCCGCGCCGCACGCGCGAGCGGCGTCACGGAGCTCGGTGCAGTCGCCCGCCTCGCCGAGGCACTTGCAGCTGCCGCCGACACCGACGAGTTCGAGCAGGCCTACGTCGCCTACGACCGCGCGAACCGGCTGGCGGCAAAGTCCGACGGGGCAGCCGCGGAGCTCGACCCCAAGTTGGCGACCGACGAGGCGGAGCTCGCGCTCATCGATGCAGTCGCAGGAGCCTCGCCGAAGATCGCCGCTGCTCTCGAGGCCCGTGAGTTCGATGACGCGCTCGCCGCCGCGGCCGAGCTTCGGGCTCCGGTCGACCGATTCTTCGAGGAAGTGCTGGTGATGGCCGACGACGCGCAGGTACGCGCCAACCGGCTCCGCCTCCTGCTCGACGTGCGCGACGCCGTCGGCGCGCTCGGAGACCTCGCGCAGATCCCGCGGTGAGCGAGCCCGTCGAAATCCATGTCATCTCCGACTCGACCGGAGAAACGGCGACAAAGTTCGCCGAAGCGGTCGAGCGCCAGTTCCCGGACGAGGAGTTCGAGATCGTCCGCCACCCCAGGATCACGAACGTGGACGACGTCCAGCTCGCCGCGGCACGAGCGCGCGGTCGACGCGCCGTGCTCATGTACACACTCGTAGAGAACGAGTTCCGGGATGCCATGCGCACGCTCTGCCGACGCTACCGGCTCCACTACTGCGACCTCCTCGGCCACCCGATCGACGCCGTGGCGCGGGTTTCTGGCCAGCCGGCGACGATGACTCCCGGAGGCCAGCCCGTCCTCGACTCGAGCTACTTCAAGCGCATCGAGGCGATCGAGTTCGCCGTGCGGTTCGACGACGGCGTCGGCCCGAGCGGCCTCAAGGACGCCGACATCGTCCTCGTGGGCGTGTCGCGGAGCTCCAAGACACCCCTCTCGATCTACCTTGGCTACCTCGGATACAAGACCGCCAACGTGCCGATCGTCCCGGGAGTCGAACCGCCGCGCGAGCTCGAGGAGATCGACCCGCGCACGATCGTCGGACTGACGATCGACGCGGAGAGCCTCGCGCAGATCCGAGGCGAGCGCGCGGGCGGGCTCCGCGGCGCCAAACGGCGTTATGCCGGCCTCTCTGAGATCTACGAGGAGCTCGAGCGCGCCGAACAGATCCACCGGCGGCTCGGCTGTCCGGTCATCGAGGTCTCCAACCTTGCGATCGAGGAGACCGCGCGTCGCATCATCAGGCTCGTGGAGGAGCGCCGGCTCGAGGGGAAGGCGAAGACAGGAGCGTGAGCGCGAAGCCGAAGATCCCGATCTACTACTGGCCGTTCTGGATGGTCCTGCTCGCCCTCGGCCTCTTCGTCTTCTACGTGCTCCTGACGCCCGTCTGGATGGGGATCCGGCTCATCTCGTGGCTGGCGGAGCGGCGGAACCTGGAGAGGGCTGCCTAGGCCTTAAATAACAGAGGCGGCCGTGGTGCCGAGCCGCCTCTTCTCGGGCCGAGACGTAGACTGCGGCGCCCCACGTCTAATCGAACCCTTACGCGGACCATGGTGCACAACAGGGGTAGACGCCATGACCGAATGGGGTAATCGGCGGGCGGTTCCCCGTTCGAGATCGACTAGAAGCCGCCGAGGTGGCCGTCGAAGAACCCGCCCCCGGCCACGGAAAGCATGACCAGAAGGGCGGGCAGGGGCAAGATGAGGGGCGTGCACCGCATGGCGTCAGTGTCGCGGTCCGCTCTAGGCTCGTCAAGACGGCCAAGGGAGCCGCGATAATCCTGCCCGGAATGGACGACCGCTACGTGTTCGACTTCTCGGAAGGAACGGACCTCGGCCGCGGGCTGCTCGGCGGCAAAGGGATCGGCCTGGCGGAGATGACGGCGATCGGAATTCCCGTCCCGGCCGGCTTCACGGTCACGACCGCGGCCTGCGTCGCGTACATGCGGGCGGAGAGGCAGGTTCCCGCCGGGCTGGAAGAGGAGGTCGCGGAGCACATGGCCCGGCTCGAGGAGACGACGGGCAAGCGGTTCGGCGACCCGAGCGACCCGCTCCTCGTATCGGTGCGCTCCGGAGCCGCGGTCTCCATGCCCGGGATGATGGACACGATCCTCAATCTCGGGCTGAACGACGAGGCCGTCGAGGGGCTCGCGCGTGCGACCGGGAACCCCCGCTTCGCCTACGACGCGTACCGGCGACTGATCCAGATGTATGGAGATGTGGTCGCCGGAGTCGATGCCCAGCGCTTCGAGGAGGCGCTTGCAGAAGCGCGCGACGGCGCCGGGGCGGCGCACGACGGTGAGCTTGGGCCCGAGCAGCTCGAGGAGCTCGCCGGGCGCTTCAAGCAGATCTACCTCCAGGACGCGGGCGAGGACTTCCCGCAGGACGCGCGCGACCAGCTCGCCGCTGCCATCCGCGCGGTCTTCGACTCCTGGGACCTCCCGAGGGCGCGGGCGTACCGCCGGGCGCACGGAATCTCCGACGACCTCGGCACCGCGGTCAACGTCGTCCAGATGGTGTTCGGGAACAAGGGCGAAGAATCGGGCACGGGCGTCGCGTTCACGCGGGACCCGGCCACCGGCGAACAGGGGCTCTACGGAGAGTTTCTTGCGAACGCGCAGGGCGAGGACGTCGTCGCGGGCGTTCGCACGCCGCAGCCGCTCGGAGAGCTCGGCGACAGCTTCCCCGATGTCTTCGAGGAGCTTCTCGACACCATGCGGCGGCTGGAGCAGCACTACCGCGACGCGCAGGACATCGAGTTCACGATCGAGGACGGCAAGCTCTTCCTCCTGCAGACGCGGCCGGCGAAGCGCCACGCGACGTCGATGGTGAAGGTCGCCGTCGATCTCGTCGAGGAAGGGCTCATCACCAGAGAAGAGGCGCTTGGACGACTAGATCCTGCTCAGCTCGACCAGCTCCTCCATCCAATGATCGACCCGAAGGCCGACTACGAAGTCGTCGCGCGCGGCCTCAACGCGTCACCGGGGGCTGCGACAGGCTCTATCGTCTTCGACGCGGACACGGCCGAGGAGCGAGGCCGGGCCGGAAAGTCCGTGATCCTCGTCCGGCAGGAGACAAGCCCCGACGACTTCCATGGGATGGTCGAGGCGAAGGGGATTCTGACGGCGGTCGGCGGCCTCACCTCGCACGCCGCAGTCGTCGCGCGCGGGATGGGGAAGCCCTGCGTGACGGCCTGCGACGGGCTCTCCATCAACCACGAAGCGCGGAATGCGCGGCTGGGCGCCCACGACCTCGCGGAGGGAGACGTGATCACGATCGACGGAGGCACGGGGGAGGTCATCCTCGGCCCGGTCGACCTCGTCCCGCCGCAGATCAACCAGAACTTCGAGCTCTTGCTCGACTGGGCGGACGACATACGGCGGCTGAAGGTGCGCGCCAACGCCGACACGCCTGCGGACGCCGCCAAGGCGCGCGAGTTCGGCGCCCAGGGGATCGGCCTCTGCCGCACCGAGCACATGTTCATGATCGAAGACCGGCTGCCGCTCGTCCGGGAGATGATCATGGCCTCGGGAGAGGACGAGCGGCGCGAGGCGCTGGCCAGGCTCCTGCCTCTCCAGCAGGAGGACTTCGACGGGATCTTCGAGGCGATGGCCGGGCTCCCGGTGACGATCAGGCTCCTCGACCCCCCGCTGCACGAGTTCCTGCCGTCGCTCGAGGAGGCGGAGTCGCCCGAGATGGCAAGGCGCATCCGCGCCCTCCGTGAGTCGAACCCGATGCTCGGGACGCGGGGATGCCGCCTCGGGCTTCTCTTCCCCGAGATCTACGAAATGCAGGTGCGTGCGATCATCCGTGCCGCGGCCGCCGTGGAAGGGCGAACGGGCGACGCGCCGCTCGTCGAGATCATGCATCCACTCGTTGGCTTCGCCGAGGAGCTGCGGCGCCTGCGCGAGCTCACCGTGCGAACCGCGGAGGAGGAGGGCGAAGGCGCCTACCTCTGCGGCACGATGATCGAGCTCCCGCGCGCGTGCGTCCGCGCCGACGAGATCGCCGAGCACGCCGAGTTCTTCAGCTTCGGGACGAACGACCTCACGCAGACGACGCTGGGCTTCTCCCGCGACGACGCGGAGGGGAAGTTCCTCACGCACTACCTCGACGACGGCATTCTGCGCCAGAACCCCTTCGAGACGCTCGACCAGAGCGGGGTCGGGGAGCTGATGGAGCTCGCCGTCGAGCGCGCTCGCTCCGCGAAGCCCGACCTGAAGATGGGCATCTGCGGCGAGCACGGGGGCGACCCGGCCTCGGTGGCTTTCTGCCACCGGCTCGGGCTCGACTACGTTTCCTGCTCGCCGTACCGCGTTCCGCTCGCGCGTCTCGCGGCCGCGCAGGCCGCGCTCGCCGAGTCCGCCGTCAGTCCCGCGGTCCAGGCGGCTAGTTAGCCAGCGGCAGGATGTACTTCTTGTAGGCCGCGCGAGAGTTCGGCTTGGAGCTGAGGTCGAACGTCGAGCCGCTCTGGCTGCGGTAGTAGACGATGGTCTCGACCCGCGGGTGGCTGGAGACGAAGTTCGCCATCTTCTGGACGAATTCCGGGTGGTCGATCCCCGGGCCGAGCCCCCACTCGCCGATCGCGTACGGCTTGTCGGGGTGCCCGCGGTAGAGGTCGAGGTTCGCGTCCCATTCCACGCCTCGCCCGAAGTCGTAAAGGTCGTTGGCGACGACGTCTACGTAGTTGTCCCCGGGGTAGTACGCGTCGGCGCTGTTGGCCTTGAGGTCGGGGCTGCCGAATCCCTGCGGGTTCCAGATCACCTTGACGTCGTTCACCGGAAGGTCGTTCGTGCGGTTGAGCTTCGGCATGCCGGACTCGACGAGCTTGGCATTGATGTCGGCGACCGAGCCGCCGTGGACGATCAGATAGGTGCGGCGGAAGGCCTTGCGGAAATTCTTCGTCGAGTGCGCCCTTCCGCGGTACGACCCGGTCGAGTTGTACGCGCAGTACGGATTCCACCAGCCGTTCATCTCGGCGTAGGGCCGCACATACGCGAAACTCCCGAAGCGGTCGAGCGCCTGGGCGAGGTCGATCAGCACCCGGTCGCCCTTGCCGTTCGCAAGCTTGGCCGGCGTTATCGCCTCGTTCCCGTACTTGTTCACGGTCCCGAACGAGATGGCCGGGATCGGCTTGGCGGCGGCCAACGTGTTGTCCAGGTACGTCTGCTTGTGGACGCCCCATGAGATGAAGTCGAGGTTCACGTGCGTCGCCTGGCTCGTCTGGTCGCGGAAACGCGACTTCGAGCCCTCGACGCCCAGGAGGATAGACGCGCCCGCTTCGGCGGGAATCAGGAGCGCTGCAAAGGCCGCAAGAACGAGAAGCTTTCGCATGCCACTCGTTTATCGGCCATAAGAAAGGAATTCTTTTCCCCCCTTTGAGCCACGCGTAAAGGGTCTGTTAGGGAATTGGGGCAGCCGGGTAGAGCGCGTGGATCTCGTGCACGAACGCTACGAGCTGGTCGGCCAGCGCAGAATCCTCGACCTCGAGGACATTTTCGGCGTTCCTCTCGCCGGAATGGGAGAGGTTGTAGCTGCCCGTGAAGAGGTAGTCGTCGGCGACCACGACCTTCGCGTGCATGAAGT
Organism: Actinomycetota bacterium; assembly: GCA_046733475.1. Classification (GTDB taxonomy): domain Bacteria; phylum Actinomycetota; class Thermoleophilia; order Gaiellales; family Gaiellaceae; genus DATEOR01. The sequence continues at coordinate 13,384 of JBKPPF010000007.1, forward strand.
CGTGCACGTCTCCCTGGCCGTAGGGCATCGAGTTTTTCCCCGTGAAGCGGCCGTTCGCGAAGATGCGCCGGATCGCGGGCATCTTCCACTCCGAGTTCCCGTTCAGCTGCCACTGGTGAAAGACGCCTTTCATCTGAGTGGCGTCGACCACGCCGGCCACGTCGCACTTGCCGTCCGAGACGGCCTCCGCGAGGGCGCCGAGGACAGGGCCGGAGGTCATCACGGGCGAGCAGATCCGAACGCGCGTCTTCGACCTGGCGATCCGGTGTGCAATCCGGGTGGCGAGCGCCTCGCCGTGGCCCGGCGAGAACCAGGCGCGCACCTTCGCGTCGCCGACGCGCACCGGGTTCGGCTCAACGAAGCCTGACTTCTCGACGCTCTCCGTCTCCCAGAGCTGCTCGAAGTCCTCGGTGTAGCGCGCGGCGAGCTCATCCGAATGGACGACGGCGATGACGTTCTCCTCGCGGCTCCACGAGTCGTCGCTCCAGTTCGTCGATCCCGTCCAGACGTGGGCGCCGTCCCGGACCACGTACTTGTGGTGCATGAGGTCGGGGACGCCGAGGATCCCCTTCGTCGGAACGGCGAGGTCGTCGAGCAGGCTCGGGTCGGCGCGGGGCGGAGGAGGCTCGGGGATCGGCTTGTCGTGGTCGACGTTGAAGGCGAGCCGGACCTCGACACCGCGGCTCTGCGCCTCGAGGAGTGCAGTTGCGACGAGCTTCGCCGTCTCCTGTTCGAGGTCGAAGTCGTAGAGGGCGAGGTCGAGGGACTTCTCGGCCTCGGCGAGGAACCCGGCCGCGTATTCGGCGATCTCGAGCGCGGTCTGACCCCCGTCTCGCAGAGTGCGGAGCTCGATGTCAGGCGTAGCCGCGGACCTGGAAGTAGGCGATGAGGACGCTGCCCGCGGCGATCGCGATCAGGCCGGCCGCGGCGGCGATGTTGAAGCGGCCGTAGACGGCGTGGCCGCGGCCGAAGCGGGAGAGCACGAGGATGCAGAGCGCGCCACCGACGAGTCCGCCCACGTGGCCGCCGATCGAGACGCTGTTCAGCGTGAAGCTGAGCGCCAGGTTCAGGATGACCACGATCAGGGCCTGCCCGCCGAAGACATTCATGTTGTTCCGCTCGAGGATCAGGCCTGCGCCCAGGATCCCGAACACGGCTCCCGAGGCGCCCACGGTGAGCTTGTCGGGGGTGACGAGGAGCGCGCCCGCGGACCCCGCCAGGATCGAGACGAAGTAGATGGCGAGGAAGCGCGCGCGGCCGAGCAGGTCCTCGAGTGCCCGGCCGAACCACCAGAGCATGAGCATGTTGAAGAAGATATGGAGCACGCCCCCGTGCAGGAAGGCGCACGTGACGAGCCGATACCACTCTCCCTGCGCGACCGGGGGAGCGGCGAGCGCCCCGCGAAAGAAGATCTCGCTGAAGGGCTGCGTGAAGCTTCCGGACTGCACGACCTGGGCGAGAAAGACGAGCACGTTGATCCCGATCAGCGCCTTCGTGACGATGAAGTCTGTGCTCGGGAGGGCGAACGATTGCGCGCGGACCGCCGCCTTCTTCGCTCCCGTCGGTCTCCCCGCGCACTCCGGGCACTTGATTCCGACGGAAGCGAAGACCATGCAGTCCGTGCAGATGGGCCGCCCGCAGTTCGAGCATGTAATTGCGGTCTCGTTCGAGGGATGCCGGTAGCAGACCATCGTCTGCGTCTGCTCGGGGGCGGCCATCGGCGTCATCGTAGCCGCGCAGCTAGGCGGTAACGTCCGCCCGATGCGCGTCCACGTCGCCTTTACACCGGGGGAGGCGGCACGCGTTCCCACCGGGATCGTCGTCGACGTGCTGCGCGCCACGTCCACGATCGTTCAGGCCCTGGACTCCGGCTATCGCACGGTCTACTGCTGCGCCGAGGTCGGGGAGGCCGAGGGGCTCAGGGACGAGCTCGGCAATGCCGTCCTCGGCGGAGAGCGCGGCGGGGAGCCGCTGCCCGGATTCGACCTCGGGAACTCCCCGCTTGAGTACCTCTCGCCCCAGGCCGAAGAGGTCGTGCTCACGACGACGAACGGCACCCGCGCCGTGGTCGGGACGGCGGCGAACTGCGATCTCGTCCTCGTGGGGAGCATGCTCAACCTGGACGCCGTCGCGACTGCGGCGCGAGAGCGTGGCGAGGACGTCGAAGTCGTATGTGCCGGGCTCCGCGGCGGCCCGAGTGAGGACGACGCCTATTGCGCCGGCCGGATCGTGGCGCTCATCGGGGGCGAGCCGACCGAGGCGGCCGAGCGGGCGCTCGAGCGGGCAGCGTCCTACGCGACCGCCGAGGAAGCCTTCCGCACCATCCGGAGGGTCGGGGAGACCGTCGCCGAGGAAGACCTGATCTGGTGCGCGCGCGAGAGCGTCAGTATGGTCGTCCCACGGTTCGACGGCATGCGCAGAACCGCCGCGCGGCTGGTCGCCTAGGGGGTCCGGAAGATGAGCGCGTTCCCCGAGGGATCCCGCAGGACCGGCCCCTCGGCGGTCTCCTCGACGTCCACGCCTGCAGCCCGGGCTCGCTTTCGAAGCGCGTCGACCGCGTCCTCGTCCCTGAGCACGACGGTGAAGTTGCGCAGCCCCACGGTGCCGCCGGGGGCGCGCGGTACGCCGGGCCCCCGCCATGTGTTGAAGCCGACGTGGTGGTGATACCCGCCGGCGGCGACGAAGACCGCGCTCGGAAGGTGGGTCATGATGTCGAAGCCTACGACGTCCACATAAAAGCGCGTCGTGGCGTCGAGGTCGCCCACGTGCAGATGGACGTGCCCGATGGCGGAATCGGGAGCGACCGAGTCCTGCGAATCCTCGTCGGCAACGGACTCGAGCAGGGCGTTCAGGTCGAGAGGATCCGGCCCTCCGCTCATCACGGTGAGGTCAGGCCACTCGTTCTTCGGCCTATCGGCGGCGAGCTCGATGCCGTTCCCATCGGGATCCGGGAGGTAGATCGCCTCCGAGATGCCGTGGTCCGAGGCGCCCTGGATCGGGGTGCGCGTCCGAGCGAGGCGCGCGGCCGCGCGCGCAAGCTCCTCGCGGGACGGGTGCAGGAGCGCAAAGTGGTAGAGGCCCGCGTGGCGTCCGGCCGGACGGGCGTCCGGGTCCTCGACGAGGACGAGCAGGTCCTCGCCGCCGGCGCCGAAGGCGGCGCGGCTTTCCTCACGCCGGTGCAGGCGCAGCCCGATCGCCTGCTCGTAGAACGGCACGGACCGGTCGAGGTCGGTGACCGTCAGCTCGACCGCGCCGAGGCGGGTCTCTGGGGCCAGCTTCGTGGTCTCGGCTTCGACCTGGGTCATCCGGAGACCTCTGCGGGCTTCCGCGGATTGGAGATCGGCGTGAGACGCGGCTCGATCTGCTCGCGCAGGTGCTCGAACGCGGGCGGAAGCGAAAGGGCCTCGCCCAGCGACTCCTTCGGCTCGTCCGAATCGAAGCCCGGGCCGATCGTGGCGATCTCGAAGAGGACGCCGCTCGGCTCGCGGAAGTAGATGGAGCGGAAGTAGAAGCGGTCGATCACGGGCGTGGGGTGGGCGCCCGCCTCGGCGATGCGCTGCTGCCACGCCTCGTGGTCGTCCATGAGGGACGCGAACGCGACGTGGTGGACGGTGCCCGCACCGGGAGTGCCGAGGCTCTCGGCCGAGTCGTAGACGTACTGCCCGCCGCGCTGCTCGCCGCGAACCTCCCAGCCGTCGTCGTCCCCGGCCTCGAACCCGAGGACGTCCTCGAGGAAGCTTCTGCTCCGCTCGGGATCGCGCGTGAAGGCGCGCACCTCGTCGAAGCCCCGGATCGCCACCTCGCGCGGGATGTCCGGGCTCTCTGCGACCAGCGGCTTGTCGGGTGTGTCGACGGCGCGGAGCTCGAGCCCGAGCCCCTCCGGGTCCTCGAACAGGAGCGAATTACCCTGGCGGCGCGCCTCGGTTCCTTCCCCGGGGAGCCGGTCGGCCCAGAAGTCGAGCGCGGCGACGTCCGCGACGCGGAAGACGACGCGGTGCACCATGCCGGCCCCGGCGCGGCCCCGGCGGGAGCCCGGGTACTCGAAGAACGTGATGTCGGCACCGGCCGACCCTTCCTCGTCGGCGTAGAAGAGGTGGTACACGGTGGGGTCGTCCTGGTTGACGGTCTTCTTCACGAGCCGCAGCCCGAGGACGCGCGCGTAGAAGTCGACGTTCCCGGGGGCGTCGGCGGTGATCGCCGTCACATGGTGGATGCCTTGGAGCTTCATGTCGTTCCTTTCTTTCCTCGGGTCACGCCGCGGCGCGCGCGAGCTCATGCCGCTCGGCTACGGCGGAGACGAGCGCGTCGACGACCTCGCCGAGCTGCTCGCACAGATCTTCGTCCATCAGCGTACCGTCCTCGTCGAATCGCGTCGGAGCGTGGCCGACAGCGAGCTCGGCGTCGACGACACGGGCGCCGATGGCAGCCAGAACCTTGCGGAGCTCGGCCTGAGCCCAGACCGCTCCGAAGGCGCCCGTCGAGGCGCCCACGACGACCGCGGGCTTGTTTCTGAGCGGGTTCGTGGCGAGCGGCCGCGAGACCCAGTCGAGCGCGTTCTTCAGGTGACCTGGAATGGAGCTGTTGTACTCGGGGGTGGCGATGAAGAAGGCGTCGGCGCCTGCGAAAGCCGCGCGCAGAGCACGCACGGACTCCGGGGCGCCGTCGCGGTCGTCGTCCTCGTCATAGGGAGGTACGTCCTTCAGCCCCTGCGGGATCTCGACCTCGACGCCGTCACCGAAGAGATCGACTCCGCAGCGGAGCAGCTTCGCGTTGAACGAGTCGTTGCGGAGGCTGCCCGAGATGGCGAGGACCTTGGTCATCGTCGTCAGGCCGCCTTCACCAGCTGGAGCTCGGCCAGGATCGTTACGGTGTTCGCGAGCGCCTGGTCGCCGGTCGGAAGCGGCATGTTCCAGTCGAGCCCGAACGCCGTGCGGTCGACGGTCGCGGAGAGCTGGAGGCCGATGCGCTCGTTGCCCCAGGCGTCCGTGATCGGCGGGGAGATCGTTCCCGTCACCTCGACGGGCTTCGTCACGCCCTTGATCGTGATCTCGCCGGAAGCGTCGACGGCCTCGCTGTCGAGATCGACGTCCTCGGCGACGAAGCGAAGCTCAGGGTGGCGCTCGGCGTCGAAGAAGTCAGGGGACTGGAGGTGCGCAGCGAGGTTCTCGTCCTTGACGTCCACGCTCGCGACATTCGCGGTGCCCTCGATGCGAGTGCGGCCGTCCGAGACGTCGAGCTCAGCCTGGACGTCGCGGAACGTGCCGTGAAAGGTGCCGGCGAGGTACGCAACGTCGAAGCCTGCAGTGGAGTGGACCGGATCGAGGTTCCATGTGCCGGCGGGGATCTGCGTCTGAGCCGTGCTCATGCTTTCGTCCTTCCTTGACGTATGTATTATTGATTGTGCAAGCAAGTGTAGCGAGAACAAGTTGACAACGCAAGTATTCCCAGAACAGCAGATTTCATCGCACATTCCGCCCGCGGTGCGGGCCTGGACGAGGCTGCTGCGCGCCCACGCTGCGGCGACGCGTGTCCTGAATTCGGAGCTCCAAGCCGAGCACGGCTTGTCGGTCAACGCCTACGAGGCGCTGTACCTTCTCTCGTGCGCGGAGGAGCGGCGGCTCAAGCGCGTCGATTTGTCGCGCCGTCTCGCGTTGACGCCGTCCGGAGTCACGCGACTCCTCGAAGGGCTCGAGCATGCCGGGCTGGTGGAGAGGGTCACATGCCCGACGGACCTCCGCGTCGCCTACGCGGAGCTCACGGAGGCCGGCGCGGCCAAGCTCGAGGCCGCTTCGTGCGGCCACGTGGGCTCGATCCGCGCGCTCTTCGAAACGCACTTCGCGGACGGCGAGATCGAAGAGCTCTCCGAACTCCTCGGACGGTTCCCGGGGGTCGCCGGCGCCGACGACTCCTGTCCGGTCGCCTAGCGAGTTCTGCCACTAAGCTCGGGCGCATGCCCAGTGAGTCGTCCAGGGACGCGGCGCCCGCTTCGAGCTGATCCTGCCGGCCTAGTTCTCAGCAGCGAAGCGAATTTCAGGTTGACAGGAGAACGTGTGTTCGTGTAGAACATACGTTCTATGATCGCCTGTCTGAACATCCCAGCGTTTTCCCTCCGCGCTGCTCTGCGCTCCCGGCCGGAGCTCATGCGCGGTCCCGTTGCGCTCGCCCCGCCTCCCGGTAGCCGGCCGCTCTTGGGGGCATGCTCGGCTCTCGCCGAGGAGGCAGGCGCGCGCCCGGGGATGCGTCTCTCAGAGGCGCTCGCCAATTGCCCCGAGCTCGTTCTTGCCGAGCAGGATCCAGCTGCGGCCGAGGAGGAGTGGGAGCGGATCTTGCGGCGGCTCGAGGAAGCCGGCCTAGCCGTCGAGCCGGTCGAGCCGGGCTGCGCATATTTCGAGACCGAAGGAGTCGAGCGTATGGCGGGCGGCATCAGCGCCGTCCTACGCAGGGCCCTCGATGCGATCGGCCCGTACTGGCAGCCGCGCATCGGCGTCGCCGGCCGGCGCTTCGCTGCTCTCGCGGCGGCGAGCGTGGCCCCGGCGGGCCGTGCGATCGTGGTCGACGACGCGGAGGCGGAGCTCTTTCTCGAGCCGCTCCCGCTGCATCTCCTTCCGCTCAGTCCGGAGAGGCGCGATGAGCTCGCCGAGCTCGGCATCAAGCAGCTGGGCCAGCTCTCCCGTCTGCCGAGTGCAGCCGTCCGCGACCGGATGGGCCAGGAGGCGGCCGAGGCCCGGCAGCTCCTGGGCGAAGAAGACGACAATCGCGTGGCAGCGAGGCGCCCGGCCGCCGAGATCGCCGAAGCGCTCGAGTTCCCCGAGCCGGTCGCCAACGAGATTACGCTCGAGCTTGCCTTCTCGGCCCTTCTCGACCGGCTGCTCGCCCGCGAGGAGCGAGGCGGGCGACTGCCGCGGCGCCTCGCCGTCTCCGCCCGCCTGGTCGGCGGCGGCTCGTGGCGGCGGACGGCGACGCTGCGAGAGCCGACAGCTGAATCCGAGCGTCTGCGCCAGTCCCTGGCGCCAAAGCTCAAAGAACTGCCTGCGCCGGCGGTCGAGCTCCGGCTCGAGCTGGGGGAGCTGACCGAGTCCGTCGGGACTCAGACCGAGCTCGTCCGCCCGCGCGGCAGTCGACTTCGAGGCCGCCTTCGCGAAGGGCTCCGCCAGGTGCGGGCCGCGATGGGGATGGACGCGGTCTGCACTGTCGTGGAGGTAGCCCCATGGTCGCGGATTCCCGAGGCCAGGGCGATTCTCGTGCCGCGCGACGACTGAACGAGCCTCGACCCGTGCGCGTCACGGTCGAGCAAGGGTTGCCGGCTGCGGTCGGGCAAGTAGACGTCTTCCAGGTGCGCGAGGAGTGGCGGGTAGTCGACCGCTGGTGGACCGAGGCGCCCGTGCGGCGGCGCTATTTCGACCTCGTTCTCGCGACTGGCGAGAACGTTGCCGTCTTCGAGGACGAGGAGGGGGGAGGCTGGTTCCGCCAGAAAGCTTGAAGATTCCCGGGGCCACCGCGGGCCTCCCTCTACTTCGATCCTATTGCGGAAAAGCGCGTGGGTGTGACGTGGAAAGGGTCGAAAGGCGCGCGTGAGCGGGGCGGAATACATCGAGCTGCACGCGCACTCCGCCTACAGCTTCCTCGACGGCGCGTCGCTGCCCGAGGAGCTCGCGATCCACGCCGCCGAGCTCGGCTATCCCGCGCTCGCGCTCACCGACCACGACGGTGTCTACGGCTCGCTCGAGTTCGCCTACGCGGCGCGCGCGGTCGGCGTCCGCGCCATCACGGGCGCCGAGGTCACTCTCGCCGACGGATCGCACCTGACCCTCCTGGTCGAGACCCCGCGCGGCTACGCGAACCTCTGCCGCCTGCTGACCGCCGCGCACGCCCGTGAGCGCCTCAACCCCGGCCTCGAGCCAGATCTCCTGGTCGAGCTGAACGAGGGGCTCGTTTGCCTCTCCGGCTGCGCGCGCCAAGGGTTGGGGGTCAAGAGCCCGAACGCTGCCGCCCGCCTCGTCCAGGCTTTCGGACGCGATCGCTTCTATGTCGAGCTCCAGCGGCCATACGTACGCGGCGACGCTCGCAGGAACGCGGCGCTCCGCGACCTGGCGGGGGCGCTCAAGGTCGGCACGATCGCCACGGGAGACGTGCACGCCCACCATCCGCGCCGCGTGCGCCTGCAGGACGTGCTCGTCGCCGTGAAGCACAACGTCGCGCTCGAGGGCTGCGAGGCCGAGCGGCGCGGAAACGAGCAGTGCGTCCTCACCACGCCGACAGAGGCGGCCGCCCGCTTCCCCGAGGACCCGGATGCCGTCCGGGCGACGGTCGAGCTCGCCGAGCGGCTCGAGTTCGACCTGACGCACGAGCTCGGCTATCGCTACCCCGACTTCTCCGACGGCGCCGACCCTGCGGAGGTGCAGCTGGCGCAAGTCTGCGGGCGCGCATTCGAGGAGCGCTACCGGAACGCGCCCGCCGGCCTGCGCGCCCGGGCGTCAGCCCGTCTTCGCGAGGAGCTCGCCCTCATCGCGGAGCTGGGGCTGTCCGGCTTCTTCCTCCTCCACTGGGAGGTGCTCGAGCTCGCGCGCGAGGTCTCCTACGAGGTGCGCGGGCCGGGCTCGCCACGCCATCTTCTGCCGCCGGGCCGCGGCCGGGGAAGCTCGGTCGGCTCGATCGTCTGCTACCTGACCGGGCTCTCGCACGTGGACCCGGTCTCGGCAGGCCTCGCGCTCGGCCGTTTCCTGAACCGCGAGCTCGTCTCCGTCCCGGACATCGACCTCGACTTCCCGCGAGACATCCGCGAGAAGCTGATCGTCGCCGTGATCGAGCGCTACGGCCACACACACTCGGCGCTCGTGGCGAGCTTCGCGACCTACCGCTCGCGGGGCGCGATCCGCGACGTCGGCAAGGCACTCGGCCTGCCGCAGTCGGAGCTCGAGCGACTCGCGCGCATCACCGAAGGGAGCCCGCGTCGCGTCGCCGAGGAGATGGAGAAGCTGCCCGGCGCCGAGAGCAAGCTCGCCTCGCCGCGCTGGCGCGCGTTCGGGGAGCTCTGCGCCGAGATCGGCGGGCTTCCGAGGCACCTGTCCCAGCATCCGGGCGGGATGGTCATCTCGAGCCGCCCGCTCGTCGAGCTCGTCCCGGTCGAGCACGCCGCGATGGAGGGTCGAAGGCTCTGCCAGTGGGACAAGGACTCGTGTGCCGACGCGGGCTTTCTGAAGATCGACCTGCTCGGGCTGGGGATGCTCTCGGCGGTCGAGGAGTGCGTAGACCAGATCGTCCGCCTGCGCGGGGAGCGCATCGACCTCTCTCGCATTGCGCTCGACGACCCCGCGGTGTACCAGGAGATCCAGGACGCCGACACCGTCGGCCTCTTCCAGATCGAGAGCCGCGCGCAGATGCAGAGCCTCCTGCGCACGCGGCCGGAGAACCTCGACGACCTCACCGTGCAAGTGGCGCTCGTCCGGCCGGGGCCGATCCAGGGGAAGGCGGTGCACCCCTATGTCGAGCGGAGGCAGCGCCGGCGCGAGGACCCGAGCTACGCCATCCCGCACGACCATCCGCTCCTCGCCGAATGCCTCGAGGAGACGCTCGGCGCGATCATCTTCCAGGAGCAGGTGCTCGAGGTCGCGATGGCGCTCGCAGGGTTCAGCGTGGGGGAGGCCGAGGGACTGCGCCGGGCGATGAGCCGCAAGCGGAGCCAGGACGCGATCGAGGCCTACCGCGAGCGCTTCTTCGCGGGAGCGGCGAGAAACGGCGTGTCAGAAGAGACCACAGAGCTCGTCTTCTCGAAGATCAACGGCTTCGCGGCGTTCGGCTTCCCCAAGTCGCACGCGGCCGCCTTCGCGCTCCTCGCCTACCAGTCCGCGTGGCTCCGCCACTACTACCCCGGCGAGTTCCTCTGTGCGCTCCTGAACGCACAGCCGATGGGCTTCTATCCGCCGGCGAGCCTCGTACGGGACGCGCAGCGCCGCGATGTCGAGGTGCTGCCGCCCGACGTGAACCTGAGCGCTGCCTCCTGCCGCATCCAAGGCAATGCAGTGCGAATCGGGCTCGGCTACATCAAGGGCCTCGGGGAGCAGCCCGCGAAGGCGTTCGTGGCCGAGCGGGAGGAGAACGGTGACTTCACGAGCGTCATCCAGCTCGCGCAGCGTGCCCCGCTCGACCGGCCAGGGCTCGAGGCGCTCGTCGCCTCGGGAGCCTGCGATGTCTTCGGCTGGCCGCGACGCCAGCTCCTGTGGCGGCTCGGCCTTGCGCCGCGCTCGGTCTCGGTCGGCGCGGGCGGCGACGAGCGCCAGCTCACACTGCCGCTCGGTCCGACCTCGGAGATTCCTGATCTCCCCGAGCAGACGTCGTGGGAGCGCATGCTGGCCGACTACCGGACGACGAGCATGTCGATCGGCGTTCACCCGCTCGAGCTCCTGCGCCCGCATCTGCCCGCGGAGGTGGCGACGAGTGCGGACTTCGAGCACCTCGAGCACAAAAGCCGCGTTGCGATCGCGGGCCTCGTCGTCGCCCGCCAGCGCCCGGCCACCGCGAACGGCGTCGTCTTCATGCTCCTCGAGGACGAGCAGGGGCAGATGAACCTCGTCATCCCTCAGGATGTCTACGAGCGCTTCCGGCCGCTCGTCCGGTGTGAGCCGCTCCTCCTCGCTCGCGGCCGCTTCGAGCGCTACGAGCGGAACCGGAACCTGATCGTGGACGAGCTCGTCACCCTTGGACCGCTCGCCTGCCAGGCCGCCGGCGAAGCCGAGGTGCGCTCCGCTCTTCCGGAGGCCCACCACTTCGGCCATCGGTAGGGTTTTGGCGCATGGCGGGTCCCCGCTCACTCTGGCTCCAGGAGGCTCTGCACGCCGAGGGCGGCGTCGAGTCGCAGGAGCTCCTCGAGGACACGAAGGCCGACGTCTGCATCGTCGGCGG
>JBKPPF010000008.1:0-126074 GCA_046733475.1 Actinomycetota bacterium
TTTTGCGAGGTCACCTCCCTTCGTCATCCCGGGCACGCATTCGATGCGCACACAACTGTGAAATGTGGAGTGCGAAAGTGGAACTTCTTGCTGCATGTGGGCCTCGTAAATCCGGCGCACGCTTATGGTCACGACGATGAAACCTCCGCTTCGCTTCGGCGTGACCGCTCCGCCGTTGGGCTCCACAAACTGCACGGAGCATCGTCGCTCGTCCGGGGATGGAGAATCCCCCTCCGTAGGGATTCGACCGCGATGGGACGCCTTTGCCCCGGAAGGGGGATGACCCGCCCTTCGATCACCGCTTCGCTCAATGAGTCCGTCTGCGGCAACGGACGACGTCTCAAATGATCCGCGCCGGAGTGGCGGCCTCGGCGCCCGACAACGGGAGCAAAGGCAATGCCACAAAGCAACTCCTGGCGGGATCTGATCCGCCTCGTACTCTTCACTTTCGCCGCTTGGGCCCTCCGGGCTCTCGGCAGGAACGATGCGAAGCCCGGTGCCGTCGACCAGACGGAGACCACCGAGACGACGCGCAGGCGGAGCGGCTTCTCGAAGCGCCGCCTCGCGACGAGCCTCGCATTCGCAACTCTCTTCTTCTCGGGCGCGGCCTTCACGGCCGGCGCAGGCGACCAGGCCGCGTGCCTCGTCGACGACTGCACCCCTGCAGCCGAGTCGGCCACCACGTCCACGGAAGAGTCGGAGGCCACAGATCCTCCGGTCGCCGAAGATCCCGCACCGGAAGCTCCCGTCGCCGACGATCCTCCTGCCGACGATCCGGCCTCGGCCGACGACGGAACAGCCGGTGGATCGGACGACGCCCAGCCGGCCGATCAGGGCGACTCGGCCGACCAGCCCTCGGACGACGACGCAGCTCCCGCGTCGGGCGACGAGGACGGGTCTTCGGCCGGTGGCGACAATGCCTCCGGGAGCGTCAACGACTCCGGTGACGACAACGGCTCCGGTGGCGGCGATCAGCCTGCCGAGGAGCCCGATAGCCCGGCTGCGGGCCCGGGATCCCCGAGCCACGCCGGAGACGACCAGTCTCAGAGCCAGGCCGCCGACTCGCCGGTCGACGTCGACGCGGCGCACGATGCCGCCGTCGACGCCGAGAACGCGAGCTCGTTCGGGACGTTCTGGCTGCATCGCACCCTTCCCGACCCGACTCCGCCTGCCCGGCGCCTGGAACCCCGCTTCGCGCGGAACCTCGTGTCGGTCTCACGGAGCCAGCATGTGGACTGGGCTCTCGTGCTCGCCGTCGTGCGCGCCCATGGCAATCGCACGTCCGTACCGGCCTCGAAGACGGAGCTCCGGACCCTCGCCTCGAACCTCCGCCGACTGCATGCGTCGGAGAACGCATGGCAGGCCGTGCTCGGCCTCGAGGGCCGCACGGGCTTCGCGGACCGGGCGATCGCGCTTCGGAACTACAACCGCGCAGTCGGCCTCCGGACACTCGTCCGCGGGCTGGTCGCCTCCAAGGCCACGCTGCGAGACCGCGTGCTCTCCGACCGAAGGATCGACATCTACGCCGGCGGTCGCAGCGACATCGCGGCCGGCCGCGAAGACGTTCGCATCCTGGCGCTCCTTCGCTACCTCGCGGAGGCGCACGGCCAGGTCACGGTCTCGTGCCTGCTCACCGGTCACGGGCTCTACGCCCGCCCGGGTGTCGTCTCGGCCCACATCTACGGTGAGGCCGTGGACATCTCCGCACTCGGCGGCGTGTCGATCTACGGCAACCAGCAGCCCGGTGGCGTGACGGAGAAGGCGGTTCGCAACATCCTCCTCCTCCCGGTGGAGCTCCGGCCGAAGCAGGTCATCTCCCTGCTCGGGATGGGCGGCCCGTCGTTCGCACTGGCCGACCATTACGACCACATCCACGTCGGGTACTGATGGGCGCCGTCCTGCTTCGACAGGACGGAAGCCCGGTGTGTGAGCGGTGTCTTCTGGCGGAGACGCCGCTCACACGGCTCAAGGGACTCCTTGGGTGCCGAGGGCTCGAGCAGGGCGAAGGACTTCTCCTTTGCCCTGCCGCGTCCATCCACACCTTCTTCATGCGCTTCCCGATCGACGCCGTGTGGGTAGACAGGGGACTGAACGTCCTCAAGGTCTCCGACGACATGGCGCCCTGGCGCACCGCTGCCTGCAAGGGGGCGAAGGGCGTCGTCGAGATGGCGGCCGGCGAGGCGAAGCGGCCCGGCGTGTCGGGCCCCGAAAAGCTGACCCTCCAGTAGCTCTCAAGCGCCAGGCGCCAGCGGCCGATTCGAAACTCGTGAGACGCGCAGTCGCCGCCTTCGTCTCGCCGCTCGAAAGCTCGCCGCAGGCCGTCCTCCGGCGGGCGGTCGCCGGCCTGCTCTTCGTCTACGCGGGAGCCCTCCTGCTCGACGGCACGGTCTCGGGCAGCGGCGTCTCGCCCGTTGCGATCCTGATGATGGCGGTCTGCGTCGCGATCTGGCAGGAGTGGGGCGGCCGGAGCGTGCGCGACTGGGGGCTCGTGCTCGTCTGCTTCCTCGGCTATGCGGCCGGCGCAAACGCCCTGCCGGACATCGGCGTCGACGTTCACTTCACGCCTCAGATCGACGCGGAGCGGTTCCTGTTCTTCGGCCACCTGCCGACGATCTGGCTGCAGCAGCACCTGCACCACGGGACGGGCCCGCTCGAGGTCTTCTCGATCCTCATGTACCTCTCGCACTTCGTCGTCCCCGGCCTCCTCGCGTCGCTCATCTGGCTGTACTGGCCGGGCCGCGGGTTCGGCGACCTTCTTTTCGGGATCCTGCTCGTCTCGCTGCTCGGCGAGATCACGTTCCTTCTCGCGCCCACCGCGCCCCCGTGGATGGCGGGCGACATGGGTTACATCCCGCATGTTGACCACGTGATCAGACAGGGGCTCTTCGACCTCGGCCTCGACTCGGTCGCAGACCGGAAGGACGCGGCGGGCTCATACAACCTGGTCGCCGCGGTGCCATCGCTCCACGCGGCCTGGCCGGTCATCGGTCTGCTCGTGATCCGCAAGCACGGCCTCCCGCACTGGCTCTTCGGCGCCCAGGCGCTGCAGGCGCTGGGCGTCGCGTTCGCGGTCGTCTACGCCGGCGAGCACTACGCCGTCGACGTGATGGCGGGGGTTCTCTACGCGCTTGTCGCCTGGTGGATCCTGGGCCGGCTCCTCGCACTCGGCCAGGCACACATGGAGAAGCGGAGGCGAACGGCATGAACCGCCTGCGCATCGTCCTCCGCCCTCTCGACCGGCTGGCGCTCTTCCTCGACTCGGGAGGAGCCGCGCAGCAGCCGGGAGCGGCGCGCCTTCGACGGGGTCTCGCCGTGGTCACCCTCGTGTTCGCGCTGCTCGCCTCGTTCCGCTCGATCGACCGGGGCGGGATGCTCTCGCCCGGCGCCCTCCTACTCGCCGTGCTGGCCTTCGCCCTCTACTCGAACCGCGGCGGCCGCTTCGTGCGGGACTGGCTGCCCGTCTTCCTCGCCTTCATCTGCTACGGCCTGGTTGCGAAGGCCGTGCCGGACCTCGGCCTGCAGGTGCACTACGCGCCGCAGATCGACGCCGACCGCGTGCTCGGCTTCGGCCATCTCCCGACGACGTGGCTCCAGTCCCACCTCTACCACGGCGAGACCGGGCCGCTCGAGATCTTCTCGCTGCTCATGTACCTCTCCCACTTCGTCGCCCCGGTCGCCCTCGCGTGCCTGATCTGGCTGCGCTGGCCGGGCCGCGGGTTCAACGAGCTCCTCTATGGGATCGTCATGGTTTCCTTCCTGGCCGAGATCGCCTTCCTGCTGGCCCCGACGGCGCCTCCGTGGCTCGCGGCCGAACACGGCCTCATCCCCCCGGTCGACCCCGTCCTCAAGAACGCGCTCACGGACCTTGGGCTCGACGAGCTTGCGAAGGCCAAGGGTGACGCCGGCCTCTACAACGTGGTCGCGGCGGTGCCGTCCTTGCACGCGGCCTGGCCCTTGATCGGCCTGCTCGTCATCCGTAAGTATCGCCTGCCGCGCTGGCTCTTCTGGACACAACTGGTTCTCACCGTCGGCGTCTGCTTCGCCATCGTCTACACCGGCGAGCACTACGTGGCGGACATCCTCGCCGGCTTCGCCTTCGCGCTTGGCGCCTGGTGGCTCGTCCAGTGGGCCCTCTCGGCGGGCCGCGCTCAGGTCCCGGTCACGGCGCCGGTGGCGGAAGCAGCACACGCAGACCGCGCGGCCTGACCTCGAAGTCGAGCGGCGCCGGAAGGATCACCGGCTCGCCGTCGACTGCGGCGTGCAGATGGTCGCGGGAGGCCTCGAGCCGGAAGTGCTCGGCCGCCCACTCGCTCCATCCCTCCGCGCGCTCGAGGCTCCCGGCGACCGCGCGGCCGAAGAGCCCGAGCAGCGCGCGCCGGCTCACGGCCTCGATCACGTAGGCGTGGAGCCTGCCCTCGTCCAGATGCTCGCGCTGACCGAGGTCGGACATGTTCCGCATCGCGTAGCCGTTGTTGGACACGAGCACGACCAAAGCGGAGCGATGCTCGAGCCGGCCTTCGGCCTCGAGCGAAAGGTCTAGCGGCGTGCGGCTGCGGCCGAGCGCCGCCGGAAGCATGCGGGCGAGCGCGACAAGCCGGTTTCTCGTCTTCTTTGCCGGGTCGTGGACGAAGCTCGCGTAGAGGCCGAGGGAGACGTTGTTCACGAACCAATGCTCGCCCGCGCGGCCGATGTCGATGCGGCGCTCTTCGCCGTCGAAGGCCGCGAGGGCGGCGATCGGGTCCTCGACCTCGAGGCCGAGATCGCGCGCGAAATGGTTCCGCGTCCCGAAGGGGATGCACACGAAAGGTTTGTCGTCGTCAGCGGTCGCCCCGGCGACGGGCGCAAGCGACCCATCTCCTCCGGCCATACCGACCGGGCCCGTCGCTTCCCGTGCCAGGGCCGCCGCATCGTCCTCCCGGGTGAGAAGCCGGACGTCCAGCCCACGCTCTCGTGCGGCAGCGCCGAGCTCATCCGCCGACGGGCTCTGGTCCCCCGACCGCGGATTGATGAGGAGAAGTCCTTTAGACAGCGCCTTCGATGGCGTGCAACGTCCAGGCCGGCCCGATGCGCACCAGGTGGCCGTCCGGATCGGCAAGGTCGTAGACCTCGGTGCCGAAACGCGTCCTCGTCACCATGCCGGCGATCCCGTGTGTGTCGAGCCGCTCCACCTCGCTCTCGATCTCGTCCGCGGCGAGCTCCAGCCGGACAGCCCCGCCGACCTCACGGCCGCGATCGGGATCCCACGTCAGCACGAGGAAGGTCTGCTGCTCGAGGACGAAGAAGGCGCTATGTGCATTCTCGCCCTCGTCATAGGCTGCCGCGGGCCCGTAGCCGAGCAGCCGCGAGTAGAAGTCGGTCGACCGGTCGAGGTCGGTCACGTAAAGGTGCACCGCCGTGACGAGCCCGGTCACTTCGCCTTCTTCTCCGCCGCGCGCCGGCGGTCACGCTCCTTCTTCTTGCGCTGGCGGTCGTTGCGCCACCGCTTGAGAGGCCGAGATCCGCGTCCCATCAGGCCTGGGAGCTTATAGAGTTGCCCGCCGTGCCGCTCGAGTCCAGCCGCACCGTCGAAGAGCTGAACGAGCTCCGAGAGCTCACCGGCGACGAGGAAGGCGCCCAGCGCGTCGCGTGGACGGACACATGGATTCGCGCGCGCAAATGGCTCTCCGGAAAGCTCGAACCGCTCGGTGTCGAGGAGGAGACCGACGAGGCCGGGAACCAGTGGTTCACCCTCGGAGGCGCGTCCGATCGCGCGCTCCTGATCGGCGGGCACATCGACTCCGTCCCGAACGGCGGCTGGCTCGACGGGGCGCTCAACGTCGCCGCGGGCGTCGAGGTGCTGCGCAGGATCGCGGAGGAGGGACAGCCGCCCCTCACGGTCCGCCTCGTCAACTGGGCGGACGAGGAGGGAGCACGCTTCGGCCGGAGCCTCTTCGGGTCCAGCGCGGCCGCCGGGTCGATGTCCGACCAAGAGGAGCTCAGGGCCCGCCGTGACGCGGACGGCAACCCGCTCCCCGATGCGCTCGCGCGCCACGGAGTCGACCTCGACACGGCCGTGAACGCCCGAAGCCAGCTGGAGAACGCCGCCGCCTACCTCGAGCTCCACATCGAACAAGGGCCGGTGCTCGAGTCGATGGACCTCCCGCTCGGCGTCGTGCTGGGCACCTTCGGAGTCGAGCGGCACCAGATCACCTTCCGCGGGCAGGCGGCACACGCGGGCTCGACGCCGATGGACAAGCGCCGCGACGCTCTCGCCGGGGCCGCCAAGCTCGCCCTGAAGATCCGTGAGATCGCCAAGCACACCGGCGAAGGCGCCGTCTGCACGATGGGGAGCTGCGTGACGCGGCCCGGGATCGTCACCTCGGTCGTCGAGACGTGCACGGTTCTCCTCGATCAGAGGCACCTCGACGCGACCAAGCTCGCCGCCATGCTCGACGAGGCGAGGGAGGCCAGCGAGCGCTTCGCCGCCGAGGAAGACGTCGAGGTCGAGTGGGAGAAGATCTGGAGCATCGAGCCGATCCTCTTCGACTCTGAGCTCATCGAGCTCGCCGACGAGGCCGTGCGCGAGGTCGCCGGCGCGTCGCACCGGCTCCCGAGCGGGCCGCTCCACGATGCGGCCGAGGTCGCCCGTGCCGGAATCCCCACTGTGATGCTCTTCGTCCAGAGCCTCCGTGGCCTCTCGCACACCAAGCTCGAGGATACGAAGCCGGAGCACCTCGAGCAGTCGGTCGACGCGCTCGACCGGCTGGCATCGAAGACCCTGGCAAAGCTGGCCGGCTAGCTCTTCCTTCGCCGCAGGCCGCTCGCGAGCGCCCGCGGAAGGCGCCGGCGCGACGTCGCGAGAGCCTCGCGCAGCGCCGCAGCCGCAGTTGGCCCGTGGACGCCGGCCCCGTGCCCGCACAGAATGTGCTCCGGCTCGAGCTCACCGAGATCGCGCGGCGGGCGGAGCCGAAGGAGCGGATGGACGCCGACGGCCTCGCCGGGCGCGGTGAAATAGGCGACGGTCCCGAGCGCATCCGCCACGACGAGCACGCGCCGCTCCGGCTCCCAGAAGGCGACCTCCTTCCAGACGCGGTTCCAGACGATGCGGACGAGCCGGCCGCGCCCGCCATGAGCGCCGAGCTCCATCCGTAGATGCGGAACACCGAGCCGAGCCGCGATCGCCGCGGAATCGCGCTCGTGGCGGTCGAGGAGCTGGACGACGGCCTCGGGCTCGCCGAGGGCGCGGATTCCCTCCTCGATCCCAGGCATGTCGACAGGGTCGAAAAGGAGAACCCCTCCGCCGACCTCGAGGGCATGCGACGCCCGCGCGAGGAAGCCGGGCTCGGTCCAGCCGAAGCCGCCCTCGAACTCGTCACAGCGCTGGAGGATCAATCGCCGAGGAACGTCTGATAGAGGAGAAACAGGTTCAGCCAGATGATGACGGCCGCGATCGCCCAGGCGGCGATCGAGGTGAGACGCGAGTTCACGAGGGACCCCATGAGGTTGCGCCGGCTCGTGAAGATGACGAGCGGTATCAGCGCGAACGGGATCCCGAACGAAAGCACGACCTGGCTCATGACGAGGGACCGGCTCGGGTCGACGCCGATCGCCAGGATGA
This sequence comes from Actinomycetota bacterium, assembly GCA_046733475.1. GTDB lineage: Bacteria > Actinomycetota > Thermoleophilia > Gaiellales > Gaiellaceae > DATEOR01. Next base: position 7,598 of record JBKPPF010000008.1, read on the forward strand.
TCAGCGCCGGAGCCAGCGTGATCGCGCGCCGCAGGAACAGCGGAATCTGCCGCTGGATGAATCCCTGCATGACGACCTGGCCCGACATCGTCCCGATCGAGGACGAGGAGAAGCCCGACGCCAGCAGAGCGATGCCGAAGAGGATCGCCGCGCCGGAGCCGAGCTCGCCCTCGAAGCTCGAGTAGGCATCCTCGATCGACTCGATTCCGAGCCCGAAGAAGACCGCCGCGGCGATTGCGAGCATCGACATGTTCACGAAGCCCGCGATCGTCATCGCGATGATCACGTCGATCCGTTCGAAGCGCTGGATCCTCCGCTTCTCGGCCTCGTCCCGCCCGACAATCCGATTCTGGGTCAGCGCCGAGTGCAGGTAGACGACATGCGGCATGACGGTCGCGCCCAGGATCCCCGCGGCGATCAGCACCGATTCCGAGCCGTCGAAGCGCGGCACGAAGAGGTGCGTGACGACCCCCCCCGGGTCCGGCTTCGCGAGGACGACCTCGAACGCGAAGGCGACGACGATGACGCCGACCATCCCGGCGACCACCGCCTCGAGCCGGCGGAACCCGTAGCGCTGGAGCGCCAGGATCCCGAAGGCCCCCGCGCCCGCAAGGAGGCCGGCCGGGAAGAGCGGCATCCCGAAGAGGAGGTGGAGTCCGAGCGCTGCGCCGATCACCTCGGCGAGGTCGGTCGCCATCGCGATCACCTCCGCCTGGATCCAGAGGCCGAGCGAGACGCGCCGGCTGAAGTTGTCCCGGCAGGTCTCGGGCAGGTTCCGCCCCGTAGCGATGCCGAGCTTCGCCGAGAGTGTCTGCACGAGCATCGCCATCAAGTTGGCCGCGAGCACGACCCACAGGAGCAGGTAGCCGTATTTCGCGCCTCCCGCGATGTTCGTCGCGAAGTTGCCGGGGTCGATGTACGCGACGGCGGCGATGAACGCGGGGCCGAGGAAGGGCCAGAGCCCACGGACACCCTTGCTCTCGCCCGACAGCGCGGCCTGGGCGGCGCGAAGCGTCGCGGCCTCGCCGGGGAGGACATCTCCCACGGCCAAGTCGGCCGTGCGGGGCCGCTCTACCGCTTCGGGCTCTCGAGTCTCGGTCATCACAAACCTAAGTTTAGACGCATCGAAATCTTAGAGGGAATTCTGGCTGAACGGCAATCAACCCCCCGAAGGGGTGATAGCTGGGCCCCACCACGCACCGATAGTCGGAACAGGGCGGAAACCCTCGCCCACAACTGAACTGCGGCCTATGAGCACTCCGTTGCGAGAACGTCCTGACGCCCCCCTTGGAACCCTGATCTTCCGCGCTGGACTCCTGCCCGCGGAAACGATCGAAAACGCGCTCGAAGAGGGCGTGAAGACGGGTCGGAGGCTCGGCGAGATCCTCGTCGAGCGCGGTCTGCTCCAGGAAGAGGACATCACGCGGCTCCTCGCCGGCCAGAAGGGACTTCCGTTCGTGGGCCTGCGTTCCGAGGTGATCGATCCCGAGGCGACTAGGCTCCTGAGCGAGGACCAGGCGCGGCTCTTCAGTGCGCTGCCGATTCGCTTCGAAGAAGGCCTACCGCTCGTCGCAGTCGCGGACCCGACGAACGACGTCCTCAACCGGAACATCCGCGAGGCCCTCGGCCAGGACGTGCGGTTCGTCGTGGCTGGTCGGACCGAGCTCAACGAGGTGGTCGGCGAGGCGTATTCCGGAACCCTCCGCGCCGTGCCCGAGCCTGAGGAGGCCGAGCTCGACGCGACCCCGCTGCGCGTCGACACGAGCGCGCCGCCAGCGCCCGAGGCGCCTCCGCTTCCGGCCTACGACTCCGCGCCCGAGTCCCAGCCCGAGCCCGAAACGGGGGCGCAACCCGAACCGGAGTTGGAAGCAGCCTTGGATCCCGAGCCGGTCCTCGAAGCGCCCGCCGAGCGGGAGCCCATCCCCCAGGCGCCCGATCCCGAGCCGGTCCTCGAAGCGCCCGCCGAGCCGGAGCCCGTCCTCGAGGCGCCCGAGCCGGAGCGCACCTTCGAGACGCCCCCCTTCGAGGCGGCGCCCGCGCTCGACGCGACGCCCACCTACGAGACAGCGTCAGCGGCCGAGCCGGAGCCCGAGCCGGAACCCGAGCCGGAACCTGTGCTCGAGCCCGCAGCCACGTGGGACGCCCCGGCGACCACCACAGAGTTCGAGCAGCCGGCGCCGGCCTACGAGGAACCCACCACATCTGAGCCGGTCGCGCCGCTCGCCACCGAGCCCGCCGCGGCCCAGTCACTCGCGGAGACGAACGGTCAGGTGCCTCACGATCTCCAGGGCGACCTCCCTCCGGAGCCCGCCGTTCCCGAAGTCGAGCGGATTCCCGCCGAGACGGCGCCCGAGGCGCCGGCGCCCGCGGCGCTGAACGGATCGGGCTTCACCGTTTCCGTGCGGCTGACGAGCGGCGAGCTCCTCACAGTCTCCGATTGCGCCGACATCGGCGAGGCGAAGGGCTACGCAAAGGCGCTGACGAAGCAACTCGGCACCGACTCGGACGACTGGCCCTTCGTGAACGGGCGCTTCCTCAAGCCGGACACGATCATCTCCGTCGACATCGAGCCCAGCTAGCCGGGCAAGAACGGCGACGACGGGAGCGTCGCCAGCCAGCGGCGCGCGGCGAGCGCCTCGAGCACGATCACCGTGTCCGCGACCGGGATGTCCTCGAGATACGCCTTCCGGGTCTCGAAGGAGGCGAGCACCGCCGCGCAACCGGCCGCATAAGCTCCCGCATCCCCCGCTGCAAGGCCACGAACGGCCTCCGCGACCGGAGCCGGGAAGGCACTCTCCCCCGCGGCCCGGAGGATCTCGGCGAGCTCGGCCGCCTGCCGGTCTTCCCCCAGGATCAGCCGGGCAAGCGCCGCGGCGTAGGCACCGATCGGCGAGTCGCCGCCGACAGGGTCCTGTTCGAGCGCCCACCGGGCGTCCGCCTCGGCGCCCTCCCAGTCCTCGGCGAGGATCCGCGCCTTGAGTGCGCCGATGAGCCTCCCCCAGCTCGCCGGGGGCGCATCCGGCCAGCTCTCCCGGTAGCGCTCGGCCGAGCGCGCGAACCAACCCGCCGCCTCCGCGGATCGGCCCTGCATGAGGCGGGCGAGCCCGGCCCCGCCGGCGGCCATCGCGGCCCGCACGAGCTGCTTCTGCCGCGGATCGGGCTCGTCCGGCATGCGGGCAAGAGCGTCCGCGTAGCGCGCTTCCTCCCGCTCGGCGTGCTCCTCCCAGGTCACGCGCGGAGCCTAGCTCCGCAACGGTCGAGGTTCCCCTGTTCGGGGGAAGGGAGCTTGAGCTCCCCACCGACAATTGTCATAGCCGTTGACGCTCTCGGAGCCCGGCCGCCGCAGTCGGGACTCCTCTTAGTTAAGGGCCGACCAACGTCCGTTTCGACCCTTGTCGGGATCGAGGGAAAGAGTGAGAATGGCGCGAGGCGCGACAAACGCCCTCATCGAGGGGTTGAAAAGTCAACAGGACCCGTCGGTACTAGAGAATAAGAGGTGGCGGGAAGCAAACTTCCGCCACCATGGAGGTCAATGACCCGTACGTGATCGCTAGGACCACGGAGTGCCGGCGACGAGAGCCGCTAGCGCCCCAAGCCCAGCGCAAAGCGCCATCAGCTTGAGTCTCATGGAGCCGTCCTTTCCTCAACCGATTGACAGCTTCTGGGCCCCAGGAAATTTGACAAATGTGAGGTTATAACAGGTTCCGGATGCCAAGACAAAAGTCAACTCATGTCGACAGCCCCGCCGCCGTAGGCGAGCGTCTCAAGCTCGCGCGCGAGAAGGCAGGCCTCAGCCAGCGCCAGTTGTCCTTCCCGGGTTGTTCGCCCGCCTACATCTCGCGCATCGAGTCGGGCGACCGCATCCCGTCGCTCCAGCTTCTTCGGGAGCTGGGCCGCCGGCTCGGCGTCACCGAGGACTACCTCGCGACAGGCGCCGCCTCCCGCGACGAGGGCCCTGCCGTTCTCGTCGAGGCTGAGGTCGAGCTTCGGCTCGGAAACCTCGAGGAGGCCGAGCAAATATACGTCGCTGCCCTGGAGGGATCGCCGAACTCGGCCGTCCGCGGCGGAGCGCTTGCCGGACTCGGCCAGGTGTCGTTTCGAAGCGGCAAGCCCAGGGAGTCGATCGAGTACTTCGAGGCCGCACTCGGCACCTTCGGCGACGGCGAGCCCGCGCATCCTGAGCTCGCCGACAGCCTCGGGCGCGCGTATGCGATGGTCGGCGAGCTCGAGTCGGCGATCGGCGTCTTCGAGCGGTGCCTGACCCACGCCGAGCAGCGCGACGATCTCCTCCTAACCATCCAGTTCTCCGTGCTCCTCGGGCACACGCTGATCGACAGCGGGAACCTCGGGCGCGCGGAAGAGCTGCTCGGGCGCGCACTGGCACTCGGCAAGAACTCGAGCAACCCCAGCGTGCTCGCTCATCTCTGCTGGACGCAGTCGCGCCTCCATGCCGAGCGCGGCGAGCCCGAAACAGCCGCTCGCTACGCGCGGCGTGCCCTCGAGATCCTCCGGCTCACGGAGGACACCTACCGGACAGCCCGCGCGCACCAGCTCCTCGCCCACATCGAGCTCGACCGGGGGAACGCGCAGGACGCCCTCGACCTCCTCGAAGAGGGCTGGCCCCTTCTCGACCAGAGCGCCAACGCGCTCGAGCGGGCGCAGTACCGCCTCGAGGAGGCGCGTGCGCTCGCCCGGCTCGGCCGGAGCGAAGAGGCGGCTGCGCTGGCCATGCAGATCTCTGGGCTGATCGCGGACGCACATCCCGAAGACGCGGCGCGCAGCTACTCCGTCCTCGCAGGAGTCTTCGACGACCTCGGTGACCGGGGCCGGGCCCGGGAGCTCTACGAGCTCGCCGCCGAGCTCCTCGAACCGCGCAACCCGAACCGTTTTCTCATCGACGTCTACTCGCACCTCGCCGACATCGCAGAGTCGGAAGGGCGCAAGGAAGAGGCTTACGCGCTGATGAAGAAGGCCGTGGGCATGCAGAAGGCAGTGGCTGAAGCCGCGCCGTCCTAGGCCTGGACACGCCGAACTAGGGTATATTTCGCCTAGCCGCGCGCACAACTCACGCGCCGGCATCCTCGTTTCATCTTGCAGCGCACCTCGCGCTGCACCCTATGCACGAAGCAATAGACCAACGGACCCTTCCTGGGGTGGAGGCGGACGGCTTGGCCGCCGCAGCCCGACGCGCGGAAGCGTGGGCGGGCGAGCCCTTCCTCAGGGCCGACGAAGACCCGGCCGAGGCGCTCGGGGAGGGCCGCGCGCGCCGTCGAGCCCTCGACGACGCCCTCGTGGAGATGGAGGCGGGCCGGCGCGCGCCGTCGCCCTCCTGGAAGATCCGCTACGCGCTCATGCTCGGTCTCGAGCGTGAACTGACCGACCGCCCGCCTCGCCTTGCGTCCGGCACGGAGCTACGCCGGCACCAGATCGACGCGCTCGCGGGGATGCTCACCGAGCTGATCGCGCGTCACGAGGAGGAGGCCGAGAACGGAAACGGGAACGGCCATGCGGTCGAGGAGCCCGAGGAGGAAGAGGAGCCTGAGAACGACGACCTCGAGGACGAGGAGGGCGAGTCCGAGCAGCAGGACGACCCGGGCGCCGTGCGCCGGTTCCGCTTCCGCCATCCGACAGCGTCCGGCAAGACGATCGCCGCGGCCGGCTTCGTCGAGGCGGCGCGCTCGATGGGCGTTCTCATCCTCACCCACCGGCGCCTTCTCGTTCAGCAGTTCACAAGCGACCTGACCACCGAGGGCTACGCGGACCGGCTTCGCCCGGCGATCGAGGACGGGCAGGAACCACTCCGCGGCAACCCAATCACGATCCAGACGTACGCGTGGTTCGCACGCCACGTCGACTCGATATCGAAGGGCGCCTACCAGCTCGTCATCTGCGACGAGGCGCACACGGCTCTCGGCGAGAAGACCAGCGCCGCGATCCGCCGCTTCGCCGACCCGATCTACATCGGCATGACGGCGACCGAGCAGCTGATCGCGAAGCAGGTGTCGGACGTCTTCCCCGCCTCGGTGGACGACCTCCCACTCGCAGATGCCGCCCGTCGCGGCCTGATCGCCCCGCTTCGCTGCCTGCGCGTGCCACCCGCCGCGGCCGTCGCGTCGGTGCCGATCGTCGGCGGCGACTACGACCAGGACATCCTGGCCCGCGTCCTCGACCACTCGGTGATCAACCAGGCCGCTGCGAGCCTCTACCGAGACCGCTTCGGCGAGACGCCCGGGATCGTCTACGCCGCCGGTGTCGAGCACGCCTACAACCTCGCACGCGAGTTTCGCGCCGCAGGCCTGAAGGCGGAGGCCGTGAGCGGCAAGACGCCGCCGCTCAAGCTGGCCGAAACGCTCGCCGCCTACGAGCGCGGCGAGATCAACATCTTGATCAACGCCATGCTGCTCGCAGAGGGCTGGAACTCACCACGCGCCACGGTCTGCATGCATCTCGCGCCGACTGCGAGCCGGCGCGTCTACCAGCAGCGCATCGGCCGGATCATGCGGATGCATCCGCGCAAGGAAGCCGGCGTCGTCGTCGACTTCGTGCCGGACGCAGCCACTCACAACGAACGCACGGTCACCCTCCACTCACTGCTCGACTCCGACTTCTACCGGCCGGGCGCACGGGTGACCCCGGCGCCGCGAAGGCGTGTCCAGCGGCGCGCCCGTCGCAAGCTCTCTCCGGCTCCGTGGCTCGTCCCGGTGACGCCGGACGTGCGTCGCCGCGTCGCGGTGATCACACGGGAGTGGGAGCGCGTAGACCCCAGCAGGCTCGCGGAAGACGAGCAGCTCCTCTGGGCCCGGATCGCGGGCCGCCAGCTGCGCTTCGAGGAGCGCCAGCATTTCGCGGAGAAGCTCGCCAAGGCATCCCGCGAGTGCCGTGAGGCCTTCCTCATGAGCTGCGCCGCGGAGAACCCGAACCGGCGGCTGCGACTTTCTGCCCTCGGCGATCGGGTCGCCGTGACCGTCGACCGCGCCAGCTTCGACGACCTGGTCACGATGATCACCTCGTCTCCGACGTGGGAGAAGGACCGCGTGCAGGGCGTCCGCATCCTTCTGAGAGCTGTCGGCGAGGGGAAGGTGGACGCGCCGGAGGAGATCCTCTCTCGCTGGACCTGGCGCCTCGCCCGCGCCACGCGGAAACTCCAGGACCGACGCGCCGGCTCTGACTTGCCGGAGGCGAAGCGCCTCCTGGGCGCCCTGACGAACTCACGCGGGCACCGGCACGAGGAAAACGCGGCTCGGCTCGTCAACGTGGCGCTCGAGCAGCCGATCCACGTGGCCGTCGCCCTGCTCGCGTCCGCGGAGGCCTACACGCCGACCGCGCAGCAGCTGATCGACCGCATGCGCGAGCGGCTCGGGACGATCCAGGAGGTCGCGAACGCGCTGGCGGACAACCTGCCCGCCCCGAAGCAGCATTCCGGCAAGTCCCGTCGCCGGCGGCGCAAGCGGAAGCAGAAGGCGGAGCAGCAGAAGGCGCAGCAGCAGCAGAAGGGCGCGAAGGAAAGGGCGCCCGACGGGAAGGGCGCGAAGAAGCCGGAGAGGAAGAAGCCTGAGAAGCCCAGGCCCAGCGCCGAGCCCGCCGCCGCAGCCACCCAGAGCGACTAGGCCCCGTCCTCTTCTTCTTCCTCCTCGGCGCGGCGAGCCTCGTGCTCGCGGAGGAAGCGCGTCAGCTCCGCGGCGAGGGAGTCTCCTGAGGGAACGTCGAGCTCGTCCCCGAGCGTGTCGCGCCGCGCCTCGAGCTCCTGCACGTAGGCCTCGGTCTCCTCGTCGGCCGAGACAGCCTCGCTGACCTGCTGCTCGTAGGCCGCCGAGGCGCGCTCGAGGTCTCCCAGGTCGAACTCCGTGCCGAGGAGGCCCGCCAGCCGCTCACAAAGGGCGAGTGCGGCCCGCGGGCTCGCGGCGAGCGAGGCATAGTGGGGAACTGCCGCCCAGAGGCTCGCGGATGGGAGGTCGGCGCTTCGACAGGAGTCGTGGAGGATGCCGACGATCCCCGTCGGGCCCTCGTAGCGCGAGGCGGCGAGGCCTAGCTCCTCGACGAGCTTCTGGTCGCTGGCCGAGCCCGTGACAGGCGCGGGGCGCGTGTGCGGCACGTCGGCGAGGAGCGCTCCGAGCGTGACGACGAGCTCCACGTCGAGCTCCCCCGCGAGCTCGACGATCTCGTCGCAAAAGGTGCGCCAGCGGAGGTTGGGCTCGATGCCGAGCATGAGCACGGCATCGCGGTCGGCTCCCGGAATGGGTGCGTGGTAGAAGACCGTCTCCGGCCAGTCGATCCGGCGCGTGATTCCGTCCTCGAGGGCGACGTGTGGGCGCGTGGCCTGGAAGTCGTAGAACTCCTCGGGGTCGATGTTCGCGAAGCGCCGCGCGTCCCACGCCTGGGCGAGGAAGCTCGTCGCGAGCGATGCGCCCTGCGCGCCATCGTTCCAACCCCGGAAAGCTCCAACGAGCACGGCGCGGCGAAGGGTCGGGCGCCGCTCGATGCGGAGATGGCTACCGATGCACAGAGTCTACGGCAGTACCGGCCGCGACCTGAGCAAAAGCCTGGCGGCGAGCGCAACGATGCCGACCCACACCGCGGTCGCGAACGTCACGTGCACGAGAACGAGGGGCCAGGGGAGGTGCTCACGCCACTGGATGTCTCCGACCGTCATCTGCGCGAGCAGAAGCCCGAGGAGGCCGGCGGCGAACATGAGATCACCCCGCGCGTCGTTCCGGTGCCAGAGAAGCGAAGCGACGATCCCGACGAAGGCGATGGCGAAGATACCCGTGGCGCCCACGTGGAGGTGTAGCGCGTCCGGAAGGAGCCCGTAGCGCTTGATCTTCTCCCCGCCCGAGTGCGGGCCGGCGGCCGTGACGAGAGTCCCCGTGACGATCAGGGCGAGCGCGCTCGGCACGAGGACGACGGCGAGCCAGTTGGCCGCGAGCGGCGGGTGTTTGACGACCCCGCGCACGAAGTCGTGCGCGGCCAGCGCGACCACCACGGCCACTCCGAGCGCAAGCAAGGAGAGGAGGAAATGGGCCATGACGATCAGCGGGTGCAACTCGACGAGCACGGTGATCCCGCCGAGGACCCCCTGGAGGAGCACGGTCACCGGGAGCGCCCACGCCGCCCAGAGAAGCCAGCGCGGAAGCCGCTCGACGCGGGTGGCGCCGATCGCGGCCACAAGCGTGACGAGACCGACGACGAAGCCGACCCCGCGATTGCCGTACTCGACGAGCGCGTGGAAGTTCTTCTCCGGGAGGAAGGACGAGCCGCAGCGCGGCCAGTTGTCGCAACCGAGCCCCGAGCCGGTGAGGCGCACCGTCGCGCCCGAGACGACGATGAGGAAGAGCGCGGCCAGCGCGACATAGGACAGCAGGGCGAAGGTCTCCGCGGAGATGGCGAAGCGCGCCCGGGCGACGTGCGTCGTGTCGGCTTCCATCAGGCCAGAGCCAGGCCGGTTCCCTCGACGACCTGCCCGATGCGGGCGAGCGGAAGCGACGCGCCCGCGAACGCGGCCTCGAGCACGGCGCCCTTGTCGGCCGGAAGCGAGATGAGGAGGCCGCCGGCCGTCTGCGGGTCGAAGCCGAGCGTGCCGAGCTCCTCCAAAAGGCCCTCGAGCCGCGCCGCGCCGGCGACGAACTCCCGGTTCCGCAGGTCACCTCCGGTGCGAAGGCCGCGGCGCGCGACGGCCAGCGCGCCAGGGAGAGCCGGGAACGAGACAGGGTCGAGGACGATGGACACGCCGCTTCGCTCGGCCATCTCGTGTGCATGGCCGAAGAGCCCGAAGCCGGTCACGTCAGTTACCGCGGAAGGCTCGAAGGGGCGCAGGGTCTCTGCGGCGCGGTCGTTCAGCTCCGTCATCGCCGCGGCGGCCGTCTGCAGGTCCTCCTCCCCCAGGATCTTCTTTCGCACGCCGGTGAGGACCAGCCCCGTGCCGAGCGGCTTCGTCAGGTACAGGGCGTCACCGGGCCGGGCTCCGTTCTTCCGCCAGATCGCGTCCGGACGCGCCGTGCCGACGACGGCGAGGCCGTATTTCGGCTCCTCGTCGCGAATGGTGTGCCCGCCTGCGAGTAATGCGCCGGCCTCCTCCACCTTGGCCGCGGCCGCATCGAACACCGCCCGCACCGACTCGAGCGGAAGCTCTTCCGGGAACGCTGCGACGGAGAGCGCGAGGAGCGGCTTGCCTCCCATGGCGAAGACGTCGTTCAACGCGTTGGCCGCTGCGACGGCCCCGAAAACCGCGGGATCGTCAACCATCGGCGGGAAGAAGTCCGTCGTGAAGATGAGCGCGCGCTCATCGTCGAGCCGGTAGACGGCCGCGTCGTCCGCCGGCGAGAGCCCGACGAGGAGGTTCTCCGAATCGGCGGGCGCGAAGCCGGCGAGGAGCTCCTCGAGCCGCCCTGCCGCGTACTTCGCCGCGCAGCCTCCTCCGGCTTCGAGACCCGCGAGTCGCGCAGTAGTCTCCACGCGGTGGAGGTTACCCCCCGCACGTTTGGGTGTCAGAGCATGACCGGGCGGCTCGAACGCGTGCTCGTCAAGCCGCCGGCGGCCGGTGCCTGGGCGGCCTGGCGCGCGTACGGCTGGAGGGCGGAGCCCGACCCGGCCGGTCTGGAGGCCGAGCACGAGGCCTTTCGAGCAGTCCTCGAGGAGGCGGGCGCCCAGATCGTCCTCGGCCAGACCGGCGGGAGCTCGAACCCGGACGCGATCTACACGTACGACCCCGCGCTCGTCGCCGATTCCGGCGCCGTACTCCTCATGCCCGGCAAGGAAGGACGCCGCCGCGAACCGGAGGAGGTGGGCGTCGACTTCATGGAGGCGGGCGTGCCCCTCGCCGGCCAGCTGCGCTTTCCCGCGACCGTAGAGGGTGGGGACACCGTCTGGCTCGACGAGCGCACCCTGCTCGTCGGCCGCGGGTACCGGACGAACGACGCAGGCATCCAAGCCCTCCAAGAGCTCCTCCCCGACGTCGAGGTGGTCGGCTTCGACCTTCCCCACTATCACGGTGCCGGCGAGGTCCTCCACCTCATGTCCTTCCTCTCGCCGCTCGACGCCGACCTGGCTGTCGTCTACCTCCCGCTCATGCCCGTGAGGCTCGTCGAGCTCCTGCGCGAGCGCGGGATCGCATTCGTCGAGGTACCGGACGAGGAGTTCGAATCGATGGGCCCGAACGTCCTCGCCCTCGGGCCGCGCGTTGCCCTCGCGCTCGAGGGAAACAACGAGACACGGCGACGCATGGAGGCAGCCGGCGTGGACGTGCGCACCTACAAGGGAGACGAGATCTCCCGCAAGGGCGACGGCGGCCCGACCTGCCTCACACGCCCGCTCCTGCGCGGCTAGCGGAGCAGGAAGCCGGTCCCGAGCGCGTCCCGCTCGTCGAGCATGAACTCGTGCTCGCCCGTCCTGTAAGCGCTGCCCTCGACCTCGGTGATCACCGCCGGCCGGCCGGCCACCTCGGCATCCGCGACCACGCGCGCCCAAAACTCCGTCCCGACAATGCTCTCGTGCGCGAGCTCCTCGCCGCGGGGGAGCTCCCCGTCAGCATCGAGAAGAGCGAGGCGCGCCGACGTCCCGCTCCCGCAGGGCGAGCGGTCGACCTCGCCGTCGGCGAAGACCGTGACGTTCCGCTGGCGAAGGGGCGGGCCCTCGTCGATCCGCTCGAAGAAGATGACGCCGTAGATGTCGCGGAGCTCCGGCTCGAGCGGATGGACGAACTCCTGCCGAGTCTCGAGCTCGCGTTTGATCTGGCGGCCGAGTTCGATCAAGCGCGGCAGAGATTCCGTCTGCACGGGAACGGGCGACTCGACGGACGCGTAGAACGCACCGCCGAAGGCGACGTCCACGGCGAGGCCTCCCGCCTCGATCCCTTCCCTCTCCACGTAGGAAGGCACGTTCGTAAAGCGCACTCCCTCGACGCGCCCGTGGCGCACGGAAGCCACCGTCTCGAGCCGGCCGGAGGGCACGTCCACGACGACTGTGGCCTCCGGCTCGGTCACCTCGAGCCGACCGCTCTCGAGCGCCCAGGTGACCAAGGCGATCGTTCCGTGCCCGCAGGCAGTCGAATAGCCCGCGTTGTGGAAGAAGACGACCCCGAGGTCGGCGCCCTCGTCACTTGGCTCGGTGACGAAGCAGCCGTACATGTCGGCGTGCCCGCGCGGCTCGTGGACGAGCAGCTTGCGCACGTCGTCGAGACGCTCGAGCGCGAACCGACGCTTGTCGAGGATCGTGGCGCCCTGGAGCGGCGCCACACCGCCGGTCACGATGCGAAACGGCTCGCCGGCGGTGTGGTAGTCGGTCGTGCGAACTACGAGGGCGCTTGCGAGCCCTTTTCGATTGGCACGTCCACCAGATTTCCCCATTCCGTCCACGAGCCGTCGTAGTTTCGCACCCGCTCGAAGCCGAGCAGCTCGCTGAGGACGAACCACGTGTGTGCGCTGCGCTCGCCGATGCGGCAGTAGGCGGTCACTTCCTTCTCGGACGTGATGCCCTGGCCGCCGTAGAGCTCGCGGAGCTCGTGGGCCGACTTGAAGGTGCCGTCGTCGCGGACGGCGCTCGCCCACGGGATGGAGACGGCAGAGGGGATGTGGCCAGCGCGCTGAGCACCCTCCTGCTCGTAGCCCGGCGGGGCGATCAGCTCGCCCGCGTACTCGCCCGGGGAGCGGACGTCGACGAGGCCACGGTCGTCGGCGCCGAGCCATTCGCGGACCTGGTCGCGGTACGCACGGATGGACTCGTCCCGCTCCTGGGCGGAGTAGCCCTTACCGGCCGGGGACGGCACGTCGGTCGTCAGCTCGCGCCCCTCGTCGATCCACTTCTGGCGGCCTCCGTCGAGGATGCGGACGTCGCCGTGCCCGTAGACCTTCAGATACCAGTAGGCGTAGGCGGCGAACCAGTTGTTCTTGTCCCCATAGACCACGACGGTGGTGTCGTTCCCGATCCCGAGGCCGCCGAGGAGCTGCTCGAAGGTCTCGCGGTCGACGACGTCGCGCTCGACGGGATCCTGCAGGTCCTCGCGCCAGTGGAGCTTGACGGCGCCCGGGATGTGACCCTCTTCGTAGAGGTCGGGGTTTTCGTCCACCTCCGCGATGACCACGCTGTCGTCGCCCGAATGCTCCGCGACCCAGTCGCTCGAGACGAGGACGGGCTTCGCGTATCCGTTCTCTGCCATTGCTACCTCCCGATCACTTCAATTGTTGAAGCGATCCTACACCCTCGTCACGGCCTCGGCTATTCTCGGTGCATGGGGAGCATCGGGGATGTGATGACGGGTGAAATCGTCGCAGTAGCCCCCGAGGACACACTGGGGGAGGCTGCCGAGCGGATGGCCGAACAGGGGGTCGGGTCGGCCGTCGTGCTCGATTCCGGCCGCCTGATCGGGATCCTCACCGAGCGCGACCTCCTGAAGGCAGTAGCGGGCCGCGTGCACACGAGCGAAGCGCGCGTGCGCGAATGGATGACGGCAGACCCCATCACTGCCTCGGAGTCCGATTCCGCGGACGCGGCGATCAGAACGATGCTCGACAACGGCTTCAGGCATTTGCCTGTCGTCGCCGCCGGCAGGACCGTGGGCGTCGTCAGCCTGCGCGAACTGATGCGGGCCGCATTGCAGGTCGACGCCTAGCCGACGTTAACCCCGGGTCCGGCATGTCGTTTCCGCTCTAGAGGAGCTGCGCCGCAATCATGGCCGCTGCGCCGAGCCAGAGCCCGGCAAGGGTTCCGATCAACGGTGCAAGTGGGCGAAGGGAAGGACGCGGTTCCATGTCGAAGAAGAATTATCGGCTCGCGCGCCGCAAAACTTCGACGCGGAACTCCAGCATCCTTCCTCCGCCTAATGCCCGTCGAAGAACCCGACCCAGTGAGTCTTGCCCAGGAAGGCAGCCACCATCACGAGAAGAACGAGAAGCTGAACTTGACGTGCCGTCACGCGATTCACCTCCTTTCGCTAGAACCGGAAGTCCTGGAGTGCCTCGGCGGCGCGCCGGTACAGATGCGCCGCGGCGAGGTCCTCGCCACGGCGCACGGCCAAATCGCCCTGAGCGATCCAGGCTGCCGCACGGTGGCTCGCGGAAGAAAGCTGTTCGAAGCTGCCCTCCGCCTCCTTGAACATTGTGTCTGCCTCGTCGAGCCGCTCCTGGTCGAGGAGGGCGCGGCCGAGGACGAGCTGGGCGTTGCCGATCTCATCGAGGTGGTCGACACGGCCGCCCAGTAGGTCGAGCGCATGCCGCGCCTGCTCCTCCGCGAGCTTCGGCTCGCCCGTGCGCAGGTGAACCTGCGCGAGGGACGAGACGACGTGGCCGGCGTCGGTGTTGTCGCCGACCTCGAGGAGAACCCGGTAGGCGTCCTTCAGGTGCTTGATCGCCTCCTGGGGCTTCCCGAGCTGGAAATTCAGTCCGCCGAGGTTGTTCAGGAGCTTGCCGACGTTCGACTGGTCGGCGAGCTCCTCGTACTGCGCCTTGGCGCGCTCCGCGTACGAGCGGGCGAGCACCCAGTGCCCGGTGCGCTCGGCGATGAGCGATGCCTGGAAGTAGTGGTGAGCGACGGTGCGCCGGTCGTTCAGGCTCTCGGCGAGTTCGAGCGCCCGCTCGACGTCCTCGCGCGCAGCTTCCCAGTCGCGCTGGCGCCGGTAACAGCGGGAGCGCCAACCGAGCGCGTTCGAGCGCAGCCGATCGGCCGGAAGGCCGGAGCGCTCAGAGAGATCGAGTGCCTCGCTCAAGAGCGCGACTGCGGTGGCGATCGACGAAAGCTTGTAGCGGCAGACGCCCATCCGGTAAAGCACCTCGGCCCGGTCGACGTCGCTGAACGTGGGCGACTCCGTGAGCTGCCGCGCGCGGTCGAGGAGCCCGACGGCCGCGCGAACGTCACCCAACGACATTCGTGCCCAGCTCTCCGCGAGGAGAGAGCGGAACTCGAGAGACGGAACCGCGACCGTGGTGAGCGCGACGCCGAGCTTGTCGATCTCAGCGACGACTTCGTCGTAAGAGTAGGACTCGACCGCTGCCTCCGCGCGGGCGACGACGCTCTCCACGCGCTCCCGCTCGCTTGAGGAGACTCCAGTCTCGAGGAACGAAGGGTCGACGCCGAGCCTGCTCGCGAGCCACTCGATGGTCTCGCCCGTCGGACGCGTCTTCCCGCGCTCGATCTGGCTGACGTACTCCTTCGAGAAGCGCTCGCCGGCGAGCTCCGTCTGCGTCAGCCCGCGCGCGATGCGCATCTGGCGGACGCGCTCGCCCATTGAAGTGCGGGCGGCTGAGACGGTGTGGGTGGCGGTGAGTTGATCGTGCATCTAAGTGAACTATACGGGGAAAAAATTACTTCACAAGGCTACTTGACTTCTCGTTCGGCTTGGCTATAGTCCGACCTACCCCGCATTCCTGCCGGACGCCAGGCAGAGGTGTGCGGGAGGCGCGCCAGATTCCCGGCGACACCAACCCGGAGGCATCGGCTGGGCCGCAGAGCCGGAGCTTCCGGGTTGTCGCCTGGAAGGACGCAAAAACATGGACGAAGCTTCGGCCCTCCGGGCTGCTTCGTCTATCCCTCTAACGGGCGGGTATTCGTATTACCGGCCCCCGCGTCACGACGCGGGAAGCGGGCCGCGAAGCCAGGCGATCCTGCTTTCTCGGATCGCGGGCCACGTGTCTTGCAGCAGCGCGCCGACGACCTCGTCCGCCATCGTGAGAAGCCCGAGGGCGATGAAGATCCACGCCTCGGCGTCCGGATTTCGCTCCGACGCCACCCCGCCCGCCTCCTGCGCGCGCCGGATGACAGCGGCCACGTATTCGTGCACCTCGTGCATGTGCGCACGCATGTAGGCCGCGATCTCGGGATCGACAGAGGACTCCGCCAGGGCCTGGACCCAGAGCGGCGAGCTGCGCGGCCGTTCGGCCTCCGACTCGACGAACGCGCGCCCGATCGCGGAGAGCCAGAGCCCAGGATCGGGCTCTGCCGCAAGTCGATCGGCCCAGAGCTCTTTGACCTCCTCCCAGCTCCAGTCCATGCAAGCGAGATAGAGCGCGCGCTTCGACGGAAAGTGGCGGTAGAGAACCGGCTCGGTCACGCCCGCGGCGCGCGCGAGGTCGGCCGTCGTCGTGCCGTGGTAGCTCCGCCCGGCAAACAGGCGGCAGGCCGCGTCGAGGAGCGACGCGCGCCGCTCGTCGGCGGGCAGGCGGATGGTGCTCACGCGCCTTCGAGAAGCGGCTCTTCGACGTGTCGGTACTTCCTCACCGTGACCACGGAGAGGATCGCTCCGACGAGCGCGATGGCCGCGGCCACCCTGAGTGCGTGCTGGTACCCCGTGACGAAGCCTTCTGCCGCCTCGGGAGTCCCCGGAACGCCTGTGACGGAGGCGGCGACGATGGCGCCCATGACCGCAATTCCGAGTGCGCCACCGACCTGGCGCATGCTGTTCAGCACCGCGGAGCCCACGCCGGCCTTGTCGATCGGCACGGAGCCCATCGCTGCCGCGGTCGTCGGCGTCATCACGATGGCCATCCCGAATCCGCCGACGAGGAGGCCGGGCAAGAGATCCCAGAAGGTCGACGTTTCGTCGAGCCGCGAGAAGATCAGGAGCGAGACCGAAAGGAGGATCATCCCGCCGCCCATGAGCCACCGCGAGCCCACGCGGTCCGAGTATTTCCCGGCGGCCGGGGCCACGAGGATGATGAGGACGGTCATCGGCAGGAACGACGCGCCGGTCTGGACGGCCGACCAGCCGAGGATGTTCTGGATGAAGAGCGAGTTGTAGAAGAAGACGCCGAACATCGCGAGGCCGACGAGGAGCATCACGCTGTTCGCACCCGCGAAGGTGCCGTTCTTGAACAGGCTGAGGTCCAGCATCGGCGCCCGCTGGTGCATCTCGAGCAGGATGAACGCTGCGAAGCTGACCGCGGCCAGGGCGAAGAGCCCGAGGATGCGCGGCGACGACCAGCCGTAGGTGTTCGCCTCGATCAGTCCGTAGGTGAGTGCGAAGAGGGCGATCCCTGAGCTAAGGAGCCCGGGAAGGTCGAGGCGCTGCTCGGCTGAGGTGTCGCGGGACTCGTCCACGACCAGCCTGGTGACGAGGATCGCCAGGACGCCGATCGGCACGTTGATGAAGAAGATCCAGTTCCAGCTCCAGTGCTCGGTGATGAGGCCGCCGACGAGGGGCCCGATCGCGAGCGCCATCGCGGAGACCCCGGCCCAGATGCCGATCGCCATGCCGCGCTGCCGCGGCGGGAAGGTGGCCGTGATGATCGACAGGGTCGCGGGGTTCATGAGCGCGGAGCCCGCGCCCTGCACGACCCGCGCGCCGATCAGCCAGCCGGCGCTCGTCGCCAGGCCGCAGAAGAGCGAAGCGACCGTGAAAATCACGAGGCCGGCGATGAAGATCCGCCGGCGGCCCAACAGGTCGGCGAGCTTGCCGCCCGTGAGCATGAGGACGCCGAAGGTGAGCGCGTAGCCATTGAAGACCCACTCGAGCTCGGAGATTCCGATGTTCAGGTCGCTCTGGATCGACGGCAGCGCCACGTTCACGATCGTGTTGTCGAGCATGATCATGAACAGGCCGAATGCGACCGCCCCCAGCGTCCACCACTTCCTGTTCTCCGGGTCGAAGATCTTCGCCTTCATCGCGCCTCCTCCAAAGTTAGTGCGAACTAAGCTAGCAGTAGCCCAGGGGGCTCGTAGACTGGTCGCGCATGGCTGACGTCGTCTGGCGCCCCGACGCGCGCACGGTCTCCCGCGCCAACGTCTCGCGGCTCATGGGGCGGCACGGATTCGACGACTACTGGGAGCTCGTGCGCCGCTCGCAGGACGATCCCGAGTGGTTCTGGCCCGCGGCGATCGAGGACATGGGCCTCGACTTCGCGACGCCCTGGAACGAGGTCATGGATCTGTCGCGCGGGCCGGAATGGGCGACGTGGTTCGTGGGCTCGAAGCTCTCGCTCCCGTGGAACTGCGTCCATCGCTGGGCCGAGCGCGATCCGCACCGCGTCGCCGCCGTCGGGCTCGGTGAGGACGGCGCACGGTGGGAGTACACCTTTGCCGAGCTCTCCTCCCAGGTCACCCGCCTCGCAGAGGGGCTCGTCGCGCTCGGCGTCGAGTCCGGCGACCGCGTCGCGATCTACATGCCTATGTGCCCCGAGGTCGCGGTCGCCTCCCACGCCTGCGCGCATGTAGGAGCCGTGCAGGTGCCCGTCTTCTCGGGCTTCGCGGGGCCCGCGGTGCGTGAGCGGCTGCAGGACTCGGAGGCGAAGGTCGTCATGACCGCCGACTGGTCGCTACGGCGCGGCAAGCGGCTCGACATGCGGGCCACGGTGGACGAGGCGGCGCGGGAAGCCCCGTCGGTCGAGCACGTCGTCACCTGGAACCGCGAAGACCGCTCGTGGGGGGGCGTCGAGCTCGGCCCGGCCGAGCTCGCCCCGCTCGAGGTCGACTCCGAGCATCCCTATCTCCTCACCTACACGTCGGGGACGACCGGGAAGCCGAAGGGCGTGCTCCACGTCCAGGGTGGCTTCCTCGTCTCCATCGGCCGCGAGCTCGCCTACCAAGCCGACGCACATCCGGACGACGTCATCCACTTCGCCACTGACATGGGGTGGATCATGGGGCCGTGGACCGTCGTCGGCGGCGGCGCGATGGGAGCCAAGCTGGTCTTCGCGGAAGGGGCCCCCGATTTCCCGGCCGACCGGCTGTGGCGCACGATCGAAGCCGAGGGCGTGAGCATCCTGGGCTGCTCTCCAACGCTGATTCGCGCCCTCATGCAGCACGGCGACCCCGAGGCCGACCTCTCGCCCCTGCGCGTGATCGTCACGACCGGCGAGCCGTGGAATCCGGATCCGTACCGCTGGCTCTTCGAGCGCGTCGGCGGCGGCCGCTGCCCGATCATCAACTGCTCGGGCGGCACCGAGATCGGCGCGTGCTTCCTCTCGCCCACGCCGGCGATCCCGATCAAGGCGTGCTCGCTCGGCGGTCCTGCCCTC
The DNA here is from genome assembly GCA_046733475.1 of Actinomycetota bacterium. GTDB lineage: Bacteria > Actinomycetota > Thermoleophilia > Gaiellales > Gaiellaceae > DATEOR01. The sequence continues at coordinate 26,533 of JBKPPF010000008.1, forward strand.
GGGATGGACATGGACGTCGTCGACCCAGAGGGCAACTCGCTCGTCGAGAGCGGTGAGGTGGGAGAGCTCGTCTGCAGGAAGCCGTTCCCTGGGATGACACGCGGCTTCTGGCGCGACCCCGAGCGCTACCTGGAGGCCTACTGGCGCCGGCTTCCCGGGATCTGGGTGCACGGCGACTGGGCGTCGGTGGACGAGGACGGCTACTGGTTCCTGCACGGCCGCTCCGACGACACGCTCAACATCGCAGGCAAGCGCATCGGGCCGGCCGAGATCGAATCCGCCGTGATCTCCCATCCGGCCGTCGCCGAAGCCGCGGCCGTCGGCGTCCCCCACGAGGTGAAGGGCGAGGTCGCCTGGGTCTTCTGTGTCCTCGCGCGCGGACGGGAGGGCTCGGACGAGCTCGCGGCCGAGGTCGCGGAGCAGGCCGCGGCGGAGCTGGGACGTGCGTTCAAGCCCGACCGGGTCGTTTTCGTCTCCGCCCTCCCGAAAACGCGCAGCGCGAAGATCGTGCGTCGAGCGGTGCGCGCCAAGGCTTTGGGGAAGGATCCCGGTGACCTTTCCTCCGTGGAGAACCCGGAGGCTCTCGAGGACATTGCTCGCGCCGTCTGAATACGAGGGCTCGTCGACCCGCGGCTACCTGGACACAGCCACGTACGGGCTGCCGCCGCGCTCCACGGTCGCGGCCGTCGATCAGACGCTCGCGAGCTGGCAAGAGCGCGGATCGTGGCTCGACTGGGAGCAGGACGGCGAAGCGTGCCGCGAGCTCTTCGGATTGATCGTCGGAGCGAAGCCGGAGCAGATCGCGTACGTGGCCGCCGCGTCCGTCGCCGCGGGCATCGTCGCGGCGAGCCTGCCGGCGGAGGCAGGGGCCAACGTCGTCCTCTACGACCGCGACTTCGACTCCGTGCTCTTCCCGTGGCGGCCGCTGGCCGAGCGCGGCGTCGAGCTCCGGACGCTTCCGCTCGAGCGCCTCGCGGAAGGGATCGACGAGCGCACGGCGCTCGTCGCGGTCAGCCTCGTGCAGTCGTCGGACGGGCGCATGCCCGATCTCGCCGCGATCAAGGCCGCCGGGACGCGTGTCTTCCTGGACGGGACGCAGGCCGTCGGCTCGATTCCCGTGAGCCTCGAGGGCGTCGACTACCTCGTCGCTCACTCCTACAAGTGGCTGCTCTCGCCGCGGGGCCTCTGCTTCTTCTACGTGCGGCCGGACCGGCTGCCCGAGATCACGCCGTGGCTTGCGGGCTGGAAGTCGCGCTCCGACCCCTTCGAGGACTACTACGGCGCGCCCGAGCTCGCGGCGCACGCACACCGGCTCGACGTCTCGATCCCCTGGTTCTCCGCTCCGGGAGCCCGCGCAAGCCTGAGGCTGATCACGGAGCTCGGCGCCGAGGCGATCGGCGAGCACAACCTCGCGCTTGCTCGGTCGTTCGCGGCCGAGCTCGGGCTGGCAGAGCCCGCGTCGCCGATCCTGCGCGTGCCGGTAGACGACGCGGATGCAGCCGTCGACCGCCTGAAGCATGCCGGGGTGGCGTGCTCGGCGCGGTCGGGCTCGATCCGCTTCGCGTTCCATCTCTACAACGACGAGGAGGACGTCGCCCTCGCGCTCGAGGCTCTCCGGCCTGCGGCCGCGGTACGCTCCGACGCGTGATCCGCTTCGTCTTCCGAACCGCCGTGGCGATCGTCGCCACCGGGATCGGGCTCCTCGTTGCGGCGCTCATCCTCGACGGTCTCAGGATCGACGGGTCGTGACATGGATCGCAGCGACGTTCATCGTCTGGCTGGCGGCGATCCTGGCGGCCTGGGTCCTTCCCTTCCTCGGCCTCAAGAAGTTCCTCGACCATCGGCTCGACTAGTTTTCGTCTCTTAGACGCAAACCGGTAGAATCCGAGGCGTGAGACTCGCGCTCGCGCAGATGAACACGGTCGTCGGCGACCTCGACGGCAACCGCGCCCGGATCGTCGAACGGCTCGGCGAAGCCCGCGCGGCCGGCGCCGAGCTCGTCCTCTTCCCCGAGCTCGTGGTGACCGGCTATCCGCCCGAGGACCTGCTTCTTCGGCCGGGCTTCCTGCGCGCGGCGGCCGAGTCGCTCGAGGCGATCGCGGCGGAGACGAAGGGGATCGCCGCACTCGTCGGGACGCCGCACCTCGACCGCGACCTCTTCAACGCGTGCGCTGTCTGCGTGGACGGCGAGGTCAAGGCCATCTACCACAAGCAGTTTCTTCCGAACTACGGCGTCTTCGACGAGGACCGTTACTTCCAGGCGGGGCGCGAGCTCATCCTCCTGCGTTGCGGCGAGACGCTGATCGGGCCGACGGTCTGCGAGGACATCTGGCAGCCCGGCCCGCCGGCTACCGACCTCGCCCTCGCCGGCGCCCACGTCGTCGCCAACATCTCGGCCTCGCCGTTCCACCTCGGCAAGGGCGCGGAGCGCGAGGACATGCTCGCGACGCGGGCGAGGGACAACTCCTGCTGGATCGTGTTCGTGAACGCCGTCGGCGCCCAGGACGAGCTCATCTTCGACGGGCACAGCCTCGTCCTCGACGAGGAGGGCCAGATCGTCGCCCGTGGGCCCGCGTTCGAGGAGGCGCTAATCGTCGTCGACGTGGACGCGACGACCGCGGTCAGCCGCCGTCTCCGCGATGCGCGACGGCGCGCGCTTGCACGCGCGCGCCGGGAGCTTCCGAATCCGCCGGTCGTTGAGGTGCCGGAGCACAGGGCGGGCGGAACCGTGGAGCCCGTGCTCGCCCCCACGCTCGACGAGCTCGAGCAGATGCGGCGCGCTCTCGAGCTCGGCCTCGGCGACTACGTGGCCAAGAACGGCTTCCACGATGTCGTGCTCGGGATCTCCGGCGGAATCGACTCGGCGCTGACAGCCGCCCTCGCAGCAGAGACGCTCGGGCCCGAGCGAGTGCACTGCGTCTCGATGCCGTCGCGCTACAGCTCGGACGAGACGCAGACGGACGCGAAGCGGGTCGCCGAGTCGATTGGCGCGGACTACATCGAGATTCCTATCGAGCCGATCGTCGAATCCGTCGGCGCGGCCCTGGCACCCCTGTTCGAGGGCACCGAGGCCGGAGTGGCCGAGGAGAACGTCCAGGCCCGCGTCCGGGGCCTCCTCGTGATGGCGCTCTCGAACAAGTTCGGCTGGCTCGCCCTCGCCACGGGGAACAAGAGCGAGCTCTCGGTCGGCTACGCGACGCTCTACGGGGACATGGCCGGCGGGTTCGCGCTCCTGAAAGACGTCTACAAGACGGACGTGTTCCGCCTGGCCGAGCACATGAACGAGCGCGCCAGCCGCGAAGTCATTCCCCAGAGCACCATCGACCGGGCTCCGAGCGCGGAGCTGCGCGCCGATCAGCGTGACGAGGACTCGCTACCGCCCTATTCCGAGCTGGACCGGGTGCTCGAGGCCTACGTCGAGCTCGACTCCTCGCGGGAGGAACTCGCCTCGGACGGCTTCGACCCCGGCGTCGTCGAGCGTGCGCTGGCCCTCATCGACCGCGCCGAGTACAAGCGTCGCCAGGCGCCTCCCGGCGTGAAGCTCCGCCCGAAGGCCTTCGGCCGCGACCGGAGAATCCCGATCACGAACCGCTGGCGGGGCTAGCCAGCCGCCCGAAGGCGGCTAGCTGGCGTTCTTGAAGAAGAAGAAACCTCCCTCGTCCCCTCCGCCTGCGAACGGCGGGCAGCACTGACCCGGAAAGAAGATCTGGACACGGCCGAAGCCAGTGATCGCCTGGTCGAAGACGGTGTCCTGATGGGCACTGACGTCGCCCCTCCGGCCCGTGAGAAGCTGAGCGACGAGCACGTTGTTCGGCTGCCCGTCGAAGCTCGCGAGCAGGCCGTCAAACGTGTTCGGGGCCCGGCCGCACCCGCCGAAGAAGGGGTTGCAGCCCGAGCCTCCGTCGACGGTCACCGTTGCGCCGTTCTTCGCGCGGTTGGGGATCTTGAATCGGAAGTTGACCTTCTGTTCCGCCGAGCTGTCCGACGGCTTCAGAATCGCCCGGAACTTCAGCGTGTCGCCCGGGAAGGCGCGGAGCGACCTGACCTTCACGCAGCTGCCGCCGCGACACGAGAGAAGCCTCTCGATGTGATACTCGTGGACGGTCTCCTCGAGGTTGATCGTCGCCTCCGTGTTCGTGAGCTCGATGTCCTCGTTCGGATAGTTCGCGATGGCGAGGAGCTCGCCGTAGATCTCGAACGCCGATTCGAACGAGAGGTCGAACTCAGAGACGTACATGTTCGTCTTGTGGAGCTCCCACGGGGTCCCGTCCTCGCGCTTGCCTTCGATCGTCCAGCTGTAGGACGCCGAGCCCGAGCCGATCTTGTCGAACACCGAGTCGATGCTGGAGAAGATGTGCGAGAAGGCGAAGTCGGGATACGCCTCTGTGAAAACGACGTCCGTTTCGCCGACGTGCGAGTTGTCGCTGTCGAGCGAAGTGATTGCGGTCGAGACCGGGATCGAGGGTGGCTCACCGTCGACCGCCCGGATGCCCGCGAGACGGTCCTGGTCGACCGTACCGACGGGGCTCGTGACGTTGGCGAGCTTGTAAGGGCCCAGCGCGTCGGGCACGATCGCGAGCGCGTCCGCCGAGCCGGCGCCGAGCGACGTCCGCCCGGAGAAGAGCATTGGATGCCCGAAGGCGAGCGCCTGCCCGTCGCAGACGTAGGTCGTCGTCCCGACACCCGCCGAGGTGAGGTCGCCGTACGAGAGGGCGGCGGCGAAGTTGCCGCCGGGGACGAGATCGTCCACGACTCCGGAGAGGCTGGCGGAATGCGCAGCCGCGCCGTGCGTGAACCTCATCATCGGCCGGTACTTCTTCAGCGAAGGGAGCTTCCGCATCGCCCGGTACCGCTCAGGGATGACGCCGGAGATGCTCATCGGCAGCTTGAGGCGGACAAGGTCTCCCCCGACCGTCGGTAGGGCCGCACCGATCTTCGTCGCGACCGTGCGCACGACCGAGCGCGGAAGCTTGATGCGCGCGGGGACACGGAGCGCGGCGCGCGACGAGACAGACAGCCCGTTCACGTGCAGCATGTCTTCGGCGGGCGTGAGACCTGCGATGTTGGTCGCCCCGAACGAGAAGCCGTACGCGAGTGCGCCGGCGAGCTCCGGCCCGCCGCCGTGGTCGATGTAGACCGGCGACCCGGACATTCCCGCCCAGACGCCGCCGCCCACGTTGACGGTCGGGCCTGAGATCTCGACGATGATCACGTCGCGCCCGGGTCCGATCAGGTCGGGCATGACTCCGAGGACTTCGGCGTCGAAGGGCTCCGGGTCCGTGCCCGAGACGACGGTCCAACCCTCTCCGATGTCTCCGCGCGCGACCGAGGCGAGCGGCATCACGTCCGCACAGGAGCCAGGCGCTGCGACCGCCACCCCCGTCCAGATCAGCCCTGTCGTCATTCCAACCACGACAAAAGCTGCGAGCGTTCGTAGGCGGGTCATGCGAACCCCCTCTGCGGCGTCAACGGGACCGCCCCAACATACGCCTCTGGCCCCGATGTTCCTAGTCCGCCAGCTCGGCGCGAAGAGCTTGGAACCAGCGGAGCCTCTCCTCGTAGAGCACGGCCGCGTTGGCGGGAGAGGTCGAGGGGAGGACGAAGAGCCGCGTCTCTCCCAGGCGGCGCTCCTGCAGCCCATGCTGGGGCCGCTCGCGGAAGACGCCCTCGTAGGCCGACTTGCCCACGAACGCGATCATCTGCGGGCCGAGTTCCTTCGCTAGGGTCTCGAACCGCTCGGCGGAGCCGGCGAAGTCGCCGCGGCGCAGGTCGCCGCTCCCCTTCGTCGTGCGGTAGGCGGCGTTCGTGAGGCCGTAGCCGAGGCCGAGCATCTCCCACTGCTCCAGAGGTACGAGGAGCCGGGGGGTGAGGTCCGCGTCGGCGAGGAGCCGCCAGAAGTCGTTGCGCGGATTCGCGAAGTGCGCCGCGGCGGCCGCCGAGCGAAAACCTGGGTTGATCCCGCAGAACACGCAGCGTAGGCCGGGGGCCAGGACGTCAGGGACCGCCGACTCGGCCACAGCGTTACTCTACGTCGGAGACCAAGGGAGGAAAGAAAATGGCGCAGGCCGAGACGGCTGTCAGGACGATCAAGAACTACATCGGCGGAGGCTGGGTGGACGCGGAGGCGAGCGAGAGCCTCGACGTGACGAACCCGGCAAGCGGCGAGACGCTCGCGCAACTACCCATGTCGAGCCAGGCCGACCTCGACCGGGCGGTCGAGGCGGCGCGGCACGCGTTTCCCGCATGGCGCGCGACCTCGCCGGTCGAGCGCGCCCGCGCCTGCTTCCGGCTGAAAAACGCCCTCGAGGAGCGCAGGGACGAGCTCGCCGAGATCGTCTCCCGCGACAACGGCAAAGCGATCAAGGACGCGGCCGGCGAGGTCCGGCGCGGGATCGAGTGCGTGGAGGTGGCCACCGGGATCCCATCGCTCATGCAGGGCTCGAACCTGGAGGACGTCTCCCGCGGGATCGACTCGGACATGATCCGCCAGCCGATCGGCGTCTTCGCGGCGATCACCCCGTTCAACTTCCCCTTCATGGTGCCGCTCTGGTTCCTCCCGTTCGCGATCGCCTGCGGAGACACGTTCATCCTCAAGCCGTCGGAGCAGGATCCCCTCGCCTCCGAGCTGCTCTTCGAGCTGCTCGACCAGTGCGAGATCCCGGCCGGCGTGGTCAACCTCCTGAACGGCGGCAAGGACACCGTCAACGGGATCCTCGAGCACCCGGGGATCAACGGCGTCTCGTTCGTCGGCTCGACTCCGGTGGCGCACCACGTCTACGCGACGGCGGCCAAGCACGGCAAGCGCGTCCAGGCGCTCGGCGGCGCGAAGAACCACGTCGTCGTCATGCCCGACGCGGAGATCGAGTCGGCCGTGGACGGCGTCCTGTCCTCCGCCTTCCACGCAGCCGGCCAGCGCTGCCTGGCGAACTCGGTCTGCGTCGCGGTCGGTGACGCCTACGAGCCGCTGAAGAAACGTCTCGTCGAGAAGGGCGACGCCATGATCGTCGGCGAGGGCATCGACCCCGAGACCGAAGTGGGCCCCGTCATCTCGGCTGCCGCACGCGAGCGCATCGGCGAGTTCATCGACCGCGGCCTCGCCGAGGGCGGCGAGCTCGTCCTCGACGGGCGCGGCAAGGGCCTCGACGACGGTCACTTCCTCGGGCCGACCATCATCGGGACCGATCCGGGCTCGGAGATCGCCAGGGAGGAGATCTTCGGGCCGGTCCTCACGCTCGTCCGCGCACGCGACCTCGACCACGCGCTCGAGATCATGAACGCCTCGACGAAAGGCAACGCGGCCTCGATCTTCACGACATCGGGCGGCGCGATGCGCAAGTTCCGCCACGACGCGCAGGCCGGGATGATCGGCGTGAACATCGGAGTCGCGGCGCCGATGGCCTTCTTCCCGTTCACCGGCTGGAAGGAGTCCTTCTTCGGCGACCTGCACGCCCACGGGCGCGACGGCATCGAGTTCTACACCGAGAAGAAGGTCGTGATCACGCGCTGGCCGGACGCGTGACGACCCCGAAGCGGCTCGAGTATTCCGTCAGCGAGCGCAGCGGGACCCCGGCTCACGCGGAGACCGACTGGACGGCCGAGCACATGCTGCTCGCGGCGCTCGCGCGCTGCAGCCTGTCCAGCCTCGAGTACTACGCAAAGCGCGCGAATGTGGGGGCCTCCGGGACGGCGGATGCCGACGGCGTCGTCACGCGGCGCGAATCGGACGGGCGCTACGCGTTCATCGAGACGCGTGTCGCGCTCGAGATCGAGGTCGAGCCGGCGCTGGAGGGCGAGGCTCTCGCCAAGCTCCTCGACTCCGCGGAGTACGGCTGCTTCATCGGCGCTTCGCTGACCGCAACACCGACGTACGAGTGGCGCGTCAACGGCGAGGCGGTGCGGTGAAGGTCCTCGTGCTCGGCGGGACGCTCTTTCTCGGCCGCCATCTCGTCGAGGCCGCGCTCGAGCGCGGCGACGAGGTGTCGATCTTCAACCGGGGCCTCACCAACCCCGAGCTCTTTTCGGAAGTCGAGCACCTTCGCGGAAATCGAGACGCGGGCGAGCTCTCTGCGCTGGAAGGGCGCCAATGGGACGCTGTCGTCGACACGTCCGCGCGTGTCCCTCGCTGGGTGCGGGACGCGACGCGCTTGCTGGCCCCGACAGACACCCACTACACATTCGTCTCGAGCATCTCCGTGTATCGGGATCTCGCACTCCTGGGCGTGGCCGAGGACGGGCCGGTGCACACGATCCCCGACGAGACAGTGGAGGAGATCGCCGATTCCGAGACGTACGGCGCTCTGAAGGCGCTGTGCGAGGAGGCCGCCTGCGTGGCGCTTCCGGACCGAGCCCTTGTCGTCAGGGCCGGGCTCATCGTCGGTCCCTACGACAACACCGGACGGTTCACGTACTGGGTGCATCGGATCGCCAGGGGCGGCGATGTCCTCGCTCCGGAGCCGAGAGACCAGCCGGTACAGCTCGTGCACGGGCGCGATCTCGCCGAGTGGATCCTCGGCTCCGCGGAACAACGCCTCGCCGGCGTGTTCAACGCCACGGGCCCAGAGACGCCGATGACGCTGGAGGACGTTCTCGCAACGTGCGCCGCTACGACGAGAAGCCGGGCCCGCCTCGTGTGGACGGCCGAGCGCTTTCTCGTCGATCGCGGCGTGGAAGAATGGAGCGACCTGCCGCTCTGGCTCGCGCCCGGGATTCACCCGGATCACGCAGGCCTTCTCGCAGTCGACAACTCGCGCGCGATATCCGCCGGACTTCGGTTCCGGCCCCTCGGTCAGACCGTGCGCGACACCCTCGCCGGTGCCGAGGAAACTTCGGGCGCCGGCCTCACGCCCGAGAGGGAGAAGGAGCTCCTGGCGGCGTGAGCGCTGTTGCCTTCGACGTCGCAGCCGTTCGGGCGCGCTTCGCCGCGCTGCAGAGGCAGACCGCGTTCTTCGACGGGCCGGGCGGGACGCAGACGCCGGACTCCGTCATCGAGGCGGTGGCCTCGTACCTGCGCGAGGCCAACGCCAACCTCGGCGGCCCCTTCGAGACGAGCCTGCGCAGCGATCAGGTCGTGGACGAGGCGCACGACGCGGCGGCGCGCTTCCTCGGCGCCTTACCGTCGGAGGTGGGCTTCGGCCAGAACATGACGACACTGAACTTCGCGCTCACGCGGACCCTGGGCCGCGAGCTCTCTCCCGGCGACGAGGTCGTCGTCACGCGCCTCGACCACGACGCGAACGTCTCGCCCTGGCTCGAGCTTGCCGACGACCTCGAGCTCGTCGTCCACTTCGCCGACCTCCGCGAGGAGGACTGCACGCTGGACTACGCCGATCTCGAGGCGCAGATCTCGGAGCAGACGAAGGTCGTTGCGTTTCCGTGGGCGTCGAACGCCGTCGGGTCGATCTCTGACGTGCGACGGGTCGCCGACCTCGCCCACGAGGCGGGGGCGCTCGCGTGGGTCGACGCCGTCCATTACGCGCCGCACGGGCCCATCGACGTTGCCTCAACGGGCGTCGACGTCCTCACCTGCTCCCCCTATAAGTTCTTCGGCCCGCACCTCGGGCTCTTCTTCGGACGCCGCGAGGTGCTCGAGCAGTGGCGGCCATACAAGGTGCGCCCGAGCGCGGACGAGCCTGTCGGCCACCGCTTCGAGACCGGCACGCTCGCGCACGAGCTCATGGCCGGCTTCAGCGCCGCAGTCGAATACATCGAGTCGATCGGCTGGGACGCGATCGTCGGCTGGGAGCGTGAGCTCGGCCAGCGGTTCCTCGAAGGCCTTCCGGATGCCTACACCCTGCACGGGATTCGTTCCATGGAGAGCCGGACGCCCACCTTCGCGCTGACGCATCCGTCGCGGGCTCCGGAAGAGCTTGCCGACGAGCTCGCGCGCCGCCACATCGCCGCGTGGCCGGGAAATTACTACGCGCTCGAGATCATGGAGCGGCTCAGCCTCACGGACGGCTGCCTCCGGGTCGGGATCGTGCACTACAACACCGCCGAGGAGGTCGATCGCCTCCTCTCCGCTCTCGCGGAGCTCGCCTAGTGCTGCGGCTCTACTGGGCGCGGAATGACGGGATGACGGGCCACGTGTTCCTCGGGCCGCGCGAGCACGACGCGCTCGCAGCCGAGATGGAGGAGCAGGGAATGGGCGGCTGGCTGTCGGCGGACGCGATCAGGCCCGACGCACGCATCCCGCCCGGGCAGATCGACCTCGCACTCGCGAACGCCTCCCGGGAGCCGCGTACGCTGGACGACCCGAGGCTCTGGGAGGACTGGCTCCGGTTCCTGCAGGGGGCCGCCGAGAACGGCGGGCTCGTCGTTCAGTAACTACGAGTAGGCCTGGCGCGCGGCGTCCCAGCGCGGGTCGTCCCAGCGGATCTTGTCCGGGTCGACCCCGCGGCGCTCGGCCATCTCCACGGTCAGCATCTGGAAGCGGACGATGTCCACCACCGGGTGCGTCGTCGGCACGAGCGTGGTCTCGGCGCCGATCTCACCGAGAGCCTTCACCACGTCGGCTGCGCGCTCGGCTGCGCGACCCTCGCCCTCGAGGACGAAGACGCGAACCTTCTCGTCGATCGCCGCAAAATGGCCATGGAGGATCTGCTCGGTCTCGTGCGCCTCGGCCGCGATGTAGGCACCCTCGCGGAGCTTCAGGACCGCCTCTTGCGCGGTCGGCCAGTCGCGGCCCGCGCCGACCACGACGACGCGGTCCCAGTCCCCGCCGTCGAAGGGGTCCGAGAGCACGTTGTCCACAGCCTGGCGGAGCCAGCGCACGTCTTCCCCGTGCAGCGCCGCGAGCGCGGCCACCGCGGCCGTGTAACTGGCCGTGTGGCAATACGACTCCTCGATCTCCGGCGCGGCGACGATCACCTCGTCGGCGATGTCGGCGATCGGGCCCTTCTCCGTCCCGGTGATCAGCCAGACGGGCCCGTCGAAGGCCTGCGCCGCCTCCAGCGTCAGTTTGGTCTCGCCCTCGTGGCTGACCGCCACCATCAGGTCGGCGTGCGGTGGGGCCAGCACCGCCTCGAGCGCCTGGTACGCCTCCCCGCCGGTCTGCGCTGCATGGAAGGACGTGCCGCACCCGGTGAAGACCACGCGGCCAGCTGAGAGGCGCCGGTCTCCGACACGTTCGGGCACCTCCCGAATCCATTCCGGCTGGGCTTGGATCGCCGCGCGCGTGAGCTGTCCTGCCATGGTGAGGGGCGAAGCTACCATGCGCGCATGGACGGGTACCGCTTCGTCCACGCACAAGAGGTCGCATTCCGCGACCTCGACGCGTTCGGCCACGTGAACAACGGGGTCTACCTCACCTACCTCGAGAACGCGCGCATCGGCTATGCGCGCGACGTGATCGGGATCGAGTCGATCGAGGGCCTCCTCATGATCGTGGCGAGCGTGAAGATCGACTTCCGCTCGCGAGCCAATCTCGGGGACACCCTCGAGATCGGCGCGCAAACGACGCGCGTCGGGACGAAGAGCTTCGACCTCGAGCACCAGATCCGCGCCCAGGACGGGCGCCTCGTCGCGGAGGCGCAGACGACGCTCGTCGCCTTCGACTACGACGCCGACCAGACGATGCCCATCCCGCCCGAGTGGCGGGAACGAATCGAAAACTACGAATCAAGGAGCGCTGCGACCACGTGAACACCTTCGAAAAGACTCTCCTCCCCAACGGCCTTCGGGTCGTGACAGCGCCGATGCCGCAGGCAAAGTCCGTCGCCTGCTTCGTCATGCTCGCCGCGGGCTCCCGGTACGAGACGAAGGAGACGAACGGGATCGCCCACTTCGCCGAGCACATGTTCTTCAAGGGGACCGAGAAGCGGCCGACGGCGCGCGAGATCGCCGGCGAGATCGATTCGATCGGCGGTGAGTTCAACGCCTTCACCGGCAAGGAATACACGGGCTACTACGTGAAGTGCGCGGCGGAGCACCGCGACACGGCACTCGACGTCCTCGTCGACATGCTTCGACATTCGAAGTTCGACCCCGAGGAGATCGAGCGCGAAAAGGGGGTGATCGTCGAGGAGATGAACATGTACTTCGACACCCCGCGTGACTTCGTCGACGGTGTCTACGACGAGCTTCTCTACAAGGACACTCCTCTCGGCTGGGACATCATCGGTCGCAAGGAGACCGTGCGCGCGGCCGAGCGCGACACCTTCTTCGGCTACCTCGATCGCTGGTACCGCGCGCCGCGCATGGTCGCGGGCGTGGCCGGGAACCTCGGCGACGACCTGGACGAGCGGCTGCAGGAGCTCCTCGGCGACGTGCCCGACGGAGAGACCGGGCAGCCCGAGCCGGCGACGTGGTCACAGGAAGCGCCGCAGGTGAAGCTGCACACGAAGCAGTCCGACCAGGCGCACATCCGGATCGGCGTGCACAGCTACCCGCTCGACCATCCGGATCGCTATGCGCTCGGCCTGCTCGCCACCGTGCTCGGCGGCGGTATGTCCTCCCGCCTCTTCACGGAGGTGCGCGAGCGGCGCGGGCTCGCCTACTACATCTACGGCCACAACATGGCCTACACGGATGCCGGCACGCTCTACGCTCAGGGCGGCGTCGACATCCAGCGAATCGACGACGCGGTCAGCACGGTCGTGGAGGAGTTCGGGCGTATCGCGGCCGAGCCGGTCGAGGCCGACGAGCTCGAGAAGGCCCGGAACTTCTCCAAGGGCCGCCTCGTCCTGTCACTCGAGGACCCGAAGGGGATGATCATGTTCGGCCTCCGGAACGAGGTGCTCGAGGGCAAGGTCCGGGAGCCGGACGAGGTGCTGGCCGCCCTCGACGCTGTCACGCTCGAGGACATCCAGCGTGTCGCGCAGGACATCATCCGCGAGGAGCGTCTGAACTTCGCGGCGATCGGCCCGTTCGACGACCCGGACCGCTTCGAGAAGCTGCTGGCGCTCTCGGCCTAGACGGCCAGGTCGTACGGGAAATCTGTGAGTTTCTCGCCGCCGTCGTCGGTGACGAGCACGAGATCCTCGAGCCGGCAGCCGCCGAAGCCCTTGCGGTAGAGGCCCGGCTCGACGGCGAGCACATCGCCGGCGACGAGCTGCTCGCCCGTGCGCCCGAGCCCCGGCTGTTCGTGCACCTCGAGGCCCACACCGTGGCCGAGGCTGTGGAAGAACCCGTCCTCGAGCGGCTTGTCCGGATCCTTGGTCAGCTGCGTCGGGAAGCCGTGCTTTTGGAAGAGCTCGCAGGTCATGCGGTGGAGCTCCTTCCCGGTGATGCCCGGGCGAACCGCGTCCAGCGCCCAGTCGAGCGCCTCTTTGACGAGACCGTGGTAGCGGACGAGCTCTTCGGGCGGCTCGCCCATGCAGAACGTGCGCGTCATGTCCGCGTAGCAGCCGGAAACGGGATCTTGCGGATACAGATCGGCAATGACCGCCTCGCCGCTGGAGATCGGGCCGTGGCCGGGTTCGTGCCCGATCGCGGTCTGCTCGCCGTGCGAGACGATGACCATGTCGGGTGCGATCACGCCCGACTGCGAGAAGGCCTGGAGGGCGAGGGTCTGGAGCTCCTCGCATGTGAGGTCGCCGCCTTCGCGGAGCCGGTCGCGAATGACGCCCATCGCGCGCTCGGCGCCCGCCTGGGCACGCCTGATGCCCGCGAGCTCGGAAGCGTTCTTCGTCCGCCGGCGCTTGTCGAAGATCTCGCCGTCAGGCTCGAGCGAGATGCCGTTCGCGCGCAGGAAGTCGGCCTTCTCGAGCGGGAATGCACGCGGCGTAACCGCACTCTCGAGCCCGATCTTCCTGCAGGCGCGCAGGACGACCTGGCGCTCCGACTCGTGCCACGGGATGCCGCTCGCAACGAGCTCGTCGATGCCGAGGTCCTCGAGCGGAACGGTGACGATCCCGTTCAGACCCTCGATCCGGGGGATCTCGAGCGAGCCCACGAAGACGTAGCGCGCGCCGTCCTTCTCCGCGTAGATGAACGCGTCCGGAACGGGCACCGGAACTTCGTGGCGGAGCTCCGGGGAGCGAATAGTGTCGCCGTAGATGAGCAGGTCGGGCACGGTCCTCGAAGCCTAGCTGGGGTATGTTCCAAACGCGGTGCAGGACGCTTTGGAAAGAGCACAGAAGCTCGTCGCCGTGTACGACGACGAGGTCGCCACGCTGCTTCCGAAGGACGCCGAGATCTTCGACGCCCACGTGCACGTCGGCACCGACATCGACGGTTTCGTCTCCACGCTGGACGACCTGCTCGCCTTCCTCGGAAAGGACGGCGTCTCTCGCGCGTTCGCGTTCTGCCTCGACGAGCCCGACCGCGAGCCGGCCTTCCGGGCGGCGAACGACCGTACGCTGGCATCTGCGAGAGCCTCGAACGGCGTGCTCGTCCCGTTCGCACGGCTCGATCTCGCCGAGCAGCCCGTCGAGGAGGCCACCCGCGCGCTCGACGCGGGAGCACGCGGGATCAAGCTGCATCCGCGCGCGCAGGCGTTTCGCCTCGACGACGAACGCCTCGCACCCGTCTTCGCCCTCGCGGCCGAGCGGCGCGTCCCGATCCTCATCCACGGCGGACGCGGCCTGCCGCCGATCGCCGAGCACCTGCGCCGGCTCGTGGACACCTACCCCGACGCGCAGCTGATCATCGCCCACGCGGGGATTGCCGACCTCGCGCGCCTGTCGGAAGAGTTCGCCGGCCACCCGAGCGTGTTCTTCGACACATCCGTCTGGAGCCCGCTCGATCTGCTCGACATGTTCCACCGCATCTCGCCGGAGCAGGTCCTTTACGCATCCGACTATCCGTACGGCCAGCAGCCGGGCTCCCTCTTCATCGCGCTTCGCACTGCGCAGCTCGCCGGCCTCTCCGAGGACCAGCTCCGCGACCTGCTCGGGCGCTCGGCCGGCAGCATCGCCGACGGCAAGCCTGCGGCGCCCCGTACGCCGCCCAAGGGCCGGAGGAACATCGAGCAGACGATCACCTTTGCGCGGATCCACCACTACCTCGCGATGGCGACGCCGCTCCTCTGGACGCGGCAGCGGGACACGATCGGCGTCCTTGGCCTCGCGCTGAACACCTGCGCCGAGCGCGACGGCTTCGTCGAGGAGCGCGAGCGCATTGCCGAGCTGATCGCGAGCGCGCAAGAACTCTGGGCCATGCTGCCGGAGATCGAAGACGAGCAGGAGCGGCTTGTCGCGGGCCGATACACCTTCCGCCTCGTGCACCTCGCGGACATCCTCGCGGTCACAACCCGCTCCGGGTGATCGCGGGGGTCGTCCTGGCCGCCGGCGCCGCGAGCCGGTTCGGCGAGCCGAAGCAGGGCCTGCTGCTGCCCCGCGTACTGGCGCGGCTAGGCGAGACCTCGCTGGACGAGATCGTCGTCGTCTCGGGCGCCCATGAGCTCGATCCCGGCGCCGCGCGGCTCGTCGCGTGTCCCCAGTGGGAGCGAGGCCCGGGGGCTTCCCTCCGCTGTGGGCTCGCGGCGCTCTCGTGGGACACAGAGGCTGCCGTCGTCTGTCTGGCGGATGGCCCGAACCTCGCTCCCGCAGCGGTCGAGCGCGTCGTAGACGCATGGCGCGCGAAGGGGGGCCACGTTGTCTCTGCGAGCTACGGCGGGCACCGGGGCCACCCCGTCGTGCTCGGGCGAAGCGCCTGGGCGTCCGTCCCGGACGAAGGCATGCGCGCCCTCCCGGCGACGCTCGTCCCTTGCGACGACCTCGGCTGGCCCGGAGACGTCGATTCCCCGGACGACCTGGCATGAGGCGGTTTCTCCGCCCTGCGGTCGTCATCCCTGCCGTCGCTGTCCTTCTTTTCGCTGCCGGAATCGTCTACGCGGTCACGACCGGGCTCGACTCCGGCGCAGTGGACGAGAACGAGCAGGTCCTGGCCGACGTAGGCGTCTACCCGAGCTCGAAAGAGGTCGGACGAAACAGCGAGACCTTCGCCGCCGCGGAGGCCGCCTTGCCCGTACCGAAGGGCGTCGTCACGACGGCCGCCTTCGCCCCGCCCGAGGGCACGGACCAGCTCGAGATCGTGAACTACTTCCTGAGCCGGCTCCGCCCGGAATGGTCGGCCGAGGTCGAGCGCTCGCTCGCGGGCGCCGCGGGGACAACCACGGAGCGCTCGTACCGCGTGACATTCTCCAGGCCGGACCAGTGCCTCATCCTCGGCACCGCTGGCATGGTCGCCGACCTGGCGCAGCCGGTGTACACGCTCTCCGCCTACGGGCGCGAGGGCGACTCCTGCTAGCCCTCAAGCGCGCACGCGGAATGCCGATGGAGAGAGCGTTGCACGCGGTTTTCACCGAACTCTGAGCACATGGCCGTTTCTCCCCTTGGAGCCGCCCGCCTTCGCCGACGCCTCACCGTCGAGGAGGCCGCCGCGCGCGCGCGGATGCAAGTCGACCAGGTGAAGTCGCTCGAGGAGAACTGCATGTACCGGTTCGGGTCGAACGCCGACGCCCTCGCCGCTGCGCTCGTCTACGCGACCGCACTTGGCATCTCCGAGCGAGAGGCGCGGCAGATCGCCGGACTCCCGGTCACGAGCCGGCTCGTCGACCCCTGGTCACTCCGCAGGTCGATGGCGATCTGCGCGTTCCTCGCCGCCGTCGCCACCCTCGTGTGGTTCGGCTTCCGCCCGGAGCTCGGCTCCGAGAGCTCCGCAGCCGGGACTCCCGCCGTGAGTCAGACCCCGGCCAACCCGACGACGGCACTCCCCGAGCCGTGGGAGATACAGGTCGACGTCTACAACGGCACCGGGGCGGGCAACGCCGCCGCGAGCATGGCTAACCGCGTCGCCGGCCTCGCGTACCAGATCGGCAAGGTCGGGAACGCAAAGCGCACCGACTACCGGAAGACGCTCGTCTACTACCCGCCGGGCGGACAGGAGATCGCCGCACGGCTCGGCCGCGAGCTCGGCATCGGCACCGCAGCCCTCCCCGGGGGCGAGAACCCAAACCGCCTGGTCGTGATCGTCGGCGGCTAGAGAGGCGTTCGGAGCGCCGCGAGCTTCTGCTTGAGCTCCGGCGGCATCTCCTCGACGACCGCCTGGCGCACGTAGCGCCTCAGCGTTTCCTCGAACTTGTAGCGCTTGCGGCAGTAGCCGCACCCGTCGAGATGCGCCTCGGCGATCGCGTACTCGTCCTCGGAGAGCTCGCGATCGAGAAATGGCTGAAGCATCTCCTCGCACTTCGCGCATGGATCGGGACCCATGTAGACCATCAGCCGCTGTCTCCCACACTAGCTTCTGCGAGCTCCTTCTTGAGGATCCTTCTTCCGCGGTGAAGGCGTGACATGACCGTCCCGATCGGGATGTCGAGGATCTGCGCCGCGTCCTGGTAGGTGAAGTCGCCGATGTCCACGAGGACGATGACGTCCCGGAAGTCGTGCGGCACCTCGGCGAGCGCCTGGACGATCTCGTCCTGGGAGAGGCGCTCGACGATCCGCGCCTCGTCTTCGGAGCCCGAGTCCGCCTCGAGACGGTTGTAGAGGAAGTAGTCGCCTTCCTCGAGGGGCTGCGTCGACGGCGAGCGCTGATCGCGGCGGCCGCGGTCGATGTTCAGGTTCGTGAGGATCCGGAAGAGCCAGGCGCGGAGGTTCGTTCCCGGTGTGTAGGAGCGCCAGCTGCGGAAAGCGCGGGCGTAGGTCTCCTGGACGAGGTCTTCGGCCTCCTCGCGCGTCGACACGAGTCGCCGAGCGACGCGATAGACCTGATCCGCCAAACCGAGAACCTCCTCTTCGAACCGCACGCGTGCACGCGCCTCCTCTGCGACGCCGCGTGCATCGGTCTCGGGCTGGACTTCGCTCATCGGCCCGGACAGTAACAGTTCAACGAACGCAAAATCCCCGCTATTCCGGGGTGCCGACCGGGGCGAAGCCGCCGCGCTCGAGCGCCTCGAGAATGTCCTTCCTGGCGAGCCGCTCGTCGTCCCAGGCGAGGGTCACCTGGCCCATCAGGTTCGCGTTCGCCGCTTCGAGGCCGTCGAGGCCTTCGAGTGAGGCGCCGAGCCGCATGACGCAGCGCTCGCAGCGCACTCCAGTGACCTGGATGGTGTCGGTCTGGAAGGCCACGCTTCGATCCTACGTGAGCTCGACGAGGCGACGGCACACCGACTTGAGCCCGTGGGCGCGGCCGACCTCGAGCTGCTCTCGGGCCTGGTCGGGTACGTCGCGCGCCTGCGAGCCGGCGCGCTCGGACAGCTCGGCCAGGAGCTCGGGCGCCGACACAAGTCTCGATCCGTTCGGGTGGACGAGCTCCGCCTCGTGTCCGAAGCGGAGTGCGGCCCAGCGGTTCTGCGCGTAGAGACCTCGGTCGGCCGGCCCGTCTGCCTCGAGCCGGGACGCCATCGCCTGTAGGAGGGCCGCGAGCGCCCCGGTCGTCTCGAGCCGTGTCGGCTGATCGGCGATCCGGATCTCGAGCGTGCCGAAGCGCGGATGGGGACGCACGTCCCACCAGACCCGGGTGATCTCGTCGGCCAGGCCGAGCTCGACGAGGTGCTCCACGAACCGTTCCCAATCGGCGTAGCCGGCGAAGACCGGCGGAGCGGCGCTCCGCGGCAGGAGCCCGAGGATCTCGGCGCGCGCCGAGCGCAGCTCCGTGTCCTCCCCCGCGACATAGGGCGAGTTGGCGGAGAGCGCGAGCACCAACGGCAGCCAGGGCAGGACGGCCTCGAGCGCCGCCATACACGCCTCGGGGCTCTCCATGCCGACGTGCACGTGGAGGCCGGAGACGTACTGCCGCCGCGCGGACGGCCCGGCATAGTCGACGAACTTGCCGTACGCCGGGCTCTCGCCGACGGGCTGCTCCTCCGGCACCGCGGTCGGCCAGGTACCCGCCGCGGCGAGGACGAGGTCGGCCTCTGCCGCCGCCTCCTTCGCGCGAGCACGGAGCGACGCGAGCTCCTCGACCGCCTGCGCAACTGTCCGGTGGACGTCGGTGTTCAGCTCGACGACGGAGGCGAAGAGCTCCTCCTTCAGCCGCGCGCCGTCGAGTGCCTCGCGCGGAAAGGGCCGCGGCGCGAGCGTCTCCGCGTCGAGGCAGAAGAGCTCCTCCTCGATCCCGACCGTGAAGGGCTCAGACGAGCCGAATGCGTGGCGAATCACGCAGGGACTCTAGAAAGAAAAAGGTGGTCGGAGGCCCGGGCAGGCGGGCGGGCCTCCGACCGTTACTTCCGAGAGCCAAGCTGGCGATGCGGCTTCCGGAAGCGTTGCCCCTTGGGGTAAGGGGCCAAGGGCGCCGTTATCCGACTGGGGTGCTCGGTTGGCGCCCAAGCTCGACTGTCACGTTCAAAGTCTCCTGTCCGCGATGCACCTCGAGGTCGAGGGAATCGCCTGGCTGTTTCGATGTCACTACGGACGCCAGCTGGTCACTCGTTTCCAGGGGCTGCCCGTCTGCCTTCGTGATCACGTCGCCGCCCAGCCAGTACGTCGTGCCGGCGAGGACGACCTGCATCGTGCCGCCCTTGAGGCCGGCGTCCGCGGCCGGGCTACCGTCGCGAACGTGCTGGACGAGGACCCCCTTGTCGACAGGCACACGGAAGTTCTCTGCAAGGTCCGAGCTGATGGTCGCGATGTCGACCCCGAGGTACGCGTGCTCGACCTTGCCGTCCTTGATGAGCTGGCCCGCGACGTCCTTGACGGTGTCGATCGGGATGGCGAAGCCGATGCCGACGTTGCCGCCGGATTCGCTCTCGATCTGTGCGTTCACGCCGATGACGTCACCGTTCGCGTTCAAGAGCGGGCCGCCGGAGTTGCCATGGTTGATGGCGGCGTCGGTCTGGATGGCCTGGTCGATCTGGAAGCCGTTCGGCGCCTGAATCCGTCTCTGCAGCGCGCTGACGATGCCGGCGGTGACCGTCCGTTCCAGCCCGAAGGGATTGCCGATTGCGACGACGGCGTCGCCGACCTTGACCGCGCTCGAGCTCCCCAGCGTGAGCGGGGTGAGCGAGCGCGTCCATGCGCCCTGGATCTTCAGGACTGCAATGTCGGTCGAGGGATCGGTGCCGACGACCGTCGCGTCCCTCTTCTCCTCGTCGGAGAAGCTGACCTGAACCTTCTTCGCCCCCTGGACGACGTGGTAGTTCGTGACCACGTGGCCGTCCTTGTCGATGACGAAGCCGGAGCCCTGAGCCTGCTGCTCCTGCGCTCCGAAGAAATTGTTGGAGACGACCGACGTCGAGGTCACCTGCACGACGCCGTGCTTCGCGGCCTCGTAGATGTCCGAGATCTTCTTGCCGCCACTCGACGGGAATGCCGCGGGCTCGGGCGCCCCGGCCTGAACCTCGCGGATGACCGTCGTAGTCGAGCCGGCGTTGACCGTCTGGCCGATGCCGACCGCGACGGCGCCGCCGAGCAGAGCGGCTGCCACGAGCGCGCCTGCCTTCGCCCACCCTGATTGCATGCGTCGGTTATAGCCCCGGGCCTGTGAAGCCCTGGTTGCGCGCGGTTAAGCAGAGGTTAAGCGGCGTTGGCTCTCCGACTCTTGACACATCGACGTTGGTCGATATATTGACGTCGATCGATGCGTGATTTGCCTCTGATCGCCTGTTGCGCCCCGCTTGGGGCGTCGACTCTTTCCGAGGAGGAGGCGCGTGCGGGCGCTGCGCTGTTCGCGGCGCTCTCTGACCCCGCCCGCGTCCGCATCGTGAACCTCGTCGCGACGAGCGACGATCCGGTCTGCGCGTGTCACCTGATCGAGCCGCTCGGTCTGTCGCAGCCGACCGTTTCCCATCATCTGAAGCGACTGGTCGACGCTGGCCTGCTCGAGCGCGAGCAGCGCGGCAAGTGGGCGTACTTCTCGCTCACGCCCGAGGCGGGCACGCGCCTCGCCGGGCTCGTCGACCTAGCTCGCGACCGAGAGGAGGCTCTTCGATGACCACTCACGACGCCTTGCGCGACGAAGTGCGTCGCAAGTACGCCGAGGCCGCGGTTGCCGTGGCCGAAGGATCCGGGTGCGGCTGCGGCAGTGGCAGCTGCTGCGAGGGAGAGGCGAGCGGCGACTTCGGCACGTCGCTCTACACCCTCGAGCAGCGAGGCGAGCTGCCGGACGCCGCCGCCCTCGCGTCACTCGGTTGCGGAAATCCCACGGCAGTCTCAGAGCTCAGGGAGGGCGAGACCGTCCTCGACCTGGGCTCCGGCGGGGGAATCGACGTGATCCTGTCCGCGAAGCGAGTCGGGCCGACCGGCCTCGCGTACGGGCTCGACATGACCGACCAGATGCTCGCGCTGGCACGCAAGAACAGCGCAGACGCCGGCGTCCGAAACGCCGTCTTCCTCAAGGGCCTGATCGAGCAGATCCCGCTGCCCGCCGACTCGGTCGACGTCGTCATCTCCAACTGCGTGATCAACCTGTCGACCGAAAAGGCGGAGGTCTTGCTGGAGATCTCCCGGGTTCTCAAGCCGGGCGGCCGGCTCGGAGTCTCCGACATCGTCGCCGAGGATCGGCTCACCGAGGAGGAGCAGGCGGAGCGCGGCTCCTACGTCGGCTGCATCGCAGGCGCGCTCTCGAAGTCCGAGTACGAGGTCGGCCTCGAGGCGGTGGGCTTCGAGGACGTTTCGGTCGAGTTCACACACGAGGTCGCCGACGGCATCCACGGTGCGATCATCAGAGCCGTGAAGACGACGGACCCCGTGGCGAAGGGCCTGCCTGTCGTTCAACCGGCAGCGAGCGCCGGCTGCTGCTGATGGCGGTCGATTCCGCGCCGACGACGATCGAGGCGCTGCGGGCCGAGCACTGGCCAGGGGTAGCCCGCGTGTACGCGGAGGGCATCGCGACCAGGAACGCAACCTTCGAGACCGAGGTACCGGCGTGGGACGTGTGGGACGCGTCCCATCTCCCCGGACATCGCTTCGTCGCGCTTCGGGACGGCGAGATCGTCGGCTGGGCCGCCGTCAGTCCCGTCTCCGGTCGCTGCTGCTACCAGGGAGTGGTCGAGAACAGCGTCTACGTCGCAGAGAGTGTCCGGGGCCAGGGCGTCGGCCGGCGCCTGCTCGAAGCGCTCATCGCCTCCACCGAAGCCGCCGGCATCTGGACGATCGAAGCGGGCATGTTCCCCGAGAACGAGGCGAGTATCCGTCTGCACGAGCGGGCCGGCTTCGAGACCGTCGGGACACACAAGCGGCTGGGCAAACTCGACGAAGCGTGGCGTGACGTCCTGCTGCTCGAGCGGCGCAGCCCGAGCGTGGACTGAGGGAGAAGCCCGCTGAGCAGAGTTCTCTTCGTCTGCGTCCAGAACGCCGGCCGCTCGCAGATGGCAGAGGTACTCTTCACCGCGCCGCCGAGGGCGCCACGAGGCCCGCTCCACCGGCACGGCGCCGGCGACGCACGTCCATCCTGAGGTCGTGGCAGCCAGGCGCGAGCTGGGCGTCGACCTCGAGAGCCGGGTTCCTCACGCGCTCGATCGGACGGACGCGCCGTTGGGCCGACGTGATCGTGACGATGGGCCGTGGAGACGCGTGCCCGTACGTACCCGGCAAGCGCTACGTCGACTGGGAGCTCCAGGATCCGGCGGGGCTGCCGCCCGAAGAAGTGCGCCGCATCCGCGACGAGATCTCCGAGCGCACCCTCGCGCTACTGGTGGAGTTCGACCCCTAGGACGAGCCCGGGCAGGTGGAGCCCGCGCAGGTCGCGTAGAGCCTGATGAGGTCCTTCCAGTGGCTCACGGCCGGGTTGTTCGTCCGGTCGCCGTCGTGGAGGAGGTTCTGGAGCTGCCAACCGTCGCGGTCGATTCGGTAGTACTCGCGGAAGATCGGGTTCGACCGCTCACCGTCCCGGTAGTACTCGATGTAAGCCACGCGTCGAGTCCGTATCTGAGCCCAGTCGGGCCTCCCCTGCGCCATGTTTCCCCAGAACTCCGTGAAGAGACGCTGCCGCGTCCCGGGCTGCAACAGGGAGACGCCGTCCATCGGAGCCGCGGGCGAGAGCCCGGCGGCGGCCATGATCGTCGGCGCGAGGTCGACGTTCGTCGCGATCCCCGTGTCGATCGATCCCGGCTCGAAGTGCCCCGGCCACCTCATCGCGAGCGGCACGCGGATCGACTCCGTGTAGGGCCTCCACTTGCCTCGAATCCCGTGCTCGCCCCATGCGTAGCCGTTGTCGGAGAGGAAGATCGCAAGCGTGTCCCGGCGCTCGTTGAGCGCCTGCAACTCGTGGAACACCTTGCCGACCATGTCGTCCGCCGACATGAGCGTGCGCAGCATCTTGTCGCGCTCGGTCTGCATGGTGGCGAGCGGGACGGAATGGCTCCGTATCCACGGGGGCTTGTCGGAGCGGTCGGCTTCCAGCACGGCCGGGCTCGGCACCCACAGCGGGACGGGGGCGGCGGCGTAATTCGGCGCGGGGGTGGCGGGCCGGTGCGGAGCGACAGGTGCGACATAGAGGAACCAGGGCTTGTCGTCCTGGCGGTCGAATGCCCGTAGCAGCTTGACCGTGCGGGATCCGATCACGTCGGTGCTGTAGCCGGAGACGGGCCCGAGCCTTCCGTCGATGTTGAAGTCGGCGTTCACATAGGAATCCGGGCGGACGACCGCCCAGCGGTCGAAGTAGGGCGGCGCCTTCGCGAGTGACCAGGAGTTCAGGTACTTGCCGAGGATCGCGGTCTTGTAGCCGGCGTCGTGCAAGTAGCGCTGTACCGTCACGCTTTGCGGAAGGTCTGCCGTCCTGTTCGACCTGATGCCGTGGTTGTGCACGAAGAGGCCGGTGAAGATGGAGGCGCGCGACGGGCAGCAGTTCGGGGTCGTCACAAAGCCGCGCTGAAAGTAGTGGCCTTCGTCGAAGAAGAAGTGCCGCGTGTTCGGCATCTCGCGCAACGTCCCCTGACGCTGGTCGTCGGTCACGATCACGAGGATGTTCGGCTGTGCCGCCCGCGCCGGATGGGCGGCAACAGCGGCCGTCATGGCGAACAGGCAGGCGGCTAGCGCCGCGAACCGGCTGAACCTCCCTCGACCCACCGGCGCACTTTATTCCGTGCGGAGGTTAGATTCACGTCCTGGAAGCGACCGCCCTCCTCGCCAGCACCCTTCCCGACGGCGGGACGATCGGCGTCGCCGCGCCCGCGAGCCCATGGGAGAACCGCTCTGACCTACTCCGCGGAGTCGAGTGGTGGGAAGCGCAGGGGTACCGCGTCAAGCTGGCCCCGGGGGTCGACGGGCGGGACGACTTCGTCGCGGGGCCGCCCGAGCAGCGCGCCGAGGACCTGAACGGGCTCTTCGCCGACGCCGAGGTCGACGTCGTCCACTGCATGCAGGGCGGCTACGGGTCGGCGCAGGCGATTCCCTTCCTCGACTTCGACGTCATCGCCGCGAATCCGAAGCCGTTCATCGGCTATTCCGACATCACCGCTCTTCACGTCGCGATCCGGCAGCGCACGGGTCTCGCCACGTTCTACGGCCCCGGGGTCGCGGGCGTGGGTGACAAGGAGGCGAGCGCGTTCACCCGGGCGCGCTTCCTCGAGGTTCTGCGCGGCGGCGGCGCGGGCGAGGTCCCGCGGGACCCTGACGACCCCTACGTACGCGCCATCGTTGGCGGCAGGGCCTCGGCCCCGCTCGCAGGCGGTTGCCTCTGGCTCCTCGTGCAGACCATGGGAACGCCCTGGGAGATCGACCTCGACGGCGCCATCTTCTTCTTCGAAGACGTGGACGCACCGCCCTGGTACATCGACGGGGCTCTCGTCCAGCTCGCCCATGCCGGCAAACTCGACCGGGTCGTCGGAGTCGTAGTAGGCGAGATGGAGAAGTGCGAGTGGCGCGAGGATAGGCCCGAATGGCCAAGGACCAAGTCCCTGGAGGACGTCCTGGAGCAAAGGCTGGAGCCGCTCGGCGTTCCCGTGCTATACAAGCTGCCGTTGGGCCACGGAAAGAACCTTGCGACACTCCCCCTCGGCGTCCCCGCGACGCTCGACGCCGATGCCCGCATACTCACGATCGACGAGCCCGCGCTCCTGCGGCGCGGCGAATCCCTCGGGACAACGAGGGAGAAAGAGAGGACGGCATGAGAAGGACGCTCTTGCTTTTCGCGGCATCGCTCGCCGCGCTGACGCTAGCCCTCACCGCCTGCGGCGGAAGCTCTGGCACGAACGCCACCGGCTCGGGCGGCTCCGAGACCGGCGCGGTCGAAGAGGGCGGCATCCTGCGGGTCGGGACGATCAACTACATCGACTCGTTGAACCCGTTCCACTACATCGAGGCTCAGGCATTCCAGGCCTTCATCATGCTTTACCCCCAACTCGTCCAGTACGACTTCCAGGACGGGAAATACGTGATCGTCGGCGATCTCGCCGAGTCCTGGGACACCTCGGCCGACGGCAAGGACTGGACCTTCCACCTGAAGTCCGGGACGTGGTCCGACGGCCAGCCGATCACCGCCGAGGACGTCGCATGGACGGCGAACACGACGGCCAAGTACGCGAGCGGCCCGACCGCGGTCATGGCGCCCGCGCTCGCGCACCTGAAAAGCGCTGAGGCGACCGACCCGACGACCGTCGTTCTCCACTACAAGACGCCGGTCGGAAACGTGCTGGCCCAGCTCGAACAGTTCTTCGTCGTCCCCGAGCACGTCTGGAGCAAGTTCGCGACGGGCGACGGGAAGGGTTTGAAGACGTACGCCCCAGAGAACGACGTCTCATCCTTCGTGACAGGCGGAGCCTTCACACTGAAGCAGTACGAGAAGAAGGGAACCACTGTCTTCATCCCGGACCCGAACTACTGGGACGAGAAGGCGCACGTACAGGCGGTCGCGCTGACCTACTACACGAACGCGGACTCGATGATCGCCGACATGAAGTCCGGCCAGGTCGACTGGGTCGACCAGGTGCCCTTCAACGCCGTCGACGTGCTCAAGAAGGACTCGAACATCGTCGTGCAGCAGATTCCGGGCGCGGAGACCACGAACATCACGTGGAACTCCAACCCGTACAAGGACGAGAACCGAGAGCTCCTCGATCCACAGGTGAAGAAAGCCCTCTCGATGTGCGTCGACCGCGACAAGATCATCGAGGTCGTCTTCAACGGCTACGC
The DNA here is from genome assembly GCA_046733475.1 of Actinomycetota bacterium. Classification (GTDB taxonomy): domain Bacteria; phylum Actinomycetota; class Thermoleophilia; order Gaiellales; family Gaiellaceae; genus DATEOR01. The sequence goes on from JBKPPF010000008.1 coordinate 52,482, forward strand.
GGAGACGGTCGAGAGCCTACCCGGGAAGATCTCGCTGTACGAGAACAAGAACCTCGGGCCCCTCGAGCACAACTGCGCGGAGGGTAACGCGATGCTCGACCAGCTGGGCTACAAGAAGGGCTCGGACGGGATTCGCGTCGCACCGGCGACGACGGGCAAGTACGCGCAGCCGGCGCACAAGATGCAGTACGAGATCATGCAGCCCACGTCCCTCGACTTCAACGGGCCAAGGGCCTTCGACATCGTCAAGGAGGGGTTCGCAGAGGCGGGAGTCGACGTGACCCTGAAGATCGGCGGCGACTCGACTGCAGCGTACGAGATCGAGACGACCGACCACTGCGACCCGGCGACGAACTCGGGCTACACCGGCTGGGACATCGCCATGTGGGACTGGATCGGTTACATCGACCCGGACTTCATGCTCTCGGTCGTCACGAAGGGCCAGTGGTGCTCATGGAGCGACACCGGCTGGGACAACCCGGACTATGACGCGCTCTACGAGAAGCAGGGCACGACCGTCGACGAGAACGAGCGCGCGTCGATCGTTCAGCAGATGGAGCAGATGATCTACGACAACTGGGTGTACACCCAGCTCGTCGAGGAGCAGTACATCGACGCGCACACGACAGCATGGGACGGTATGGACCCCCATCTGAACGCGTACGCGAAGATGTACTGGACGCGGCCGCACAAGGTCGGATAGGAGGAAGCGAAGCGGAAGAGGACGGATGAGGGGCTTCGACTACGTCGGGAAGCGCGTGCTCTTCGCCGCGCTGACGGTCTTCGTCGCGATCACTCTCAACTTCGTCCTCTTCCGCACCCTCTCGGGCGACGCAGTGTCTGCGCTCCGCTGCCGCCAGTGCACGCAGGCATTCAAGGACTACCAGCGCGAGCAGCTGGGACTCGACAAGTCCAAGTGGGAGCAATACCAGCTCTATCTCGAGGACCTCGCCCACGGGAATTTGGGGAAGTCGCTGCGGTCGGAGCAGCCGGTCGGCCATGAACTCTGGCCGCCGCTGAAGAACACCGTGGCGATGGTCGCGCTCGGGACGTTCTTCTCGATCGTCTTCGGCGTGCTCGTGGGCGTGGTCTGCGCGTGGAGGCGCGGCACCTGGGCCGACAAGGGAGGACTGTGGAGCGGGCTCGCGTTCTACTCGATGCCACCCCAGTGGCTCGGGCTCCTGATGGTGCTTTTCGTCGCGGGGTGGTTCGGCCTGCCGACGGCCGGGATCAAGGATCCCACACTTGGGATCCTCGGGGACGCGTCGTGGTGGGACGTCTTCATCGACCGCTTCCGCCACATGATCCTTCCGGCGCTCACGCTCGGTCTCGTCCTGTACGGCGAATACGCGCTCGTCGTGCGCTCGGCGATGCTGGAGACGCTGGGGGAGGACTACGTCCTCACCGCGCGCGCGAAGGGCCTCTCGAACTGGAGGACCGTCCGCACGCACGGCCTCCGGAACGCCCTGCTCCCCATCGTCACGCTCGTCGCCCTCTCGCTCGGCTTCATCATCGGCGGGTCGATCACGATCGAGTACGTCTTTTCGTATCCGGGCATTGGCCTCGAGGTGGTCGAGGCGATCGACCAGCGTGATTACCCGATCCTGCAGGGCGCTTTCCTGCTTTTGACGCTGTCGGTGATCGGGGCGAACCTCCTGGCCGACCTCCTGTACTTCAAGCTCGACCCGAGGGTCGCGGGATGAGCGCGTCCATCCAGGGTGGCGCCGCAGCCGCCACCGAAGGCGTCGACGTCGCCGCCGCGAGGCGGCCCGGGTCGATCCGCCACGTCGCCCTGCGTGAGCCGACGGCCATCGCGGGGCTCGCCATCATCGCGTTCTTCGTCCTTGTCGCGCTGCTCTCGCCCATCCTCCTCACCGGCGACCCGAAGGCGAAGGTCGGGCCGATCTTCGAGCCGCCGAGCGCGTCCTATCCGATCGGCCTCGACGGCGGCGGCGCGGACATGGTCAAGCTCCTGATCGCCGGCACGCGCGTCTCGCTCCTCGTCGGCTTCTGCGCCGCGCTCGTGTCGGCGTTCATCGGCGGGACGGTCGGCCTCCTCGCCGGGTTCTACGGAGGGAAGACGGACGTTGTGCTGATGCGCACGACGGATTACTTCCTCGTCATCCCGGACATCCCGCTGATGATCGTCGCCGCGGCCCTCTTCGGCCGCAGCCTGACGAACATCATCATCATCATCGGGATCATCTACTGGACGACGACGGCGCGGCTGATCCGCGCCCAGGTGCTGAGCGTCCGTGAGCGCGTCTACGTGAAACGGGCGCGCGCGCTCGGTGCGGGCAACAAGCGGTTGATCTTCAAGCACATCCTTCCGCAGGTCGCTCCGCTGCTCGTCGCCAACACGGTGCTCCTCGTCGCGTACGCGATCTTCGCGGAAACGTTCATCACCTTCCTCGGGCTCGGCGACCCGAGCGTCATCTCCTGGGGCCGGCTGATCGAGAACGCGTTCAACGACGACGCGATCCTCAACAACGCCTGGTGGGCGATCATCCCGCCGGGCCTCTGCGTCACGCTCGTCGTGCTCGGCGCAACCCTCTTCGGCCAGTCACTCGAGGACGCGCTCAACCCTCGTCTCCGCGTCGGCCACCTGTCGGTGCGCCGTTTCAAGGTCAGACCTCTCCGCGGGAAGCTCGACGCCGAATGACGACGCCTCTCCTCGCAGTCGAGGACCTGAACGTCTGGTTCGAGCTTCCGGGCGGCGGCGAGCTGCACGCGGTGCGGGGGGTGAGCTTCGACCTCGAGGCCGGCGAGCGCTTCGGCCTCGTCGGCGAGTCCGGCTGCGGCAAGACCACCGCGATGCTCTCGATCATGGGCCTCCTGCCCCCGAACGCGACGGTCGCGGGAGAGGTGCGCCTCGACGGCGAGAACATCCTCGCCCGGGGGGAGGAGACCGTGAGCCCGCACCGCTGGAACGACATCGCGATGGTCTTCCAGGGGGCGATGAACGCGTTCAACCCGGTCCAGACCGTCGGGTCGCAGATCGAGGAGCCGATGCACCTGCACGGCGTGGCGGAGGGCAAGGTCGCCCGCCGGCAAACCGAGGAGCTGCTCGAGCGCGTAGGCATTCCCAAGGACAGGGCGGATCGCTTCCCGCACGAGTTCTCGGGCGGGATGAGGCAGCGGGCGGCGATTGCCATGGCGCTCGCCTGCGAGCCGAAGATCCTGCTTGCGGACGAGCCGACCACCGCGCTCGACGTGATGGTTCAGGCGCAGATCCTCGAGCTGCTCGTCTCGCTCGCATCAGATTTCAATCTCGCGCTCATCCTGGTCACCCACGACCTCCCCGTCGTCGCCCAGGTCTGCGACCGCGCCGCGGTCATGTACGCGGGCGAGGTCGCCGAGTCGGCGTCGATCGACGCTCTCTTCCACACTCCGAAGCACCCGTACACGCGCCTCCTCTTCGCGGCCACGCCCGACCTCCGCGCGGGCGGCGAGCGCGTCGCGTCGATTCCGGGCGCGCCTCCGCGGCTCGACAAGCCGATCGTCGGGTGTCCCTTCCAGCCACGCTGCGACCGCGCGTTCGCACCGTGTGCGACCGAGACACCTCTCCTCAAGACGGTGGGCGAGCGACATGTGGCGGCCTGCCACCTGAACGATCACGTCCGGGAACCGGCGACGGCATGAGCACCAACGGCTCGAAGCCCCTGCTCGAGGTCGAGGACCTGTTCGCCAGCTACCCGGTCGGGCGGGGACTGGTGGGTGCGGCGAAGCGCGAGCCGAAGCTCGAGGTGCATGCGGTTGACGGCGTCTCCTTTGCCCTCAACCGCGGCGAGATGCTCGCCCTTGTCGGAGAGTCGGGCTGCGGGAAGACGTCGACGGCGCAGTCGGTTCTGCGCCTGATCGAGACGAGCGGCGGCTCGATCCGCTTCGACGGTCAGGAGATCACGGAGCTCTCGTCCAAGGATCTCCAGCCTCTCCGCCGGCGGATGCAGATCGTCTACCAGGACCCTTACGAGTCCCTCGACCCGCGCTTCCGCGTCGGCGCCACGATCGAGGAGCCGCTGCAGGTGCACGGCATCGGCTCAAAGGAAGAGCGGCGCGAGGAGGTCAAGCGCGCGCTCGAGCTCGCGGGCCTGACGCCGCCCGAGCTCTACATCGACCGCTATCCGCACGAGCTGTCCGGAGGCCAGCGCCAGCGCGTCGCGATCGCCGCGAGCCTCGTCCTCCACCCGGAGCTCCTCGTCGCCGACGAGCCTGTCTCGATGCTCGACGTCTCCGTGCGGGCGGGGATCCTCTCGATCCTCGACGAGCTGCGGGACAACGGGCTCGCAGTGCTGATGATCACTCACGACCTCTCCACGGCCGCGCATTACGCCGATCGGATCGCCGTCATGTACCTCGGCCGCATCGTCGAGGAAGGACCTACCCGAGAGGTGATCGAGAATCCGCAGCACCCGTACACGCGCGCTCTCCTGTCCGTGGTGCCGAAGCGCGACCCGCGCGACCGCGGGACCCCTCAGATCCTGCGCGGGGAGACGCCGAACTCGATCCACATCCCGGCCGGCTGTCGCTTCAACCCACGCTGCCCGATGGCGATCGCGGAGTGCAAGACCGTCGATCCCGAGCTCCGGCGGCCGGCGGCGAGCCGCGATCCCGAGCACCTTGCCGCGTGCATCCGGGTCTAGCTCATCCATCTCCGGATGAGCAGAGCAATGACGGTTGCCACGTCGGCGATCGACTCGAGATCGACCCACTCGTCCACCCCGTGCAGGTTCTCGCCGGTCGGCCCGTAGCAGACCGCCTGACCCTCGAAGAAGCGGAGGTCTGTCGTGGCACGTGAGGGGTCCGGGCGCGGCCGCCCGCCGCGCACTTCCTCGTGGCAGTCGCCGAGCATACGGACGAACGGGCTCTCCGGGTCGAAGGAGTAGCCACGCGCGCGAAAGCCGCGGAATTCCACCTGCGCAGCGGGATCGGCGCCGCGTGCTGCCTCGGTGAGCCGCTCCTGCGCCTCCGCCGGCTCCATGCGGATGGGGAAGCCGAGGCGCACGTCGAGGGTCGACCGTCCCGGAGTCATGGACGGCCAGTCGCCGGCGTGCAGCGCGCCGACGTTGAGGAGGTACGGCTGCTCGAGGTCCGCAAGCTCGGGGTCGGGGTCGGCGTTGAGCTCCGCCTCGAGCCCGTGCAGAGCCTGGATGACGGGGTAGGCGGCCTCGATCGGGTTAGCGCCACGATCGGCATTCGACGCGTGGCGGGAGTCGGCTTCCAGGGTGATGCGAGCCCAGACGACGCCGACGGCGTCGAGATCCATGCCGCCGTTCGTCGGCTCGGCGATGAGCGCCGCGTCGGCCGGCGGCCCGGCGAGGACGGCCGCAAGGGCGCCGTTGCCGCCGCACTCCTCCTCGATCACACTCTGGTAGACGAGCCGCGCGGGAAGCGGTCCCACGGCGAGTGCGGCCTCTACGCCCAGGAGCATCGCGGCGACCCCGCCCTTCATATCGCAGGAGCCGCGGCCGTACATGCACCCGCCGGCGACCTCGGCGCCGAACGGCTTCTTCGTCCAGCGGTCGAGCGGCTCGGCGCTGACGACGTCCACGTGCCCGTTCAGGACGAGCGAGCGGCCGCTCTCCCCACCGATCGTCCCGACGAGCGAGCGGCGCCCGTCATAGGACATGAGCGGGATGCCGCTGTCTGGTCGCTCGGCGAGCTGCTCGGGGTCGGGCACCACCGACTCGATCTCGAAGCCGAGGTCTCGCAGCCGCGCCTCGACGAACTGCTGTGCGGGCTCCTCCTCGCCGAGAAGGCTGGGGACACGGACGAGATCGGCGAGGAAGCCGACGGCGTCGTCGAAACCGCGCTCGACCGCGCGGCGCGCCTCCTCTGGTGAGAAGATCGCCACTCGCATGGACCCTAACGCCGTCGATCTGCTTCTTCGAGGAGGGCGCGTGCACACCGTGGCGGGCGGAGACGCCGAGGCGGTCGCGGTGCGCGCTGGTCGCATCGCAGCTGTGGGCTCCTCGGCCGAGCTCGGCGGTCTCTCGGCCGCGCGCGTCGTCGAGCTCGAGGGGCGCACGGTTCTTCCGGGCTTCCAGGACGCACACCTGCATCCCTTCGCCGGCGGGATGCTCGCAATCGTCTGCAACCTGCACGAGACGGGCTCGGCAGAGGATTGCCTCGAGGAGATCGCGCGCTACGCGGCCGCGAACCGCGATCGCGAATGGATCTCCGGCGACGGCTGGTCCATGGATTTTTTCCCCGGAGGGAATCCCGACAAGGAACGGCTCGACGCCGTCGCGCCCGACCGGCCGATCTATCTCGAGAACCGCGACGGGCACACCGCCTGGGTGAACAGCCGCGCCCTCGAGCTCGCGGGGATCACGGCAGACAGCCCCGATCCCGCGGACGGCCGCATCGAGCGCGACGCCGCCGGCGAGCCCTCGGGCGCCCTCCACGAGGGCGCGATGTGGCTCGTCAGCACACTGGTTCCCCCGCCGAGCGCGGAGGAGCAGGAGCAAGCGCTCCTGAACGCGCAGGCCGAGCTACACGCGCTCGGCATCACCGCGTGGCAGGACGCCGTCGTTGAGCCCGAGACGCTCGCCGCCTACCTCGCAGTCGCCGGACGCGGGCAGCTGACCATGCGTGCCGAGGGCAACCTTATCTGGGTTCGCTCACGCGGCGAAGAGCAGATCGACGACCTCCTCGAAATGCGCGAACGGGGATCGCTCGGGCGTCTCCGGATCCGAGGCGTGAAGATCTTCCAGGACGGCGTCCTCGAGAACTTCACAGGCTCGCTCCTCGAGCCGTACGAGGGCACGGACAACTGTGGGATGTCGATGCACGAGGCCGAGGAGCTCCGGGGCATGCTCGTGTTGCTCGACTCGCACGGCTTCCAGGTGCACCTGCACACGATCGGCGACCGCGCGGTTCGTGACGCGCTCGATGCGATCGAGGCGGCTCAGCAGGCAAACGGAAGGCGCGACGCACGCCACCACCTCGCGCACATCCAGCTGATCCATCCCGACGACCAGCCGCGGTTCGCCGAGCTCGGCGTCGTCGCGAACGCGCAGCCGTACTGGGCCGCGTACAGCCCCTACGTCGACGATCTCACGCTCCCGTTCATCGGCGAGCGCGCCGCCTACCACTACCCGTTCGGAAGTCTCGTCCGGGCCGGGGCGCCGCTCGCCTTCGGGAGCGACTGGACGGTCTCGACGGCGAACCCGCTCCCGATCGTCGAGGTCGCCGTCACCCGAGTCCCGCATCCCGAGCGCGACCGGGAGCCCATGCTCCCCGACGAGCGCCTCGACCTCGGAACGGCGTTGGCAGCCCAGACCCACGGGTCCGCCTACGTCAACTTCCTCGAGGACGAGACCGGCACGATCGAGGAGGGAAAGCTTGCCGACCTCGTGGTCCTCGACCGAGACATCTTCGACCCCGGCGCCGGCCCGGTCGGCGACGCGCGCGTCCTGCTCACCCTCTCGGAGGGCGAGCCCGTGCATGACGTTCTCTAGGCCAAAGCGAGCGAGTGAGAGCGCCGCCGCGCCAGGAACGTGGTCGTAACGAAGGGCAGCACGAAAAGCGCGAGCATGAGGACGATGCCGAGCGCGTGCATCGGTCCCGACGGCTCACCGACGCATGTAACCGGTACGCCGCCTGAACCACCGCAACTTTCCGTGTATGTCCCGGCAAGCGAGAGATACACGGGCAGAGCCAGGCCGCCCGGGACGACGAATGTCCCGATGAGCTTTTCGCTGGTCGTCCAGCTGTCCGAAATCCAGAGGAGAAGAACTCCGACGAACCAGCCGAGCACCGGAAAGACGACCCCGCCTACCAGCAGGAGGATGAGCGCCGCAACGTCCAAGGCGCTGGAGCGACGCCGCGCTGGCGCTGCCGCGGCGGCCGGCGGCACGGCGGGCGCCTCGCGCGCCTCGGCCGCGATGTCGGCCGGCTCGCCCATCCGGTCGAGCAGGTTGCGGACGTCCGCCTCGGTCTCGGACTCGAGCGCGGCACGTGCCTCCGCGATGTGCTCGGAGATCTCCTGCACGAGCTCGCGCCGACGCGCCGATGGGAACTCCGCCAGCGCGCGCTCGAGGCGATCGAGGTAGTCCGCGACCAGCTCGTCAGCGGAAGTGCTCATTTCGATTCCGTCCTCTCTACGAAGTGATCGACAGCGTCGCGAAAGCGGCGCCATTCGAGCCTGAAACCGTGAAGGGCCGTACGCCCCTGCTCGGTCAGCCGGTAATAGCGCCGCGGCGGCCCACTCGGGGACTCCTGCCAGTTCGACTCCACAAGGCCGTCCCTCCGCAACCGTGACAGCAGCGGGTAGATCGTGCCCTCGCTCGTGACCATGCCATCCATCTCGGCGAGGCCCCGCACGAGATCGAACCCGTAGCGCTCCTCGTCAGCGAGCAGCGAGAGGACGCAGTACTGCAGCGTCCCGCGCCGCATCTGGGCCAGCAACGCATCTTGCGTAGCTACCATGCACTACAAGGTACCGGTCATCACCTCATATGTCAACCAGCACTCGGCCGCCCTCCGCCTTCGCCGGATAGACCGCCACCCGCATGTTGTCGTCGTCGAGGCAGCGGCCGGTGCCCGGGTCGAACTCCCACCCATGCCACGGGCAGCGCAGAACACGCTGGCCGCCGAGCTCGTAGCGGCCCGGATGGCCCGCGACGCGCTCGCGAATGGTCCCGAGGCAGAGGGGACCGCCGTGGTGCGGGCAGCGATTTCGGACTCCCCGCAGCTCGCCGCCGACCGCGACGACCCCGACCTCGCGGCCCCCGACCCGGGCGATTACATGGCCGTCGCGCTCGAGATCGGCGACCGAGCCGACGTCCTGCCAGGCGCTCACGCCCGTGCCAGGCCGAGCCGCCCGCCATAGAGCTCGACGGCGTTGTCGTGCAAGACCTTCGCGCGCCACGCCTCTGGCAGGCGCTTGAGCATGAAGCCGGCGTCGTCGAAGTCCCAGTGGGGATAGTCGGATGCGAAGCAGAGGTTGTCGGGAGCACCGGCGGCCTCGAGCATCTCGAAGAGCGTCTCGTCGCGGCCGTCGGTGTGCTCGAGCGGCTGCGTCGAGAAGCGGACGTGCTCGCGCGCGACCTCGCTCGGCCTGCGCTCGAGCCACGGAGTCTCGCTTCGAAGAGCGCGCCAGTTCGTGTCCAGCCGCCAGAGGATCCCGGGCAGCCACGCCACGCCCCCCTCGATCAGGAGCACCTTCAGGCTCGGCAGGCGCTCGAAGGTGCCGTGGCAGACGAGCGAGACGAGGTGGGACATGATGCTGCAGGCCGATCCGAGGGTGTGCCATTCGATGTAGAAGGTCACGGGGCCCGCGCCGCCGGGAGGCGCGGCGATCCCCATTCCCTCGCCGCCGGAATGGATGGCGATCGGAAGCCCGCACTCGGCGGCGGCCTCGAAGATCGGGAGATAGCGCGGCTCGCCGTAGGGCCGTTCGGCGCCCCCGCAGAGAAGCACCTGCACGAAGCGCTCGTCCTCAGCCATGCGCCGGATCTCGGCCGCGGCCGCCTGCGGGTCCTGAGCCGGACAGAGGATCGAGGCGCGCAGGCGCGGTTCCTCGGCGAGCCACCGTTCGCGAAGCCACTCGTTGTGGGCCCGGGCGAGCTCGGCCGCGCGGTAGGGACTCGGCATGAGCGAGACGAGCACCGCGTCGTCCCCGTTCAGGATCCCGATCTCGGTGCCGCTGGGATCGAGGAGCTCGCGGCGGATGGTGTCCACATCGGAAGCCGGAAGGTGTCCGTTCTGCTCGACGTCGGCGCGGAACCAGGACGACGGGTGCACCCAGGAGTAGCCGGGTATCCCGAGCGACGGGCCCTGGCCGCGGAACCACTCGCGTTGAGCGGGATCGACGTAGCCGAGAAATTCCTCGACGTCCCCGACCTGCGGATGGATGTCGCAGTCGATCACGAGGAAGACGATAGTCCACCCACCATGCCGTTCTCCACCGACGACCAGCTTGCCTGGCTCGGCGACTTCCTCAAACGCCGCGGGCTTCCCGGAATGGCGGTAGCGGTGACGAACCGCGAGGGCGAGTACGCGTTTCTCGCGAAAGGGTGGGCCGAGCTGCGGAAGCGGCCGATCGAAGAGGACACGCTCTTCGAGCTCGGCTCGATCGGGAAGACGTTCACGGCGGTCGTCACGCTCCAGCTCGCCGACGAAGGCCTCTTGTCGCTGGACGCGCCGGTCACCGACTACCTGCCCTGGTTCGAGGTGCGCTCGAAGTTCGCCCCGATCGCGATCGAGCATCTGCTTTTGCACTCCGCCGGGCTCGTTCGGGGAACCGAGGTGACCGCCGACTCGCGCTTCGACGTCTGGGCGCTCCGCGACACGGAGACAGGATTCGCGCCTGGCGAGCGCCACTACTACTCGAACGTGGGCTATCGCACCCTCGGCTACGCGCTCGAGACTGCAGCCGGGGTGCCGTATCCCGAGCTCCTGCGCGACCGCATCCTGGAGCCGATCGGCCTCGAGCACACGGTGCCGGAGATCACGGTGGAGATCCGCGACCGGGTGGCGGTCGGCTACGACCGGCTACACGACGACCGCACGCCGAATCCTTCCGACCCGCTATTCCCCGCGGCCTGGGTCGAGACGGGGACGGCCGACGGCTGCCTCGCCTCGAACGCGGCGGATCTGGCGGCTTTTGCCCGTCATCTCCTTGGCGGGCCGGCGGAAACACTCACCTCGGGCCCGCTACTCGACTCGGGCTACGGATGGAGCTACGGCTACGGACTCGAGCGGAAGGGAAGCCTGTTCGGGCACGGGGGGTCGATGCCCGGCTTCGCCTCTTCGATGCTCGGCGACCTCGACTCCGGCTTTGTGGTCGCAGCGCTCATGAACGGGCCGGACGAGCACAACGCGACGGAGGTCGTAGCGCGCTTCGTGCTCGATCTGCACCGAGGAGCCGACCCGGAGCCTCCGGGTGACCCGGAGCCGTGGCCTCCGGGCAGCCCTTCGGCGCCCGAGCTCCAGGAGTATGCCGCGCTCTACGGTCGCTACCGGAGCTACAACCCGTGGATGCCGGGCTTTCGGGTCGAGCAGCGCGAGAGCGGGCTCACGGCGCAGATGGCGTGGGGAGACGACAAGCCGCTCACCCGGCTCGGCGCGGCCGAGTTTCGCGTCGGGAGCGACGAGTGGTCGCCGGAGCGACTCCGCTTCGACGCCGTCGTGGACGGCCGCGCCCTGCGCGCGAACCTCTCGGGGGAGACGTACTACAGAAGCGACTTCGATTAGGGACGAAAGACGCCAAGTAACAGTCTGTTACTTGTTCGGAGGCAAGCCAAATACCACTTGGCCCTAGGCGTCGAGGCTGAAAGAAAGTGCGACGAACCAGGTCTAGTAACAGTCTGTTACTAGGTGATCCTCAGACGTTGTCGCGCGGGAAGTCGAACGACCAGGAGCGCGTGACCACGACTTCGCCGTTTTCGTTGACGTCCAGGCTCGCCTCGACATGGAAGACCTCCGCGTCGCAGGTCATCGAGCTCGTGACCTCGGCACGCGTCTGCCAGTCGCCGCGACCCATATCGGAAGCGGCGCGGAACCGCACCTCGGCCGCCAGGGGATCGCCTTCGACGATCGAGTAGACGCAGTGGCTCGTGTCCCCCGAGTCGAGATCGATGTCGAGGAAGCGAAGCGACCCGCCGAGCGCCCAGTCGAAGACCTGCTCGACGCGCCCTGTCGCATGTTCCTTGCAAAGGAAGCGCCCGCCGGTGTCGCCCTCGACCTGCTGGATCGCGAGGGGCGCGGAATGCTCGGGCTCCTCGAACGGCCGTAGCTCCCCGTCCTCCGCCCGCGGCTCCCGCACGGGAAGCACCAGCCGCCCACCGTGAACGGTCAGGGTCACCGGCTCCGGCGATGGCCATGCCCAGGGCCAGTAGGTCGGCGAAACGGCGACGCGCAGGCGGTGGCCGGCGGCGAAGGAATGGGCGATCACGTCGAGCGGCACGGTGATCTCGTAGCGCCGCCCGGGCTCGAGTTGCTCCGGATGCTCGTGGCTCTCGCGGTGTGTCAGATTCAGGACTCCGCGCGTGACGAGGAGCGACGAACCGTCCGGCGCCACGTCACAGAGGCGAACGGCGACGAGTGCCTGCGGCCGGTCGACCTCGAGCCGGAGAACGGCCTGCGCATGCCCGAGGATCTCGAGCGGCCCCTCGAGGGGCTCGAAGTCCCACGTGAGCGAGACGGCGTCGTCGACGCGCTGGTCTCCGGCCAGGTCCGCGGACCCGCCTTCCGCGGTCCAGACGCCCGCCTCGACCCCGCACGTCTGCACGCCGAGGATGGACTGCGTCCCTCCCAGCTCCAGCGTCTCGATGCCGATGTTCGGCGACGGCCACTCCGGCTCGGCCACCCATCGCCCCTCACGGACCTCGTAGAACGTCCGCGGGGGCGCCGAGTCCTGCATCCACGCACGGAGCATCGGCTCCTCCATGATCCCCGTGTCGATCCCCTTGAGCCAGTGATCCCACCAGCGGACGCACTCCTGGAGGAAGCCGATGCTCGGGCCGGGGAGCGCGTCGTCGGGGAAGGCGTGCGCCCATGGGCCGATCAGCCCCTTGCGCGGAACCGACAGCCCTTCCAGCATCCGCGGCACCGCGTTCGTGTAGCCATCGACCCAGCCGCCGACCGCGTAGACGGGGACGTCGATCGCGGAGTAATCCTCGCAGACCGAGCCGTGCTTCCAGTAGGCGTCGCGCCGCTGGTGCCCGAGCCAGGGCTCGATCCAGTTGTTCGCGCCTTCGAGCCGCCCGAGCCATGTCTCGCGCCACTCGTCGCCGTAGAGCCGAGGGTCAGGTGGGCGCGCGTTCCAGACCAGCATCGAGGAGGCCCAGTGGAGCATGTCGAGCGCCTCGACACATCCGCCCCGGTAGTGGACGTCGTCGGCGTAGCGGTCGTCCGTCGACATCAGCGTCATGATCGCCTTGAGCCCGCGAGGGCGGAGCGCGGCGAGTTGGAGAGCGTTGAACCCGCCCCACGAGATCCCCCACATGCCTAGGCTGCCGTCGCACCACGGCTGCTCGCGAAGCCAGGCCATCACCTCGAGGCAGTCCACGTGCTCCTGCTCCGTGTATTCGTCCGTGAGGAGGCCGTCGGACTCGCCGGTGCCGCGCATGTCGACCCTTACCGTCGCGTAGCCGAAGCCCGCCACGTACGGCTGCCGGCGCGCATCGCGGATCGCCGTCCCGTCCACCTTGCGATATGGGAGGAACTCGAGGATGGCGGGAACCGGATCTGCCTCGGCATTCTCGGGGAGCCAGATCCGCGCCGCGAGGCGGCAGCCGTCGGAGAGCGTCAGCCAGGTGTGTTCGATCTCCCGGATCGGGCGCGGAAACTCGGTCCGGGTCGTCACTGCCTGGATCCTCTCATGCGGGGGGATAGGATCGCGCGGTGAGCGAAGCCGTCCGCACGCGCATCGGCGGCCACGTCGTCGTGGACGCCCTCGAGGCCCTCGGCGCCGAGACGGTCTTCGGCCTGCCCGGAGTCCACGCGCTGGGAATCTGGGAGGCGCTCCGCGGAAGCTCCGTCCGCTACGTCGGCTTCCGCACCGAGCTGAACGCCGCCTTCGCGGCCGACGGCTACGCGCGCGCAGGCGGCAAGCCGGCTGCCCTGCTCCTCTCCACCGGCCCCGGAGCCCTGAACTCCCTGACGGGGCTCATGGAGGCGTCCAGCGCGCACGTCCCGCTCGTCGCGGTCGCGAGCCAGATCCCACGCGACCTGATCGGCCGCGGCCGCGGGTACCTCCACGAGCTGCGCGACCAGCGTGCGTCGTTCGAGCCGATCGTGAAGTGGTCGGCGCGGGCGCGAAGCGCCGAGGACGTTCCCGAGCTTATCGCCGAGGCCTGGCAACGGGCACAGACACCGCCGAGCGGCCCGGTCTTCCTGGAGATCCCGGTGGACGTGCTGACGGGCGAGACCGATGTGCGTGCCGATGGTCTCGAAGGAAGCCCGCCCGCGCCGGTCGTACCGGACTCGTCTCTGCTCGACGAGGCGGCGGGGGTGCTCGCGGGCGCCGACTTGCCCCTGGTCTGGGCCGGAAGCGGCGTTCTTCGCTCGGGAGCCTGGGAGGAGCTGCGCGCCGTTGCCGAGACGGTGCGCGCCCCCGTCGTGACGTCGTACATGGGCAAGGGCGCCTTCCCCGAGGATCACGAGCTTTCCGCCGGGTCGGCCTGCGACGAGGCGGCATTCCGAGAGCTCGTCGAGGCCGCGGACGTGGTGCTCGTCGTCGGCTCCGAGCTCGGCGCCGAGACAACGCAGCAGTACGCGCTTCAGCTCGGCGGTCAGCTCGTCCAGATCGACGCGAACGAAGAGCGGGTCGGCAGCACCTTCCCCGCCCTCGGGCTCGTCGGCGACGCACGGGCGACGCTCGCGGCCCTGCAGGAGCGCCTGCCGAGGCGGGAACCCGACGGCCGCGCGGAGCAACGCGCCCGTGCCGTCCGCGAGCGCATTGCGTCCGGACTCGACGAGCAGGGCCGGGAGCTCGAGCGCGGCCTGCTCGAATCGGTACGCGGCGCACTCCCACGAGACGCCGCAGCCGGCTGGGACATGACGATCCTGGCGTACTGGGCCGGCGCACACTTCCCCGTCCTCAGCCCGCGCCGCTTCCTCTACCCGCTCGGCTCGGGCACCCTCGGCTACTCCTGGCCTGCGGCACTCGGGGCCGCCGTGGCGCTCGGGCAGCCGACGCTCGCCGTCGCCGGAGACGGCGGCTTCCTCTACGGCCTCCAGGAGCTCGCGACGGCGCGCCAGTACGGCCTGCCTACCACGCTCTTGCTCGTCGACGACGGCGGCTACGGGATCCTGCGGGAGTACCAGCGCGACGCCTACGGCGAGACCTTCGCGGTCGACCTGGAGCAGCCGGACTTCCCCGAGCTCGCCCGTTCCTTCGGCGTCCCGGTCGAGTCGACGACCCCGGATGCGCTCGGGGAGGCGCTCCGCCGGGCGCTCGCCTCGGGCGGACCCGCGGTGGTCCACCTGCCCGCCCGCCTCGAGATGTGGACGTCGACGAGCTGACGTGACGGACTGGAGCAGCCTTGTGCGCCCGTCGCTCGTCGGGCTCGAGCCCTACCGCCCCGGCCCCAGCCTGTCCGAGCTTCGGCGCGAGCACGGCCTCGACGAGATCGCGAAGCTGAACTGGAACGAGGATCTGTTCGGCCCGCTTCCCGGAGCCCTCGACGCGGTCAAGGACGAGCTTGCAAACGCCTGGATGTACCCGGAGCAGGCCTACAGCGACCTCCGTGAAGCCGTGGCGGGCTGGCTCGAACTTCCGCCGGAGACGATCGTCCCCGCACACGGGATCCAGGCGCTGATCGCGGCCGTCGCGCACACGTTCATCCGGGAAGGCGACACCGTGGTCGTGCCGCAGCCGACGTACGGCCTCTACGCGCAGGTGTCCGCGGGCTCGGGCGCGCGCGTCGTCCGCGTCCCCAACCGTGACTACCGCCTCGACCTTCCCGCCCTTGCCGACGCGGCGCGCAGCGAGGGCGCAAAGCTGGTCTGGGTCTGCGACCCGAACAACCCGACGGGATCGCTCGTCGAGCCCGTCGACTGGGCCGGTTTCCTGGACGCGCTCCCGGAGCCCGCGATCGCAGTCGTGGATGAGGCCTACCGCGAGTACGCCGACCCCGAACGACGCGTCGACAGGGAGCCCGACGTGCTGGCCGGCCGCCCTGTCGTTCTCCTTCGCACGTTCTCGAAGATCTTCGGCCTAGCCGGGCTCCGCCTCGGCTACGCGGTCGCGCATCCCGAGCTGGCGCCGTTCCTCGACGTCGTACAGGAGCCGTTCAACGTGAACCGCGCTGCACTCGCCGCCGGACGAGCCTGTCTCGCACACCCTGAGCAGATCGAGGAACGCCGCCGCCAGTCGGCCGAGGCGCGGGCCCTGCTCGCACGGCTCGTGGCCGACGAGGGAATGGAATCGCTCCCGTCCGAGGCGAACTTCCTCCTCGTCGAGGTCGGCGGAGACGACGCGGCCCTCGCCGGCGAGCTCGTCGTCCGCGGATTCCTCGTCAGACCGGGGAGCGAGTTCGGGCTCGACGGCTGGATCCGCGTCACGGTGGGGCCGCCGCCGCTGATGGAGCGCTTCGCCGCCGAGCTGGCAGCCGTCCGAGAAGGGGTGGGAGGCTGAGTCTCGTCGACATCCGCCGCGAGGAACAGGTCTGCGTCCTGACGCTGCAGCGCGAGGAGAAGCTGAACGCACTCTCGGGCGCCATGGAACGCGAGCTTCTCGATGCGCTCGACGGAAAGGACGTCCGCGGCAGTCACTGCGTCGTCTTGACGGGCGCCGGAAAGGCATTCTCCACGGGCGCAGACATCAACGAGTTCGCCGAGGCGGGCGCCGCCTCAATCGCCGCCTACTACGCGGACACTGGCGACGTCTACGAGCGCATCGCCGCGCTCCCCATGCCGACGATCGCGGCCATCCACGGCTGGTGTCTCGGCGGGGGGCTCGAGCTCGCGCTCGCGGCGGACTTCCGCATTGCCGACGAGACCGCGGCGTTCGGCCTCCCTGAGGTCGAGCTCGGCATCCTGCCCAGCTCGGGAGGCGCCTATCGGCTCGTCCGACTGCTCGGGCCCGGGAAGGCGAAGGAGCTGATGCTTCTGCGCCGCCGGTTCGATGCGTCTGAGGCCCTCGCCTTCGGCGCCGTCACGGAGGTCGTCTCGGAAGGGAATGCGCTCGATCGCGCGCTCGAATGGGCGGCGGAGCTCGCCGCCCTACCCCCGCTCGCCGTCGAGACGATCAAGCGCGCCGCCGACCTCATCCCCGAAGCCTCGCGGGAAGCCGCGATGCTGATCGAGCGCCTCGGCTACGCCGCTCTGGCGCAGACCGACGAGGCCACGAAAGCGGTGGACGCCTTCACACGTCGAGACCGCCGTCCATGACGACGGTCGTCCCCGTCACGTAGGCGCCGCCCGCCGAGGCGAGGAACGCGATGAGCGCGGCCGCCTCCTCGGGAGTCCCGAGCCGGCCGAGCGGGACTTCGCGCTCCCACTCCGCGACTCGCTCGGGTCCATAGGCGTCGAGCCCCTCCGTGGCGATGTTGCCGAGCGCGACACAAACCGTACGGATTCCGTGCTCGCTCCATTCCAGCGCGAGGCTCCCCACGAGGTTCTCGACCGCCGCGCGCGCCGCGGCCGCATGCGCCATCTCGGCCATCCCGCGCCGAGGGCTGAAGCCGATGAAGACGACCACACCGTCCTTGTTCGGGATCATCGAACGCTCGGCCACCGTGCGCGTGAGATCCCAAACGGCGTCGACCGCGAGCCTGTGAACGGCACGCCAGCCGTTCAGCGAGATTTGCTCCGCCGGCGCGAGGAATTGCCCGCCTGCGTTGTTCACGAGCACGTCGATCCGCCCGAAGCGCTCGAGTGCCCGGTCGACGAGCGCGGCGACCTGCTCTGGCTCGCGCACGTCGGTGGAAACGGCGAGGCACTCCTCCCCGAGCTCGGCCTGAACGGCCTCCAAGGGATCCGGCCGGCGGCCGCAGACGACGACCTTTGCGCCGGTCCTCGCCAGCTCCACCGCCGTTGCGCGACCGATCCCGGTCCCGCCTCCTGTGACGAGCGCGACTCTGCCGGCGTTCGCATCCGGAGCGAGAGGCGAGCGGAAATTGGTCATGGCGCCAGCGCGTCCGTCGGTCGCAGACCTTCGAGCGCTTCGCGGACGGAGACCGCCGGCCGACGGTACGCCTCGTGCTCGGTGGCGAGGCTGTACCAGGCCGCGTGCGGATTGACGATGAGCGTGGGCCGTTCGGGCGGGGGCGCCTCGGCGGTCGGCGGCTCCACGGGCAAAACGTCGAAGGCTGCGCCGGCGAGCTGGCCCGAGTCCAGCGCAGCGAGGACGGCGTCGAAGTCGACGAGGGCGGCGCGGGCAGTGTCGACGAGCAGCGCGCCACGGGGCATCTCCGCGATCTCGTCGGCGCCGATCATCCCCCGCGTCTCGTCCGTGAGCAGCGAGTGGAGGGAGAAGACCTGGCAGCTCGAGAGCGCCTGGTCGAGGGTCAGCGGATGCACGCCGTA
The DNA here is from genome assembly GCA_046733475.1 of Actinomycetota bacterium. Lineage (GTDB taxonomy): Bacteria > Actinomycetota > Thermoleophilia > Gaiellales > Gaiellaceae > DATEOR01. The sequence goes on from JBKPPF010000008.1 coordinate 70,464, forward strand.
GCCGGAGATCGCCTCGTCCGGGAGGTGCGGGTCGACCGCGCAGACCTCGAAGCCCAGCGCGAAAGCCCGGGTGGCAAGCGCTCGGCCGATGCGCCCGAAGCCGATGACCCCGAGCCTCGTTCCACGGTTCGTCCGTAGGGGCCCGGCGACGGTGTGGTCCCACTTGCCGTCGCGCACGCTCCGGTCGAGAGCGACGACGCCGCGCATGAGCGCGAGGATGAGAGCGAGAGAGCTGTCCGCCATCTCCTCCACGCAGTAGTCGGGGACGTTGCAGACCCAGATGCCGCGGTCTGCGGCGGCGGCGGTGTCGATGTTGTCGTAGCCGACCGAGCACGTCGCGACGATGCGCAGGGCGGGCAACCGGTCGAGCTCGGCCACGCCGACGGGCTGGTCCGGGCTGACGAGGAGCGCGACCACGTCTTCCCCTTCCCACGGCGCGTCGGCCTGCTCGACCTCGGCGAGGTCCCCGACGATCTCCGCGACCTCCTCGAGCACGTAATAGGGATCGGCCACGAGAACCCTCATGCGAGCCCCTCGCCGTAGCGCGAGTCCCGCCACGCGAGCGCGGCCTTGAGTCCCTGCTCGGCGACGATCCGATCGAACTCCTGCTGCTCGGGGGTGTCGGCGGCGTTGAGCATCGCGGAGATGTCGAGGTTGGCGGCGACTGCCGTGCGAAGCCCCATCGCCTCTTGCGCGCGGACGAGCGCAAGCTTCGTCAGCCGGAGAACGGGCAGCGGCGTCGGAGCGATCTTGGCGACGAGCGCGTTGACGGCGTCCTCGAGCGCATCCGGAGCGACAACCGCGTTGACGAGGCCGAGCCGCTCGGCCTCTGTCGCGGAGATCGCATCGCCGGTGAAGAGAAGCTCGTTCGTCTTCTTCTGCCCGAGCACGAAGGGCATGAGGAGGGTGACGGGCCCTGACCCGTACCGGATTTCCGGCTCGCCGAACTGCGCATCGTCAGCGGCGACCACGAGGTCGCACGCCATGGCGAGCTCGCAGGCGCCGGCCAGGCACCAGCCCCTGACCGCGGCGATCGTCGGCTTCGAGAGACACCAGAGCTCCATAGTCAGGTCGACGTCCTCCGCGAGGACCTCGTGCCAGCGCTCGGCGCTCTCGATCTGCTGCTCGACCTCCTCGGCGATGTCGTACCCGGCCGAGAAGGCGCGTCCCGCGCCGGTCAGGACGACAACCTTCACCTCGTCGTCCTCGGCCGCCTCGCGCCACGACTCCCGGAGCCGCCGGACCACCTCGCCGCTGATCGCATTCAGCTTGCTCGGGCGGTTCAGCGTCACCCAGGCCGCGGGGCCGCGGCGCTCGTACAAGACCACATCAGTCACTGGCTTCTCCTTCTACGACAACGAGCGCATCGACGGCAACCGCGCCGTCCGCGCTCAGGATCAAAGGGTTCACGTCGACGGCCGCTATCCGGGGGTGGTCGACGGCGAGGCGGCCGAGGGCGACGAGCGTGGCCGCGAGAGCCTCGTGCGCGCCCGGGCTCGCCTCGAGCCCGGGCGCCTCCGTGACGAGCTGTCGTGCCTCCTCATGGCCGATCGGCGCGAGGGAGACCGCGGCGAGAGAAAGCGCCTCGACCGCGCGGCCGCCGAGGCCGACCGCGAGCACGGGTCCGAAGTCAGGGTCGCGCGTCATCCCGCAGAAGGCCTCCGCGCCGCCCTCGGCCTGACTCGCGACGAGGACACGGCCGCCCAGGCGCTCCGTTGCGCCGCGGACGCCGTCTTCGTCCCCGAGCCCGAGCACGACTCCGTTCTGGGCCGCCTTGTGCGCGGGCCCGTCGACCTTCACGACCACGGGGAAGCCGAGCTCCGCTGCGGCCACGGCCGCCTCCTCCGGAGACGCCGCCCGCCGGCGCGCGGCAAGCGGGACACCGTAGCGCTCCAGCACGAGCGCCGACTCATATTCGGGGAGGGGGCCTTCCTGGAGCAAATCGGCCAGCTCGACCGCCCGTGCCGGGTCGGGTTGCCCGGAGGCGGACCGAAGTCTTGCCGCGGCCGCGAGCGCGTGCATCGCGTCGCGCGGTCCTCGTAGGAGCGCGACATCGTGCTCGAGCGCGTACTCGGCCACCTCGGGCCGCGGGTCGACCGCCGAGACCGTCGTGACCGCCGGGAAGACGTCCGTGCCGGCGGTCGCCTCCGCCAGCGCCTTCACGATCATGAAGCACCATTCGTGCTCCTCCGCGCCGCGGAACTGCGACTGGTCCGCCTGCGCGACGACGACGTCGAAGGCGCCGGAGCCGACGAGGACCTCGATCGACCCGGGAAAGACGGCTTCCGCGTCGTCGATCGCCCACGCGTCGAGCGGGTTCCCAGGCACGAGGTAGTTCGGGAACCGGGCGGTGAGCTCTGCGGCGACAGCATCCGGGAGGGGCTCGAACGGGATTCCGGCCGCCTCTCCCTGATCCGCCAGGAGCGCGCCTTCGCCGCCGGACTCGGAGATCGCTGCGAGGCGCTTTCCGCGCGGACGCCGCGCACGGCCGAGAACCTCGAGGGTCTCGACGAGCGCCGTGAAGTCGTCCACCTCGACCGCGCCGTGCCTGCGCAGAAGTGCGGAGAACGCGCGCCCCGAGCCGACCACCGCGCCGGTGTGGGCGAGCGCGGCGCGCTCGGCCGCCTGCGAGCGGCCCACCTTCAGGCACACGACCGGCTTCCCCACCTCCGCGCAGCGCTCGAGCGCGGAGGCGAACTCGGCCGGCCGGCGCACGGTCTCCAGGAAGAGCCCGATCGCTCCGGTTCCCTCGTCCTCCGCGAAGAATCCGAGGACGTCCGCGGCGTCCGTGACCGCCTCGGCGCCCGACGAGACGACCGATCGGAATCCGACCCGCGGACCGATCCCGAGGAGCGCCTCCGCGATCGACCCCGACTGCGAGACCACCGAGACGCGGCCGGGGCGGAAGGTTTCAGGCACGGTGCCGATCCAGAGCGAGACCTCCTCCGGAGCGGCGACTCCCATGCAGTTCGGCCCGAGCAGCACAGCGTCCTCCGCGCGGACGCGCCCCGTGATCCGCGCGGCGACTTCCGGCCCCGCGGCACCGGCTTCGTTCCCCAGACCGGGGAGGAAGAAAGCGCGTACTCCGGATGCGAGCGCATCCTCGAAGGCCTCCTCGACGCGTTCGTGCCCGACGAGGAGGGCGGCCAACTCGGGCCGCTCCGGAAGGTCGGCGACGCTCGGGAAACAGCGAAGGCCGAGCACCTCGTCCCTCGTGGGATGCACTCCCCAGGCGGGGATTCCCGACCGTACGACCTCCTCGACGATCCGCCCGTGACGCGGCGAAGCGCCCACGACCGCCACCGATCCGGGGAAGAGAAGTGCGCGCACTCGGTTGTGATCGCTCACGGCCGCCTCATACCATCCTCTCCACTCGGGAGGCAACGTGCACGAGAAGCAGATCGAGATCCGCTGGCGCGACCAGGACGCCTACGGCCACGTGAACAACGCGGTCTACCTCACCTACCTCGAAGAGGTGCGCGACGAGTGGCTCGAGCGGGCGCTCGGAGACTCGGGCGACGCCTGGGGCTACGTGACGGCGCGCGTGGCCATCGACTTCCGTCGTGAGCTGACGCAGGACGACGACGCGATCGTGGCGCGGCTCTGGCTGACGAGGATCGGCACGTCGAGCGTCACGACGCGCGAGGAGATCGTCACCGTAGGCGGCGAGCTCGCCGCAGAGGCGGAAGCCGTCCTCGTGGCGCGCGACACCGAGACCGCCCGCTCGCGGCCGCTCAGCGACGCCGAGCGCGCCGCCCTCGAGCGCGAGCTCGGCGATGCTTGACCACCTCCTGAGCCCACTCCAGCTCGGCCCGGTCGAGCTGCCGAACCGGGTCGTTTCCACCGCGCACCAGACCACGCTCGTCTCGGACCACCTGCCGACAGACGAGTTCGTCGCCTACCACGAGGCGCGCGCGGCGGGCGGGACGGGGATGATCGTCCTCGAGGCGACCGCCGTCCACGAGTCCGGGCGGCTGACCGCCCACACATTGGCGGGCTACCAGCCGGAGATCGTCGCCGGCTACCGTCTCGTGGCCGAAGCCGTTCGCCCGCACGGGACGCGCCTCTTCGTGCAGCTCTTTCACGGCGGTCGCGAGCTGATCGCCTCTCCGCCCAGGCCGGCCGCGGTTGCACCCTCGGCGATCCCCAGCCAGCGCTTCCACGTCGAGCCCCGGGCTCTCACGTCCGCCGAGATCGACGCGATCGTCGCCGGGTACGCCCGCTCTGCCGAGCTCGCGGCCGAGGGCGGGCTCGACGGGATCGAGCTCTCGGCCGCGCACGGCTACCTCTTCGCGCAGTTCTTCACCCCGGGGCTCAACCTCCGGGAGGACGAGTGGGCGACGGGGCCGCAACTCCTCGTCGCCGTCGTGGAGACCGTGCGGAAGGCAGCACACGGGCTCGCGCTCGGCGTCCGGCTCTCGGCCGACTCTGAGGCCGCCGTGGCCGTCGCGCCCGAGCTCGCCGGCCTCGTCGACTACCTCTCGATCGCCCTTGGCGACTCGTCCACCTACCGCGGCTCGACGGGAATCGTCCCGCCGCCACCGGTCGAGGAGAGCGCCATCGCAGGGTTCGCGGCGCCGTTCCGGGTCGGCCCTCCTTTGATCGCGACCTCGCGCATCGTCGACCCGGAAACGGCCGACCGGCTCATTGCGGGCGGAGTCGCCGACGCAGTCGGGATGACGCGTGCGCTCATTACGGACCCCGACCTGCCGCGCAAGACTCGCGAGGGCCGCGCCGACGACGTTCTCCGCTGTATCGGCTGCAACACCTGCATCGCCCACTACCACGCTGGGATCCCCATCGCCTGCGCCCAGAACCCGCGAACCGGACGCGAGCTCACGTGGAAGCCGGTTCGCGCCGCGCGGCGGCAGCGAGTCGCTGTTGTGGGCGGCGGCCCCGCAGGGATGGCGGCAGCGGCGGAGGCGCATGCGGCGGGCCACGACGTCGTCCTCTACGAGTCGAGGATCCGACTGGGCGGACAGATCGAGCTGGCCGGCGCTGCTCCGGGCCACGCGGAGCTCGCAGCGTCTCTCCTACGGAACTACGAAGGCCTGCTCGACGGCGTCGACCTGCGCCTCGGCGAGCACGTGGAGGAGCCGCCGGATGCCGACGCCGTCATCCTGGCCACCGGCGCGCGGCCGTACGTCCCCGACCTTCCCCTCTCAGACGGATTCTCGACCGCGTGGGACGTTCTGCGCGGCAGCCGCCCCGATGGGAAGCGGGTCGTGGTCGCCGACTGGGGCGGAGACGCCTCGGGGCTGGATGCGTCCGAGCTCCTGGCGGCGAGCGGCCACGAGGTAGCGCTCGCCGTCGGATCGGCGGCATTCGGCGAGACATTGCACGCCTACCAGCGCAACCTCTATGCCGCGCGTCTCTACCGGGCCGGAATCGAGGTCTGGCATCACCTCGAGCTCGCCACGTGGGACGGCGGGCGGGCCAGCTTCACGAACATCTTCGCCCCCGAGCTCGAGGCGTTCATGGATGCCGACGCACTCGTGCTCGCGCTCGGACGCATGCCCGTCCGCGAGCTGGAGCTTCAGGGTGCCGTCGAGGCGGGCGACCGGCTCGCGCCGCGCTCGCTCGAGGAGGCGATTCTCGAGGGGTCGCTCGCGGGCCGCTCGCTCGCGTAGAGCTCGGGACGCAGGTCGCCGCGCACGTCGTTCCGCTCGCCCCACGCCTTCTCCTGCGCCAGAGCGAGGTCGCAGTCCGCATAGAGAATCCCCTCGCCGTGCCCGTCCACCGGGCCTGCTGCGAGCCAGCCGTCCGGGTCGACGATGCAGCTCGCGCCGGTCCACTCGACGCCCCGCTCGGGCCCGGTGCGATCGCAGACCGCGACCCAGACCTTGCTCATGTGCGCCGTCGCCTGGGCGAGGGCGATCTCGACGGGCCGCTCGCCCTCCGGGCGTGGGAACAACGGGAGGTTCGCCGGCAGAGCGATCAGGTCGGCGCCGGCGAGAGCGAGCCCGCGCGTGAGCTCCGGGAAGTAGAGGTCGTAGCAGACCGCCACACCGATCCGGCCGAACGGCGTCTCGACGACCGGCGCCGCCTCGGCGCCCGACTCGAAGCAGAGCTTCTCACGGTCCCAGAGGTGCGCCTTCCGGTAGACGGCCAGCAGCCCGGCCGGCCCGAAGACCGCCGCCGAGTTGTAGACCGCGCCATCCGCGCCGAGCTCCGCGAAGCCGCCCACGACCACCACATCCCCGCGCGCGGCCTCCTCGGCCCAGTCCGAAAGCGCCGGGCCGTCCGCCGGCTGGGCCAGCCCTCGCGCCTCCTCCACCGACTCGAAGACGTAGCCGGACGTGACGAGCTCGGGGAGGAGGACGATCCTCGCTCCCGCGCCGACCGCCTCCTTCAGAGCCCCGTGCGCGCGCTGCCGGTTCCCCTCGGCATCGCCCACCACCGGAGCTATCTGCGCACACGCGATTCGAACGGTTGTCACCGACCCCGGTTTACCGCGACCCCCTCGACACGTCAAGATCCCCGACCATGGTCGTCCCTGAGCTTCCCCCCGACATCGCCGAGTTGAAGGAGCGCGTCGGGCGCTTCGTCGCCGACGAGGTGTTCCCGCTGGAAGAGAGGATCGCCACCGCGGGCGAGATCGACTTCGCCGCCGTCGACGAGGTGCGCAAGAAGGCGCGCGCCGCAGGCTTCTCGATGCTGAACATGCCCGAGGAGGCCGGAGGCGCCGGGCTCAGCATGCTCGGCCAGGTGGCGCTCGAGGAGGAGTCCGGCAAAGCGACGAACGGGCTCGGCTTCGCCGTGGTCGACCGCGGCCCGGCCGAGCTCTGGGAGATCCTGACTCCCGAACAGCGCGACCGCTGGGTCGTCCCCATCTTGCGCGGCGAGTACCGCGAGGCCTGGGCGGTGACGGAGCCCGGCGCCGGCTCGGACGTGAGTGCGGTCGCCGCCACGGCCGTCCGCGATGGGGACGAGTGGGTGCTGAACGGCGAGAAGTGGTTCGTGACGAGCGAGGGCAACCCGGGCTTCTACATCGTCCTCGCGGTCGTCGACGGCGAGCAGACCCTCTTCATCGTCGAGCCGGGCACTCCCGGGCTTGAGCTCACGCGCGTCCCGGGCTTCCTGCACGACCCCTACCTGGATCACCACCCTGAGCTCGTCCTCCGCGACTGCAGAGTGCCCGACGAGAACCGCGTGCCGGCGGGCGGCAACGAGGGCGCGAAGGAGTGGTTCCTCGTCGAGCGCCTGTTCATCGCGGCGCGCTGTTGCGGCGCCTCGGAACGCGCGCTCGGCATCGCGCGCGACTGGGCGCTCGAACGCGTCGCCTTCGGGAAGCCCATTGCCGAGCACGAAGGCGTCTCCTTCCAGCTCGCCGACTCCCTCGCGGAGCTTCTCGCAGCGCGGCTCCTCACGTACCACGCGGCGCACGCGTTCGACTCGTACGAGGACCGCAAGATCGTCCACGGGAAGGTGGCTGCGGCGAAGCTCTTCGCGTCCGAGGCAGCGGGCCGCATCGTCGACCGCTCGCTCCAGATCCTCGGTGGCCGCGGCTACATGACCGAGAACCCGGTCGCCCGCTTCTGGCGCGAGGTCCGCGTCGACCGGATCTGGGAGGGGACGAGTGAGATCCAACGCCTCATCCTCGCCCGCGGTCTCCTGAAGCGCGGCGTGGAGCCCTACGTTGACTGAGCGTTGGCGGACCGCGCGGATTGCGGAGATCCCTCCGGCCGGGCTCGCCGGCGGCCCCGACTACTGGCAGGAGTGGACCGACGACGAGGGTTATGGCGCCCGCTGGCACTCCGTGCGCGAGCATTTCGGCATCGAGGCGTTCGGGGTGAACGCGTGCCACGGGGAGGCCGGCGAGGAGGTCGTCGTCCCGCACGAAGAGGTCTCCTTCGGCGGGCAGCAGGAGCTCTATGCCGTCGTGCAAGGACGCGTCCGCTTCACCTGCAACGGCGAGGAGATCGAGCTCGGCGCAGGCGAGCTGCTCTTCCTCGAGCCCGACGTGCAACGGGCCGGAACCGCTCTCGAGACGCCGACGCTCGTCCTCATGATCGGCGGCGTGGCGGGCAAGCCCTTCGAGCCCGACTGGGAACCGCAGGAAAGCTGAGCCGCCAGGGCGGCGGGTTATGCTGAGAGAGATGTTCAGCGAGATCAGCGAGCGACTGGAGGCCGGCTACACGCTGCCCGCGGGCTGGTACTCGGACAGCGCCATCCTCGCGCTCGAACGGGAGCGGATCTTCAAACACACCTGGCAGTACGCCTGCGTGACGGCCGCGGTGCGCGAGCCCGGCGACTACTTCGCCACCAAGGCCGGGACCATCCCGGTCGTCCTGGTCCGGGACAAGGACGGCGAGCTCAAGGGCTTCGTCAACGTCTGCCGCCATCGCGGCCACGTCGTCATGCAGGGCTCCGGGCACCGCGAGACGCTGCAGTGCCCCTACCACGCGTGGACGTACGGGCTCGACGGCTGCCTCCTCAAGGCGCCGCGCTCCGAGCGTGAGCCGGGCTTCGACGCCGACAACTTCTCGCTCTTCCCCGTACAGGTCGACACGTGGGGGCCGTTCATCTTCGTGAACGTCGACCTCGAGGCCGACTCGCTGGGCGAAACGCTCGGCGTCCTGCCCGAGACAGTGGCCGAGACGGGCATCGACCTGGAAGGCCTCAAGTTCCATCACCGCGGCGAATACGTCATCGAAGCGAACTGGAAGATCGCGGTCGAGAACTACCTCGAGTGCTACCACTGCCCGGTCGCGCACCCAGGCTTCTCGTCGGTGATCAACGTCGACCCGGACGAGTACGCGCTCGCGTCCTCCGGCTACGTCTCGACCCAGAAGGGCCCGGTGCGCAGCTCTGTGCTCGAGGGCAGGAAGGCGGCGCCGTACGACGCGACCGGCGAGATCGACCGTAGCACCTCGGTCTTCGTCTTCCCGAACTTCACCGTCGACATCATCCCCGGCCCGCCGAACATGAACGCCGGCGCCTGGTTCCCGATCGACGAGCGGCGCACGCTCGGCACGTATGACTACTTCTTCTCCGAGGAGGTGCCGCAGAAGACGATCGAGGAGATGATCGCCTTCAACGAGCAGGTCGGGCTCGAAGACAACGGGCTCGTGGAGTCGGTGCACGCCGGTCTCGAGTCGGGCATGGTCGAGCATGGCCGGCTCCTGCCGACGAGCGAGCACCTGATCCAGCACTTCCAGCGCCTGATCTACAGCTATCTCAGCTGACCGGCGCGCGTCTCACTTGAAAGAAGCAGATTTCCGTGAGACATTGCCCCACCGTTTGCGGCGAATGAACGAGAAGGGGGTTCGATGACGCATCATCCGAAGGAAAGACGGCCCGGCTACCTGAGTAGGCGCGATTTCCTCCTGCGGAGCGCAGGTACCGCTGCAGCCCTCTCCAGCGCGGGAGGCCTCCTCGCGGCCTGCGGCAACACCACGAGCGTCGCCGAAGCCACGGGAACCAGCGGGGAACCGGTCGGCCCCGGGGGCCTGCCGCTGGCCCGCCCAGACAAGCGCGTGACATTGCCGCTCTGGGAGGATCCAATCGAGTCTGGTCTCGAACCCGAGACGGGCGGCACCTTCACCGTCTACAACTATCCCGCCTACTTCTACAAGAAGCTCCTCAAGGAGTTCGGGGCCAAGTACGACGTCGAGGTGCAGTACACACCGTTCGACAACATCAACTCAGGGCTCCAGCGGCTCGCTTCCGGTGCCGTGCAGCCGGATGTGATGGAGATCACACCCGACACCCTCGACATCGGCGTAGCCGGCAAGCTCGTCAAGCCGCTCAACCTCGACTACATCCCGAACCTCCAGGCAAACATCTGGCCGCAACTCGTCGATCCCTTCTACGACGGGGGATCCCACTACACAGTGCCCTACACCTGCTACGCGACCGGCATCGCGTGGCGCACGGACAAGATCACGGAAGACATCCCCGGAATGGCACAGCCCTGGGACATCTTCTGGCAGTCCCAAGCCTACAAGGGCAAGGTGGCGTTGCTATCCGAAAACCGCGAGACCATCGGCATGGCGCTCCTGCGCAAGGGAATCACAGACATCAACACCGAGGACCCCGCGCTGGTCAACCAGGCAGTGTCCGACCTCAAGGAGCTCTACGGCGTCTGCAACATCAAGGTCGACGACATCCAGTATCAGTCAGTGCCGGAGGGGTCCAGCTGGCTTCACCAGGCGTGGTCGGGGGACATGATCGCCGGGTACATCTACTACCTGCCGAAGGGCACCCCGGCGAGCGCGCTGGGCTACTGGAAACCTGAACACGGGAAGGTGCCGGTGCAGAACGACTGCTTCGCAATCTGCTCGACGACGAAGAAGCCGGTTCTGTCACATCTTTTTCTCAACTACCTCCTCGACAACGGCGTCGCCTACGAGAACTTCGTCGACTTCAACGGCTACCAGCCACCGCTAAACGAAATCGATCCTGAGACGCTGCTCAAGAAAGGCGTCGTGCCGGAGAATCTCGCGAACAGCGTCCTCACAGACGCCGACCTCGGGCCTGACTCGCTCCAGTACGGAACCCTCACCTCCAAGGGACAGCAGCTCTGGGAGGACGGGTACTCGAACTTCCTCGCCGGAGGAAGTTGATGGACTTGGCGCGCGAGCGTTAGGGCTCCGTGTACCGTCGCTGGCTCTGGCCCGGGTTCGCCTCCCCGGGCATCGTCTGGCTCGTTCTCCTATTCGTAGTGCCGTTTTACGCGGTGCTGGGCGTCGCGCTGGGCACGGTCGACCCGATTCTCTTCCAGCCTGTTCCGATCTGGAACCCGCTCGAGTGGAACGTCGGGTGGCTGGCGGAGGTGTTCCACCGGCTCGCCCCGGGCGGAATCTGGTTCGACGTTTGGATCCGCACGGTCGTCTACGTCGCCGCTTCGCTCGCCCTCTGCCTGCTGATCGGCTATCCGGTCGCCTACTACACGGCGCGCCATGCGGGCAGATGGAAGGGGCTCATCCTGATCCTCATCATTCTCCCGCTGTGGATCAGCTACATGATGCGAATGCTGGCCTGGGTGAACCTGCTGCAGGCAGACGGCTACGTGAACCGATTCCTCATGTTCACGCATGTCCTGAGTGAGCCGCGGGACTGGCTCGGAGGGAACTCCTCGACAGTCATCTTCGCGCTGGTGTACGGCTACATCCCGTATCTGATCCTGCCTCTCTTCGCCTCCCTCGACCGCATCGACCGTAGCCACCTCGAGGCGGCGCGCGACCTCGGAGCAAGCCCCTGGAGCGCGTTCCGCCAGGTCACGCTCCCTCTGTCTAAAACGGGGATCCTCGGCGGCGCCGTCCTGATCACGCTGCCGATGTTCGGCGACTACTACACACCGAACATCGTCTCGTCATCGCCGAAGACGTCGATGATCGGCAACCAGATCGATTTGTACTTCCACGGCGGCCCGCAGCCCACGATCGGCGCCGCCCTCACGATCGTCCTCGCTGCATTCCTCACCTTGTTGATGCTCTACTACCTGCGAAGCATTCACCGCGCGCAGCGCGACGTCGGGGCGGTCGGAGCTCTATGACCGCCGTCGCTGAGCCGAGAGCGCAGCCACGCCGGCCGTCGGCTCTCGCCCGAGTGCGCGGCTGGCTGCGCAATCCCTGGGGGAAGCCACGCTTCCTGGTCTTCGTCACCTGGGCCTACATTCTCTGGTCGATCGTTCCCGTGCTCATCGCGGTGCAGTTCTCCTTCAACGCGACACGCTCGCGCACCGTGTGGGACTCGTTCTCGACGCGCTGGTACTGGGGCGACCCGGTCGACTCCGTCTGGCACGACCCGACGCTCCGCCACGCACTCATCCAGAGCTTCAAGCTCGCCGGCGCAGACGTTCTCATCGCAGTCCCTCTCGGCGTCCTCCTCGCGCTCGGCCTTGCGCGCTGGCACGGACGTGGCTCCGGAACGTCCAACTTCATCATGCTGTTTCCCCTCGTCACGCCAGAGATCGTCATGGGGGTGTCGCTCCTGCTCGTGTTCAGCGAGCTCTTCACGTTCATCCACACGGGAACGCTCGCCCAGATCCTCGGCCACGTGACCTTCTCGATCTCGTTCGTCGTCGTCATCGTCCGCGGACGTCTGTTCTCCATCGGACGCCAGTACGAGGAGGCCGCGGCCGATCTCGGGGCCTCTCCCTTCGTGGCGTTGACGCGCGTCCTCCTGCCACTCCTGACTCCCGCGATCGTCGCCTCCGCCGCGATCGTCTTCGCCATCTCCGCCGACGACTTCGTCATCAGCCAGTGGCTGTCGAAAGGCGGCGAGACGGACACCGTCCCCATCCAGATCTACGCGGCGACACGGGCGGCGCCCTTGCCCTCCGTGAACGCGATCGCCACGATCATGATGGTGTCGACCCTCTTCATCGTCACCCTCGGCTTCCTCACATGGCGCTTTTTCACCCGCGGAGAACGGCTGGCGGGTAAGGCGTCGGAGGACATCGGCGGGGCATTCAACCTCACGTAGCCTGAGAGACCATGGGACGAGGCGAGATCGAACTGAGTGGCCTGACGAAGGAGTTCGCTGAGGTGCGCGCCGTCGACGCGATCGACCTGCACGTGCCGGGTGGAGAGTTCTTCTCCCTCCTTGGCCCCTCGGGCTGCGGAAAGACGACGACCCTCCGGATGATTGCGGGCTTCGAGCGGCCGACCTCGGGTCAGATCCTCCTCGACGGGACAGATGTCGCGTACACGCCGCCCCACCAGCGCAACGTGAACACGGTCTTCCAGAACTATGCACTCTTCCCGCACCTGAACGTCTACGACAACATCGCCTTCGGGTTGAAGCGCGCGAAGCGGCCGAAGGCGGAGATCCGCGAGCGCGTCGGCAAGGCGCTCGAGCTCGTACAGCTCTCCGGCTACGAGCGGCGCAAGTCGTCGCAGCTCTCGGGGGGACAGCAGCAGCGCGTCGCGCTCGCCCGGGCACTTGTGCTGAATCCCGCGGTCCTTCTCCTCGACGAGCCTCTCGGCGCACTCGACGCGAAGCTCCGTAAGGCTTTGCAGATCGAGCTCAAGTCGCTGCAGCAGGAAGTCGGCATCACCTTTCTCTACGTCACGCACGACCAGGAGGAGGCGCTCACGATGTCGGACCGCCTCGCGGTCATGAACGGAGGGCAGATCGAGCAGGTCGGTGCACCACAGGACGTGTACGAGGACCCTGAGACGCTGTTCGTCGCCGACTTTCTCGGCGTCTCCAATCTTATGGAGGCGCGCATCGTCAGCACCGCGCGGAGCGCCTGCCGCGTGGCTCTCGACGGCTACGAGCTCGAGACGCGCGGCACCGAGCAGGACGTCACGGGCGAGGCGAAGATCGTCATCCGCCCTGAACGGATCGAGCTTGAGGACCACAGTGCTCCCTCCGGGCCGAACCGCATCCCTGCGATGGTCGAGCGCGTCGTCTACGTCGGCTCCGCGATCCAGGTGATCGTCCGGGCGGCCACGGGGGAGGCACTCCAGGCACTCGTGCAGAACACAGGCGGCGGCATCGCCTACGAACAGGGGACGCCGGTGCAGCTCCATCTCCCCGTGGACGCCCTGCGCGTTCTTCCATCCGGCATCGGCGACGCGCCTCCTCTCAAAGGCGAACAGCCGGACCCTGCACCGGCGGCCGCTGACTGAGCTAGCGTGGCGTCTTGCCGAGCGCGGGCATGTAGGAGTCCTGCTCGAGCCAGTGCCCGCCGTCGATGGTGAGGGTCTCGCCGGTGACGTAACCGGCGTAGGGTGAGCACAGAGCCGTCGCCCACCACGCGACTTCCTCCGTCGTGGCGAGCCGGCCCGCGGGAACCGTCGCGGCCACGCGCTTCCGGTCCTCATCCGTGGGCCAGAGCGCCTGGCCGGCGCCCTCGGTGTCCGTTGGCCCGGGGCAGATGCAGTTCGCGCGGATCCCGTGCGGAGCCCACTCGACCGCGAGCGTCCGCGTCATGGCGACGATGCCGGCCTTCGCCGCGGCCGAGTGAATCGTGCCCGGCCCCCCCGTCCACGCATAGCTCGCGATCACGCTGAGAATCGCACCGCCGTCGCCTTGCTCGATCATCTGCCGGCCGGCCGCGCGCGAGCAGAGGAAGCTGCCGTCGAGGACGATGGCGACGACCGCCCGCCAACCGTTCGGAGAGAGGTCCTCCGCCTTGACGACGAAGTTGCCCGCGGCGTTGTTCACGAGGACGTCGACCCGCCCGAACCGATCTACCGCCGCGGCGACGAGGGCGTCCACCTGCTCGGGGTCGCGCACATCGGTCGGCTGGCCCAGCGCCTTCCCGCCCTGGCCCTCGATCAAGCCGACGGTCTCGTCCAACGGCTCCGGCCGGCGGCCTGCGACAACGACGGCGGCCCCCAGACGCGCGAACTCGAGCGCGAAGGCGCGTCCGAGGCCGCTGCCTCCGCCGGTGACGAGCGCGACCTTCCCTTCGAAGGTTCCTTCAGCGAGCATCGGCGCCATTCTCCCCGCTCAGAGCGCGCGCATCGAGAGCAAGCGCTCCGTGGGGGGTCACGAGCAGCGGGTTGATCTCGATCTCGGCCAGGTCGGGACGGGACGCCGCAAGGCGCGAGAGCGCGGCGACCGCCTCTGCCGCCGCCGCCACGTCCATGGGCGGCCGTCCCCGCGCGCCGTGCAAGATCCGCGAGCCGCGAAGAGCCCGGATGAGCTCCTCGGCCTGCGCGGCGTCGACGGGAGCGAGGGCCGCAGCCGTGTCGTCCAGCAACTCCGCGTAGACACCTCCGAGGCCGACGAGGACCACCGGGCCGAAGCGCGCATCCTGGATCGAGCCGGTGATGAGCTCGACGCCGTCGCCCACCGGCGCCATCCGCTCGACGGAGAACCCTTCGCCTGACAGTGTTGCCATTCCTACCAACGCCTCCTCGAGAGCCCGCTCGTGCTCGATGCCGAGCAGGACGCCGCCGACGTCCGACTTGTGCAAGAGCCCGAGCGCCTTGACGACGACCGGATAGCCGAGCTCGGCTGCAGCCGCACGCGCCTCGTCGAAGTCGGCCACCCGCCGCGCGGACGGAAACTCGATACCCGCGGACGCCAGGAGCTCCCGTGACTCCCAGTAACCGTCGGGCCGTGGTCCGTCCAGGCGCTGCGGAAGCTCGGGAACGCCGCGGGGGGAATGCTCCGCCTGGTCCGCGAGCCGCGCGAGGGCCCAGGCCGCCGCCTCGATCTCGCGGTAGACGGGCACGCCCGCCGCTCGCAGCGCGACGAGCGAGGGCGAGCGCGGGTACATCGACTGGACGACGAGCGCCCGGTCGCTGTCCGCTGCCGCGCGCGCCATACCGAGCGCGATCTCGGTCTCCTCTGCCTGGAACTCGTCCGAGAACTCGCTGTAGCCGCCGAAATAGCCCGTCACGAGGGCCGCGTCCACCTCTCCGGACTCGAGGATGAGCCGCGCCACCTCCTCGAAGATCGTGAGGAACTGCTCGCCGGCACCCGCGAAATCGACGGGGTTGCGCGTGGGCGCCGCAGCGGGAAGGTGCGGGGCGATCCGCGCCTGCAGGCCGTCCGAGAGCGGCGGAAGGTCGAGGCCCTCGGCGGCGGCGACGTCGGAGGCGACGATCCCGTGCCCGCCGCCGTCGCCCACGATGACGACCCGTCGGCCGCGCGGCCGAACCCGCGCGAGCTCGGCCTGCGCGAGGTCGACGAGCTCACGCGGCGAGCGCACCCGCTGCATGCCCGCCGCTCGGCAGGCGGCTTCGACTGCCGTGGCGCTGCTGACCAGGGCGCCCGTGTGCGACCTCGCGGCCTGGGCGCTGACCTTCCCGCCACCGACGGTGAGGAGCACGACGGGCTTCCCGGCATCGACGGCTTCCTTCGCCGCGCGTGCGAAGGCCCGTCCGTCGCGGAAGTCCTCGCAGTAGAGCGTGATCACGCGGGTCGGCTCGTGGTCGATCAGGCTGCGGACGAGCTCGGCCGCCTCGAGGTCGGCCTGGTTTCCGAGCGACGCGAAGCGCGAGAAGCCGAGCCCGTAGTCCTCGGCAAGCAATGCGAGCTCGAGCGCGAGGTTGCCGCTCTGGGAGACGAGGCCGATCGAGCCGCCCTGGAGCTCGCTCCAGCCGAGGTCGAGGCTCGTCGCGGAGTCGAAGATCCCGAGGCAATTCGGCCCGAGAAGGACGGCGCCCGCGGCCCGAACGCGCTCGACGATCGCGGCTTCCCGGGCCCTGCCCACGTCGCCTGTCTCTCCGAGTCCGGTGGTGATCCCGACGAGCGCCTTGGCGCCCGCTGCGAGCGATGCGTCGACGGCGTCCTCGAACCCGTCGGCGGGAACCGACAGCACGACGAGCTCCGGCGCTTCGGGAAGATCTGCCAGCGTGGGGTAGGCCCGCCGCTCGAGGATCTCGCCGCCGTTCCGGTTCACGAGGTAGATGGCGCGGCTTCCCTCTCCCCGGAGGGCGCCGAGCGCGAGCCGGTTGCCCCACTTCGCAGGGTCGTTGGAGGCCCCGAGGATCGCAACGGAGCGGGGATTGAAGAGCGGCCGGAGGTCCCGGCTCAAGACTCGAGGAGGCGTCGCGAAATGATGAGGCGTTGGATGTCGGACGTGCCTTCCTCGATCTCCTCGAGCTTGGCGTCCCGCATCCACTTCTCGACCGGGTACTCGCGCGAGTAGCCCCAGCCGCCCAGCGTCTGCACCGCCGCCCAGGTGCACCACATCGCCGTCTCGGAGGCGAAGAGCTTCGCCATCGCCGCTTCGAGCGAGGCCGGCTCGCCCCCGTCCAGCTTGCGTGCTGCTCGCCAGACGAGGAGGCGCGACGCGTCGACGCGCGTCGCCATGTCCGCGAGCCGGAAGGCGACGGCCTGGTGCTCTGCGATCGGTTTCCCGAACTGCTCGCGGGACTTCGAGTACTCGACCGCGTATTCGAACGCCGCACGCGCGAGGCCCGTCGCCGCCGCGCCCAGAGTCACACGCGAGCGATCGAACGTGTGCATGAGCCCGTAAAAGCCCTGGCCCTCGTCGCCGAGGCGCCGATCGGCGGGCAACTCGGTGTCCTCGAGGAACATCTCCGCGTTGAGGATCGCGCGCTGGCCCATCTTCTTCATCGGCGCGCCGAAGCTGACTCCCTGGTCGCCCTTCTCGACGACGAACGCGGTCACGCCCTTCGAGCGCTTGCCGGGTGCGACGGTCGCGAAGACGACGTAGAAGTCCGCAACGCCGCCGTTCGAGATCCAGCTCTTCTGTCCGCGGAGGACATAGCCCTCGGCCGACTTCGTCGCGGTGGTCTGGATCGACGCCGCGTCCGAGCCGGCGGCCGGCTCGGTGGTGGCGAGTGCTGTCAGCACGGGCTTTTCGCCGGTCAGCGGCTCGATCCAGCGGCGCTTCTGCTCATCGCTGCCGAGCGCGAGCACCGGCTCGGCGAAGAAGCCGCCCGAGGTGACGAGGTTGCCGATCCCGGAGCAACCCCAGCAGAGCTCCTCCTGGACGATGCAGCCGGTCAGGCAGTCCGTCATACCGCCGCCTCCGTACTCCTCGGGGAGCATGAAGGACGTGATCCCGACCTCGGCGGCCTTGTACCAGACCTCCCACGGCATCTCCGTGTCGGCCTGGTCGACGGCCTGGGAGATCGGGCGGATCTCCCGCTGCGCGAACTCACGGCAGAGCGCCTGGATCTCGCGCTGCTCGTCGGACAGTCCGAACGGCTCGGAGGCAACCTTGCTCACGGACTCATCCTAAGCCGTGCGATTTCACCACAGGCCGCCGAGCGCGACTGTGACGCCTTCGCCGTTCACCCCGCTCGCCGCGTCGCTCGCGAGAAAGGCGATCACCTCCGCCACCTCTTCGGGCGTCACGACGCGGTTCCCTGGGTAGGCGGCGGCCCGCTCCGCCCATACCTCCTCGACGGTCACGCCTCGCCGCTCGGACTCCATCCGGGCGGAGCGCTCCGCCATCTCGGTCCGCACCCAGCCCGGCAGCACGGCGTTGCAGGTAACGCCGAAGGGTCCGAGGTCCTGCGCGGCCGAGCGCATGAGGCCCATGAGCCCGTGCTTCGAGGCCGTGTAGGCGGACGTCCTCGGCGACCCGATCTCGCCGGAGGTGGAGCTGACCATGATGATGCGGCCCCAGCCTCCTTCCTTCATGTCAGGAGATACCGCGCGGGAGAGGAAGAACGGGCCGTCGAGGTTCACCGCCATCGATTCGCGCCAGACAGCGGTCTTCTGCGCCCAGATCTCTCGCTCGTGGCCGGAGCCGATCCCCGCGTTGAGAACGAGGATCTCGACCGGGCCGAGCCGGCTGCGCGCCTCGGCGACGATGCGCTCGCAGCCCTCTTCCGTCGCGACCGACTCCGCGAGGACCTCGATCGGCGCCTCGTCGGCAAGGGAGGCGAGCTCGTCCTCGGTCCGTGAGACGCCGAGCACTCGCGCGCCTCGGGAGGCCAGCGCGACGGCCGTCGCGCGGCCGATGCCGCGTCCGGCGCCTGTGACGATGGAGACGCGTCCCTCCATGGCGTGACTCTTGCCTGCCCGCACCGTCCCGTCAACGAGGAAGAATCTGTCCGTGCCTGGAGACTCGGCTCAGGTCGTGATCATCGGCGGCGGCGCCATGGGCACGAGCACGGCCTACCACCTCGCGCAGCTCGGGGTGACGGACGTCGCGCTCTGCGAGCGCGAGACCCTCGGGAGCGGGTCGACGAGCAAATCCGCGGGAGGCATCCGCGCGCAGTTCGCCGACGAGATCAACATCCGCATCGCGCTCATCTCGCTCGTCGAGTTCCGCGACTTCGAACAGAAGATCGGAACGGACATCGACTTCCGCGAGACGGGCTACCTCTTCCTGCTCGACTCGGACGACGACGTGGGCCGCTTCCGCGAGGCCGTCCGCTTGCAGGGCTCGCTCGGCGTGCTCTCGACCGAGGTGACCCTCGACGAGGTGCTCGAGCTCGTCCCGCAGGTGAGCACCGAGGGCCTTCGAGGCGCGACCTACTGCCCGCGCGACGGCTTCGCTACGCCGGAGGCGGTCGTCCGGGGCTACGCGGCGGCGGCTGCCGAGAAGGGGGTGCGGATCAAGCAAGGCGTCGACGTGACGCGTATCCCTGTCCTCGGCTCGAAGATTCTCGGCGTCGACACGACCGAGGGGCGTATTAAGACCGACACGGTCGTCTGCACCGCGGGTGTCTGGTCCAAGGACGTGGCCGCACTGGTCGGCATGAACCTTCCCGTGGAGGGGGAGGTGCGGTGGATGCATTACACGCCCGAGGCTCCGGGGGTGCCCGACGTCGTCCCGCTCACGGTCGACTTCTCGACCGGCTTCTACTTCCACCGCGAAGGCCCCGGCCTCGTCTTCGGTGGCCGCGAGCCGACGATCGAGGGCGTCGCCACGCAGGGGATGCGCCGGCTGCCAATGCTTGAGGAGCTCCCGATCCAGTCGTCGTGGTGGGGCTATTACGAGATGAGCCCGGATCACAACGCGATCGTCGGGGAGGCGGCCGAGCCGTCGCGATTCCTCTACGCGACCGGCTTCTCCGGCCACGGCTTCCAGCAGAGCCCGGCGGTCGGCGAGCATCTCGCCGAACGGGTGATCGGCGCCAAGCCGACGCTCGACCTCTCCGCTTTCTCGGCGGCTCGCTTCGCGCAGGGCGAACCCCGAGAAGAAGCGTTCGTCATCTAGCCTCCCGGGGATGCGGCTCTTCGTCTTCGCCCGGCACGGTGAGTCAGTCCTCAACCTCGAGCGGCGGATCAACGGCGACCCGTCGGTCGACGTGCCGCTCACCGAGGACGGGCGATCACAGGCCCACAAGCTCGGCATGGAGATCGCCAACATCGGCTTTGATGTCTGCCTGCATACGCGCTTTTCGCGGACCAGGGAAACCGCAGAGATCGCGCTCGCCGAGCGCCACGTCCCCCTCATGGAGGAGCCGCTGCTCGACGACATCGACGTCGGCGAACTCGAGGGCGAGACGCTCGAGGCCTACCGCGCCTGGAAGCACTCGCACGCGCGGGAGGTCCCCTTTCCGGGCGGAGAAAGCTTGGACGACGCCGCGCTGCGGTATGCGCAGGCTTTCCGCCGCCTGCTGAAGCTACCTCACGACAGGGTGCTCGTCGTCACGCACGAGATCCCGATCCGCTACGCGCTGAACGGGGCGGGCGGCTCCGACTCCCTCGACGGGCCGGCTCACGAGGTGGAGAACGCCGTGGCGTACCTCTTCGACAACGAGTCGCTCGTGCGGGCCGCGGGCGGCATCGAGACAATCGTGGCCGGGTAGACTCGTCCGAGTACCGACCGGGGAGCCGCACGGCGGCTGAGAGTGGGCGAAACGCCCTGACCCGAGAACCTGATCTGGGTAATGCCAGCGAAGGGAGCGCATGGAGAACGAGCGAACATGGGGCGTGACACCGGTTCCCGACCGGCTGCGCACGCTCTCTCTCGGCGACCTCACCCTGCTCTGGGGGAACCTCGGCATCAGCCTGCTCGTCCTGGTCGCCGGCACGTACCTCGCCGGCCTGGGCTTGCAGCGCGGGATGCTCGCGATCGTGGTCGGCGCCGTCATCGGTTGCGCCCTCCTCGGCTTCGCGGGCTACATCGGCGCCGAACGGCGCCTGCCGGGGATGGTGCTCATGCGGGAGCCGCTCGGGCAACGCGGCTCGTACGCGCCGACGGTCCTCAACGTCGTGCAGAACCTCGGCTGGGCGACCTTCGAGCTGATCGTCATCGCGGCGGCGGCGAACGCCCTCGCCGCGCGCGTCTTCGGCTTCCGCGAGCGCTGGGTCTGGGTCCTCGTCTTCGGCGCGATCACGCTTGTCCTCGCTCTCGCCGGTCCGATCGCGTTCGTCCGCACGTACGTCCGGCGGTTCGCTGTCTGGGCGGTGGCCGCCTCCGTCGGCTACCTCACGTGGTGGGCGCTGGACGGCGCGAGCACCGGCGAGCTCTGGAATGCCGACGCGGGAGGTGGTCTCACGTTCTGGCAAGGGGTCGACCTCACGGTGGCCATGGCGGCGTCGTGGCTTCCTCTCGCCGCCGACTACACGCGATTCGCCCGCCGGCCCCGCCACGCGTTCTGGGGGACCGCAATCGGCTACTTCGTCCCGCTCGTCTGGCTCTACGGTCTCGGCGCACTGCTCTTCCTTTCCCGAGGGACGACCGACACGACTGCTCTCCTCACGTCCGTCGCCGGCGGTGGGATCGCGAGCGCGCTCGCCCTCGTCGCGCTCACCGTCGACGAGACGGACGAGCCCTTCGCCAACGTCTACTCGGCAGCGGTGTCGGTGCAGAACCTCGTCCCCGAGGCTCCTCAGCGCCTCCTTGTCCTCGGCATCGGCGGCCTCGCGATCGGCGGCGCGCTGATCGTCGACCTCGGCCGGTACCAGAGCTTCCTCTTCCTGCTGGGCTCGTTCTTCGTGCCGCTGTTCGGCGTGCTCGCCGCCGAGTTCCTCTGCGGGCCGCGCGAGCCCGTGAGAATCCGCTGGAGCGGGATCGCCGCCTGGCTGGCCGGTGTGGCGCTCTACCAGTGGATCCAGCCGACCGGCCCCGCCTGGTGGGTGGACGCAGTAGGGCGCTTCCCCGGAGCGGGCGACTTCACAGGTGGCGCCTCGCTACCCTCGTTCGCCCTCGCCTTCGCCCTTGTCGCGGGCTTACGGTACGCGCATGCGCCAACTCGGCGTCGTCGGGCTCGTCTCGCTGGATCGCGTTGACGGTGGCGTTCCGCGCCTCGGCGGCGCGCCGTTCTACGCGGCCAAGGCCCTGCGTCTGCTCGGCCACCCGTCGCTGATCGCGACGAAGATCGCGCCCGAGGACAGCGGCCGGGGCCTGCACGCGCTCGGCATCCCGGTGTACTCCCGCCCCGCGAAGCGCACCATCACCTTCCGCATCGAGAACGACGGCGACCACCGGACGATGGAGATCGAGGAGCTCGGCGAACCTTGGACGCCCGAGGACGTGCGCAGCTGGCTCGACGACGCGCTCAGGCCCGCCGATTGGGTACATGCGGGAGCGCTCACGCGAGCGGACTTCCCGGCGGAAACCCTAGCGCTCCTCCACCGGGGCCGCGTCCTCTCCTACGAGGGGCAGGGACTCGTCCGCCCGGCCGAGAAAGGGGAGGTGCGGGTCGACGCCGACTACGACCCCGAGGTTCTGCGCCACGTGGACATTCTCAAGCTCTCCGAGCACGAAGGCGAGGCGCTCGGGCTCGAGCTCGACGACCGGTCGCTTGCGTCGCTCGGCGTGCCGGAGATCGTCGTGACCCTGGGAAGCCGGGGGGCGGTCATCTACTCGGACGGATTGGCGGAGCACGTGCCGGCGAGACCGGTCGACGCGCGCGACCCGACCGGGTCCGGCGACAAGTTCATGGCCGCCTACCTCGCCTACCGACGCCAGCGCCACGGCCCGCGCTCGGCGGCCCAGCTGGCGGGCGAGGTCGTGCGCGCGCTACTCGCAGCATGAGGGCGGCGATCGGCTGCGACGACGGCGTCTACGCGGTTGACATCGGCGACGGCGCCGAGGAGGACGAGCTCCTCGAGCACGACGAAGGAGCCGTGGTGGAACGGATGCGACCGCTCGACCTCACGCCGCCCTGGGCCGCCGGCCAGGTGCTGGACATCGATTTCGTGGGCTCGACCATCGTTCTCCTCCTGGACCGCCGTCCGCCACTCATGGTCTCCCATGACAGCGGCAGCACGTGGAGCGAGCGCGGCGCCGGGCTGCCCCCCGGGAGGGCGCTCGCTCTCGGCGAGAGTCCAGACGAGGTCCTCTACGCGGCCCGGAACCGCATCTACGTCTCGCGCGACGGCGGCGTCTTCTGGCGCGCGGTCGCGGTCGAGCTGCCGGAGATCCGCGACGTCGCCTGGGCCTAGGCGAGCTTGAACTCGCCGCGGGCGACGATGACTGCCGAGCCGCCGACGTCCACGCCCTCGATCTTCTCCGCCGAGCCCGTGACCCGGGCGTAGAGCGTGCTCGGGCGCCGGATCTCCGCCCCCTGCGAGATGACTATCTCCTCGCCGAACGAGATTCGCCCGTGCCGGGCGAGGTGGCAGGCGAGCGGGCCGGCTGCCGAGCCCGTGGCCGGATCCTCGGGGACGCCGTCCGCCGGAGCGAACATCCGCGTCTTCCAGCGGTCGCCTTCGCCGGCGAAGCAATTCGTCCCGACGATCCCCTGCAGGCGCTTCAAGGCCTGGAGGTCGGGCTCGAGCGCCTCGACGGCCCGGATGCTCGGGAGCGCGACGTAGACGTGGCGCGCGCCGTTGTCGTAGGCCTCGACGGGGAGCTCGGAGCTATCGACGCCGACGGCAGCGAGGAGCTCGTCGGCGGCCGCGAACGGCTCGACCGTCGGAACCGGCTGGCTCATCCAGCCGAAGCTGATCCGGTTCTCCTCGCGCTCGAGCTGCACCGAAATAGGGCCCTTCCGGGTCTCGAGCACGATCTCCGGCAGCTGAAGCGGCGCGGCGAGCACAAAGGCTGTCCCGAGGACTGGATGGCCGGCGAAGGGCAGCTCGTCCATGGGCGTGAAGATCCGGATCCGCGCGTGACCGCCCTCCTCGGCCGGATAGACGTAGACCGTCTCGGAGAGGTTCAGCTCGCGGGCGAGCGGCTGCAGGGTCTCTTCAGGGAGCTCGCGCGCGTCGGTGAAGACGGCGAGACCGTTGCCTTCGAGCGGGGTGTCGGTGAAGACATCGGCCACCACATAGCGAAACGTCGGCATTGCTCAGTCCACGAGCTCGAACACGTGCTCGAGACCGTCCTCCGGATCGATGTGCTGGCCGGTGCGCACGAATCCCAGCTTACGAATGATCGCGAGCGACGGCTCGTTGTCGGGTGACACTGACGCGACGAAATGGTCGATGCCCTCCGTCCGGGCCCACCCGATCAGTCCTTCCACCGCCTCGGTCGCATAGCCCTGCCTCCGTTGCTCGGGCTGAATCCCGTAGCCGATCTCGAGCGCCCGGTCGCTGCCTGCCGCGTTGACGCCGGGCTGTCCGTGGAAGCCGACGTTCCCGATCATCGAACGGCCTCCCTCCCTCCGGACGATGGCGCGTGCCAGCCACCGCTGGATTTCGGGCTCTTCCCGCAGCTGACGCACCCTGCGAGCCAAAAAGCGCTCCACGGCCTCGTCGACCGGCTCCGCCGGAAGCTCCGCGCCCAGGAGCTCTTCCGCTTCTGCAAGACGGCCGGCGAGTACGGCCTCCATGAACTCAGGCGTCATCGACACGAGTTCCAGACGCGCGGTGTGAATTGGCGGCACGTCCATCGGTCGAATGGGCGGAGTATCCTCGCTCGACCTACGAGGACGCGAGCAGTTGGTGGACGCCTGGGTTCAGCCGGCGATCTCGTCGGTCGAGACGACCGCCGCGTAGCCTTCCGCGAGCGCCGCGAGAAAGGCCGCGTGCACGTAGGCGGCGGGAATCGGAACACCGCCGAAGTCGAGCTCGCAGGTGGCGCACGCGTCGTGGGCGACCGTCGTCTCGAAGCCGAGGTCGACGGCTGCGCGGACGGTCGCATCCACGCACATGCTGGTCATCATCCCACAGACGACGAGCTCGTCCACGCCCGCCTTGCGGAGCTCGTCCTCGAGCACGGTGTCCCGGAAGCTGTTCGGATGCTCCTTGGAGATGACGGTCTCCCCATCCTGCGGCGCGACGCTCTCGTGGATCTCCACGCCGTCCGTTCCGGGCCGCATGAAGGTCGCCTCCTCCTCGTCCCAGATGTGGCGGACGTGGAAGACGGGGTCGCCGGCCACCCGGAAATCCTCGAGAAGTCTCGCGGCCGACGCGGCCGCAGCCTCAGGCCCTTCGAGCGGGTGGGCGCCGCCGGGGAAGTAGTCCTTCTGGATGTCGACGATGACGAGGGCGCGCCCCATTTAGCGAAGTAAACCAGGGCAAACCAACCGCGCGTGGGCTCGTCCTATCCCGCAGTGAGGCGGGCGCTTCCGATCCTGTTGGGACTGACAATCCTCGTGGCAGCCTGCGGCGGTAGCAGGGACAGCGAGCGGGGAACCGTCTCGACCTCCCCCACGACCGTCGACGCAGACCTCCTGAGCCAGTTCAACTACGACGCCGCGGCGCCGCTCGATGTGCAAGAGGTGAAGTCAGAGATGAAGGACGGCGCCGTCGTGCGCGACATCACCTACGCGGGACCCGAAGGACGGATCGATGCATTCCTCATCACCCCGCAAGGCGACGGGCCCTACCCCGCGGTCGAGTTCATGCCCGGCGCACCCGGCGCCAAGTACACCTTCTACACCGAGGCCATCGAGCTGGCGAAGGCTGGCGTGGTCTCGCTTCTCCCCAACCCGCCCTACGCCCGGCCGCCGATCGAGGACGTCGTCGTCTTCGAGCCCTCGGACAAGGACGGGATCGTCCAGGAGGTGAAGGAGATGCGGCGCGGGATCGACCTGCTCGTCTCGCGGCCGGACGTCGACCCGGGCCGGCTCGGCTACGTGGGCTTCAGCTGGGGAGGCTCACTGGGCGGCGTCCTCTCAGCGGTCGAGCGGCGCGTGCACTCCTTCGTCCTCATGTCGCTCGTCCCGCGCCTCTCGAGCGACATGCGCCAGCTCGCGGAGGACCAGGGCATCGAAGGCGACCTCGCCGCCTACGAGGAGGCCATGCAATCGATCGACGCGGTCAACTACCTCCCGCACGCGGCGCCGAGCGCGGTCTTCCTGCAGGCGGGGAAGCTGGACACGCGGCCGAGCCCCGAAAACACCCAGGAGGCATTCGCGGCGACGAGCGACCCGAAGAAGCTCGAGATGTACGACACGGAGCACGAGCTGAACGCGCAGGCCAAGGGCGACGCGCGCGCGTGGCTGCTCGACCAGCTCGGCGCGAGCGGCTAGCCGCCGGTCGTCGAGAAGTGCTGGTAGTCCCTGGTGTCGCCCGACCAGGAGCCACCCCACCCCCAGCCGACGGAAGCAAATGCGCGCACGACCTGGTCGCCGGCATGGACGATCGCCCTGTGACAGCAGCGATCGGCGTATTTCGTGCCTTTCTCCGGCGAGATGTGGTCACCCGAGACGTAGGGGTTCTCCACCGGGTTGAGGTCGATCGCCTTCCCGTAGGCGTGCATCGACCAGTCGCTCGTGCCTGCGACGAAGCGGCAGTTGAAGGCGGAGGTGTTGTCAGCCTTCATCGAGCGGTCGTCGTCCGCGCCGTAGGCGTCGACGAGGCGCATGCGCCGGATCGGATAGTCGGCGCGCCAGAGCTTGTGCATCACCCGGACGATCTTATGTGCCTGCGCCCGGTGGATGATCAGCCGCGCCTGCTGCTTCGAGCCGTCGAACTTGTGGATCGAGACGCGGACGAGCCGAAGCTTCCGGAGCGGCACCGGACAGCCCGGCCGCCAGGACGAGCCGACGGCTCGCTCGCGAACGTCCGGCGGGATTCGGCTCACCGAGGACTGAAAGGCACCCGACGCGTTTCCCGCCACGGCGGCGAGCGCAAAAACGCAGGCTCCGGCGACGAGGGCCTTCATGGCGGCAGTGTAGGTGCGGCCTGCGGCGAGGTGGTCAGTATTCTGGCCGCGTGAGCGCGATCGAGGTCTCCGGCCTGAAGAAGTCGTACGGCGCACGCGAGGTCCTGCACGGGGTCGGCTTCCGCGTCGAGGCCGGCGAGGTGTTCGCCCTCCTCGGGCCGAACGGCGCCGGCAAGACGACCACCGTCGAGATCCTCGAGGGCTACCGGGACCGAGACGAGGGCGCCGTGCGGGTGCTGGGCACCGATCCGGCCCGCAGCGGCAGCGCGTTTCGGGCCCGCATCGGCATCGTCCTCCAATCCTCGGCCGTCTATCCGCTTCTCTCCGTCAGGGAGATCCTCGAGCTCTTCGCCGGCTATTACGAGCGGGCGCGGGGCGTCGGCGAGGTAATCGAGCTCGTGGGTCTCGGCGAGAAGCGAGAAGCGCGCGTCCGCACACTCTCGGGCGGACAGCTGCGCCGCCTCGACCTTGCGCTCGCGCTCATCGGCGATCCGGAGCTCATCTTCCTGGACGAGCCGACGACCGGCTTCGACCCGGCAGCGCGCCGCCAGGCCTGGGAGACCATCCGGGACCTGCGGGCGCTTGGCAAAAGCATCCTCCTGACCACGCACTACATGGAGGAAGCGCAGACCCTCGCCGATCGCCTCGCCATCCTCCGCGACGGGCGCATCGTCGCCACTGGCTCGCCCCGCGAGCTGCTCTCGGGCGCGACTGGCGTCGAGATTCGCTACCGCCGCGACGGCGAGGAGCTCGTCGTCGCAACCGACGAGCCGACGCGCGTCCTCCACGAGCTGACCGGCCAGGCGCTCGCCGAGGGCTTCGAGCTCGAGGACATCGAGGTGCGCCGCCGCTCGCTCGAGGACCTGTATCTGGAGCTGACGCGCGAGGAGGCCGAGGTCGGATGAGGCTCTTCTTCCACGAGCTCGCCGCGCAACAGAGGATCTTCTGGCGGAGCCGCGAGGCCGCGTTCTTCACGTTCCTTCTCCCGATCATCTTCCTCGTGCTGCTCGGGTCGATCTACGGCGACAGCGACACCATCGGCGGCGTCAACGCGGGCACGTACCTCTTGGCGGGGCTTCTCGGCTACGGGATCGTCTCGACGGCGTTCGCGGGCCTCGCGATCCAGCTCGTCGTACGCAGAGAGTCGGGCGTTCTGAAGCGGGTGCGCGGCACGCCCCTCCCCCCGCGGATCTACATGAGCGCGGTCATCGGCTCGACGCTTCTCGTCATCGGGCTCGAGGCCGTCATCCAGCTCCTGATCGGGCGCTTCCTGATCGACGCCGACCTCCCTCAGTCACCGGGCACGTTCGTCTTCACGCTGCTTCTCGGCACGGTGGCGTTCGCAGCGCTCGGCCTCGCTCTCACCGGGCTCGTGAAGAGCGCCGAGGGCTCCTCGGCGATCGTGAACGCGATCTACCTACCGATGGTCTTCATCTCGGGAGTGTTCTGGTCCACGGAGTCCATGCCGGCCTTCCTGCGGGCGATCGCCGACGTCCTTCCGCTCACGTACCTCCTCGAACTGATGCGGCACGTGTTCCTCGAGGAGGACGCCCTCCGCGATTCGCTGGGGGCGATCGCCGTCGTCGCCCTCTGGGGCGCAGCCGGCGTCGTGCTCGCACGTCGGATGTTCAGGTGGGAGCCCCGAGAGGGTATGAGCGGGACGTGACCGATTCCACGCTCGTCTTCAGAGGCCAAGGGCGCGCCGGCAGGCGGCTCGTCGTCAACTTCGGCGTCTACTCCGGGCGCGAGGCCACGGAGGCCGAGATCTACCGGCTCGCCCAGTCGCTCCTCGACGAGCTCGGATCCGTCGAGATCGTCGCGGAGCGTCGCTACGAGGTCGACACGGACGTCGAGGCGACGGTGCACCAGGTCTACGTCGAGGTGCCGCAGACTGCCATCGGGCGGGAAGAGCGGCTGATCTCCCTCGTCGAGGACTGGGCCGCGGACGCGATCGGCGAGCGCCGAAACATCGTCCCCTGACCGTTTAGCGCCCCGGCAAAGAGGTAGACCCGAGGCGATGGCCGAGATCGGTGTCGCACTCGCGAGCGAGGATTGGGGCCCGCGCGAGCTCGTCGAGCTCGCCCGGAGCGCCGAGGAAGCGGGCTTCGAGTACGCCTTCATCTCCGACCACTACCACCCGTGGGTGGACGCGCAGGGCTCGAGCCCCTTCGTCTGGAGCGTGATCGGCGGCATCGCCGAGGCGACAGAGAACCTGAGCCTGACGACCGGGGTCACGTGCCCGCTCATCCGCATCCATCCGGCGATCGTCGCCCAGGCCGCGGCGACGGCCGCGTGTCTCATGCCGGGCCGTTTCACGCTCGGAGTCGGCACCGGCGAGAACCTGAACGAGCACATCCTCGGCGACCCGTGGCCGCCGGCAGACATCCGCCTCGAGATGTTCGTCGAGGCGATCGAGGTCATGCGCCTTCTCTGGGAGGGCGGCGAGCAGACCCACCGCGGCGAGCACTACACCGTCGACCACGCGCGGGTCTACAACCTTCCCGACGATCCAATGCGGCTTGCGATCGCCGCAGGTGCGCCGAGTGCGGCCGAGATCGCCGCGGAGCACGGGGACGCGCTCGTGAACAGCGCTCCCGATCCGGAGGTGGTCGAGATCTTCGACGCCCAGGGCGGAGGCGGCAAGCCGCGCTACGGGATGCTGCATTGCTGCTGGGGCGAGGACGAGGACGAGGCGCTCGAGACCGCCCACAAGCTGTGGGCGAACATCGCGCTCAAGGGCGAGCTGGGACGCGAGTTGCCGCGGCCTTCCGATTTCGAGGACGCCGTGCAGATGGTCTCCAAGGGAGACATGGCGGAGGTCGTCCCCTGCGGACCGGACCCGGAGCGCCACCGAGAGCACATCAAGCGCTACGAGGACGCGGGCTACGACCATGTCTTCGTGCACCAGATCGGCCCGGAGCAGGAGGGCTTTCTCCGCTTCTACGCGAGCGAGATCCTGGCCCGCGTCTAGCTTTCGCGAAGCAGCTTTGGCCGAACTGATCTACTTGATGCTCGCTTCCCTGGACGGGTTCGTCGCCGACGAGAGCGATAACTTCGACTGGGCGGCGCCCGACGAAGAGGTGCACGCCTTCGTGAACGGCCTCGAGCGCGACGTGGGCACCCATCTCTACGGCCGCCGGATGTACGAGGTGATGACCTACTGGGAGACCGCCGACACGGCGGGCTCGGATGTCCTCGCGGATTATGCGCGGATCTGGCAAACCGCGGACAAGGTCGTCTACTCCCGCACGCTCGAGGCGCCGCACAGCGCGCGCACCCGAATCGAGCGCGCGTTCGATCCTGACGTCGTACGCGCCCTCAAAGACGATGCCACGGCCGACATCTCGATCGGCGGGCCGGAGCTCGCCGCGGCCGCGTTCGCGGCGGGGCTGGTCGACCAGTGCCATCTCTTCCTTGCCCCGGTGGTCGTGGGCGGGGGGACCCGGGCTCTGCCGCGAGGCCAGCGCCTCGAGCTCGAGCTGCTGGAGGAGCGCCGCTTCCGCGGCGGAATGGTCCACCTCCACTACCGCACCAAGCCCCCTCATGATGCTGAGCTACGCTGAGTCGCCTAGCCCCCGTAGCTCAGTGGATAGAGCAGCGGTTTCCTAAACCGCGTGCACAGGTTCAATTCCTGTCGGGGGCACTCCTCATCACAAGCCGGATTAGCGGGACGATTCATGATCGTTGCGGTTCCCAACTACCTGTGTCACTCGTACCGCCCGCAGCTACGGGCCTCCCCCTCGACGACTCGGCCTTATCGGCCGGCTCGAACGCTCAGGAGACACCAAGCGAATGCTCGGAGCGAAAGTGTCTGGAGTGCGAACCACACCGCCAATCTGGGCCAAGAGGAAACCGGCCTTAGGGGTTCGCCTTCTCCAGCAGCGCCTTCAGGTTCTCCATGTTCTTGGGCATCTCTTTCTCCACTTGGCGGCGGACAATGAGCGGCAACAGAAGTTTGCCCAGCCCGTGCCCTTCAAGATCGAGAGCAATTGTCACTTGGGAGCGCTCACCATCTCCGAGCGGCTCGACGGAGCCTTGGACATTCCCTCGGATGGGGCCATCCACTCCCCGAATCATCCAAGAACTCGGTGGATTCAACGCTGCGATCTCGCTCGTCATCTCCCGCTCCATGCGGCCGACCCGTCTGGTCACTAAGACTTTCGAACCGACGGTGTAGGGAGCTTGCCCTTCCACCTTCACAACACTCTCCTGCCACTTGGGGAGATGCGTGGGTTCGGTGACGTAGGTGAAGACATCCTCAGGGCGACGCGAGATCTCGATGCTGTTCACGATGGGCGTGTCCATTCATGCCTCCTTTGTCACAAGCGCGAGGAGATGATGTCACAGCAACGCAAGCTCCGCTTCTTGAAGATTTGCCCCTCCGCAAGTCAAGCCTTCCGGCTCGCTGCCGATACCTCACATGGGTCGGGGCAAGCTCTCCTCTCCCGAGTCAGGATTTGCCGACGAGCCGCATGTCGGTGAGGTCCGGCGCCCCGGCCCGTCCCTGTTCAGGCGCTCAGTTGGCGGCGCTGTAGGTCCGCGATGCAATCCGGGCAAATTCCGTGCGTAACGGTGGAGCCGTCATCCCGAAGAAACGCCGCCACGTCTTCCTTTGGCAGCCACCGACCTCCAACCTGATAGCGGTCACACCAGGCGCAGCGAGTGATCAAGGCTTCGGGCAGCATTCCCGCTCAGTTCGCTTTGCAGGGGGACGTTGTAAAGGGGTCACGCCGGAGAGTGACGGGTGCGGTCGCCGTGACTGATCCGACTTCGCCCACCGCGTTTACTGTCGCTGAAAGCGGCCCTTTCTGCTGACATCGGGTCGTGTAGTCGAAGGTTGCGATGAGCTCCTCCCCCGGGTGGATGGGGCCGACGAACTTCTGAGGAGGCGCGACCTCGGCGGGGACACTTTGCCCATTCCGGCCAACCACCGTCGCGGTCACATGCAAGTCACCAACCTCGCAAGGCGTAGTGCCGGAGAGGCGAAGCGCCGCGACATGGCTAGCAAACCCGGACGCCCGTATTGAAAGTTCAAGCTGCTTTGCATCACATAAAGACAGGTCGGTCGTCGAGTTCCCGCCACCGGGATCCGCTCTGGAGGCCGAGTCGTCGTTCACGATCGCAGTCACGGTGGCGACGACGGCAACTCCTGCGACGAGGAGGAAGACCAACCAAGTGGCTAAGCGTCGCATCGTGCTCCGGTGACCCTAAGCCGTGACACCCCCGGCCGCAATCGTTCCACGTCAGTGCCCCCGCCCGAGCATCGAGACAACGCTCCCTTGGGGAAAGACACCGGCGGGCGCACGTTCGCGGAGAGCACACCGGATCGCTCGTCCGAGGTGCCCACTCTGCCCACGACGGGCGACCTAGCTCAGGGCCCAGACCCTCCGCCAGCCAGGAAAGGAATGTAGCCCGTGCCTCCGCACGTCTCGCGGTTCTTGGAATGGTCGCGGCCAGCATGCGGGCGTCCCTTGGAGTCTCGGACAGGTGCCGCACCGGTCGCGTTGCAATCGGGGCAAGGCTTCATCGGGCCGATCTCGGGCTTCACGTCGCCCGCCATGATCAAAAATCGTAGCTCCTCCCCCAGGAACCTTGAAAAGAGGAAGGAGGCGGTTGCGGCTCCGCCTCCTTCGGAATCCAAGTGGCGTGAGCTGCGGCCACGCACGCCATTCTCAGATCCCTTTCAACGTAGCGGCGGCACCCTGGCGCACATCCCCCATTACGGGGATTGGTCAAGCAAAGCCGTGAACCAGCAAAAGCCCTTCACGGGGTCCGCGTCGATCTTCTCGACTAGACCTTCCGCCACTACGCGAACTGCGGACTCATCGCCAGTGGGGGCGGAGCCACCGCAGAAGCCCCACCCCGAATCGAATCAAGAGTGCGGGCTAAGGGTTTGGGAATCGCTATTCGAACAGCTGTGGCCCCACTAATGGCTTGCGCTGAGGTCATTAGACTCATGGAGCCGGCGACGGCCGACGAGCCTGCGGCAAACACTCGCCGGCCTTGCCAAAGGGATTTTGGCTCGCCCGGCTCTCGTTACGTGATAGCACGTTCATCGGCTTCTGGGGATGCGGCTCCGGCAGTTGCCGGTGCTCGCCGAGCTCGGCTCGACTTCCCCGCCGCCGGAAATCCTCGACCTCCCACGCAATCGAGCGCTGATTGCAGGGCGCTATGCGAACGGGGCGGCGCCGTACTCCTCGTCCGTAACGTGGTCACCCCACGTAGCCGGAGCGCCGTCGTCGCCCACGTCGAGCATCGCGAGGTGCGTCATGAAGCGGTTCGCGGTCGCGCCGTGCCAGTGGTCTTCGCCCGGCTCGAAGAAGACGCGGTCACCCGGTCGAATGAGCTCGATCGGGCCGCCACGGCGCTGAGCGAGGCCGATGCCCTCGAGCACGTAGATCGTCTGTCCGTTGGGGTGGGTGTGCCACGCCGTTCGCGCCCCGGGTGTGAAATGAACGCTGCTCGCGCTCACGCGCGAGGCGCCGAACGGCGCCGCGACTGCGTCGATGTAGACGTAGCCGGTGAACCACTCGGGCGATCCAGGCGTGGTCTCGATCGAGCTCCTGGTGATCTGCATGGCTTCTCCCGTGATCGCTCTGCGAGGACGTCGGAGCGTCAGAGCTCGATCATCACCTTGATCGCCTCGCGGTCGTTCATCGCACGATAGCCGTCCGGCACATCCTCGAGCGACCCGACGCGATCGAAGACACGGCCGGGGTCTATCCGTCCCTCGAGGACGTCCGGAAGGAACTCCTCCATGTAGGCCCGCGCCGGCGCGGGGCCTCCGCTGATCGTCACGTTGTCGAAGAACGTCGACTCGCTTCCGAGATCGACGCCTCCTGTGGCACGCCGACACGGCCGACGACACCGCCGGGCCGCGCATTGTGGAGCGCCGTGATCGTCGACTCCTTGTGACCGACGCATTCGAGCACGGAGTGGGCGCCGAGTCCGCCTGTCAGCTCCCGGACCCGCTCCACCGCCTCTTCCCCCCGCTCGCTCACGACGTCGATCGCGCCCCCGCGGAACGAGGGTCCCATCCGCCTACGGAACGCGCACGGCTTCTCCCTGTCCGCCGTCGATGAACTCATGCCCCATGCGCCGGCCGGCACCGTCGGCCTCCATGGATTTGTACGGCCAGAAATCGCTGCCGCAGATCGCCGCGCGAGTCACGCGCACAAGTGCGTCACCCGGTTCGACGAGTTGCGCATCTGGTACGTCCTCGACGCGGACATCGCCCGCGCCGTACACGACGGTCGCGCGCATCCAAACACCTCCGTTTCCGGTGATGGAAACGTATGCTCAGCTGGGCCTTTTCGCCTTTTCGGCGACGAGCGAGACCTTGCGAACACGGCCCGCTCGGAGCCAGTCGCTCCAGAGCTGGTGGGCGGCCAGCAACTCCTCTAGCGCCCTGTGACCGATCTGCCCTGAGATCGCCGAAGCATCGGCGGCAAACGCATCGATCAGTGAATTCGCGGCGGCACGGTGCGAGAGGCTGTAGTCCTGCTGCCAGCGGACACGCAGTCCGAAGCCCTCCAGATACGTGAGCATCTCCGGCAGCGGAATGAGCCAGACGGTGTCGTCGTCAGGCATGCGCTCTCGCTCTGCCTCCGTGAGGGGGAGGCCTTCCTCCAGCGTGAAGGCGAACCGCCCGCCGGGCGCGAGCGCGCGCGAAATCTCCGCGATCAACGTCTCCTTGTCGGGAAAGGCGAGCATGGTTTCGAACAGGAGCACGACGTCGAAGGGACCGGGAGGAATCGGAGGAATTCGCGCCACCTTGAAGCGGCAGGGGAGGTCGCCGGCTCTCTCACCGGCGATCTCGACGGCGCTGGGGCTCGAGTCCACGCCCAGATAGGAGCAGCCGAGCTCTCGAGCGATGAACCTTCCGGGCCCGGCAATTCCGCAGCACAGGTCCAGAACCGAGGTGCCGGGAGCGACGCCGGCCTCCTCGGCCAGGGCCCGAATCTCCGTGGCGCGCATGAAGCTCTCCTGCTCGACGAACTCGCCGGGCGCGTAAGCGGCCGCGCGGGCCCGCTCCAGAGCCTGGACAAACGGAGCACGGTCGTCCTGCTTCATGGCCATTCCGTGTGAACCGGGGCACCCTGTTCCCCGTACCTATCCCACGTAACGACGAATACGGAGGCACGGTGCAAGCGGTTCTGACTTTCCTCGCGACCGGGATCGTCGCCCAGGTAGGAATGCTCGCCGCTCTCGCGGCGACGATCGGTCTCAGCGCAGCCGGCTGGGTGGTCGGGGTCGCATGCGCCGCCTTCATAACTGGGGCACTCGTCCGCGGCCTTCGCCGGTACCGCACCAACCGCCTGGGCCCGGCGGATTGGGTGACTCTCACTCGGGCGACGCTCGCCGTCGGCATCGCGGCGCTGGTCGCCGATTCCTTCGGGGAGCCCGCGCAGGTCACGACGATCGTGATGCTCTCGGCGGTCGCGCTCGCACTGGACGCGGTCGACGGACGGGTCGCACGGCACAGCAAGACCGCGTCCAAGCTCGGCGCGCAGTTCGACGGTGAGGTCGACGCGTTCCTCATCCTCGTCCTCAGCGTGTACGTCGCCCGTTCGACCGGCCCCTGGGTCCTCACGATCGGCGCGGCGCGCTATGCG
Source organism: Actinomycetota bacterium (assembly GCA_046733475.1). GTDB lineage: Bacteria > Actinomycetota > Thermoleophilia > Gaiellales > Gaiellaceae > DATEOR01. The sequence goes on from JBKPPF010000008.1 coordinate 105,423, forward strand.
TTCTTCGCAGCCGGGTGGATCTGGCCGTGGATGCGGGCGCCTCTGCCCGCCCGCTACTGGCGCAAGGTGGTCGCCGCGACTCAGGGGATCGTCTTGACGGTTGCGGCCGCAGATGTCATGCCGCCCGCTCTGGCCGAGGCTGCCATCCTGGGCGCCCTTGCTCTGCTCTGCGAGTCGTTCAGCCGCGACACGTTGTGGCTCTGGAGTCACCGGCACGAGGCCCAACTCGGTGCGCCGGCCACCCCAGGTCGCGTACGGGCGAGCATCGCCGCGGCGCTCACGATCGTCGCCTTGCTGTTCGTCTGGGTCGCCCTGGTCGCTCCGGACCATCCGGCTCGTCTCACGCCCAGCACGTTCCTGAGACTCCCGCTCGAGGGCATTGCCGTCCTCGCCCTCGCCCTCGCTCTGCCCGCCGGGGGCCGGCGCGTCCTCGCCTGGATCGTCGGACCGATTCTCGGTCTGCTCGTGATCGTGAAGGTCCTCGACATGGGTCTCTACGCGACCTTCGACCGGCCTTTCGATCCCCTTGCCGACTGGCGGTATACCGGGATCGGCATCGAGACGTTGCGGGACTCGGTCGGTTCGAGGGACGCTGACCTCGTCGTGGCCGGCGCGGCCATGCTCATCGTCGCCGTGCTCGTGCTCACGACCGTGGCGGTGCTGCGCCTGACCCGGGTTGCGGCCGGGCACCGCCGCTGGTCGCTCCGTGCCATCACGGCGCTCGGCGCCGTCTGGGTCCTGTGTTGGGCGTTCGGGGCGCAGTTCGTCTCGGGGGTGCCGTTTGCCTCTGCGAGCGCCGCCACCCTCGCCATCGACGAGGTACGCGCGGTGCGCGCCGGCATCAAGGATCGTGCGGTCTTCGCCGACGAGGTCGAACGCGACCGCTTCCGTTACACCCCCGGCGACCGGCTGCTCACCGGCCTGCGCGGCAAGGACGTCATCGTCGCGTTCGTCGAGAGCTACGGAGTTGTCGGCCTTCAGGATTCTGTTGTCTCGCCACACGTCGATGCGGCGCTCGCTGAAGGGACGGAGAAACTGCAGGCCGCCGGCTTCCACGCGCGGAGCGCATTCCTCACCTCGCCCACGTTCGGCGGCGCCAGCTGGCTGGCACACTCCACTCTCCAGTCGGGCGTTTGGGTCAACAGGCAGTGGCGCTACGACCAGCTCGTCACGAGCGACCGGCTCACGCTGAGCCAGGCGTTCGAGCGGGCCGGATGGCGGACCGTCGACGACGTGCCGGCGAACAACCGGGACTGGCCGCAGCGGTCGTTCTACGGCTACGACAAGGTCTACGACCAGCGCAACCTCGGCTATCTCGGCCCGACCTTCGCCTACGCCCCCATGCCCGACCAGTACGTCCTCCTGGCTCTGCAACGCCTCGAGCTCGCCAAGCACGACCGCCGCCCCCTCTTCGCGGAGGTCGACATGGTGTCGAGCCATGCGCCGTGGACCCGCATCCCCGAGCTGATCGACTGGGACGACGTCGGCAACGGCTCGGTCTTCGACAGCATGTCGGTCGACCAGGTGGCGACCGCCACGCTCTGGGGCGACCACGACCGGGTTCGCGGGGCGTACGGGCGGTCCATCGAGTACTCCTTGAACGCACTCTTCTCCTTCGTGCAGCGCTACGGCGATGACGATCTCGTGCTCGTCGCCCTCGGCGACCATCAGCCGTCGACGATCGTCACCGGTCTGCACCCGGAGCTGAGTCACGACGTGCCGATCTCGGTCATCGCGCACGACCCGGCGGTGCTGGACAAGATCGCCGCGTGGGGCTGGGAGGACGGCCTGCGGCCGAGCCCCCAAGCGCCCGTCTGGCCGATGAGCGCCTTTCGCGACCGCTTCCTCACCGCATTCGGCACCCAGCCGGCGGCAGGGTAGCCCGACCATCCGGCCCTCACCCGGCTCACGAGAGCCCGATGTCGAACGTGTGCGCACCCCTCTGGGCCTTCGCCGCCAGGTAGCGGCCGTTCGCCGCAGACAGGTGCACGCCCGTCGGCACCTGCGCGGCGACGCGCACCCCGCACCGGCGGAGCTGCCGGGCCTTGTCCGGGTTGTTGCTGAGCAGGGCGACCTCCGACACTCCGAGCGCGTGCAGCATCTGTGCGGCGGCGACGTAGCTCCGCTCGTCCTCGCGGTGGCCCAGAGCGAGGTTGGCTTCGTAGGTGTCCAGTCCCAGGTCCTGCAGCGCGTACGCCTCGAGCTTGGCGTAGAGGCCGATGCCGCGTCCCTCCTGCCGGAGGTAGAGGAGAAGGCCGCCGGAGTCTGCGATCCGCTCGACGGCTTCGCGTAGCTGAGGCCCGCAGTCGCATCGCTGACTGCCGAAGACGTCGCCCGTGAGGCACTCGCTGTGCGGCCGGACCAGAGGGATCCGCTCGTAGCGGCCAGGCGGGCAGGCGGCCAGGTCGCCCAGCGCGAACGTCAGATGCTCCCGGCCGTCGACGAGACCGGCGAAGCTGAACACCCGTGTCTCCGTGACGTAGCCGTCGGCCAGTCGCAGCGGCACGGAGACATGCGTCCGGACCGTCGCGGTGGGCACTCGCATCAGCATCGTGCCGTCCCTCACTCGTCCTCGAACCGTGACGAAAGGGCGTAGCGCAGCAACACGACGTCGCCGATCTGGCGAACCTCGGCGAGTGTCGCGCGCCGCGCCGGATTCCAGGGGAAGCGGCCGTCGCGCACGAACCTCGGAGCCTGCGAGTCCCCGACGAACACCGGAGCCACGACGAGCTGCAGCTCATCGACGAGATCGGCGGTCAAGAACTGCGTGTGCACGGTCCCGCCTCCCTCGACCATAAGCCGCTCCACGCCGCGGTCCGCGAGGTCGTTGCTCAGCGTGCACATCTCCACGGTGTAGCCGGCGTCGACGACGGTCGCGACAGGTCCCAGCCGCTGACGAGCCTCCCCGACGCGCGGCCTGGCGCAGTAGACGAGCTTCTCCGCCTCGCCGGTGGTGAAGAAGTCGGCGCGCGCGTCGAGCTCCGCCCGCGAGGTCACGGTGACCTTCATCGGCGACGGCGGGAGCCCACGAGCCGTCCGGTCGTCGCGGCGCTCCTGGGAGCGCACGACGAGCCGCGGATTGTCGTTCCGCACCGTCGTGGCGCCGACCAGGATCGCGTCGCACGAGGCGCGAACCGCGTCGACCCGGTCGAAGTCAGCGTTGTTCGACAGCAAGAGGCGCGACGCAGCGCCCGCGATGTAGCCGTCCATCGAGACGCTGCAGGAGAGCAGGGTGTACGGGCGGTCATGCATCCGCGGCTCCACGGGTCTCGGCGATCGAGGGGCGGGGCACCCAGGCGGCCACGAGGACGAGCGCACCGGGCAGGCTGGCGACGAGGACCATCACGCCGTAGACGACGGCGGTGGCGACGCCGAGATCCGCGCCCAGGCCGGCCGCGGCGAACGCCCACGCCGTCGCTCCCTCCCGAGGCCCCCAGCCGGCGACGCTGGGGAGGACCATGGCCAGCATGGCGAGCAATGCCAGCGGAAACAGCTCGAAGAGCGGCGCGTCGGCACCCGCGGTCCGGGCGGCGATGACGAACGTGATCGCGTGGCCCATGACGACCAGCAGGGAAGCGACCGCGATCACCGGCCACGCTTTTCGGGCCAGGAGCGCGCCGCGAACGTCGCCGGCGATCGCACGCCGCAGCCGCGCCCACCGCGACTGCCCATCGCCAGGCCGCGCCCGGCCGACGAGTGCGAGAGCGATCGCCACGGCTACGAGCACGGCAACCACCAGCGAAATGGATGGACGCACGGGCGAGGGCAGCGCCACCAGGACTGCGACCGTCACGACGGCCTCCACGACTTGCCCGGCGGTGCGTTCCCACGCGACGGCCCGCAAGGCGAGGCCGACATCACGCACGTTGCGGCCGTGGCTGACGCCGCGGTGAACGTCGCCGACGACCCCGCCGGGAAGCGTGAGGTTGAGGAACACCGACCGGTAGCACGCTGCGACGGCAGCCGGAAACGACAGACGAAGGCCGAGGCCGCGCGCCACAGTCGTCCACCGCCACGCACAGCAGACGGTCGTCAGCAGGCCGATCCCCGCTCCTGCCAGCAGCGCCGTGCGGTCAACCGCACGGATGCCGTCGAGGAACGGGCCGATGCCCAGGTACCAGACGACGACAACCAGCGTCCCGACGGCGACCACGGGCCGCCCCCATCTCCACGGGGACGCACCCGTCGTCATGGCAGCACCAGCAGGTCGGCGTGGCCCACGCTGACGGCGAGCTCACCCGCTCGCGCCTCCTTCAGGCGCCTACGAGAATACGAGCCGGTCTTGGAAGCGAGGCCGACAGACTGCTCGCACGCGGCGCCGATCCAGCCAGTGAACCATTCTTCAGCCAGGTCGGCCTCGGCAGCGGAGAACAGCCACGGCGTCGGCCGGACGAGCACCTCGGCCCCCCGCCGACGGAATCCCTCGACCGCGGCGGCGACGGCATCGGGGCCGAGCAGCCGGCCGCGCTCGGTCAGCCGGCGCTGGTGGGCGTCGAACGCGGCGCCCACGCGGGAGTCCATTGGATCCGTCGGGACGAGATCGACGCGACCGTCCACGGAGAGGCCCAGGAGGACCGGGCACCCCGCTTTTGTGCACGCGTCGATCAACCCGTCCAGCTCATCCCGCGTCAGCAGGTCGAGGAGCGCCGAGGCAGTGATCAGGCTCGCTTCCGCGAGACCGCCGGGACGCAGCTGCGTGACGTCGGACGCCCGCGTCTCGACGGAGATCGGAGCGCCGTCGAACGCCTGGCCGGGAGGCTCGGCCGCTGCGACGTCCAACAGGTCCTCGTCGCGGTCGTGCAGAACCCAGTGCTGCGGGCCCGGCAGGAGCGGAGCGAGCCAGCGGCCCATCGACCCAGTGCCGGAGCCGAGATCGTGGATCACGAGGCAGCACCTCGACGGAAGATGGCACCGGAGGTGCTCGACGAGCTCGGGGTCGCGCGCCGCAGCGTCGGCAGGCTCGCGAAGGTCGAGCCACTCGCGGCTGACTCGCGTCTGCTCGACGATCACCGCGCGGCCTCCGCCAGCACGCCGGCAAGAACCGAGGCGGTGGTCGACCACCCGGCGAGCGACGCGCGCCGCTCGCGCGCGGCGCGGCGCCAGGAAAGCCGCACGTCGGGATCGCCGAGCCACGTTCGCAAGGCCGCGCCGAGCGCAGCAGGGTCCTCGGGAGGAACGAGCAGCCCGGGTCGGACCGCACCCGTTCCATGGCCGAGGGTCTCAGCGATCCCGCCGACATCCGTTGCGGCGACGGGCAGGCCGCGGGCCAGCGCCTCGGTGACCACCATCCCGTAGGTCTCGCCACGGGAAGGCAGCACGAGCAGGTCGGCAGCCTCATAGCTTCGATCGAGATCCGCTCCCGCGCGCGGCCCCGCGAAGCGCACACGGTCCTCGAGCCCGTCATCCGAGAGTCGGAGCCTGAGGCTCTCTGCGAACGCAGGGTCGCGCTCCATGCTGCCCACGCACAGGCAGGCCCAGGACAGGTCCGTCATCGTCGCGAGCGCATCGAGGAGCACGTCGTGCCCCTTGCCGGGGACGACCGCCGCGACGCAGAGCAGCTCCTCTCCGGTTTTCGTCCCCGGCGAGAGCGGAGCGGCATCGACGCCGGGCTCGGCGACATGCACGCGATCACCGGGCAACGAGTACAGCTCCAGCAGCGTTCTTTTGCTCCACGCGCTCGTGGTGACCACGGAAGCCGCGGCCGCGAGGACTGCGCCTTCCCGCACGCGGGCGCCGCTGTCAGCCGTGCCCCGGCCCAGCGGCATGTGCACGAGCGGTACGAGGCGTAGCCGGGTCGCCTGGGGCACCAACACCTCCGGAGCCGTCGAGGCGACGAGTCCGTCGAGCACCGTGACGGCGCCATCGGGGAGTTCCTGGACGACGCCGGCAAGCGCCGCGTACGCCGCCGCGTCCGGTCGCGGCCAGGAACCCGGCACGCGATGGACGTGCACCGGCCAGCCGACCTCGGCAAGCCCGCGGCAGACCCGGCGGTCGTAGGCGTTGCCGCCACTCGGCCTGGCCGGATCGTCGATGCCGTCCGGTACGACGACGTGCACGGCCGTCACAGCGTTCGCTCGTATCCGGCCGATGCCACATGCGACTCGTGCAGCGTCACCGCCAGCGCGTCCAACCCGCGGGCCGAATCGCCCAGGTCACCACCTTGCGTCCTCTCCGCGAGTCGGTCCGCGATCACCCGGGCGAGCGCCTCCGTCGAGGTGTTCATGCCCGCGAACGCCGGCTCCTCGTCGAGGTTCCGGTAGTTGAGGTCGGCCAGGACGGCGCGGAGCTCCTCGGTCGCCCGGCCGATGTCGACCACGATTCCGTCCGGGCCCAGCTCGCGGCGCCGGAAGGTCGCATCGACCACATACGTCACGCCGTGCAGGCGCTGTGCGGGCCCGAACACCTCGCCGCGGAGACTGTGGGCGACCATCATGTGGTCGCGGACGGTGACGCTGAACACCGTCTACCGCCCCTCACCGTAGGTGATGGTGTGGCAAAGGGCCGGGAGGCTCCCGACGGCAAGCCGAGCCATCACGTCGGGCAACTCGCCGAACTGGGACTCGCCGGTGACGAGCACGTCGAAGGCTGGGTCGCGCAAGAGGTCGAGCGCGAGTGCCAGGCGGTCCGCCCTCGTGCGGCTGCCGCTTCGAGTGGGAGAGATCGTCCCGACCTGGCTGGCGCGGAGACCAAGGCGTCGCGAGTGGAACGCGCCCCCGAGCGACAGCCGAACCTCGGTGTCGCCGTACCAGCTGAGGTCGATGACCGTGCCCTCGGGGCCGAGCAGATCGAGCGAGCGCTGGAGTCCTTCGGACGTCGCGCTCGTGTGCACGACCAGGTCGCGATCGCCAGCGGCCTCGGCCGGCGTCGCGAAGTCGACGCCGAGCGAGCCCGCCACATCGACCCGCCCGGCAACGACGTCCACGAGCGTGACCTGCACCGCAGGAAACCGGCTCAGTAGACGGGCGACGCAGCAGCCGACCATCCCGGCGCCGACGACTGCGACCCGGTCGCCCACGAGGGGCGCGGCGTCCCACAGGGCGTTGACGGCGGTCTCGACGACACCGGCGAGCACGGCTCGCTCGGGTGGCACGCCCTCGGGCACGATGGTCACGGCGCCGGCCGGAACCACGTAGGCGGTCTGGTGGGGGTACAGACAGAAGACCGTCCGGCCGTGTAGGTCCGGTGGCCCCTGCTCGACAACGCCGACGTTGAGGTAGCCGTACTTGACGGGCCCCGGGAAGTCCCCCTCCTGGAAAGGTGCCCGCATCGCCGCGTACTCGCTCGGCGGGACGGCGCCGCGGAACACCAGTGTCTCGGTACCGCGGCTGACGCCGGACCGCAAGGTGCGCACCACCACGTCGTCCCGCCGCGGCTCGGGAAGCGTGACCGGCCGGATCTCGCCGCAGCCGGGCGCGCGCAGCCAGAACGCGTGTGCGTCGCCCGCCGGGAGAACGGAATTCATTGAAGGGACATACGCAAGACCGGGAGGCCCGGATTGAGGCAGGACCGCACCGAGAAACCTCCCGGCGGCAGAGGAGTATGGTTTCGAAGAAGAGATGACCTCCCAGTCAGATCGCAGGACACTCTCCAGGGAGCTCCTTCGGGACGTGAACGAGCGCGTCGCTTCCCTGGCCAGCCGCGACGACGAGATCCTGTCCTTCCTGTGCGAGTGCGCGGACGACTTTTGCGTCGAGCAGGTCGTCCTACAGCTCACGCGCTACGAGGACATCCGTGACAGCGGCGGCTACGTCCTCGCCCCAGGTCATCGAACCAGGCACATCACTCCTCTGGATTAAGCTTCGATCGTGCGACGACGGGCGCCGCGACCTGGTCGGCGGCGGCCGCGGGGTCGACAAGCTTCAGTACGACCACGGGCTCGACATCGTTCGGAACAAGCCCTCGCTCACGGAGCGACGCGCAGGAGCTGCCCGAGCGTCTCCGGTGTCGCTCCGTCGCCGTTGATCTCCAGGTAGGTCACTCGGCTCCCCTCCGACACCACGCCCGTCAGCGTCGGCGACGCGCGGTGGCAGGCGCAGGCCGCCGGGTCGACGAGGTAGCCGGCGCGGCCGCCCTCCTCGACGGGCTTCGCCGTCGTACCCACCCCGTAAATGTCGCCCACGTGCGCACGCACCAGCTCGATGTAGGCGGCTGCCGCTTCGGGGCTCTCGAACTCGAGCGTGCGCGAGACGACGCGGTCGAGGTCGTGGGACTCCCCCTGGAAGACGCGCTCGGTGCCCGAGACGAGCCCGTCGACGGAGACGCCCGTCCCGAAGTCCGCAGCAAGATCCTCGGCGGTCACCGGCTCCGTCGTCTCCTCGAGACCGGGGAGCGCGTCCGTCGAGAGCACCGGCTGAGCCTCCGGAGGCGCGCTCGAGCCACAGCCTCCGAAGACGAGGAGACCGAGGAGGACGAGGGCGCAGCGCATCGCCTGACCCTAGATTCCAAGCCGCCCGAGCGCTAGTGTCGTCCATTCCCTTCAGGAGGTCGCACTGATGGAGCGCATGGATCGCAGGAAGTTCCTCGCCAGCAGCGCCGTGTTCGGAGGTGGCGTCTTGCTGGCGGGTTGCGGAGGCGGAGCCGGCTCGCAGCCGAGCGCGGGAGGAACCCCGACGGAAACCCACCCGCCGATCGGCCAGGAGCCCGGCACTCTCAACATCCTCGAGTGGCCGGGCTACGAGGCGGGCGGTACGAAGGCCCAGACCTACGGCATGATCGCAGGCACGAACTACACGGACGAGTTCGGCGCCGACGGCCTCAAGTACACCTACATCGTCAACGACACCCAGGCGGTGAACAAGGCCCGCCAGGTCGAATTCGACCTCATGCACCCCTGCATCGAGAACGTGCAGGACTACGTCAACTCGGGCCTCGTGCAGCCGTGGGACACGAGTCTCCTTCCGAGCTTCAAGAACCTCAATCCCGCTCTGACCGAGCGCGGCATCGTCAACGGCCAGCAGTACTTCATCCCGTGGGACTGGGGCTACGCGAGCATCCTCTACCGCACCGACATGGTCGATGCGGCGGACGCGACCGGCTGGGAGCTCTTCTGGAACGAGAAGTACAAGGGCCGGATCTCCATGTGGGACGGCGCCCAGTCCAACTTCGAGGTCGCCGCCCTCAAGCTCGGATTCCCGGAGATGGACAACCAGAGCTCCGACCAGGTGCAACAGTCCAAGGAAGCCTTGATCGAGCAGAAGCCGCTGAACAAGTTCTACTGGAAGAGCACGTATTCGGACATGCAGCCGGCGTTCAAGGCGGGCGACATCTGGATCGCGTACTCGTGGCAGGACGGCTACGTGAACATGAAGGCCGAGGGCCTGGCCGTCGAGTTCATGCAGCCGAGCCAGGGAAAGCTCGGGTGGGTGTGCGGTTTCATGCTCGGCGCGAACACGAAGAGCTACCACCATGCGCACAAGTACGTCGAGTCGTTCCTCGACCACAAGGCGTGCATAGATCTGGTCAACCTCTTCTACTACGGGAGCGCGGACGCGACCGTGCAGCCGAGCGACGTCGACAACAAGGCGCTGGCCAAGAAGCTGAACATCGGTGATCCGGAAGCGCTGAACGGCGACGACGTGAACATCCAGAGCTGGATGCCGAACGAGGACGAGGTGGCATTGGCCTGGCAGGAGGTCTCGGCCGCCTAGAACACGATGGCTGTCGCGTCCTCGGCGAGTCCGCAGCGGGCCGGCCTCTTCGGACGCCTCTTCTCGGCGCCCGGCAGGGGCTGGCTCACGCTGCCGGTCATTTGCTTCCTGCTCGCCGTCTTCGTCTTCCCGCTCGTCCTGATCGGGCTCTACAGCGTCAACCTGCTGACGAATCTCTTCGGCGTCCCGACGAAGTTCTCGCTCGTCAACTGGGACAGCTTCCTTCCGCCCGGGGACAACGTCTTCTGGGCCCGCTTCAAGACGTCGCTGGTCATCACCCTGCTCGTCTCGGTTCTGGCCGTCGTCGCCGCCTATCCGCTCGCGTACTTCCTCGCCTTCGTCGCGAGGAAGCGCCGCTACACCCTCCTCCTCCTCATCCTCGCCCCCTTTTTCACCAGCTATCTGCTGCGCGTGATCGCCTGGAAGGTGATCCTCGCCAACAACGGCGTCATCAACTCGGCCCTCTGGCAGCTCGGACTGCGCGACCAGGGGGACGGGATCACGTGGCTCATCTACTCGTGGTTTGCGGTCGCGCTCGTCCTCTTCTACTCCTGGGTGCCGTTCGTCGCGCTGCCGATCTACGTCGTCCTCGAAAACCTGGACACCCGGCTCCTCGAGGCCGCGCAGGATCTCGGGGCCGGACGACTACGGACCTTTTGGCGCGTGACGCTGCCCCTCAGCCTTCCCGGCGTGATCGCCGCGTTCGTCTTCGTCCTCATCCCGACGACGGGCGAGTTCATCGCGCCGCTCCTCGTCGGCGGGCCTGAGAGCTACATGTTCGGGAACGCGATCCAGGCCTTCTTCTCGGACACGCCCAACTGGAACTACGGCGCCGTCCTCGCGGTGTGGCTGATCGCCGTCGTCCTCGTGCTCGTGCTGCTGTTCGGCCGCTACCTCTCGACCGACCTGCGTGAAGGGAAGGCGACGGCGTGAGCAGCGTCGCGGCGAGCAAGACGGGCGGGCGCGTCCTGGGCGGCTATTTCGTCCTCCTCGCGATCTTTCTCTACGCGCCCCTCGCGGTGATGATCATCTTCGCCTTCGACGACAGCTTCGTGCAGACGTTCCCCTGGTCGGGCTTCACCACGAAGTGGTTCCACAACGCGTTCTCGAACACCGAGCTCATCGACTCGCTGAAGCGAAGCGCGTGGATCGGACTGGGGGCGGCGATCGGCGCGACGCTCCTCGGCCTGATCACCGCGGTGGGAATGACAGCCCGCAAGATGCGGCTGCGCGGGCTCGTCACGGCGCTCGTCCTCCTCCCGCTCGTGATCCCCTACATCGTCCTCGCTGTCGGGCTCCTGATCCTGCTCAACTGGCTCGGGCTGCAGCAGGCGCTCTGGGCGGTGCTCCTCGGCCACATCGCCGTCTCCGTCCCGTACTGCCTGCTCATAATCCTCCCGCGCCTTCGCACGCTCGACCAGGCGATCGTCGATGCGGCGCGCGACCTGGGCGCGGGGCCCTGGACGGCCTTCAGGCGGGTAACTCTGCCGCTGATCGTGCCCGCCATCTTCTCGTCCGTCCTGATCGCTTTCACGATCTCATTCGACGAGTTCGCGATCGCATCGTTCCTCGTACCGGCCGGGCAAGACACCTACCCGGTCTATGTCTACTCGGGCGCGCGGACCCCGGCGCTGCAGCCGCAGATCCTCGCGCTCGGCTCGGTCGTCGTGGTCGCCTCGCTCCTGATCGTCACGGCAGCGGAGCTCTTCCGCGCGCGCGCCGAGCGCAAGCTGACCGTCTAGGTCTCGGAGGACACCGCCCCGGCGAGCACGTACGCATGCTCGGCGGGCCAGGTCAGGGTGACGCGTTTCCCGGGCTCGAGGGCGGCCGCGACCTCGTCGTCCATGCGGTGGCTCACGAGCCGCCCGGCGGCGCTCGTCTCGACGTGGAACTGCGTCAGCCCGCCCAGATAGACGAGCTCGGCCACGGTTCCCTCGACCGTCGACCCGCCCTCGGGCGTGCGCCCGTCCGTCGGCTCGATGCGAACGCGTTCCGGCCGAACGGCGACGCGAAGCTCGTCGCCCGTCTTCGTCCCCGCCCCGACCGGGACGACGAGCCGCTCCCGCTCGCTCACGCGCATGACCGCCAGACCCTCCGCGACCTCGTCGACGCGGAGGTCGAAGGCGTTCAGCGAGCCCACGAAGTCGGCAACGAACGGCGTCTGCGGGTGCTCGTAGATCTCCTTTGGGTCGCCGATCTGCTCGATGTCGCCACCGTTCATGACTGCGATCCGGTCCGACATCGTCAGCGCCTCTTCCTGGTCGTGCGTGACGTAGACGAACGTCGTGCCGAGCTCGGTCTGAATCCGCTTCAGTTCGAGCTGCATCTGCTTGCGGAGCTTGACGTCGAGCGCGCCGAGCGGTTCGTCGAGAAGGAGCGCGGCCGGCCGGTTCACGAGCGCACGGGCGAGCGCGACGCGCTGCTGCTGGCCGCCGGAGAGTTGCTGGGGCTTGCGCTTCTCCATGCCTTCGAGCTGGACGACGTGCAGCATTTCCTTGACGCGGTCACGACGCTCGCCGCGCGGCACGCGCTTCAGCTCGAGACCGAAGGACACGTTGTCGAGGACCGACATGTGTGGGAAGAGGGCGTAGTGCTGGAAGACGGTGTTCACGTTGCGTTGGTTCGGCGGCACATTGGTCACGTCCGCCCCGCGCAGGACGACTCGGCCCTCGTCCGGCACCTCGAAGCCCGCGATCATGCGGAGCGTCGTCGTCTTTCCGCACCCGCTCGGCCCCAGCATGGAGAAGAACTCGCCGTCGCGGATGTCGAGGTTCGTCTCGCGGACCGCGACAACGTCTCCGAAGCGCTTGCCCACGCCCTGGAGGCTGATCGCGATGCGGCCGTCCTCCGGCACCGGCCGATCCTAACGCGTTAGTCGATCAGGTCGGAATAGGCGACGACGAACTCCTCGGAGCCGACGACCTCGGCGCCCGCCGTCGCGGCCATCTGGTCGCGCAGGCTGGAGCGCGAGGCGCGCGTCTTGACGACTGCCTCCTCGTCCTCCCAGAAGGTGACGAAGCAGGCGCTCCCGGACTCCTCGTCGACGAGCGCGAGCAAGCCCCGGTAGCCGTCGATCTGCTGCAGCCAGGCGAGCATCGCCTCGCTCGCCATGCGGGCGGTGCCTGGAAGGTCCTCGATTTCCCCTTTGAACTTGGACATGCTCACGTGCACGAACCGGCCCCTTCCGTTGCAAAGAGAAGGGCCAACTGAGGGGCCCCTCGAGCACAGCGATGGTAGCGGGTGGATCAGGCGGGCCGCGCGGGTTGCGAATCGACCCCTCGAACCGTAACCGTGAGGCGTCGGCTCACGTTGGCAGAACATGGCAGACGCGCCTGAGGGAATCGCCCTGGGGCGACATCGGGACCTGAAAGGCAGGCGCCATCAGGTCTGGGTACGTCGCGGGATCCTCTCCGTGATCGCCGTCGTCCCGGTGCTCGGCCTTCTCAACTTCTTCGGCCAGCGGCCTTCCGACACGGAGGCATCGGGGCCGGCCGCCACGTTGTCGCTCAGCGCTCCGGAGCGCCTGCGGGGAGGCCTTCTCTTCCAGGCGCACTTCACGATCGAGGCGCGAAGGGAGCTCAAGAATGCCGCGCTCCTCCTCCATCCCGACTGGTTGCAGGGGTTGACGATGAACACGCTCGAGCCGGCGCCGACGGAGGAGACGAGCGAGAACGGCGCCCTGCGCTTCGAATATGGCGCGATCGAAGCGGGAAAGCGCTTCGACGTCTTCCTCCAATTCCAGGTAAACCCAACCGCCGTCGGCAAGCGCAAGCAGTGGGTCGACCTCGTGGACGGCGAGACCAGGGTCGCGTCCATCAAGCGCGATCTATTCATCTTCCCGTGAGGTAGCCATGGACCTCGTCCTCCGCGCAATCTTCCTCTACTTCTTCGTCTTCGCCATCACCCGCGTGATCGGTCGCCGCGAGCTGTCGCAGCTGGCGCCCTTCGACATCATCCTGCTCATCGTCGCAGGCGACGCCATCCAGCAGGGACTCACCCAGGACGATTACTCGCTGACCGGGGCCGTGCTCGTCGTCGGCACATTCGCGATTCTGCAGCTCATCACGTCGTACTCGAGCTTCAGGATCGAACGCCTGCGGCCGCTCCTGGAGGGCGAGCCGATCGTGATCATCCAGAACGGCGAAATCCTCGACCGCAACCTGAAGCGGGAGCGGCTGACCACGGAGGAGGTCGCAGAGGAAGCGCGGCAGCAGCAGATCTCCTCACTGGACCAGGTCGAGTGGGCCGTGCTCGAGAACAGCGGCAAGATCAGCTTCCTGACGAAGACCTAAACGAGATCGCGCGGGACAGTGAAGGTCCGCGCCCGAGAGAAGATCAGCTCGCCGTTCTCGTAGGCGTCCACCTGGTGGACGAGGAGGAACGTCTCGGCGTCGGCCGTCATCGAGCTGGACGTCTCGACGTGGGCCGACCAGCCGTTGCGGATCATGCCCATCCGGCGACTGCACTCGACCTCCGCAGAAAGCGGGGCGCCGTCCGCGATCCGGTAGACATCGGTCTGCGCGCCCTCGATCTCGAGCGTGCCTGGCTGAACGTACCGGCGCCCGCGGGTGCGCTCGACCTCGAGCGCAAAGCGGGCCGGGCCAGGCTCGCCGTCGGCGACGAGCCGGCGGACGCTTCCACCGTGAATCTCTTCCTGGACCGGCGCGGGCAAGAGCCCCGCCGGGACGCAGTCGCGCTTCCCCTGCGGGCGCACCGGCAGGTCGAAACGCGACCGAGGCCCGGTGAAGAGCGTGAGATCCGCGCGCCTCGGCGAGGGCCAGGCCCACGGCCAGTACGACGAGCTGACGGCGACCCGAATTCGATGGCCGGCCGGGAACGCGTGCGCGATCGCCTCGAGGGGGACCTGGACCTGCTCGCGCCGGCCGGGCTCGAGCGGCTGGGGGTCGAAACTGCCCGCGCGGTGGGTGAGGTTCAGGAGCCCGCGCGTGACGAGACGTGAGGACCCGTCGGGCGCGACGTCGCAGAGCCGCACCGCGAGAAGCGCCCGCGGCTCGTTCGCGGACACCTCGACGGTCAGCACGGGCGCGCCGAGGATCTCGACGCACTCCTCGAGCGGCTCGCTCGTGAAGGCGAGGGAGAGGTCGTCGTCGCGGCCCTGGTCGCCCGCGAGGTCCGCATCCGTCCACGGACACCAGGCGCCGGCATCGAGGCCCGTGCTCTCCGGCGAGGACAGCTCGAGCGCGCACTCGGGATCAGATGCGAGCGCGAGCGTACCGTCGCCGAGCGCGTAGTCGCCCGCGACCGGCCTGAGCGGAGGCCACATCTCCTCCGAGACCCAGCGCCCACCCGACTCGCCGTCTGCCGCCGGCCCGGGCATCCAGGCGTGGAGCATGGGCTCGTCCATGACGCCGGTCGGCTCCCCTTTGAGCCAGTGATCCCACCAGCGCACGCACTCGGCGCGAAAGTCGAGGGCCGGCCCAGGAGTCCCTTCCTCCGGATACCGGTGCGCCCACGGGCCGATCAGGCCCTTGCGCGGACCGGAAAGCGAGGCGAGCAGGTCGAGGACCGCCTGGCGGTAGGGGTCGGCCCAGCCGCCCACTGCGTACACGGGACACTCCACGGCCGCGTAGTCGTCGGACGGCGAGCCGGTGTGCCAGTACTCGTCGCGCCGCTGGTGGGAAAGCCAGGTCTCCGCGAACGGAACGGCCTGCTCGAGCCGCTCGAGCCAAAGCTCCCGCCAGCCCTCGCCCACGAGGTCGGGGTCCGGCGGGCGGACGCTCATCGCGAGCATCGTCG
This sequence comes from Actinomycetota bacterium, assembly GCA_046733475.1. Classification (GTDB taxonomy): domain Bacteria; phylum Actinomycetota; class Thermoleophilia; order Gaiellales; family Gaiellaceae; genus DATEOR01. Next base: position 120,827 of record JBKPPF010000008.1, read on the forward strand.
AGGACCAGGGAAGAAGCTCGCAGCCGAGGACGCAGCCGCCGTGATACTTGACGTCGCCGCCGTAGCGGTCCGCGCTGGCGCAGAGTGCGACGACGGCCTTGAGCGCAGCCGGACGGCGTGCGGCGGCCTGCAGCGCGGCGAAGCCCCCCCACGAAAGACCGATCATTCCGAGCGAGCCCGTGCACCAGGGCTGTGCAGCGACCCACTCGAGCACGGCGCAGACGTCCTCCTGCTCCTGTTCGGTGTACTCGTCGAGAAGGACGCCGCTCGAGGCGCCGCTCCCGCGGATGTCTACGCGAAGGGAGGCGTATCCGTGCTCGGCGAAATAGGGATGGCGAACGGCGTCGCGACGGCGAGTGTGGTCCTCGTGGCGGTAGGGCGAGACCTCGACGATCGCCGGCACCGGAGCGGCGTCTGCGCGGGGTGGCAGCCAGAGGTGCGCGGAAAGACGCGCGCCGTCGGGCAGTGGGATCCAGAGGTCGTCGACCTCCCTGACCGGGGCGAGCTGGGGGACGCGCAGTGCCATGCCCTTCCCACGTTGATCGATGCCTCGGCTGGAAACGTCCATCCACAGAGGGATTTCGACCGAAAGGGGTCGGGAATTGAGCGCCGCGCCGAAGCGCCTAGACCGCTTCGCCGTCGCGCAGCTCGACGACCCGGTCGGCCACGTCCAGAAGAAGCGGGTCGTGCGTGGCGACGATCGCCGAGACGCCCTCGCTGCGAACGAGCTCGCGGATGACCTCCATGATCGTCCGCGCGTTCGAGGAGTCGAGCTGGCCTGTCGGCTCGTCGGCGATCAGGAGCTGGGGCCGATTGGCGAGTGCGCGCACGATGGCGACGCGCTGCTGCTCCCCGCCCGAGAGCTCGTAGGGGCGGTGACGCGCTCGGCCCGCGAGCCCGACGAGCTCGAGGAGCTCGCCCACGCGCCTCGTCCGCACTCCGGGGTGCTCGTTCCGCAGACGGAGCGGTACCTCGATGTTCTCCGCGGCCGTGAGGATGGGGACGAGGCCGAACGCCTGGAAGACGAAGCCGATCTTCTCCCGCCGGAGGTGAACGAGCTCGTCCTCCCCCATCGCCGACACCTCGGCGCCGTCGACCCAGACCCGCCCCTGCGTCGGGCGGTCGAGACCCCCGATCATGTTGAGCAGGGTCGTCTTCCCGGAGCCGGAGCGCCCGTGGACGACGGTCAGCTCGCCGCGGCCGATGCGCACGTCCACGCCCTGCAGCGCGTGGACCACGGCGTCACCGGCCTCGTACTCGCGGCGGAGTGCCTCGGTGGCCGCGATGGACTCAGTCACCGTTCCGCTCCCGATGGTGCTCGTCCGGCCAGACGCCGATGTGGTCAGGCTCGAGCTCGAGGCGGACTCGCCGCTCCAGCTCGAGGGCGTCCATGTATTCCTGGGGAAGCTGGAGGCGCCCCGTCCGGTCCAGGATGGCGAACTCCTCCGCGATCACCTGGTGGTCGCCGAGCTCGTCGACCTCGCGCCGGCGGAGCGTCTCGGTGCTCGTGCGTCCGTCCCTGATCGCGATCGTACGGTCGACCTGCTCGGAGACGAGCGGATCGTGGGTGAGGACGACAACCGTCACGCCAAGCTCGCGGTTCGCGCTGCGTAGTGTGGCGAAGATCTCGGCCGCGGTCTCGGTGTCGAGCTCGCCCGTCGGCTCGTCGGCAAAGAGGACGCGCGGACGGTTGGCGAGGGCGATCGCAATTGCGACGCGCTGCTGCTCGCCGCCCGAGAGCTGGTCGGGCTTGTGACCCGCCCTCTCGGCCATCCCCACGAGCCGCAGGAGCTCGAGCGCGTACTCCCGCCGGTCGGTGCCGCGCATACCTTCGAGGATCAGCGGCAGCTCGACGTTCTCCTCGGCATTGAGGTAAGGAAGGAGGTTCCTCGTCGTCTGCTGCCAGACGAAGCCGACGATGCTGCGGCGGTAGATCGTCCGCTCCTTCTGACTGAGCGAGGTGAGGTCGAACCCGGCCACCTCGGCCTTGCCCGCAGTGGGCACGTCCATCCCTCCGAGGATGTTCTGGAGAGTCGATTTTCCGCTGCCCGAAGCGCCGACGATGGCGACGAACTCGCCCTGCTCGACGGCGAGGTCGAGGCCCTGAAGCGCAACGACCTCGAGGTCCGCGACCTTGTAGATCTTGACGAGGTTGTCGCAGAAGATCTGGCTCATCTCTCTCCCATCCTGAGTGAACGGCTGAGGCTCATGCGCCGGACGACGGCCGCGGTCGCCCAGACGGCGGCCGCGGAGACTGCGAGGAGCGCGACCGCGAGCAGGAGGGGCGCGACCGGGTCGAAACGCAGCGCGACGTCGCGGCCGCCTGCGGCCAGCGCGGTCAGGTCGAGGCCGGGCTCGACGAGATAGGCGGTCGCGAGGCCCAGCGCGGTTCCCACGACCAGTGCGACGACGAACAGCGGGGCGAGCTCGGCTGCCGTCACGGCGACTGCCTGCCGGCGCGAGAGGCCGAGCGCGCGGAGGTAGGCCAGGTCGCGCAGCCGGGACCTCGCGGTGAGGAGCAGCGCCAGCACGATCACGAAGGCGGCGTAGGCGGCGCCGAGCACGGCTCCCGCACGGAACGCGTCGAGCGTCGCGGTCGCAAGCGGCGAGAGGACGGCTGAGACCTCGCCTTCCTGGGCATGGCTCAGGGTCGCCGCCATGACCGCGGCGAAGACCGAGACCGAGACGCCGAGCAACAGGACGAGGAGCGGCGCCGCGGCGACTCCCGGCTGCCGCGCGACGCGGCGGAGGGCGAGCGCAGGAACGAGGTCGCGCCTCCGCGCAGCCGCTGCCGCAAGGAACCGCACCGGCAGCGGATACAGGCGGACGGCCACGATCCCGGCCGCCAGCCCGAGGAGCAGCGGCACCGCGGCGAGGTACGGATCGAAGCCGTTCGCGTCCGTGAGACCGCGCCGCCGCAGGAGGTAGACGCCGACGAGGGACGAGGCGACGATCGCCGCCTCGACGGCAAGTCTCCGCGGCGACGCAGAGGGGACGGCCACCTCTTCGCGGCCGCGGGCGGCGAGCCCGCTGCGGGCGGCGCCCGCGGCTGCCGCGGCCAGGATCGCGCCGGTCGCCGTGACGATTCCGAGCACGAGGAGAAGTGGCGTGGCGACGCTACGGCCGTCCACGAGAACGAGCGCGAGCAGGTATCCGAGCAGCCCGGCCGGAAGGGCGACCACAATCCCTTCCACGGCCTCAGCGCCGAGCACCTGCCAGGACGCGCCGCCGCGCGAGCGGACGAGCGCAATGCTCTCGCCGCGGCGGTTCGCAGCGAGGCCGCCGAGAAGGGCGACGACGGCGAGCGCGAGCGCCAGCAGGCCGACCGCGCCGATCGCGATCATGGCGGCGGCCGCGTCCCGGTCGCTCCGGTAGTCGGCGAGCACCCCGGAGAGCCCAGTGCGGACGCCCGTGCCGAGCCGCTGGCCGAACGTCGACTCCCCGAAGCTTGCGTCCAGCTCGCGCACGTCGGAGTCCAACCGGTCGATCGTTCCCGCGTCGAAGCCGCTCGCGTCAACGTCGTAGCGCCAGGAGTAGCGGAGCGGGAGGGGAACCGTCGCGTCGGCCACCTCGTCGTAGGCCGATGGCGCGAAAAGACCGAAGCCGTAGACGTAGCGGCGCTGGTCCGTGTCGCGGATCACCGGCGCGCCGAGGCGCGCGTCGTCGAGCCAGGCTGCGTCCGCGTTCGTCTTCGGCGCGAAAATCCCAGTCACCTCGGCGGCGATCATCCGCCGCTCGCTGAGCGGGACGCCCCCGACGAGAACGTCCTCGAAGTCCGGCTCCAGATAAAGCACGTCGCCGACCTGCAGCGAGAGCTGGTTCGCGGCGGCGAGCGGGACGCTGACCTCGACGAGCGAGGCCTTTGGCTGGCCGAGCCGGAACGGCAGCGGGACGATTTCGTCGCGCTTCTCGGGCATGCGGCCCGCGACCAGACGGATGCGGTCGGCTGCTCCCTGCACGTATTCCAGGGTCATGAGCCGGGTCGTCCCCGCAGGTCCGGGCACCCCGGGGGCGTCGACGGCCGCGTAGCGAGTCGTCTCCACCGTGTCACGGCGGTTGCGAATCACCTCTCGTACGGACTCCGGGAAGCTCTGCGCCAGCCGGATGCCGGCGGCGCTCACGACGTCGACGGCATCTTGATCCGACGGTTCGATACGTCCTGCGCGCGTGATCTCCACGTTCCGCTCGAACGGGCTCGCCTTTTGAACGGCGAAGCGCAGGCCCTTGTCCGCGTTCGACTCGAAGGCCCGCGGAGCCGCGGCGAAGACGAAGCTCGTGACGAGGACGACGCCGAAGACCGCGCCGGTGAGCAGCAGATCGGAGTGGATCCGCCCCGCCGCGAGGATGAGAGGCGTCAGCAGTGGGCGAAGCCCGCTCATCGGTCCTCCCCCGCCCGGAGGGCAGGCGCCAGCCGCACGCGCGCGAGAACTCGGATCTCGAGCGCGACCACCACGGCCAGAGCAAGGAGCAACGCTCCTTCGAGGAGGAGGGCCGTCCGCCACGGGAAGTGGACGATGACCTCGGGGAACGGCCTGCCGCCCTCCCCGCTGAGGGAGACGTACGGCAGGACGAACCAGGCGAGAAGCACGCCGAGCGCGGTACCTGCGGCGAGCGCCAAACACGCGGTTAGGCCGCCTTCGATGGCGAGCGCCCCGGACAGCTGTCCCCTCGAGAGGCCCACCGACCGCAGGACCGCGAACTCCGTCTTCCGTTCGGCGGCGGAGATCGCGGAGCTGACTGCAAATCCGATCACCGCGAAGATCGCCGCCGCCGCGAAGCCGATGTAGAGCGCCCCGCTGATGCCGAGCGCCACCGGATCGGTGGAGAGCGCACGGGCCCTGGCCGCGCGGTCCACCACGAGCTCGCTGGAATACGGGGGCGCGGCGAGGCGGGCCGCGACCGGCGAAGCCGGCCCCTCCACGTCGAGCCACCATTCCGTCGGCTTCAGGATCGTCCCGTCCGTGAGCCACTCCGCGGCGGCGTACGTCGGCAGGTCGACGACCACCCCACCCAACGAGCCCGGCAGCGTCGGGAATCCCTTGGCGGAACCGGCCAGCGCGAGGGCCGGCCCGTCAGGGCCGAGCGGAACGCGGCCGCCGACGGAGGTCCCCGTGTCGGCGAGGAAGCGGCTCGTGGCGATTGCAGGGATCGCCTGCGTCGGCGCTTTGCGGCCGGGCGAAGCCGTGAACGTGACCGAGCCGCGGCTCGGGAACGTGGACACCGACCCCGAGAGGAGGTCGAGGGAGAA
>JBKPPF010000009.1:0-105629 GCA_046733475.1 Actinomycetota bacterium
CATAAAGCTCGGCCAGCGCGCCGTCGTCTCCGCGCGCCAGCACGGCGATGAGCGCCTCGTCCGAGAGGTGGGCGAGCTCACGATCGGATCCGGTGCCTGCACGCACGGGGCGTCGGCTCAACGCTAACAGCGCCATCCCTCACATTCGCGCAGCACGCCGAGGCGGTTCGTCGAACCGAATCCCGACCGCCGCCGAATACGCCGCGCAATCCCTCAAGGAGGAGAGGAATGAGAAGGATCGCTCTGACGCTCGTGGCGGTCTCAGCTCTCGCCGCTGCCCTGGCTGTCGTGCTCGTACGCGGCCCCGGGCCGCAGGCGAGCCAGGCCTCGAGCCACCGCGAAGCGCCGCTCATCTCGAACGACCCTGCCGCGGACAACACGGATCTGTACGCGTTCGTGACGCCCGGCGACTCGAAGAAGGTCACGATCATCGCGAACTACGTCCCGCTCGAGCAACCGGCCGGCGGGCCCAACTTCGCGAGCTTCGGCGACGACGTCCGCTACGAGATCAAGGTGGACAACAACGGAGACGGCAAGGAGGACATCACCTACCGGTTCCGGTTCGACACGAAGACGAGGAACCAGAACACATTCCTCTACAACACGGGCCCGATCGACACGCTCAGCGACTCTGACTGGAACGTCCGCCAGACGTACTCGGTCACGCGCATCACGAGGGGCGGATCGAAGGTCCTCGGCAGGAACATCCCCGTTCCCCCGGTCAACATCGGACCGCGCTCGACGCCCGACTATGGCGCGCTTGCAGGCGCGGCTGTCTCCGATCTAGACGGAACGAAGGTGTTCGCGGGCCAGCGGGACGATCCGTTCTTCGTCGATCTCGGTTCGATCTTCGACCTCGCGGGTCTGCGGCCGTTCAACTCGCTGCACGCGATCCCGCTGCCGAATCGGCCGGGAGTCGATGGAGTGGGTGGCTACAACACTCACTCGATCGTGCTGCAGGTTCCGATCAAGGGCCTGACCAGGGATCACGAGCTTCACGCCGCCGATAGCCCGAAGGCCGTGATCGGCGTCTACGCAACGGCCAGTCGCCAGCAGGTGCGCGTCTTCCAGCGCGACGGCGGCATTCGAAACCACGACCGGTGGGTGCAGATCTCGCGTCTCGGCAACCCCCTCATCAACGAGGCCGTCATCCCGCGGGGAAAGAAGGACTACTGGAACGCGTCCGATCCGTCGGACGATTCCCAGTTCCTGCGCTACTACCGCTCGCCCGAGGTGACGAAGCTCGAGAACGGGCTCTACGACGCCCTGGACATCGCCAACGAGTCGAACCGCGACGACCTCGTCGCCATCCTGCTCACGGGCGTTCCGGGTCTGAACTTCACGGGCTCGACCAAGGCCGACCTCCTGCGTCTGAACACCGGCATCCCGCCGACCGCGAACATCGGCGCCGGCGACCGTCTCGGCGTTCTGGACGGCGACCTCGGCGGGTATCCGAACGGGCGCCGGCTGGAGGACGACGTGGTCGACATCGATCTCCGTGTGTTCGCGGAGGGCTACGGCTCGTTCCTTCACGGCCTGCTCGGTCTGCCGAACCGAAGCCCGAACAACATGCTCGGTGACGGCGTGAACGGAAACGACCGCATGTTCCGGGCAGATTTCCCCAACGTCGCAACGCCGTTCTCGGGATACGAGGCGGTTCCCCCGACCCGAATGGGCGGTCCCTAGTACTCAACCGGAAGGGGCCTGTCGCAGAGGCGGCAGGCCCCTTCCTCACCGGAGAGGGGAACGATGCGAAAGAAGGCTTGGCTGATTCTGGTGGCGCTCGCCGTCGCTGCAGCGGCAGCCCTCTTCGGAGGGGTTCTCGAGGGCAGCCGGGCGGGCGGTGGCGTGGCCGCGGGGAATCCTGCGGCGGCCGACCGGCTTGCAAGCGGATTCGCGTCGACGGGCGACACGGCGGCATACGTCGCGCAGCTTGAGCAGCGAGTCGCCCAGAGCCCTCGCGACTCGCAAGGTCTTCTGCTCCTCGGACTCGCCTACCAGCAGCGGGCCCGAGAGACCGGAGATCCCGGCTACTACCCCCGGTCCGAGGAGGCTCTCCGCCGCTCGCTCACGCTTGCTCCGAAGACGTACCTGGCCGTCACGGGCCTCGCTGCCCTGGCGGCCTCCCGGCACCGCTTCGAGGATGCACGGCGGTTGGCCGGCCAGGCCGTTCGGCTCAGTTCGACGAGCGCGGAGGCATACGGCATCCTCGGCGATTCGCTCGTCGAGCTCGGACGCTATCGGCGCGCTTTCGCGCGCTTCGACGAGATGGTCTCGCGGAAGCCGACCCTCGGGTCGTACTCACGCATCTCTTACGCGCGCGAGCTCCTCGGGCGGCCGGGTGGCGCGATCGCGGCGATGAAGCTTGCCGTCGAGGCCGGCGCCGGGACGGGAGAACCCGCCGCCTGGACGCTCGTGCAGCTCGGGAACCTCTACTTCGACACGGGCCGGCTTCACTCGGCGGCGCTCAGCTACCGGCAAGCGCTCGTTCGCTTCCCTGGTTACGTGCACGCCCAGGCCGCGCTCGGAAAGGTCGCTGCGGCCCGAGGCGCCTACAAGACTGCGGCGCGGCGCTACAGGGGCGCGGTCGCAAAGCTTCCGCTGCCGCAATACGAGGTCGCGCTCGGGGACGTTCTGCGGCTCGAGCGTCGCTCGGAAGCCGCGGCGCATGCCTACGCGGTCGTGGACGCGACCGAGAGGCTCCTCCGTGCGAACGGCGTGCGCACCGGGCTCGAGACCGCGCTCTTAGACCTCGACCATGGCCGTCCCGTCGCCGGTGCACTCGCTCTCGCCCGCGAGGCCTACCGCGAGCGGAAGTCCATCGAGGGGGACGACGTCCTCGCGTGGGCCCTGTACAAGAACGGTCGCTGCGGTGAGGCCCTGGTGCATTCCCGGCGCGCTCTGCGACTCGGTACACGCGACGCCCTGAAGACCTTCCATCGCGGGATGATCGAGCTCTGCCTAGGGCGTGAGAGCCAGGGCCGGGCCTCGCTCCGGCGCGCGCTCGCCATCAACCCTTACTTTTCCCTCCTCTACGCGCCGGTGGCGCGAAAGGAACTCCGATGAGGAGACTCGTCGCCCTCGCTGCCACCCTTGCGGCGCTTGCCGCCCCCGCCGCCGCCTCCGCGCATCCGCTGGGCAACTTCACCGTCAACCGCTTCGCCGCCGTCGAGCTCTCGGGGCGCGACGTCTTCGTCCATTACGTGCTCGATCTCGCCGAGATACCGACGGTGCAGGAGGGAAGTCACGTGCGCGCCGCCGGATTCGACTCGGATGTGGCCCGGCGGCTCGAGCTCGAGCTCGATGGCAGCCGCGCTCGGTTGCAGCCGCTGACACACGAGGTGTCCGAGCGCCCGGGCGCGGGCGGGCTCCCGACGATGCGCTTCGAGGCCGTGTACCGCGCCCTTCGCACGAGCGCCGCCACCACGGGCGGCGCCGGGTCGAGTCTCGGCTTTCGTGACTCCAACTTCGCCACGCGGATCGGCTGGAGAGAAGTCGTCGTCCGTGCCCGCGACGGCGCCCAGCTTCTTGCCTCCGACGTGCCGGCGCTGAGTCGGAGCGAGGAGCTTCGCGCGTATCCGCAAGAGCTTCTGCGCTCGCCACTCGACGTCACGTCGGCGCGTGCTCGATTCCAGCCCGGTTCGGAGCCCGGCACGCCCCCCGTCCTTACCGGCGCCGCGGCTCCAGAGAGGCCGGCCGGTGGATTCGAGAAGCTCATCGCGCGGGACGATCTGGGAGTCGGGGTTGTCCTCTTGTCGTTACTGATCGCGGCGTTTTGGGGTGCAGCCCACGCGCTCAGCCCTGGACACGGAAAGACCATGGTGGCCGCTTATCTCGTCGGCTCGCGCGGAACCGCGCGTCATGCGCTCCTCCTCGGGCTGACCGTCACGGTCACCCACACCGTCGGCGTGTTTGCTCTCGGGGGAGTCACGCTCGCGCTCTCGGCCTTCGTCGTCCCCGAACAGCTCTACCCCTGGCTCAACCTCGTCTCGGCGCTCCTCGTCGTCGGCGTGGGGGCCAGCGTCCTCCGCGCGCGCCTCCGCCACAGGCATACGCACCATCACCACCATCACCATCACGGAGAGCGAGGTCTCCGCGACCTGCTCGCAGTCGGCATCTCCGGCGGGCTGCTCCCGTGCCCGACGGCCCTCGTCGTCCTGCTTGCGGCGATCTCGCTGCACCGCGTCGGTTACGGGCTCGTCCTGATACTCGCTTTCAGCGCCGGGCTCGCGGGGGCCATGACCGCAGTCGGCGTCGCGGCCGTCAGCGCAAAGCGCTTTCTCCGCGGGGCGAACTTCGAAGGGCGGGTCGTCCGCGCGCTACCCGCGGCCAGCGCCCTGCTGATCCTCGGCCTGGGCGTCGCGATGACTGCACGCTCGATTCCCCAGCTCGTCTGAAAGGAGCCTCATGTTCGGTCTCGATGAAAAGATCGCGGGTTTCTCGGACGGGACGACACTCATCGTTCTGATCGCCGTCGGAGTTCTCCTCGGCCTCAGGCACGCGACGGACCCGGATCACCTGACGGCCGTCTCGACGCTCGTCTCGTCCGGTCGGGAGAAAGGCGCACGCGCTGCGGCGCGACTCGGCCTCCTCTGGGGACTGGGCCATGCGACGACGCTCTTCGTGTTCGGCCTGCCGATCGTGCTCTATCGGGCATTTCTTCCGGGCGCCGCTCAGGAGGGAGCCGAGCTCGCGGTGGGAATCGTCATCGTCGCGCTCGCTGCGTGGCTTCTTCTGCGTTGGCACCGTGGAGTGTTTCATCCGGCTCATCACGAGCACCGGACGGAGGGGCCTCGGATGCGGACGCCGATCCAGGCCTACGCCATCGGGCTCGTCCACGGGACGGGCGGAAGCGCCGGCGTGGGCATCCTCCTGCTCTCGGCCATCGACGACCGGCTCGTGGCAGTCGCTGCGCTTGCGATCTTCGCCCTCTTCACGGCGATCTCGATGGCGGTGTTGTCCACCGGGCTCGGAGCGACACTCGGGTCAGCGTTCGTGCACCGCTCCTTCCATCGCATCGTGCCGGCCCTCGGTGTCTCGAGCATGGCGTTCGGAGTGTGGTACGCGCTGGGCGCGCTCAGCATCGCGCCCTACTACCTCTAGGGGCGACTCTATGATCGGGCGGCCATGGCCACGCCCATCGCCGAGCTGCGGTAGCACCTCAACCAGTTCGGCGCCGGTCGCCATGAGGCGCCTGACTTCTTCAAGGGTCACGTTCTCGGGCATCACGCCGCCTTGCGTCCGGCGCCGCTAGGGGGTCTGCTCCCCCGCCGCGACGTGCAGGGGAAGCCAGTTTTCCGTCGGTGCCCCCACCCCACGAACCTCCCCGCGCGCCCGCGCGCGCGTAGTAATCAAGGACGCGCTTCAAGCTCATGCCGGCAAGGTCGAGGGGTGGGTACCCCCCCGGTTTGAAGAAGGCGGGCGGGACTCAGGTAGCCATTCACTTGCACGCCCTCACCATGCCTCCTCGCGCGCGCGTATAGAAGCGGCATACCACCGGGGTGGGTACCCCCCTGAATCGATGGCCGCGCGTGGGACTCCCTGGCACGGGCCCCGCCCCGAACCTCATCGGCCTTCACCCGCGCGCGCGTATGTACCGAGGTAGTGGTTCGGCGACAACGTCTTCTCGGGCGGGGCGGGAGTGGGTACCCCCCTGATTTGAGGAAGGGGCGTGGGACTCAAGGAGCCTAACGCCAGCCCGGCTAGTAAAGAAGAGAGGAGCCGGGTAGGACTGCACGCCCCTCGGCTCCTCTCAGTGCGATCAGGGAAGGCGCAAGTGTCCTAATCGACCTCACGCCGCAAGCCTCAACAGTCTCGATCAGTCATCGTCGATGCGCGGAATGCAGACAGCGTCAATCTCCGCATCTCCGTCGGCAATTGTGGCCCGCGGGCCGCCCCACTGGAGAGCGATGAATTGATGCCGCTGCGGGAACCTCCAACGGGAGACGAAGTCGTCGGCGATCCATTCGCGGTTCCAACCGCTGTCAAAGACCCGGGCGATATTGCCGACGGTCCACTTGGGTGAGGTGAACGGTGGGTTTGGGTCGTCCGAGGCCCAGACCGTGAACTCGAGCGCCTCTTCCGGAACGGGAGGATGATCGATGAGTGGGAACACGTCGACCTTGTCGACTTTCCTGCCCATGTCCCAGACGATGAAGTCTGTATCGGTACTGACATCGTGTACCCAGTGCAGGTCAACCGAATTTCCTGCTTTATCGCCAAGCGGCGAAGGTCCCGAGAAGGCGTAGCTGTCCGGGTCGATCTGCTGCCCTGTGTCTTCGGCCCCGCTCAGATAGGTGCCGCAGTCTTCGGGGAGGAGCGTCTTCAGCGTGTGCTTATGCCCTCCTGGGTCGTTAGGAATCGGGAAGCCATAGGCCAGGGACAATCCACCGACAGAGAATGCGACCGCGGCAGCAAGCGCAACTGCTCTCAAGAACGTCCATCTAAATCTCATGGTTCTCCTCCGTTGCTCTTTTTAGAAGCACGGGGCAGCCGCAGTCATCGATATAACGCTCGGTCACCTCCCTCTTGAGTTTGCGAAGTGCCCCGTTCGGCGGAAGTGGTGTGCCGACTCGTCTGCCGCACGAATCTGGAGCCGGTGAGCGGCGATGCGACTGTTGCCGCCGAGCGCACGGCCCGGTCGGTTCGGACCCGCAAGCCAGTCGACAACCTGGCCGTGTCTCGACCCGCCGCAGCAACGCTGGTGACGCAACGCATCTCGTTAGACCCTCGCACCTCCGTCGCTCCTTTCGATGTTTCCACCGTGCGCGGATGCCGTCAAGGAGTTAGCCAGCCGGAGCACAAACGGTCCATCGTGGCGCACGGGTGCTGCCCGTCGCGCCTCAGCTTTGCCGCGCTCGTAAAGCTGATGTAAAGCTTCCCCCGTCCGGCGCAAGGAAGCAGCGCCGCTCGCGTCCGTAGGAGAGCGGGGCCGGACGACTCTCTGCAGCGCTGCGGAGCCATCGAAGAGCCTTCACCCGGGATAGGCGGCTAGTCCGGCCCCGCTCGCCCGTCCGGCCAGGCCACCACCGTTGCGGCGGAGATGAGCCCGCGCGGCGCGACTCTTAGGGGCGGAGCCACCGCAGCAGCCCCACCCCGAATCACATTCAAGAGGGAGGGCTCACGGTTTGGGAACCGCTATTCGAATAGGTGTGCCCCACTAATGGATTGGGCCTGAGATCTTTAAACTTATGGAGCCGGGAGGGCCGACGAGTCTGCGGCTAAGCACCCGCCGGCCTTCGCCAGGAGGGATGGAGAGGGACTGGCTAGCCCGACTTCTCTGACAGGGGCCCGACAGACGCCAGGCGCGGGTAAGCGTCCCCAGCGGGGAGATGGGCCCTTGGACCACCATACGCCTCACGGCTATTCATAACTCGCAACAGCGAGCCAGTACTCATCCGAATACCCAGGTCTCTTGGCTCCTCGCCTCATTCCTGCGCGCAGCCATCATTGAGGTAGTCTCTCGCCAATCATTTCGAGAGGAGAGAATTGTGGCTCGCAAAACCGTAGTAGTTAGCGATATGAGCGGCAAGACAATCGAGGACGGAAAGGGTGCCAAGGTCAGAATCACGTTCGATGATGCCCGCAGCGGGTCTGTGGAGATGGACGTGACAGCAGAGGAAGCTCGTGCTATGGGTGCGAAGGGTCGTCAGGTGGCTCGCAGAGGACGCAAGCCCAAGTCGTCCTAAGCCCCCTAGCGAAACAGACCCGTACCGCAGACCGGGCCTATCCCGGTCGTTTGTTAGTTCTTCTCCGTGACGAAGCCCTCAAGGTCGCCGCACTCGCATTGGTAGCGCTTGAACTGCCGCATAGCCGGCTTCGTGCCGCAGCTAGGGCATATGCCATGTAGCGGGTTATCGAACCCTTGCGCCCGGGCTTGCTCAACGGCCTTGCGGTTCCAACTGATGTTCTTCTCGCTCATCGAGGGAGCTACACAGTGACAGGCTCATCGGACGGTCGATCCTCCATCCGGGACTGGGTCTACGCTGCGGCCATGCGTACCTATCTCACCCTCGCAAATGGAAAGGCCTTTGACGTGGATGGCGAGCTGCTTGACGTGGCACGGCAGCTTCAGGTGGAAGGTCCTTCACCCCGCCTCGTCTCGTTCACGGCACATATCTCCGGCAAGGTGACCAGTGTCCTTGTCAATGCTGAGCACGTTGTGCTTCTTGCGGCCGCGACAGGGTCTGACTTTCGTTCCGCCTAGGTGATGCCCACAGCGCTCGACAACGGTCAGCGCTCTCCGCGCAAGCAGCTAGCGGCGCTCGTGAAACGCTTGCTCGATTCGCTTAGGCGTTGAGCAACCGAGAAATCCTCTGGGGAGCTCTCGCCGGCGTCTTCCTCAACCTTGTCCTCGCCGTCTTCCTTTCGGATGTCTGGTCGGACGTGGGGGCAGCAGATTGGCTCGTCACCCTCGGAGCTTTCAACGAGTTACTCGGGGTACTGCTTGTCGCGACCCCCGAGCTTGAACCTCGGGCGCGCAGACTGGGCGGGAAGTTCGGCGCGACTCTGAAATCAGCTTCTAGGACAATCGTCCGGCGTCTTCGAACGCTCTCTGGCCTAGGGCTTCAAGAGACCGTTGACATGGGTGGTGCGGTAGGAGCGAGTGCGGTACTTGGATACGACATCAAGCGGGTGTCGGAGGATATGCCTGACGGTTCCATTGAAGACCAGATGCGCTGGCTTGTTGAACAGCTTCAACTAGAGAGTGCGAGAGTGGACGAGCTCGACAAGACAATTCGCGACTATCCCGAGTCCTGGAGGGCCGATATAGAGGCGGTCCGCCACCAGTTGGAGGCTGGTCAGCGCGAAGCGATCCACCGTTCCGCAGAGCGGCGCATCCATATCCGTCTGCTCGGCCTCGCCTACGTCGTCCTCGGCCTAGTGCTGTCGTTGATCGGCAACTTGGTGTAGCTCCGAACTTCCCGCAGGATCGGGAGCAGAAGTAGGAGGTTCATTGTGTCGGCGTCCACGGCTCGGTTATCGGCTAGCGCTACGCTTGCGGGCGGGGAGGGTCGTAGGTTGTGACCTGTGACAAGTGAGCTTCCTCCGCGCCCTCCCCACATGAGAAGAGCGCCCGCAAGACGCTCTCTCAGTTCCGGGCTAGGTGGATCTCAGTCGAGTGTTTCTGTCGTCTCCTGCGCGTTCAACGCGGCTCCTAGCCTCAGTGACGCAAGAGCCTCGGCATCCTCAGGAAACACCTCTCCTGCTAAGTCGATATAGCCTCGAGTCGTCTGATAGCTGCGATGCCCTGCTCGCTGCATGATCTTCGAGGGGTGCTCACCCGCCAAGACGCCTGAGGTGATTGAAGTCACGCGCAGATCATGTGCCGGCCTGATGTATCCCTCGACGCCCGCCGCCTTCTGCGCCGCTCGAAATGCCTCTCGATAATTGAACTCGCTCATCTTCGAACCCTTGAGCGGGTGACAGAACACGTAGTCCGAGTCAGCCTTGTAGTGAGTGCGCTGGTAGTGCTTCCCGAACTCCTCCACGAGCAGAGACGGCATGGCGACCGATCGGTTTCCTGTAGGCGTCTTTGAGTCCTCGATCCGCAGGCGCTTCTCTCTGAGGCTCACGTCACCCCAACGAAGTCCTCGGAGTTCCTTGATGCGAATCCCCAAGAGTTCGAACGTGAGGAAGGCGAGCTTAAAGGTTGGATCAGTGAACTTCGCCTCCATCGCCCGCGCCTCTTCCACCTTGAGCGCGCGAGGCTTGTAGGGAACGATCTTCGGACGACGCATCTTCCGCGTTGGGTTCTTGCCCTCCTCGATCAACCCCTCGTCTTCAGCAGCCTCGCAGATCATCTTGAGCGTGGTGAGGATCAGGTTCGCCGACCGCGCCCGGTACCGCTCCATCAGTTCATTCGTGAACTCGCTGACGTGCTGTGGCTTGATGTCGGTTAGGCGCTTCGATCCGAAGTGAGCCGCGCAAAGGTCTTTGGCCCACCGATACTTGTCTCGGCTCTCCGCAGCCCATGCCCTCAGCGTCTCGGTCTCTTCGAGCCACCTCTCGGCGTACTCGGAGAACGTCACGGGCTTGGGCTTCCTCCAACCGCGCTTCTCCACGGCGTTGATGCGGTCGCGTAGATGCGCCTCGACCCCCTTGAACGTCCAACCCTGTGAAACGCGGCCAACCGTCTCCTTAACGGGCTTACCGTCTGCGCCGTAGAACTGCACGCGATAGGAAACGTCACCGTCCTTGTGGCGGTACTCGATCACCGTTCCTGTACCGCGCTGGCGTCGCTTGCTCATGCTTCCTCCCTGCTAGGTGACCTGTGACCTGATGAATCCTAGCAGATTGATGCAACGTCTTCGTGCAACGAGGACGGCTAGGCCACACCAACCGTTTCTTCATGCGAGATTTCGGTTCTTCCATAACGGAACCACCAGTTGACCTCGGCTCCGAGCACGAGCACGTTCGCCATCAGGTAGAGCCAGAACAGCAGGAGCACGAGGCCGCCGAATGCCTGCAAGGTGACGAGGTCGCCGCTCGTCACTCGGACAAACGCCGGCAGGGCTTGGAAGCTCACCTGGAGGAGCACCGTTGCGAACACCGCGCCGGGGAACGTCTCGCTCCACGTGAGCGCTGCGTTCGTGAGCAGGTTGTAGAGCGTCCAGAGGAGCCCGAAGATGAGCGTTGTCGAAACGGCGAGTGCGTAGACGTAGGAGAGCACCCCGCCGGCGACGCCCGTGTTGTGGATGAGGTCGACGCCGACGGAACCGACCACGAGCGCAACGAAGAGCACGGCAAGGGACGAGGCGACGAGCGCGAGCACGAGGAGCTTCTGGCGGACGAAGGAGCGGTTCGGGAGCCCGTAGACGATGTTGAACGCTGACTCGAGAACGCTGAAGAAGCCGAGCGCCCCCCAGAGGAGCGCGATGCCGCCGATGATCCCGATGGACGTGGCCTGGTCCTGGATCGAGCGCACGACGGTCAGCAGGCGGTCGACCGAGCTCGCAGGGAAGGCGCGCCGCAATTCCTCGACCAGATAGCTCGACTCGGTCTGCTGGCCGGCGAGCGCGGTAAGCGAGAGCGCGAGGAAGAGGAGGGGGACGAACGAGAGGAGCGCGAAGTAGGCGATCATCGCCGCGAGATGCGTTCCACGGTCTGCGAGGAACTTGGAGACGATGCGATGCACGCCGCCCGGAGTGTAGGGATCGGGGCTGTGGTAGCTTCTCCCCCGCATGGACGCGGCGCAGGCTCTCGCCGATCTCACCGAGATCTCCGCGCAGATCGAAGCTGCGGTTCTCGCCGACCACGATGGGGCGGTCGTCGCCTCGACGCTCGGCGACGAGATCGCCGCGAGATCCTTTGCTGAAGCCGCCGCCGAGCTCCTCTCAGCCGCCGACGAAGTCCGCACCGAGCCGGGCTCGGATCCCCTCGTCCAGGTCGAGGGCGCGGCGCTCGACGGCTCCGTCTTCGTCGCCAAGGACGACCGGCATCTCGTCGCTGCGGTGACGAGGCCGAGGCCGACCGTCGGCCTTGTCTTCTACGACCTGAAGACGTGCTTGCGGATGCTGGAGCGCGAGGAGGAGACGAAGGCCGCGAAGGCGACCGCCACGCACCGTCGCGCGACCGCGAAGAAGAAGACCGAGGAAGGCGAGAGTGAAAGCTCGTAGCGCCGTCGGGCTCCTCGCCGCGGGCGCCGCGCTTGCCGGCGCGATCGTGTTCGTCCGGACGAAGACGCAGGTCGAGCGCGAGCACGTCGACGTCTACTTCGCCGACGGCTCGATGGTCTCGCTCGAAGCCGGCTCCGCCGACGGGGACAAGCTGCTTCCCCTCGCCCGCCGCGCGCTCGCGTCGGCGCGGGGATGACGGACCCAGAGCTCGCAAGCCTCCTCCGCGAGCACGCGCTTCTCGAGGGGGACTTCGTGCTGCGTTCGGGACGCCGATCGAGCTACTACCTGGACAAGTACCGCTTCGAGACGAGACCCGATCTTCTGAAGGAGCTCGGCGAGCGGATCGCCGCCCGCGTGCGCGAGTCGGCTCCGGAGGCGCGGCGTCTTGCCGGGCCCGAGCTCGGCGCCGTCGCGCTCGCGGCCTCGGCCTCGCTCGCGGGAAGCCTCCCCTTCCTCATCGTCCGCAAGGAAGCGAAGGGGTACGGGACCGAACGGCGGATCGAGGGCGTGTTCGAGGCGGGCGAAGAGGTCTGTCTCGTCGAGGACGTGGTCACGAGCGGGGGCGCCGCGGAGCAGGCGGTCGAGGCCCTCCGGGAGGCCGGGCTCGTGTGCCGGACAGCGGTCTGCGTCGTCGATCGGGAGGAGGGTGCGGCCGACGCGCTCGCCCGGCAAGCGGTCCGCCTCATGCCGATTTTTAGGGCCTCGGACATCCTGCCGGGCTGAAAAGACCCGCAAACCCGCATGGTTGCGTGCTATCAGGCGTTGCTGTTAGGGTCCTCGCGGTTCTTAAGCAATGAACGTTGACGGAAGGAGAGGGCAAGTGACAAAGGCCGAGTTCACCGACAGGGTGGCATCGAAGAGCGGGCTCTCGAAGCGGGATGCAACGAAGGCGGTCGACGCATTCCTCGATTCGATCACCGAGGCTCTCAAGGGCGGCGAGCAGGTCGCGTTCACGGGCTTCGGCAAGTTCTCGCCACAGCATCGCAAGGAGCGGCAGGGCGTGAACCCCCGCACCGGCCAGAAGGTGACGATCCCCGCGGCTCGCGTTCCGAAGTTCTCCGCCGGCAGCCAGCTGAAGCAAGCGCTCAAGCAGTAACACCCCTCCTTCCGGTGAAACTCCGACGGGGGCCCACGCGGGCCCCCGTCTCTTGTTCCAGCCGGTGCCTGTGCGAACATATGTTCGCATGGAGGCGCAGCTCACCTTCGACGCCGCCGACCGGCTGGTCGATCTGGTCGAGGAACGGCGCGCGCCCGTCGCAGCCGAGGAGGCCGCCCGCGCGCTCTTCGCGCTCGCCTTCGCGCCGGCGGGCCTTGCACACAGCCTCCTCGACGACGTCGTCAGCGGCGACTCGCGACTCGCATGGCGGGGGTCGGCGGTCGCGCTCGCGGACGACCCGACGGAGCAGCTGCCGTTGGAGGCGGCTCGCTACGTCGTCGTCGACCTGGAGACCACCGGCCTCCGGCCCGGCCGCTCCGCGATCTGCGAGATCGGAGCGGTCCGGCTCGAAGGCCTGACGCATGCGGGCACGTTCCAGACGCTGGTCGATCCCGGCGTTCCGCTTCCCCCCGTCGTCACCTCGCTGACAGGGATCGAGGACCGGGACCTCGCAGGCGCTCCGTCGCCCGTGCTTGCAGTCCAGCGCTTCCTCGACTTCGCGTCGGAAGCTGTTCTCGTCGCGCACAACGCGCGCTTCGACATCGGCTTCATCGACCGCGAGGTCGAGCTCGTGGAGGGCCGCCGGCTGGCGGCGCCGGTCATCGACACCGTCGGGCTGGCGCGGCGCCTGCTGGCCGGGCGTGTGGCGCGCGCCAGCCTGAGCTCCCTGTCGCACTTCTTCGGGACCTCGACGCGGCCGTGCCACCGCGCGTTACCCGACGCCGAGGCGACCGCCGAGATTCTCCTGCGGCTGATCGGCCTCGCCCAGGAACGAGGAGCACGAACCGTGGCCGACCTCGGCCGGCTCGCGGCGCCCCGCATGAGGCGCGTCTACGACAAGCGCGCGCTCGCGTTCGGCGCGCCGTCGTCCCCGGGCGTCTATCTCTTCGTGGGGGAGGGAGACCAGATCCTCTACGTGGGCCGCGCGCGCAACCTGCGGGAGCGGTTGCGCTCGTACTTCCGGAGCGACAGGCAGCGCCCCGCGGTGGAGGCCGCCCTCGCGGCGGTCGAGCGCATCGAGTGGCGCGTCCTCGGCTCCGAGCTCGAGGCGGCGCTCGAGGAGTTGCGCCTGATCCGCGAGGAGCGGCCGCCCGCAAACGCGCGCTCATCGCGTCCAGACCGCTATCTCTATTTCGGGCGGCGGGGTGACCGGGTCGTGGTGAGCTCGACCCCATCCCCGCTGGGGCCAATCCGGAGCCGCCGCCGGGCCGAGCTCGCGGCGCGCGCGCTCCAGGGCGCGAGCGAGAGCGAGCTCGCGCTGCTCTCCTCGGGAGGGCCGTTGCCCCGGCTCCGCGCGAAGCTCCGCGACCTCGCGGAGTGCCTCCGCTACGAGGACGCAGCGCGCCTCCGCGACCGGATCTCTGCGCTCGAGCAGGTCGTGGAGGACCTCGACGAGCTCGAACGGCTGCGCGCCGCCCGGCTCTGCCTCGTTGCGCCCGCCGTCGCGTCCGGTTTTCGGCGCGCCTTCTTCGTGTCCGGCGGGCGGGTGGCGGCCGTCCGCACGCTGCCGCGCGGGCCGACCGCCCGCATCGAGCTTGAGGCGGGACTGGCGGAGGCCCGGTCGGCGGAGGAGTCGCTCGCGCCCGAGGACGCCGACGAGCTGCTCCTGATCGGCTCGTTTCTGCGCCGTCCGCCACCCGAGCTGGAGGTCGTGCGCATGGCAGACCTCGAACGTGGGTATCTCCCCGGCGATGAGCGACCAGCCGCCGGTGCCGGAGACACCCGATGAGGACCTGCCCCAGGATCCGGGGATCCCCGACGCGCCGCCCGCGCCCGACGAAGACGAAGAGTCGCTCGAGCGGCCGAGCTCGCCCGACGATCCACGGGGGATCGACGCGCCGGGGTCGCCGCACGTTCCGCCTCCCCAGCACTAGTCGGATCAAGGAGAGCGTCCGCGGACAACGCTTGTAAGCTCAGTCCATGGCGCAAAACCTCGAAGCCGGGGTTCCGACAGCGGCTTCGACCTTTGCGGACCGCCTGGCCGATGCCGTCGACGGAAAGCGCAGCCAGCTGCTCGTGGGCCTCGACCCACGGTCCGACCTCCTCCCGGTCGAGCTTCGCGGCGAGACGTACCTGAGCCGCGGCGCGGCGGCGGACGCGTGCGCCCGTTTCTGTCGCGGGCTGATCGACGCCGTCTCGCCGTATGTGGTCGGGGTGAAGCTGCAGGTCGCATTCTTCGAGGCGCTGGGCGCGGACGGCATGCGGGCCTACGAGGAGGTCTGCGACTACGCGCGCGCGGCAACGCTCCTCGTCGTGGCCGACGGCAAACGGGGAGACGTCGGCTCGACCGCTCGCGCGTACGCGGACGCCTACCTCGAGGCCGGCGAGGACGGGCGGTTGCCCGTGGACGCGCTCACGGTGAACCCGTATCTCGGCAGCGACTCCGTCGAGCCGTTCCTCGCTGCGTGCCGGCGCTCGGGCGCGGGCATCTTCTGCCTCGTGAAGACGTCGAATGCGGGCAGCGCAGACATCCAGGACCTCGCCCTTTCGGACGGACGCCGCGTCTGGCAGCAGGTGGCGGAACTCGTCAACGAGTGGGGCTCGGGGCTCGTCGGCGAGCGTGGGCTTTCGAGCGTCGGCGCCGTCGTCGGGGCGACATATCCGCGCGCGGTGGCGGAGGCGCGGCGGCTGATGCCGCAAGCGGTTCTCCTCCTGCCGGGTATCGGCGCCCAGGGCGCGACCCCCGCCGACGTGGCACGTGCATTCACGAGCGGGCCCGCGAGCGCGCTCGTGCCGGTCTCGCGAGCGGTCATCTACGCGTTCCGCGTCGACGGGGCCGACTGGCGCAAGGCGGCCGCGGCCGAGGCCGCACGGCTCCGCAGCGAGGTCTGGGCGGCGTCTGGCTGGTGACCGACCCGAAATACCGGATGTGGGTGTACCGCATCGCCGCTCCGGCGGCGTTCTTTCTTGCAGCGACGATTCTCGTCATTCTCATCGAGCGGGGCCTGAACGGCGAAGCCCAGACGCCGACGACCGATCTCCCGACCACGACCGTGCCGGAGACAACCACGACGGCTGGGACGACGACCTCGAAGAAAAAGCAGATCTACCGGGTCAAGCCGGGCGACACGCTCGAGTCGATCGCGGCGAAGTTCGACACCACGGTCGACGACCTGCTCGCGTTGAACCCGGGGATCGACCCGCTGGCGCTCAGCCCTGGTCAGAAGATCCGCGTCGCCTGACGGCCTTCGCCGTGTGCACCGCGGCAAGCGCGAGCGTCATCAGCGGATTCCCGACCGAGCGCATCCGCACGGCGCCGGCGACGTACTCGCTCTCCTTCCTCGGAAGGAGAAGGTTCCGCGGCGCGCGGCCGAGCGACAGGATCCGTGTCTGTGCCTCGCGATCCGAGCCGGGCCAGAGGAAGAGCCGGGTCGGCCGCAGCTCGAAACCGCCCAGTTCACCGAGCTGAATCTCGAAGCCTCGCTCCCGGCCGCGTACGCGCTCGGGCGAGCTGTGCCGTTCGACCAGACCCATCTAGACCTGAATTTATACGCTGGAGTCCGTGCTCCGGCGTCTTGCCCTCCTCGCCGGGCTGCTTCTCTCTCTCGCCGCAGCCCAGACGGCCTCCGCCGCTACGCCTCCGCCCAGCGTGAAGGCCTCCGCTGCGCTGCTCGTGGACGGGAATTCAGGCGAGACGCTCTACGCGCTGAACCCCGACCGCCGGCTGCCGATGGCGAGCCTGACGAAGCTCATGACCGCGCTGCTGACGATGGAGAACACGAACAAGAATGACACCGTGCGCGTCGAGGGCCCGGCTCCGTCGGTGGGGGAGTCGACCATCAACCTGCAGGCGGGCGAGCGGCTCAAGGTCAAGGATCTTCTCGCCGCCGCGCTCATCCAGAGCGCGAACGACGCCGCGTACGCCCTGGCAGCCGACGTGGGCCGGAGCGTGAAAGAGTTCATCCGGATGATGAACGAGCGCGCCGCCGAGCTCGGTCTCGACCACACGCACTACGTCGTCCCCGACGGGCTCGACACGCCTGGCCACTACTCGTCCGCGATGGACACGTACACCCTGGCCCGGGAAGACATGAAGCACGCTCTGTTCCGGCGCATCGTCGCGCAGACAGGCGGCGAGATCGCGGGTGGGCGCACGCTCTATGCGTGGAACGACCTGCTGAAGACATATCCAGGCGCGATCGGGATCAAGACCGGGCACACCGACCTCGCCGGGTGGAGCGAGGTCGCTGCCGCCGAGCGCGACGGGGTGACCATGTACGCGGTCCTCCTCGGCGGCCCGACGCGCGGCAGGCGGAACCGCGATCTCGGCGCGCTCCTCGACTGGGGCTTCGGCCAGTACGGACGCGTGCAGGTGATCTTCCGCAACCGGCCGTACGCGCAGGTCGCCGTCCCGTTTTCCGACCACGAGGTGGCGCTCGTCGCCGAGGACAGAGTGCGCGCCAGCGTCCCTCTCGACCATACGCTTGTCGAGGAGGTCGTCGCGCCCGAGTCGCTCGACCTTCCGATCTCGCAGGGCGATCCCGTGGGCGAGATCGTCGTCTACGACGGGGACAAGGTCGTCGCCCGCCGGCCGCTCGTCTCGAGCGAGACGGTTGGCGAGCCCAGCTTGCCTGCGCGCGTGCGCTGGTACGCTGGGCGGGCGCTCGACGAGGCCGGTGACATGCTCGCGAGCCTCTCGCCCGTCTGATGATCGTCACCGTCACTCTCAACGCTGCGATCGACCGCACGTTGCTCGTGCCGAACTTCCAGCTCGGGCAGCGCCACCGCGCGAGTGCGGGAACGACGAGCGCCGGCGGGAAGGGAATCAACGTCGCCCGCGCAGCGCGTCGCCTCGGCGTCCCCGTCGTCTGCACCGGTCTCGCCGGTGGCCGAGCCGGGACACTGCTCGTCGAGGAGCTGACGAACGAAGGGATCCTCAACGACTTCGTCCGCATTCGCGGCGAGTCTCGCACCTCGACGGCAGTGCTCGACCCGACCTCGAACGTCTACACGGAGATCAACGAGTGGGGGCCCGAGGTGTCCGAGGACGAACTCGACGTGCTCCGCGAGAAGCTCGCCTACCTCTCGCAGGGAGCGGCGTACGTCGTCTTCGCCGGGTCGCTCCCGCGCGACGTCGACCCCGGCCTCTACGCGGAGCTGATCCGCGAGGGCAATCGCCGTGGGCTCATGACCGTGCTGGACTCGGAAGGCGAGGCGCTCCGACTCGGGATCGAGGCCGAGCCGTATCTCGTCGCGCCGAACCTGCGCGAGGCCGAGTCCCTGGTGGGGCACGAGTTCGTCGACGAGGAAGACCTCACGAGCGCGCTCGACGAGATCGCCGATCTCGGCGCGCGGAACGTCCTGATCACGCTCGACATGGGTTGTTACGGGCTCTTCCGCGAGGAGCGCGCCGACAATGTCCGTGTCCGCGCTCGGGCGCCGAGGCTCGAGGCCGTCTCCACCGTCGGAGCCGGCGACACGCTTCTCGCAGGCTTCATCGCGGCGCGCATGAACGACCGCTCGTACGAGGACGCGGTTCGCAACTCGGTGGCCGCGAGCGCCGCGTCCGTGCTCGAAACGGGCCCAGGGCGCTTCGACTTCAGCGAGGCTCAGCGCCTCGGCTCCCACGTCACCCTCGACCGCCTCGAGCCGGTCCGCCAGGACGCCTGAGCGGTCCCCGGCCCGTCCGGGGGAGGTTGGTAGGATCGATTGATGGACGTCGAGATCGGCATCGGGAAGAAGGCGCGGCAGGCCTACGGCTTCGACGACATCGCAATCGTCCCCAGCCGCCGAACCCGAGATCCGGACGACGTCGACATCGGCTGGAAGCTGGGCGGCCACCTGCTCGAGCTGCCGCTCCTCGCCTCGGCGATGGACGGCGTTGTCTCTCCCAAGATCGCGATCGCGCTCGGTCGCATGGGCGGCCTCGGCGTGCTCAACCTCGAGGGGATCTTCACGCGCTACGCCGACGCCGAGAAACAGCTCGACAAGATCTCGTCGTTCTCCCCCGCCGAAGCGACGAGTGGCATGCAGGAGATCTACGCCCGGCCCGTCGAGCCGAAGCTGATCGCGCGCCGGATCGAAGAGATCAAGGCGGGCGGGGTGCTCGCGGCCGGCTCGTTCACGCCTCAGCGCGTTCGCGAGCACTACGAGCTGGCGCTCGAGGCCGGGCTGGACGTGCTCGTGATCCAGGGCACGGTCGTCTCGGCGGAGCACGTGTCTTCGAACGGCTCGGCCCTCAATTTGAAGGAGTTCATCTCCGAGCTGCCGATCCCGGTGATCGTCGGCGGGTGCGCGAGCTACCACACCGCGCTGCATCTCATGCGCACGGGTGCCGAGGGCGTGCTCGTCGGCGTCGGCCCCGGAGCCGCGTGCACGACACGCGGGGTTCTCGGGGTCGGCGTGCCGCAGGCGACGGCGATCTCGGATGCCGCCGCCGCGCGCGCCGAGCATCTGCTCGCGACCGGCAAGTACGTGAACGTGATCGCGGACGGCGGGATGCGCACGGGTGGGGACATCGCGAAGGCGATTGCCTGTGGCGCGGACGCGGTCATGATCGGCTCGCCGCTCGCGCGGGCGCAGGAGGCGCCGGGCCGCGGCTTCCACTGGGGGATGGCGACGTTCCACCCGACGCTGCCACGCGGCGCGCGCGTCGAGGTGAAGCAGGCGGCCACCCTGGAGGAGATCGTGGTGGGACCCGCGCGCGAGAACGACGGGACGTTGAACCTGATGGGCGCGCTTCGTACGTCGATGGCGACGTGCGGGTACGAGAACATTCACGACTTCCAGCGCGCGGAGATCATGCTGGCGCCTTCGATCAAGACGGAGGGTAAGGGGCTGCAACAGGCACAGCGGATCGGGATGGGATGACCGAGCGGGGCCACGCTGCCCGCTCCCATCGGGGCCACCCCGTGCCTCCACCCGCTTTTGAGCGTAGCCACAACGGGCGGGCGCGTGGCGCGCGGTTTGTGCCAAGAGCGAAAGGAAAGGCGAGCGCCTGATGGCCGACGCGGTCGTCGTCCAGCTTCCCGAGCCGCCGCCCGAGGAGCGGGCCGTCCTCGTCGTCGACCTGGGCGGCCAATACTCCCAGCTGATCGCTCGCCGCGTCCGCGAGTGCCGCGTCTACTCCGAGCTCGTCTCGCACCGCGTGCCCGCCGCCCAGCTCGCTGCCCGCCGCCCGCTCGCGCTGATTCTTTCCGGCGGCCCGTCCTCGGTCTACGCCGACGGCGCACCTTCGGTCGACCCCGGCCTCTTCCAGCTCGGGGTGCCCGTGCTCGGCATCTGCTACGGGATGCAGGTCATGGCTCAGGAGCTCGGGGGTCACGTCGAGCCGACGGGGGTCAGCGAGTTCGGCCGTACCGAGATCCGAACCGAGGAGGGCGCGCTCTTCGCCGGCCTGCCGGCGGAGCAGATCTCCTGGATGAGCCACCGCGACTCGGTCACGGCGCCGCCCGAGGGCGCACGCGTCGTCGCGGGCTCGGCCTCGACGCCGATCGCCGCCTTCGAAGACTCGGAGCGCGGGCTCTACGGCGTCCAGTTCCACCCCGAGGTCGTCCACACGCCCTACGGCAACGACCTCCTGAAGAACTTCCTCTACCGGGTCGCCGACGCGCCGCCGCTCTGGACTGCCGCCGCGGTGATCGAGGAGGAAACCGCGCGCATCCGCAGTCAGGTCGGCAGCGATCGCGTGCTCTGCGCGCTCTCCGGGGGTGTCGACTCGGCCGTTGCCGCGCTCCTAGTCCACAAGGCCGTCGGGGACCAGCTCACGTGCGTCTTCGTCGATCACGGCCTGCTCAGGAAGGACGAGGCCGAGCAGGTCGTCGAGACCTTCGAGCGCCATTTCCACGTCCCGCTCGTTCACGTCGACGCGGTCGACCGCTTTCTCGCGCGCCTCGAGGGGATCACCGACCCGGAGGAGAAGCGCAAGCGGATCGGTGAGGAGTTCATCCGCGTCTTCGAAGACGAGGCGCGAACGCTCGGAGACGTGCGTTGGCTCGTGCAGGGCACGCTCTACTCCGACGTGATCGAGTCCGGCGGCGGGCACGCCGGGGCGGCCGAGACGATCAAGTCCCACCACAACGTCGGCGGACTCCCCGAGGTGATGGACCTCGACCTCGTCGAGCCGCTCCGCATGCTCTTCAAGGACGAGGTGCGCAGGGTCGGCGAAGAGCTCGGTCTCCCTGAAGAGATGGTGTGGCGCCATCCCTTCCCGGGCCCGGGGCTCGCGATCCGGATCATCGGCGACGTCACCGAGGAGCGCCTGCAGATCCTGCGGGACGCGGACGCGATCCTGCTCGAGGAGATTCGCCGCGCCGGTCTCTACCGCGAGCTTTGGCAGTGCTTCGCTATTTTGCCCGCGATCCGGTCGGTCGGCGTGCAGGGGGACGGGCGGACCTACGCGTACCCGATCGTCATCCGTGCGGTCACGTCGGAGGACGCGATGACGGCGGACTGGGCCCGCCTCCCGTACGACCTCTTGGAGACGCTCTCGAGCCGGATCATCAACGAGATCCCCGGTGTGAACAGGGTGGCGCTCGACGTCTCGTCGAAGCCTCCCGCCACCATCGAGTGGGAATAACGCTGCGCGGCTAGGCTCGGAGGCGGTGGCTCGGTACCGCTGGACGATTCTCGCCCTCGGAACGGGCGCGCAGACCGCCTACTCGGCGGTCTTTCTCGGCATACCGGTTCTCGCGCCGGCCCTACAGAGCGAGTACGACCTCGATCTGACAAAAGTCGGTCTCGCGATCGCCGCGGCCAACGCAGGCTCCGTCCTCACACTGCTCGCCTGGGGCCTCCTGGCCGACCGGGTCGGTGAGCGGATGGTCCTCGCGGCAGGGCTCGCAGGCTGCGGCGCGGGCCTCTTGGTCGCCGCCTTTGCCCCCTCGTTCGGGGTCCTCGTGGTCGCGCTGGCTCTCGGCGGCGCTTCGGGCGCGAGTGTGAACGCGGCGAGCGGGCGGGCGGTCATGAGCTGGTTCGGACAGGAGGAGCGGGGCTTTGCCCTCGGGATCCGGCAGACGGCGCTGCCGATCGGCGGCCTGCTCGCCGCACTCCTTCTTCCGCCGATCGAGGCAGCCGGAGGGCTTCGGGCAGGTCTCGTCGCGCTCGCGGCCGGATGTTTCGTCGCCGCGCTCGCGGGCGCGAGCGGGCTTCGCGAGGCGCCTCACGAGGAGTGCGAGTTGATGGACATCGGCCATCCGGCGCGAGACCCGCGCATGTGGCAACTCTCGATCGGGAGCGCGCTCGTCCTCGCCGCGCAGATCAGCATCCTCAGTTTCCTGATCCTCTTCCTGCACGGGGAGCGAAGCCTGAGCACGGCGGAGGCCGCCGGTGTGTTTGCGCTGATCCAGGCCCTCGGAGCAGTGGCGCGCGTCGTCACCGGCCGCTGGTCCGACCGCCTCAAGGCGCGCATCGCGCCCCTGCGCCGACTGGCGCTCGGGCTGAGCGTGAGCCTGGCGACCGCAGCCGCGCTTCTCTCGGCGCCGCTCCAGATCCTCATTCCCGTCTTCGTCGTCGCGGGCGCCCTTTCGCTGAGCTGGAACGGCCTCTCTTTCACGGCGGCCGCGGAGCTGGCGGGGAGGAGGAGGGCAGGCGCCGCGCTCGGGTTCCAGCAGACGGCCCTCGCGATCACGAGCGCCGCCGCCCCGCCGGCGTTCGCGGCCGTTG
Organism: Actinomycetota bacterium; assembly: GCA_046733475.1. Classification (GTDB taxonomy): domain Bacteria; phylum Actinomycetota; class Thermoleophilia; order Gaiellales; family Gaiellaceae; genus DATEOR01. The sequence goes on from JBKPPF010000009.1 coordinate 22,378, forward strand.
TCGAGGCTGGGTCATGGTCGCTCGCCTACGGGCTTGCGGCCGCGATGCCCGTCGCCGGCATCGCCGTCATGCGCCAGCTTGCGCTCTAGTCGAGCTCGGCTTCGGCGGCCTCGCCGTGCTCGACGATGTCGCCTTCCTTGAAGAGGACGTCCTGCAGCACGGTGCGCCACTTCTCGTTCCGGCGCGAGAGGAACTCGAGGTTCATCGCGAAGTGCTTGAACTCCTCCTGCTGGGCGTTCTCCATGATCGCGCGCGCTTCAGGGTCCTTCTCGAGTGCCAGGCGCTGCTCGTACCAGTCGATCGCCTCGGCCTCTTCGATCAGCGACAGGCAGATTCGCGCGAACGTCCGTGTCCTCTCCGGTAGCTCGTCGGCGGGCTCGTGGTACTGCTCGAACGGCATGACGCGATTCTTGCCACGAGCGGCTCAACGACAAACGCCCAGCCGCTAGCCTCTTGCGGATGAACGCGACCGACGCCACGCGCTCACGGCTCGCCTCCCCGACGACACTCCGCATCCTTCGCTGGGGCGGCCCCGCCGCCTGGCTGGCCGCGTTCGCGATCTTCTGGCTCGAAAGAGGCCTGCCGCTCTCGCGCGACATGCTGGTCATGTGGATCCTGCTCGGCCTGCTCGCGCTGTCCCTGACCAACGTGAAGGGCTGGGTGCGAAGCGTCGTCCTCGAATGGCTCCCGTTCCTCGCCATCCTCTGGGTCTACGACCTCCTGCGGGGACAGGCCGACGGGCTCTTCTTCCAGGCGCACGTCCTGCCCCAGCTCCGGGCCGACGAGATCCTCGGCCTCGGGGTCGCGCCGACTGTGCGGCTGCAGCACTGGCTTTGGGATGGACCGTTCACCATCCACTGGTACGACTACCTCGCCTGGCTCGTGTACGTGAGCTACTTCCTCGCGACGTATGTCGTCGCAGCCGTGCTCTGGTTCGTCGCGCGTGACCGGTTCCGGCGCTACGTCGTCATGGTCTCGGCGATCGCGATGACGGCGTTCGCCACGTACGCGCTCTTCCCGGCCGCGCCGCCGTGGATGGCAAGCCAGTTCGGCGAGCTCGAGCCGACGACGCGCTCGATCGGGATCATCTGGAGCCACGTACCCATCGGCAACTTCGACACGCTCTACGAGAAGGGCGCCGCCTACTCGAACCAGGTGGCAGCGGTCCCCTCGCTGCACGGCGCCTACACGCTGCTCGTCGCTCTCATCCTCTGGCCGCTCGTGCCCCGCTGGGGCCGGGCCCTCCTCGCGCTCTACCCGCTCGCGATGACCTATGCGCTCACCTACACGGCCGAGCACTACGTCGTGGACATCCTCCTCGGCTGGGTCTACGCCCTCATCGCGTTCTGGGCCGTCAACCGCCTGTTCGACCGCATTGCAGAGCGGCGCGAGGAGCGCAAAGCCGCCGCCACCTCTACCTGATCGCGAAGCCCGAGAGGCCCTCCGGCTCTTCTGCGTGGACGTCCACGGCTTCGACGCGCGCGTCCGGTGGCCCCGTGTGCGCGAAGGAGACGATCCGTTCGACCGCATCGGACTCACCTTCGAAGACGGCCTCGACGGTTCCTTCAGAGGTGTTGCGAGCCCACCCGGAGACACCCTGCTGCTCGGCCAGCCGGCGCAGGGAGTCGCGGAAGAAGACTCCCTGGACACTGCCATGGACCACGACCCGCCGGCGCACGCGCGTAGGCTATGCGGGTGTCCGGTGGAGCGCGCCGGTCGCCCGCGGCGCTTCGGCCTCTCGCACGGGTTTAATGGAGCGCCATGGCTGAACCTCCTGTCCGCCGCAACACGATCCTCCTCTCCGCGTCCCTGGCCGCGAACTCCGCGATGCTCCAGCTCTCGGCTGCGGTTGCGACGCTGACCGTCGTCCTCGTCGTCGGCGTCCGGAGCCTTGTCGGGCTCGGGCCCGCGATCGTGCTTGGAACGGGAGCGCTCTCCTCACTTCCCGCCGGACGGGCGATGGACCGTTTCGGGCGGGTGCCGGTCCTTGTCACGGGCTTTGCCCTCGGGATCGCGGGCGGCATCCTCGCCGCTGTCGGCGCCGAGTTCGACCTCGCGGTCCCGGTGCTCGTCGGGCTGGTCTTCGTGGGCGCCGCGAGCGCGACTGCGCTCCTCGCGCGAACCGCCGCGGGTGACATGTACCCGCCGAGCCGCCGGGCACGCGGGATCTCGTTCGTCCTCTTCGGCGCCGTCTTCGGCGCCATCCTCGGCCCAACCGTCTTCAGCCCGCTCCTCGCCGGCAAGGACCTCGACGCAGACGCGCTCGTGCTCCCGTGGCTCGCCGCATCCGCGTTCATGGTTCTCGGCCTCGTGCTCGTCGCCTCCGTGCGGCCCGACCCCAGCAAGATCGCAAAGATGCTCGCCGGTCCCGAGCACGCCAACGAGCCCGCGGAGAACCCCGCCGTGTTCTCCATCATCCTCCGCCGACCGGGCGTTCTCCCGTCCATGGTCGCCGCCATGGCGAGCTTTTCGACGATGGTCGGGATCATGACCCTGACCGGTGTTGTCGTCGTCGACCGTCGCCATCCCGCCGCCGACGTCTTCCCGATCATCGGGGCGCACGTCGTTGGCATGTACGCCCTCGTCATCGTCGTCGGCGACCTGATCGACCGGATCGGGAGGACGCGCGCACTCGTCGGCGGCCTCGGGCTCATGGCGGTCTCGGCGATCAGCCTCATCTGGTTCACGAGCGTGGCCGAGATCGCGTTCACGCTCTTCGCGCTCGGGCTCGGTTGGAGCTTTTCGTTCGTCGCGGCGACGGCCCAGCTCGCCGACTGCACGAGCCCGGTCGAGCGCGGCAAGGTTCTCGGCCTGAACGACCTCCTCTCGGGCCTCACGGGCGCTGCGCTCGTCCTCATCGGGGGCTTCGCCCTCGACGCGGTCGGCGTCGCCGCCCTCGCGCTCGGCGGGCTCGCGATCGCGCTCGCCCCGGCGGGCTGGATCGTCCGCTATTCGCTGCGCGTTCGGGCAGCCGAGCTCGCGCCGTCCGCGCTGGACTGACGGCTGGTACAATCGGCCCTCGGCGGACGCCCGGTCCGCCGATTTTTCTGCGTGATGAAGACCTACAGCGCCAAAGCGAGCGAGATCGAGCGGCAGTGGTACGTCGTCGACGCGGAGGGCCAGACCCTCGGCCGGCTGGCGACCCGGATCGCTGACACCTTGCGCGGCAAGCGCAAGGCCGAGTTCACCCATCACGTGGACACGGGCGACTTCGTCGTCGTCGTGAACGCCGAGAAGATCGCCGTCACCGGCAACAAGCGCGAGGCGAAGATCTACTACCGCCACTCCGGCTATCCGGGCGGGCTTCGCAGCCGAACACTGGCCGAGCAGCTCGACCGGCGACCGACCGAGGTCATCCGCGCTGCGGTGAAGGGGATGCTTCCCCGCAATCGCCTCGCCCGGCAGCAGCTCACGAAGCTGAAGGTGTATGCCGGCCCCGAGCATCCGCATAGCGCCCAGAACCCGCAACCCCTTCCCGAGTCGTGAGCCAGATCGCGCAATACCACGGGACCGGCAAGCGGAAGACATCCGTGGCGCGCGTCATTCTGCGCCCGGGCGACGGGTCGACCTGGATCAACGGGCGGACGATCGAGGAGTACTTCCCGCGGCAGGTCCTGCAGGCGCTCGCAACTGCGCCGTTCCGCGTCGCTGGGGTCGAGGGCAAGTTCGACCTCCGCGCACGGCTGCACGGCGGCGGCCCCACCGGCCAGGCGGGCGCGCTCCGACACGGCATCGCAAGGGCTCTCGTCGAGGCCGACCCCGAGCTGCGCACCGTCCTCAAGCGCGAGGGCTTCCTGACGCGCGACGCGCGCGTGGTCGAGCGCAAGAAGGCCGGTCTGCACAAGGCGCGCAAGGCGCCGCAGTTCTCGAAGCGCTAGACCTTGCCGCGACGGTACTTCGGGACCGACGGGGTCCGGGGGGTGGTCGGCGAGGAGCTGACTGCCGAGTTCGTCGAGTGCCTCGGCGCCGCCTACGCGCGCTGGAGCGGCGGCGAGTCCGTGCTCGTCGGGCGGGACACGCGCGCTTCCGGGCCCGAGTTCGAGCGCGCCCTCGAAGCGGGCCTCGCCGCCGGCGGGTCGCGCGCGGTTCGTGGTGGGATCCTTCCGACGCCCGCCATCGCGCTCCTCGCCGAGGAGTCTGGTGCGGTCATCTCGGCCTCCCACAACCCGCCGGAGTACAACGGCGTCAAGTTCTTCCGTGGCGGCTGGAAGCTCGAGGACGACGAGGAAGCGGCGATCGAAGGTTTGCTGGACTCGCCTGACGACCCGGGCTCCGAGCCTCCCGCTCCCGCGCAGGCGTCTCCACACGACTACGCGGAGCGCTACGTCGCGCTCGTCTGCGAGCGCTTCGGTGTGCCCCTGGAGGGTCTCAGGGTCGCCGTCGACTGTGCGAACGGCGCGATGTCCGAAGTGGCCCCGCGGGCGCTCAGAAGGCTCGGTGCGTATGTTGTCACGATAGGAAACAAACCGGACGGCACGAACATCAACGCCGGCTGCGGTGCGACCGATCTGGGCCTTCTCTCGGAGACGGTGCGGGGCGGCGAGTTCGATCTCGGCGTGGCGTTCGACGGCGATGGAGACCGCATGCTGGCGGTGGACGCGGGCGGGGAGGAGCTGGACGGCGATGAGATCATTGCCATCGTCGCGCTTCACCTCGGCGTCGGACTCGTCGCCGTCACGGAGATGACGAACCTCGGTTTCCACCGGCTCATGGAGGAGCGCGGGGTCCGCGTTCTCACGACGCCTGTCGGCGACCGCTACGTCCTCGAGGCGCTTCGCCGGGAGGGCGGGAAGCTGGGCGGCGAGCAGTCCGGCCACATCATGTACCTCGAAGGGCATACGACCGGGGACGGGCTGGTCGGCGCCCTCCTTCTCGGCCGGGCGCTCCGGGAGAGCGGGCGCAGCCTTCGCGACCTCGCCTCCCAGATGCGAAGGCTGCCGCAGGCGAGGGCCGACGTCGCAGTGCGTTCGAAGCAGCTTCCGGCGTCTCTCCGGGGCGAGATCGAGGGCCTCGCTATCGGCGGGCGCGTCGTGGTTCGCCCGTCGGGGACGGAGCCTGTCGTCCGCGTCCTCGTCGAGGCCGAAACCGAGGAAGCCGCGGAAAGCCTCTGTGGTAGGATCGCGACTCTCGTCTCGCGAGAGCTCGGCTGAAGCCGGGCGTTTTCGTCTTCAGGCGGATTTTTCAGGAAACAGAGACGCCGAGAGGCGCTGAAAAGCCCGGCGGACGACGAGTCGACGCTCGAAGAAAGAGGTTCCAGGTGTGCGGAATCATCGGATACGTGGGCTCCCGGGAGGCGTACCCGCTCATCCTTCACGGGCTCGAGCGCCTCGAGTACCGAGGGTATGACTCGGCCGGCATCGCGTTGCTCGAGGACGAGGGGCTCGACTACGTCCGGGCCGTCGGCAACCTCGACCAGCTCAAGGCCGCGATCGGTCTGGAAGGCTCGACGTCCGCGACCGGGGTCGGGCACACGCGCTGGGCCACGCACGGCAAGGTCTCCTTCGAGAATGCGCATCCGCTGACCGGTTGCGTGGAGGACGAGGTCGCGGTCGTGCTCAACGGGATCGTCGAGAACTTCCGCGAGCTCAAGGCCTCGCTGCTCGAGGAGGGCCACGCATTCAGCTCGGAGACCGATGCCGAGGTCGTCGCCCATCTCGTCGAGCGCCACTACGAGGGCGACCTCGCCGACGCGGTCTCCAGGGCGTATGCGCAGCTCGCGGGTCATTTCGCTTTCGTCGTCATCCACCGCGAGCACCCGGAGATGCTCGTCGGCGCACGGCTGCAGTGCCCGCTCGTCGTCGGCATCGGCGACGACGAGATGTTCCTCGCCTCGTCGATCGCTGCATTCCTGCGCGAGACGAGGCGCGTGCAGCTGATCGAGGACGGCGAGGTCGTTGCGATCACGAAGGACGGCGCGACGTTCGTGTCAGTCGACGACGGCCCGCGCGAGCGGGAGGAATTCGAGGTCGACTGGGACGACGAGGACGCCGAGAAGCACGGCTACGAGACCTTCATGCTCAAGGAGATCTACGAGCAGCCGCAGGCGGTTGCGGAGACGATCGGCGAGCGCCTCCGTGGCGACGCGTTCGACTTCGACGACATCGGCCTGACCGGGCTCGAAACGCAGAACCTCCGCCGTATGGTCGTCCTGGCGACGGGCACCGCCTACCACGCGGGCCTCGTGGGCCGGTACGTCATCGAGGAATGGGCCCGCATCCCCTGCGAGCCGGACATCGCCAGCGAGTGGCGCTACCGCAACCCGGTTCTCACGAAGGACACTCTCGTTGTCGGCATCTCCCAGTCGGGCGAGACGCGCGACACGGTGCACGCGCTTCGGCTGGCACGGGAGAGCGGCGCCAGGACGCTGGCGATCACGAACATGATGGGAACGCAGATCACGCAGGAGGCCGACCGGGTCCTCTACACGCGCGCCGGGATCGAGATGAGCGTCGCCGCGACGAAGACCTTCACGGCCCAAGTGACGCTTCTCTATCTCCTCGCGCTCCACCTCGCCGAGGTGCGAAACACGTTGCCCCAGGAGCAGATCAAGACGCTTCTCGACGAGGTCTCGGCGCTGCCCGCGAAGATCGGCGCGTACCTCGACGGGGACCATCCGATCGAGGAGATCGCCCAGCGGCACTACCAGGCCCCGTTCTTCCTCTACCTCGGCCGGCACATCGGGCTGCCGCTCTGCCTGGAAGGGGCGCTCAAGCTCAAGGAGCTCTCGTACATTCCGACCGATGCGTACTCGGCGGGCGAGATGAAGCACGGGCCGATCGCGCTGCTCGACGAGCAGACGCCGGTGGTCTGCATCGCGACCGACTCGCACGTCTACGACAAGGTCGTCTCGAACATCCAGGAGGTGCGGGCGCGCGGCGCGGACGTCATCGCGATCGCAACCGACGGCAATGAGGACATCCAGCATCACGCCGACGACGTCATCTACGTGCCGAGGACGCATCCGTTCCTGCAGGCCGCGCTGGCTGTCGTCCCCCTCCAGCTCCTCGCGTACAGGATCGCCCGGCTCCGAGGCCTCAACATCGACCAGCCGCGCAACCTGGCCAAGACAGTCACCGTCGAATAGGCCAGGTCTGCCCGGGGCCACCGCGAGCCTCCCTCCGGCTTCGACGCTAGCGCCTCCCTGCGCGCGTGTCTGGAGGCGTTCGCGCCGACGTCAATCGTCGTCGGGCGCCTGCCTCAGGCGCTTCGTCGTGCCGCGGCGCTTCTTCTCGTCGAGACGCCGCTCGCGGGCCGAGGTCGTCGGCTTCGTCGGCCGGCGCTTCCGTTCGACGTGCAGTCCTGCTCGGATCGCCGCCGCGAGGCGCTCGAGGGCAAGCTCGCGGTTTCGCGTTCGGCTCCGCTCGTCCTGTGCGACCGCCCTGACCACCGGGCCGACTCGTCGTCGCAACCGCGTCTTCTGCGCGTCCGAGAGTGTCTCGGAAGCGTCCACGTCGAAAACCGCTTCGACCCGCGTTTCCGTCTTCTGCGCGTGCTGGCCGCCCGGCCCGCTCGAGCGCGAGTAGCGGAAGCCGATCTCCTCCACGGGGATCGCCAGCCGGCTCTGCACCTGAATAAACTCGCGTGCGATGACCGCGATTCTGCTGGACATCGACGGTGTCCTGCACGTTTCGGGCGAAGCGGTGCCCGGCGGGCCCGAGGCCGTGCGGGCTCTCCGGGAAGGGGGCCATCGCCTTCGTTTCGTCACGAACAACACCACGCGGGCCCGCAGCGTCCTCGCGGGCGAGCTCCAGTCCATCGGCTTCGACCTCGAGAGCGAGGACGTCTCCACGACTCCACTCGCGGCGGGAAAGCTGCTGCAGGGGAAGCGCGTGCTGGCGCTGGTCATGAGCTCGATCCGTGACGACCTCGCGGAGTACGTCGAGCTCGTGGAGGACGGCGCCGACGCGGTGCTCCTCGGCGGCGCGGACGAGAGCGAGGAGACGGCTGAGGTCTTCTCCTACGACCGGCTCAACCAGGCTTATGCCGAGCTTCGCGAGGGCGCGCGCCTCGTGTGCCTGCACAAGAACAAGTGGTGGCAGACGAGCCGGGGCCCGCTCCTCGACTCGGGCGCGTTCGTCGCCGGGCTCGAGTACGCGGCGGGCGTCGAGGCCGAAGTCGTCGGCAAGCCGACCGCGGCGTACTTCCAGGCGGCGCTGGCCGAAGTCGAGGCGACTCCCGCCGATGCGGTCATGGTGGGGGACGACGTCGAGGCGGACATCGGCGGCGCCAAGGCGATCGGCATGCGCGGCGTCCTCGTCCGCACCGGCAAGTTCAGGCCTGCGGCGCTCAAGGGGGCGGAACCCCAGCCCGACGCGGTCGTGGACTCGATCACCGACCTACCGGCCTACCTCAGCGGCGCGTGAAGGTCGGCCTCGACCTCATCGAGATCGGGCGCATCCGTCGCACGCTCGAGCGCTACCCGTCCTTCCGCGACCGCGTCTTCACCGAGGCGGAGCGCGAGTACTGCGACTCGCGGCCGAACCCGCCACAGCACTACGCCGCCCGCTTCGCCGGCAAGGAGGCGGTCGGGAAGGCGCTCGGCTTCGGAGTGGCGCGGGCCTTCGCCTGGCAGGACGTCGAGATCTCCGGCCGGCCGAAGCCGGGGGTGAGACTCTCGGGCCGGGTGGCCGACTGGGCGCGGCGCAACGAGGCGGGCGAGCTCGACCTCTCGATGACCCACTCGCGCGAACTGGCCGCAGCGGTGTGTGTTGTCCGCGACGTCGATGTGGACTGAGCCGCTATACACCGCGGAGGAGATGCGGGCCGCCGAGGAAGCCCACGACGGCCCGATGATCGACCTCATGGAGCGAGCCGGGAGCGCGGCGGCAGAGGCCGTGCTCCGCCGCCACCCGGATGCGCGGAGCGTGGCGGTCTGGTGCGGGACGGGTTCCAACGGGGGGGATGGACTGGTCGTCGCGCGCAAGCTCCACGAAGCCGGCAAGACTGTCGAAATCGTGCTCGCGGGGCCTGAGGAGAAGGTTGCCGGCGACGCCGGTGAGAACCTCGAACGCGCACGAAAGCTGAAGATCCCGCTCGTCGGGCCGGGTGGCGGCGACGTGGCCGTGGACGCGCTGTTCGGCACCGGCTTCTCGGGCGAGCCGCGCGACGATGCCGCGCGCATGATCGAGGAGCTCAACGGCCTCGGCGTCCCGATCCTCTCTGTGGACGTGCCGAGCGGAGCCGATGCGTCGACGGGCCAGGTCGCGGGCGCGGCGGTTAAGGCCGAGGCGACGGTCACCTTCCACGGACGGAAGGTTGGACTCGTGGTTGCGCCCGGCCGGTTCCACGCGGGCGAGGTCGAGGTGGCCGATATCGGGCTCCAACCCGGTCGGACGCGGCACGAGCACGTCACCGCGCAAATCCTCGGTGAGGTCCCGCGCCGCGGGCCCGGAGACAACAAGTACACGGCCGGCTCCGTGCTCGTCGTGGGCGGCTCGACGGGGAAGACCGGCGCTGCGTGCCTGACTGCCGAGGCCGCCCTCCGGGCGGGGGCGGGGATCGTGACGGTCTGCGTGCCCGCGTCGCTGAATCTCGTCTTCGAGCAGCGGCTGCTCGAGGTGATGAGTACGCCGTGCGCGGACGAGGACGGGGTCATGACCATGGACGCGGCCGACGCCATCCTCGAGGCGGCAGAGAAGGCCACGGCCGTCGCGATCGGGCCCGGACTCGGGCGGACGGACACCATCCGCGCTCTGATCGGCTACCTCCTCGATCGGCTCGACAAGCCGATCGTCCTCGATGCCGACGGTCTGTGGGCCGTCGCGGCCCACCTCGACTGGATCTTCTCACGCGATGCGCCCACGGTACTTACGCCGCACGCCGGCGAGCTCGCCCGCTTGCTCGGGCAGGACTCGAGCGCCGTGTCGGCCCGCCGGCTCAACGCGGTCCAGACGGGTGCCGACGACGTGGGCGCGGTCGTCCTCCTCAAGGGCGCGGACACGCTGGTCGCGTCGCCGGGCAGGGGGGTTCTCGTCTGCGACCTCGGCAACCCGGGGCTCGCGACGGCCGGCACGGGAGACGTTCTCACCGGGATCGTGGCCGCGTTCCTGTCGAAGGGCATGGGCGCGAAGGTGGGCGCGGCGGCGGCAGCGGCCGCGGGTGGGGAGGCCGCCCGGCTCGCGGGCGAGGCCCACGGGACCGCCGGGATGATCGCGAGCGACGTCGTCGAGGCTCTTTCGCCGGCGCTCTCCCGCTAACCTCGCCCTCCGATGAGCCGGTCCGAGATCACGATCGACCTCGGCGCGCTGCGCCGGAACGCGGCAACGCTCGTGGACGCCGCTGGCGGCGCCGAGCTCTGGGCCGTGGTCAAGGCGGATGCCTACGGCCACGGCGCCCCGGACTGCGCCCGCGCCGCGCTCGAAGGTGGCGCGCGGGCCCTCTGCGCGGCGACGGCTCAGGAAGGAGCGGCGCTCCGCGCCGAGCTCCCAGATGCGCGCATCCTCGTCCTGAGCCCGCTCGCGGAGCCGGAGGAGCACGTGGCACGGGAGGCTGGCCTCGAGGTCGCCGTCTCCACGCCCCAGCTTCCCGAGGGCCTCACCGTCCACGTCAAGGTGGACACCGGCATGGGCCGGTTCGGCATGTCTCCCGAGGAGGCCGCGCAGGTCGATGCCGGCCGCGTCGCCGGGGTCATGAGCCATCTCGCCACCGCCGAGGCGGACGATGCGGCGTTCGCCCGCGCTCAGCTCGACGTATTCGCCGCCGTCGCCGAGCGCTTCCCCGGCGCGACTCGGCACATCGCGAACAGCGCGGCCACGCTCTCCATTCCCGAGGCGCGCCTCGACGCCGTCCGCTGCGGCGTCGCGCTCTACGGGCTCTCCCCGTTCGGACGCGATCCGGGGGAGCACGCCCTGGAGCCGGTCCTGTCGTGGCGGAGCTATGTCGCCCAGGCCAAGGTCCTGCGAAGCGGCGACAGCACCGGCTACGGGCGCCGCTTCGTCGCCGGGGAAGAGACCCGCATCGGCCTCGTCCCGGTCGGCTACGGGGACGGCTTCCGCCGAGGGCTGACGGGAACCGAAGTGGTCGTGGCGGGCACGCGCCGCCGCGTTCTCGGGACCGTTTCGATGGACTCGTTCGCGGTCGAGCTCGGCGACGAGCGGGCGGGCGCGCCCGTGACCCTCGTCGGCGAGGGCCTTCTCGTCGAAGAGCACGCGCGCCATGCGGGCACGATCAACTACGAGATCACGACCGGCATGGTCTCCGACCCGCGCCGGGCGGAAAGGCGGGTGGTCGATGGATAGCCGCATCCGCACGGCGGTCGCAGGGGTCGAGGCCTACCTCGTGGGAGGCGCGGTGCGCGACGAACTCCTCGGCAGGCAGGTCGTGGACGTCGATGTCGCAACTCCCGATCCCGAAGTCGCCGCGCGCATCTACGTAGGTCTTTCGAAGGGCGCGGTCTTCCCGCTCTCCGAGAAGCACGGCGCCTGGCGGGTCGCCTTCAAAGACGGCACGACAGTCGACTTCACGCCTCTCGACGGCACGATCGAGGACGACCTCGGCACCCGTGACTTCACGATCAACGCGATTGCGCGACCGGTGGCCGGAGGCGACTACGTCGACCCGCTCGGAGGGCGGGCAGACCTCGAATCGCGGACTCTGCGCGCCGTCTCCGAGTCGGTCTTCGAGGACGATCCGCTGCGGCTTCTTCGGGCCGTGCGTCTCGAGGACGAGCTCGGCTTCGCGCTGGACGAGGCCACGGAGGAGCTCGTGCGCCGGCACGCGGGCCTCGTCGGCGACCCGGCGGGGGAGCGAATCGTCGGCGAGCTCGAACGCCTTTCTCCTGCAGGGTTCGAGCGCGCGGACGCGCTCGGGCTCCTTGCGCCGCTCGGCGGGAGCCTAGAGCGGTTCGGCGCGATGGACGTCGCCGATACGCCCGGCTATCTGCTCGTCGTCGTCTTCGGGAAGAACATCGAGCGCTATCCGGTCTCGAATGAGGTCAAGCGGCTCGCGCGCACGCTGCTTCGGGCGGAGCGGCCCGAGGATGATTCGGCCCGCGCCATCCACCGGTTCCGCCGCGCGACCGAGCCGTGGGCGTTGACCGCGCTCGCCTTCCTCGGCGCCCACGATCTCTACGGAGCCGTGCAGGCGGCCAGAGTGGCGGAACCGAAGGAGCCGCTTCTGCGCGGGGACGAGCTCGGGGTCCCGCCGGGGCCGGAGATCGGGCGCCTGCTCGACCTCGTCGCCGAGGAACGCGCCGCCGGCGTGATCTCCACCCGCGAAGAAGCGCTTCAGCTCGTGGAGCGCGAACGGGCTAGCGGCGCCACTTGATGGTGCAGCCCACGGCGGGCACGTCCTGCACGGCCGGCGTCCCGCCTTCGAGCACCGCGTCGAGCGCATCCCGCAGATAGGGCTCAGCGCCGCCGGGATCCTTGTGGTCCGAGTCAGGCGTCCCGTGGTAGACGAGGCGGTGCTCGCCGTCGAAGAGGAAGACCTCCGGCGTCCGCGAGGCTCCGTAGGCCTCGGCGACGTCCTGCGACTCGTCGTAGAGGAAGGGGAACGCGAAGCCCTTTTCCCGTGAGCGCGCCGCCATGTCGTCGACGGAGTCGCCGAGGTAGCCCGCGTTCGAGTTGACAGCGACGAGGCCTGCGCGCCCGTCGTAGTCGCGGGCGAGGTCGTTCAGCCGGTCTTCCCACGCGACGACGTAGGGGCAGTGCACGCAGGAGAAGACGACGGCGAGCGGCTTGCCGGCGTAGTCCAACGCCGAGTGCGAGCTCCCGTCGACGCCCGGAAGATCGAAGGCCGGTGCGGGATCGCCGAGCGCGAGGCGGGCCATCCAGCAATGCTATCGACGTGGGCCCGCTCTACGACGCCGTCGGCATTGGCATGCGGGCCTATTCCCGCAGCGCCTTTCGCGTGCGCTACGTCGGCCCGGAGTCGTTCCGGCTGAAGCCCCGAACGCTTATCGCCGCCACGCACCGCAAGGAGACCGACGTGCCGATGATCGCGCCGGAGCTCTACTTCCGCGCGTCGCTCTGGAAGCACAGGAGCGAGCGGATGCACTTCGCGGCGCGCGACGATATGTTCCTCCGCGGCTTCTTCGCCGGCTTTCCGCCGGAGATGTCGCCGCGCGTCCGGCGGGTGCTCTTTCCACTCTCCGTCGGCCGCTTCCTCCCGCGCGTCGAGGTGCACCCGATCTCGAGCGCGAGCACTGCACGGCTGTTCGAGCTGCTCGACGCCTCGCCGGAGACTCCGGTCGCAGACGTGGCCCCGGAGCGACTGCTCGCGCCGCTCCGCGAGCGGGGCCTCGCCGACTCCACGCTCTCGGAGGACGCGGTGCGGGGCGAATACGCCGACCTTCTCTGGGAGCCCGTCTCACGCGGCGAGGGGCCCGAGGCGTTCTGGAACGCACGCGCCACGAGGGCGACCGGGGACTTTAGGGAGCTGGTGGGCCTCATACGGGCCGGGAAGTCGCTCCTCGTGTTCCCAGAGGGAAGGCCGTCTCCGGACGGGGAGATCGGCCCGCTGCGACGAGGCCTCGACGCTCTCGCCCGCCGCGGGAGGCCGGAGCGGATCCTGCCCGTGACGCTCGCCTATGACCCGCTCGTCCGCGGGCGCACCGAGGTCGTCCTCGCCTTCGCCGAGACGATGCCGCCGCCGCATGAGGGGTTGGAGAACGTCGTTCTTGAGCGACTGAAGAGGAGCATGGCGCTGACCTCGGGCCAGTTCGTGGCGCACGAGCTCTCCGAAGGGCGCGAGCCGCATCCGGCCGCATTCGCCGCTGAGTTCGAGTCCTCCCGCGCGATCGGCCGGCCCGTCGACCCGGCGCTCGCCGATCCCGTGCGGCGTGCGGCGAAGCTGGCCGAGGCGCGTGCCGCCGCCGAGGCGAAGCCCGAGGAGATCCCCTTCCTCGCGCGGGAGTTCGAGAGCGCGCGGAGCTAGAGCTCCGCGCCTTAGACGGGCTCTTCGAGCGTCTCGTGCCGCCGGAAGAAGCGCGGGAATGCGGGGCGGATGAGTGCGGCGCCGAGCAGCGTGATCGGAATGACGGTCAACGCGTGCATCGTGAGCACGTACGCGGTCGCCTTGTCGGTGGGCACATCGATGCCCTTCGCGGCGATCAGCGTCAGGTAGTCGAACGTTCCGATGCCTGCCGCCGTCGCGGGCACGGCGAGCGCGAGGTTCCCGATCCCCTCGAGGAGAAAGTAGCCGCCGATGCCGATCTCGATGTCGTACGCGCGCCCGACGATGTAGTACATGGCCACGTCGGCGAGCCACATCGCCGCGGAAGTCGCGAAGATGAGAAAGACGCGGCGGCGGTTCGTGAACGCGCCGAGACCGTCGACGAAGTACGCGGCCGCCCGGGCGACCCTCGTGTGCCAGCGGGCCGGCAGGAACTTCGTCATCCGCCAGACGAAGCGTTCCGCCCGCTCGGGGTCGTGAGTCGCGAAGCGAACGAGGAAGACGCCGAGGGCCGTGGCCGCGCAGAGCGCGATCCCGGTCAGGAGAACGGGGCCGCCCTCGCCGATCAGGAGCGCACCGAGAACGATCCAGACCGAGAGGACGACGCCGTCGAGGAGGCGCTCGGCGAAGAGCGTCCCGGCGCTCACGAACACCGGCACGTTGCGCTCACGCAGCGACTCGAGCCGGAGCAGGTCGCCTCCGCGTGCCGGGAGGAGGTTGTTCGCGCCGCGGCCGACCGCAATCGTCGCGAAGAGCGTGCGGTTGTCCACCCGGTAACCCGCGCCCGCCAGCAGGTACTTCCAGCGCAGCGTCATGAAGAAGACGTTGATGCCGATCAGTCCGAGGGAGGCGAGCAGCGTCCAGGCGGGGAGCGAGGACATCGTCTTCCACGCCTCGGAGAGGTCGACCTCGCGCAGGAAGAGGACGAGAAAGGCAACTGTGGCAGCGGTGCCGATCAAAAGCCGGACGAGCGTGCGCCTCCACGAGGTCCCCATGCGTCGATAAGTATGTCGGCTGCGATGGGAAGCGGAGGATGAGGCGGAGGTTCTCCGGGCGGCGCGAGGCCGCCATCGGCCTTGGCGTCTACGCCGTCTATCTCGCGGTTCGCCACCTCGTCGTCAACGGCGAGGGCAGGCGCAGAGCCGCGCGCAACGCGGAGCGGGTCGTGGCCCTCGAGCGGCGGCTCAGGATCCACGTCGAGCCCGAGCTCCAGGCGCTTCTTCTTCCTCGGCGCCGCATCGTCGCGGTCCTCAACGTGGCCTACGTGACGCTCAACGTCGGGCTCACCGTCGGCTGGCTGATGCGCCTGTACGGCCGGCGCGACCCCGAGTTCCATCGGCTGCGCCGCGCAGCCGCCCTGGCGACGCTCGGCGCCCAGCCGGTCTTCCTGCTCTTTCCGACCGCGCCGCCCCGGACACTCGACCATTTCGTCGACACGATCGCCGACGTTTCCGGAGTCGACCTCGACCAGGGGCTCATCGCCCGGCTCTACGACCCGATCGCCGCGATGCCGAGCATCCACATCACGTACGCGGTCGTGACGGCGGCCGGGATCGTGGAGACGAGCCGCTCGCCGCTCGCCCGCACCCTCGCTCCGGCTTATCCGCCGGCGGTGGCGTTCGTCATCTTCGCGACCGCGAACCACTACGTGCTCGACGCGGTCGCGGGCGCCGCGCTCGGCCTTGCCGGGCTCAGGCTCGCCCGCGCACTCGAGTAGCGAGCCACGCGATCGTGCCGGGAGCGAGCGCCTGGATGGCTCCGGCGACGTGGAGGTAGCGTGGCACGACCACCTCGGCGCGGTCGCGCTCGACGGCGCGTACGATCGTCTCCGCGACCCGTTCGGGCTGGAGGACGAGGCGGCTGCCCCCGCGCCGGGAGAGGAGATGGCGCTGCGGAAAGCCGGGAGTCTCCACGGGCCCGGGATTCACCGTGTGCACGCGGACGCCGCGGCTGGCAAGCTCGCCGCGAATGCTGCGCGAGAACGCGAGCTGTGCGTGCTTGGCGGCCGAGTACGGCCCCGAGGCTCCGTGCGCGAACGTGCCTGCGACAGAGACGACGTTGACCACGTCCGAGGGCCCCGCGGCCTCGAGCAGCGGCAGGAAGGCCCGCACGCACCAGACACCCCCGAGGTAGACCGTGTCGACGATCTGCTCCGTTGCCTCGGGATCGAGCTCGAGGAAGCCGCGCCTGCCGGTGAAGCCTGCGTTGTTCACGAGGAGCCCGACCGCCGGATGGCGCTCCGCGATCCTGGCGGCGGCCGCGTCCACCTGCGCGCGCTCGGAGACGTCGCACGCCTCGGTTTCGGCCCCGATCTCGGCCGCTACTTCTGCGAGCTTCTCCGCCCCGCGGGCGATGAGGATGCAGTGCCAGCCGCGCGCGGTGAGAAGTCGCGCGGTCGCGGCCCCGATTCCGCTCGACCCCCCCGTGACGACGGCGACCTGCACGTCCGCGACAATAAACTTCCGGCGCCTTGGCTGATTTCACCGGCAAGCGCGGGCTCGTACTCGGAGTGGCCAACCGTCGCTCGATCGCGTGGGCGATCGCGCAGAAGCTCGCCGAGGGAGGGGCCAGCCTCGCCTTCACCTACCAGGGTGACCGCATCGAGAAGAACGTGCGCGAGCTGGGGGAGTCGGTGTCGAGCCCTCTCATCACGGAGTGCGACGTGCGTTCCGACGAAGGCCTCGAGCGGGTGTTCGCGGAGGCGGGAGAGGCCTTCGGCGGGCAGCTGGACATCCTCGTCCACTCGGTCGCGTTCGCCGACACACGCGATCTCGAAGGCCGGTTCACCGACACTCCGCGCGACCGCTTCTGGCTCGCGGTTGACGTCTCCGCGTACTCCCTCGTCGCCGCTTCGCGGCACGCTGAGCCCCTCATGCGGGCGGCGGGCGGCGGTTCGATCCTGACCATGACCTATCTCGGCGGCGAGCGCGCCGTGCCGCACTACAACGTCATGGGGGTGGCGAAGGCGGCTCTCGACGCATCCGTGCGCTACCTCGCGTGGGACCTCGGCGAGAGGAACATCCGTGTGAACGCGGTCTCGGCCGGACCGGTGCGAACGCTCGCCGCCCGCTCGATCGCGGGCTTCCCGACGATGGAGGCAATCGTTGAGGAGCGCGCCCCGCTGCACCGGCCGATCGACTCGGACGACGTGGGCGCGGCGGCCGCCTTCCTCCTCTCCGACGAGGCGGACAACATCACCGGGACGACGCTCTACGTCGACTCCGGCTACCACGCGATGGGGATGTAGTCAGCGGATCCAGTCGAACTCGAGGCCGGGACGGGAGGCCTCGACGACGACCGCGTACCAGCGAAGCTTCTCGCCCTCGAGCTGGAGGCTCAACGGCACGCTGCCGCTCACCAGTCGACGGTCGGAGAGGTGGCCGTCCACTGAGATCTCGACCACCGTGGGCACCGCCGCGGTGACACGGAGGTCGTAGTGCCCTTCCCCGTAAAGCCAGAGGGGTGCCTGGAGCTCGTTCATCTTCCCGTCGCGCCAGCCCTGGCAGAAGACGGGCTCCGTCCGGGCGGGCTCGGTGAGCGGAACGGCCGCAGATGACGAGCCGCGCTCGAAGAGCGTGATCGCGCCGCCCTGGGCCGTTGGCATCCAGCCGGCCTCCTCGAGGCCCCGCCAAGCGAACCAGGCGGAACGGTCCCCTGCCTGCTCATAGACGCCGCGGTGCAGCAGGATGCTCTCGACCCCGAATCTCTCGAGGGTTTCCTCGTCGCCCGCCTCCCAGACTCCGCAGCCGATCCGGTTGTAGGTGAACGCGAACGAATAGGCGCTTCGGGGCGCGAGGGTGTTGTAGCCCTGCGGCCGCTCGCGAGGCTCCTGCAGCTCGTAGTAGTCGTAGACCGAGCCATAGTGGATCCCCGGGTCGAAGAGAGGCAGGTCGAGGATCCGGCCGGGGCCTGAGAGGGCAGCGTAGGCGGCGTTGTCCGGGTCGGCTGCCGTCGCCGAGACCGGCTGGGCGCCGAGGTCGAGCGCGACCAGGACGAGCAGGCCCACCGCCACAGCCATCCCTCTCCGCCCGGCCCGCCGCACGAGCTCCGCGACGGCGAACGCGAGCAGGGCGGCCAGCGCGAGGTCGGCGATTGGCATGAAGCGCTCGGGCACCCGCGGGAAGCGGAGCGGCGGGAGCGCGTGCCAGAGCGGCGAGTAAGTCGGTAGGTTCGTCCCGAGCGCGAGCAGGATCGGGGCGAGCGCCGCCAACCCGAGCAGCACGGCCAGCCAACGGCGCCCACGCCAGAGAACGACCAGCCCGACAATGGCGAGCACGGGCGTGAGCCAGCCGAAGTAGACGAACTCCTCGCTCCCCGGCCGGTGCCAGCGGTTGAAGAGGTCGGCCCACTCAGCCTGGAACCTGCGCACGTCGGCGAGCGAGCGCCCGTGGTCCTCCGCCGACCCGGCGATGAGCGTGTAGCGGACGACGAGGCCGACCGTCGCGGCGGCGACCGAGCCGGCCACCGCCCAGAGGACGGGGATCGGCCGGCGACGTACCAGCGCGTAGGCGAGCACGAACGGGATGGCGCCGAGTGCGAGGTGGAGCTGGCCCGAGAGCGCGATCGATGCGAGAGCCAGTGCCGTGAGCGCACCCCAGCCGTGGGCACGGCGATTCGTCGAGGCCACTCGCGCCCGTTCGATCCCGAGAAGCGCAAGCGGGAGGAAGAGCGCCGCCCAGCCGAGGAGGTGGCCCGACGCGCTCTGGTCGAGTCGGTATGGCGCCACGGCGAAGGCGAGACCCCCGATTGCCGCCGCCCAGGGACCGAGGTCGAGCGCGCGCAGCCAGAGGTACGCGAGGAGGCCCGCGGCGAGGATCGTCCCGAGGAAAAGCAGGTTCCACGCGACGACGGGGCCGAAGAGCGCGCCGAGCGGCCAGTAGACGAGCCCGAAGGGCCAGCCGGCGAGCACGGTTTGGGGCTCGGCGAGCGGCCGGAAGCTGTACGGATCTTCCCAGGGCGCCGCGCCGTTCGCCAGCTGGTGGCCGACGAGCCAGAGGCGGTAGACACTCTGGAGGTGGTCCCCGGCCGGAGGCTCGCCGTGGCCCTCGCCGCCGCTTGCCATGAACGCGCTGGCGAAGGAGCCGATCGCAGGCCACGTCGCGGCGACCGCCGCGGCCGCGTAGAGAACCGTTACGAGAGCGAGCGGGCGGCGGCCAAGAGCTCGTCGAAGTCGGGCACCTCTGCCGTCTCGTACGTCCATGACCCGCGGATGATGCCCTCTCCGTCGACGAGAAAGGCGCTCCGCCCGGCGACGCCCTCCATCCCGCGGTACTCGTGGCCGACGCCGAAGGCCCCGACGGCGTCCCCGTTCCAGTCCGAAAGTAGCGGCGTCGAGAGGTCGAGCGCCTGGGCCCAGGCCACGTGCGACCACGGGCTGTCGCGCGAGATCCCGAAGACCTTCACGCCCGCCGCTTCGAACTCCCGGCCCCTGTCACGCAGGAGCGTGAACTCGTCCGTTCAGGTGCTCGACCAGTCGAAGAGGTAGAAGAGGAGGAGGTAGGGCGTGCCTTCGGCCAGCTCGTGGAGCTCGACCTCGTCGCGCGGCGTGAGCCAGACACACGCGGCCGGCACCGGTTCGCCGACGAGGATCATCCGTCGGCGGCCGCTTCGGTCGCATCTGCGATCTCGCTCGCCACCTCGACGATGTCGCGGTTCGCGTTGAAGACGCGGAGCTGCCGGTCGGCGCCGTTGCCCTTCGCGAGGATGTCCTTGATGCCTTCGAGCTCACGTTCGGCGCCGAGCTCGCGCGCATGCGGCTCGAGGTCCCTGAGCGTCCGCCGGATGAGCTGAGCGACGGGCACGCGGTTCCTGCGGCCCGTGGCGAGGTCCATGACCGGCGCCTCGATACCGTAGCGCGCGCCGAGCCACTTGTTTTCGGAGATGAGGATGCGGTGGAACGAGGGCAACTCCCCGCCCGAGTCGAAGCGCTCGGCGTAGAGCTTCACGAGGGCCTGCACGTAGGCGGTGAGGGCAACTGTCTCCTCCACGCGGGTGACGGCGTCCATGACGCGCACCTCGATCGTCCCGAAGCGTGGATGGAGGCGGATGTCCCACCAGATGTGGGTGTAGTCCGCGATGCAGCCGGTCTTCTCTAGCTGGCCGACGACTTCGGCGTAGTCGGCGTAGTCGCGGAAGCGCGGCGGCGGCCCGGAGCGCGGGAAGGCGGCGAAGACCATCTGCCGGCTCGACGCGAGCCCGGTGGCCTCGCCGCGCCAGAACGGCGAGTTGGCGGAGAGAGCGAGGAAGTCAGGGAGATGGAGGAGGAGCGCGCTCGTCACCTTGATCGCCTTCTCGGGGTCGTCCACGGCCACGTGGATGTGCAGCCCGAAGATGAGCTCGCGGCGCGCCACGTACTGAAGCTGGTCGACGAGGTTTCGGTAGCGGTCCCGCGCGGTGATCCGCTGGCGCTCGAAGAGGCTGAAGGGATGCGTGCCGGCGGAGCCGACGCGCATGCCGCGCTCGCCTGCGATCCCGCTGACGAGGCGCCGAAGCTTCCGGAGCTCCGCGTCCACTTCCGCGACGCCCTTGCAGACGGGCGTGGAGATCTCGATGACCGACTGCATGAGCTCCGGGCCGATGCGATCGGTCAGCTCGCCGTTCTGCGCGGCCGAGAGGACCGTGTCCACGTGCTGGACGAGATCGAAGCTCTCGTTGTCGAGGAGCATGTACTCCTCCTCGACTCCGAGGGTGTACTGGTCGCCTGCCCCGAAGTTGTGGTCGAGCACGCTGACGCCGGGCGCGAAGCTCTTGCCGGTGATCGTGGCCGGATAGATCTGTTTCACGGCCCGTAAGACTCTAACCGGCTGCCGGTGGAAGAAAAGTCCGGCCCCTCCCGTCCCGTGCGCAAGAGCAGAGGTCGCAGAGAAGGGAGCACGGAAGATGCGCAGCAATCGGAAAAGGTATTGGCTGATCAAGCGGTTCGCCCTCGGGTTGGCGATCGCCGCTGTCGCCGCCCCCGTCGTACAGGCGAAGGTCGACGAGGGCTCGTCCGTCCAGGCCAACGGCTACCAGTCGTTCGTCACGGACTTCCCGTCGTCGCAGGTCAACGCATCCGCCTATGGCATGCCCCGCGCAATGCCGGTGGACCACGCGGTGAACCGCGGCGATCAGATCGAGCTCGTGCGCTCGCAGCCGCGCTCGACTGGCGACAGCTTCGTGGCGTCCGACTACGGAATGCCTCGCGCGCTGCCGAGCGACTACGCGCTGGCGAGCGGGGACCAGATCGAGGTCGTGCGGGCACTCCCGCAGGGCGCCTCGAGCGACAAGATCGAGTTCGTCCGCACGCAGCCTCGCTCGATCGGCGGACCGCAGGTCGTCGCGGCCGGCTTCGACTGGAGCGACGGGGCCATCGGCGCAGGCCTGGCACTCGGGCTCGTGCTGCTGGGCTGGGGCGCCGCCCTGGCGACGCGCCGCGCCGGTCGCGCCCAGACCGCCTAGAACCACAGCCGGGCACGGCAGGCAGGTCGTAAGCGGGCTCAGGGCCCGCTTACGACTGCCTCGGCTTCGATCTCGACGAGCCAACGCGGGTCGAGCAGCCCGCCGGCGAGAAGCGTCGTGTTCGCCGGGCGGATGTCTCCGAAGACCTCACCGTGTGCGCGGCCGAATCCTTCGAAGTCCTCGGCCGACACCAGGTAGACGCGGGTCCGGACGACGTCCGCGAACGACGCGCCCGCCTGCTCGAGCGCGGCGCCGATGATCTCGAAGCAGCGCCGAGCCTGGCCGTAGGAGTCTCCGGGCGGGTCGGCGCCTTCGGGCATGACGGGCGCGGTGCCGGCCACGTACACGTGCTCGCCGACGCGGACGGCGCGGGAGAAGCCGACGACAGGCTCGTACGGGGAGCCCGACGCGATGAGCATGCGTTCCACGTGGCTAGTATCGCGGCCCTTGGACGCGCTCGCCCAGATCGACGACTGGCCCGTCGAGCACGCCGCTGCCGGCGTCGTCCGCGGCGCGGAGAGGTGGTCTCACGGACCGGCCGAGCGGAGATTTGCCTGGGCCTCGGTGACGAAGCTCCTCACCGCGATGGCAGCGCTCGTCGCTGCAGAGGAGGGCGTGCTCGACCTGGACGAGCCCGCCGGACCGTCCGACTCGACGGTGCGGCACCTGCTCGCTCATGCCTCCGGACTGCCGTTCGACGGTCCGCGGGCGATCTCAAAGCCCGGCAAGCGGCGGATCTACTCGAACACCGGCATGGAGGTGCTCGCAGCGTTTCTTGCGGAGAAGGCGGAGATGCCGTTCGCCGAGTACCTCTCGGCGGCGGTGCTGGAACCGCTCGGCCTGAGCGGCACCGCGCTCGAGGGCCCTTCATCGTCCGGCCTCACCGGGCCGCTCACGGACCTGCTCGCATTCGGACAGGAGCTCATGGCCCCGACCCTTGTCGCGCCGGAAACGCTCCACGAGGCCACCACGGTGACCTTCCCCGGCCTCGCCGGGATCCTGCCCGATTTCGGGCGCTACGAGCCGCTCGACTGGGGCCTCGGCTTCGAGATCCGGGATGCGAAGGAGCCGCACTGGACGGGCACGGACAACTCGCCCCTCACGTTCGGGCACTTCGGCGGGGCTGGGAGCTTCCTCTGGGTCGACCCGGAGGCCGGCGCTGCCTGCGCTTCTCTTTCAAACCGGCAGTTCGGCCCGTGGGCCAAGGAGGCGTGGCCGCCGCTCTCCGACGCCGTTCTCGCGGAGCTACGATGACCCGGAGCAGTGTTGAACCTCCTGATCATCGTCGTCTGCTACACGTTCGCGGCGCTGTGCCTTCGCTTCCTCGGCGGCTTCAACTCGGCCGCTGACGCCCTCTCGGGCTGGGGCCGGCGATCGTCGCTCACGAGGATCCGCAAGCGCGGCCTGACGCTGCGGAGCTACGCGCGCTCGCGAATCTCGTCGTAGACGGCACGCTCGCAGCTCGCCACCGTGGCCGGCGTCATCGCCGTCACCCGTGCCGAGAAGCTGTCGCCGGGCCGGAGGAGCCCGCCTTCGCCTCGCAGCATTCCTGCGAGGACGACTCCGAATCGTCCTTCTGCGTCGAGCGGCTCGCCCGAGGCGAGCTCGCGGCGCTCCATCCGCTCGGCGAGGCGCATGAGCGTCTCCCCGGGGACCCCCGCGAGCTCCGCTATCCGAGCTAGCTCATTCGCCGTCGCGCTCTGATGTCTCACCGTTCTTCGTCGGGGTCGATGACGCGCTCGGGATCCTCGTGCGCCGGATACCGCTGAGCGTCCTCGTCCTGCTGACGCTCGGGCGGAGCGTCCTGTTCTTCTTCGGTCGGCTCGGGTGTCTCGCCTGTGGACATATGCTCGATCGTATGGGACGCAGTCCGTTCTTCGACGGCTGGAAGAGCTGCCCGCGCTGCCGGGCCGACCTCGACATCGTGGATGCGAGGGCGACCTGCCCGGAGTGCGGACTGGTCGTCTACGCGAATCCGGCGCCGACGGTGAGCGGGCTCGTCCTCGACGACGACGGCCGCATCCTGCTCGCCCGCCGCGCGGCGGATCCCGGCCGCGGTCTCTGGGACATTCTCGGCGGCTTTGCGGATGAGGGGGAATCGCCGCTCGAAACCCTCGTCCGCGAGCTCCGCGAGGAGACCGGGGTCGAGATCGAGCCGCTCGAGTTCTACGGCGCCTGGCCGGACCGCTACGGGGACGGCGGCGTCTGGACGCTCAACCTCTACTGGACCGCGCGCATCGCCTCGGGCGAGCCCGAGGCGGCGGACGACGTGGCCGAGGTCCGGTGGTTCGCGCCCGACGAGATCCCGCCCTGGCACGAGTTCGCGTTCGAGAACACGGTCGTCGTTCTCAAGGCTTGGAAAGCGGGTCTATAGAGGTCGAAAAATGGGCCGAACGGCCCATGTAGAAGCACCGCCTCCTGCCGATAATCCAGCCACGTTGGCTGAGCACGGCATGCACCGGATCGACGACGACCTCTCCGAGGAGTGGCTCGACGCCTTTGTGGCCGAGGGCCTCGCCGACGTCGAGTCCTACCTCCGCAAGCACGCGGACTTCCAGTCCTTCCTGGAAGACAAAGACTAGTTCGCGCGGTACTTAGGCTTCGACCAGGCCGAGGGACTTCTCGAGCATGGTCTTGGGCTGGGCGCCGACCGCGGCGGCCTTGGGCTCGCCGGAGTCGAAGAGGATCATCGTCGGGATGCTCATGACGCCGTAGCGGCGCGCGAGCTCGGGCTCCTCGTCGATGTTGACCTTGACCAGCCGCAGATCCGAGCGCTCATCGGCGATCTGGTCGAGGACCGGTGCCACCGCGTGGCACGGACCGCACCATTCCGCCCAGAAATCGACGAGCACAGGGCTTTCGCTCTCGAGCACCTCGGTGTCGAATGTGTGTGTCGTGATCGTGTCTGCCATGACCCTTCAAACGTAGACTGATCCGCAAATGTTCCAGCCGCTTCCCTCGGTACCCGATCACCCCGGTCTCGAACGTGAGGTGCTCGACTGGTGGGAGGAAAAGCAGGTCTTCGACCGGTTGCGAGAGCTGAATCGCGACGGGCCGACGTGGAGCTTCGTCGACGGCCCGATCACCGCGAACAATCCGATGGGCGTCCACCATTGTTGGGGCCGGACCCTCAAGGACGTCTTCCAGCGCTACAAAGCGCTGCAGGGTTTCGACCAGCGCTACCAGAACGGCTTCGACTGCCAGGGGCTCTGGGTCGAGGTGAACGTCGAGCGCATGCTCGGGCTCAACTCGAAGCGCGAGATCGAGGAGTACGGGCTTGCGGCCTTCGCCGAGAAGTGCAAGCAGTCGGTGGCGGAGTTCTCCGAGGTGATCACCGACCAGTCCAAGCGCCTGGGCATGTGGATGGACTGGGACAACGACTACTACACGTTCTCGGACACCAACATCGAGTACATCTGGCGCTTCCTGAAGACGGTGCACGAGCGCGGGTGGCTGTACACCGGACACCGCTCGAACGTCTGGTGTCCGCGCTGCGGCACCTCCATCTCGCAGCACGAGCTGATCGGGTCCTACGAGGACCGGAGCGACCCGTCGCTCTACGTTCGACTCCCGCTCCTCGACGACGACGGGGATGCCCTGGTCGTGTGGACGACGACGCCCTGGACCCTGCCGGCGAACGTCGCGGCCGCCGTCGACCCCGAGGCCGAGTACGTGAAGCTCTCGACTGCCGACGGCCTGCTCTGGGTCGCGGAGGCGCGTCTTTCGGAGCTGCCGTTCAAGGGCGAGGTCGTCGCGAAGACGAAGGGGCAGGAGCTCGTCGGCAAGCGCTACGAGGGGCCGTACGACCACCTCGTCGCGGCCGAAGAGGTCGAGCACCGCGTCATTCCGTGGACCGACGTGACCATGGAGGAGGGCACAGGCATCGTTCACATCGCGCCGGGCTGCGGCGCCGAGGACTTCGAGCTCTCGCGCGTCCACGACCTCCCGGTGCTGACTCCGGTCGACGAGGCCGGCCGCTTCTACGACTCGTACGGCTGGCTGCACGGCACCTCGACTGCGGAGGCGAAGGATCAGATCATCGGCGACCTCGGCGAGCGCGGGCGCCTGCTCGAGGCCGGCGAGATCGTCCACCGTTATCCGGTCTGCTGGCGCTGCCACACGCCGCTCATCTTCCGCATCGTCGACGAGTGGTTCATCGCCTGCGACGAGATTCGCCAGCCGATGCTGGACGCGAACGCGACGGTGAAATGGACGCCCGACTTCTACTCGAAGCGCATGGACGACTGGCTTCGCAACATGGGCGACTGGAACATCTCGCGCAAGCGGTACTTCGGCTTGCCGCTTCCTCTCTATCCGTGCGAGTGCGGCCGCCTCAACGTGATCGGCTCGCGGGCCGAACTCGAGGAGCGCGCGACCGGCGGGCTCGACCAGCTGCAGGAGCTCCATCGCCCGTGGATCGACGAGGTGCCCATCCGCTGCGACGAGTGCGGGGAGGAGGTGCGGCGCATTCCGGAGGTCGGCGACGCGTGGCTCGACGCCGGCATCGTCCCCTTCTCGACGCTCGGCTGGGAGAACCCGGAGTGGAAGGAGAACGGGTACGCGACCGGCTCCTCTCAGGGCCTCTCGGGCGCCGACCTACCGGACCACGCCTACTGGGAAACGTGGTTCCCCGCGGACTGGGTGTCGGAGATGCGCGAGCAGATTCGCCTCTGGTTCTACTCGCAGCTCTTCATGTCGGTCGCGCTCGTGGGCAAGGCGCCGTACAAGGAGATCCTCGCCTACGAGAAGCTCCGCGACGAGACCGGCAACGAGATGCACAAGTCCTGGGGGAACGCGATCGAAGCGAACGAGGCCATGGACAAGATGGGTGCGGACGTGATGCGCTTCATGTACTGCGACCACGTGCCGCAGCAGAACCTGAACTTCGGCTACGGCCCGGCGAACGAGGTCAAGCGCCGCCTCCTCACGTTCTGGAACTCCGCCTCGTTCTTCATCCTCTACTCGAACATCGAGGGCTTCAAGCCGATTTATCGAGACGTCGCGGGGGGCCCCGACCTCGAGGAGCTCCGCCCGCTCGACCGCTGGCTCCTCGCGCGGACGCAGCAGCTCGTGCAGGAGGCGACCGACGCCTACGAGCGCTTCTGGACGCCGGACGTCACGGACGCATGGGAGCGCTTCACGGACGATCTGTCCAACTGGTACATCCGCCGCTCGCGCAAGCGCTTCTACACCCTCGACGAGGCGGCGTTCAGAACGCTCTGGTACGCCCTCGTCCAGGCGGTGCGCGTGATCGCGCCCGTGATGCCGTTCCTCGCCGAGCACATGTGGCGGAATCTCGCTGCGTCCGTTCGCCAGGCGCCGGAGAGCGCCTTTCTCGCGGGCTGGCCACAGCCGGCGTCGCGCTACGAGGATCCGGTCCTACTCGCTGAGGTGGCGGATGCGCGCCGGGTCGCCGAGCTCGCCCGCGCGGCGCGAGACGCAGCCGGGATCAAGCTGCGCCAGCCGCTCCGGCGGCTTGTCGTTGTCACCTCGGATCCCGGCCGGCGCATGCTCATCTCGAGGCAGGTGGAGGACCTTGCGGCCGAGCTTCGCGTGAAGGAGGTCGCGATCCTCGAGAGCCCAGGCGAGGTCGCCGAGATGCGTGCAAAGCCGCGCCTCGACGTCGTCGGCCCGCGCTACGGGCCCAACCTTCCCGAGCTCAGGCGCCTACTCGAGGAGGGAAGCTTCGAGGTTGCGAACGGGACGCTTCGCGCGGGCGGGTACATCCTGTCCAAGGGCGAGTTCATGGTCGAGTACGCGCCTCGCGAAGGATGGGAGATCAAGTACGAGGACGAGTACGTCGTGGGCGTGGACACGCGGCTCGACGACGAGCTCGTGACGGAAGGGCGGGTGTACGACCTCATCCACTCGGTGCAGCGCCTGCGGCGCGATGCGGGCCTCGAGGTCACGGACCGTATTGTGCTGACGATCCCCAACGAGGACGGGGCTCTCCTCGGACACCGCGACTGGATCGCGGGCGAGACGCTTGCCGAGGACGTGCAGGTCGGGGACGAGCTGGCGGTCCACAAGGCGGGATGACCCGCCTCCTCCTGGCTGCGGTCGTCGTCCTCGTCGCAGTGGCGGCGGCGGACGCGATCAGGCCTGACGGAGAGGGGCGGACGGTCTCGGCGGCGGCCGGTCGGTCAGCCGCGCAGCCCGCAATGCGGCGGTCGTCGTCCGGGTACGTCGCCGTCGGGGTGTTCACGCGCAAGCGCGTCCTGCACCACGGCCGCGAGTACCTGAGCTCGGAGGAGATCGACGCCGCCTTCCCGAGCCTCGAGAGCGGCGAGCCCTTCGACATCACACACCTCGCCACTGCGTCGGACGGCACGCTCGCGCTCGCCATCTACCGGTTTCCGGCGAAGGAGCCCGTCGAGGCCGCGGTCGAACTGTGGCGAGAAGGGCGGCTCCTGGCCGCATTCCAGGTCCCGGCGGGAAGCTTCGGCGGGGGGCTCGGGTTCGCCGACGAGGGCCGGCTCGTCGCCACGCTGCTCTCCGACGGCCACTCCGTCGTCTTCTTCACCCGCTCCGGCAAGCGGGTGGGCAGCGTGTCGGCTACGTCCTGGTGACCGGGTCCGCGCGGACTTCGCGCGGAAGCTTGAAGAAGACGTCCTCGACCGCGCCGTCGAGCGACTCGACCTGGGAGACGCCGCGTTCCCGAAACCAGCCGACGACACGGCGCACCAGGGACTCGGGAGCCGACGCGCCGGAGGTGAGGCCGACGCTCTCCACGCCGTCGAGCCAGGCCTCGTCGATCTCGCTCTCGTCATCGATCAGGTAGGCGTCCACGCCACCGGCGCGGGCCACGTCGACGAGCCGGTTCGAGTTCGAGCTGTTGCGGGAGCCGATCACGAGCAGCAGGTCGACGGCTGCGAGAATCCGCTTCACGGCGCGCTGCCGGTTCGTCGTCGCGTAGCAGATGTCGTCCTTCTCGGGCGCCTCGACGTCGGGGAAGCGGCGGCGGAGGACACGGACGATCTCGTCGGTGTCGTCCACTGAGAGCGTGGTCTGCGTCAGGTAGACGAGCTTCTCGGTCTGGGGCGGGACCACGGTCTCGGCCTGCTCGGCGGTCTCGACGAGGAGGGTCGACTGCGGGGCCTCGCCGGTCGTGCCGTCGACTTCCTCGTGGCCCGCGTGGCCGATGAGGAAGATCGTGTAGCCGAGCCGGGCGAAGTGCCGTGCCTCGGCGTGCACCTTAGAGACCAGAGGACAGGTGGCGTCGATCGGGCGGAGACCCCGGAAGCGTGCGCTATGGCGGACCGCCGGCGACACGCCATGTGCAGAGAAGACGACGAGGCGCCCCGGCGGCACCTGCGCGACGCTGTCGACGAACACGGCTCCGCGCCGCTCGAGGTCGCGGACGACGTGCGCGTTGTGGACGATCTGCTTGCGGACGTAGACCGGCGCCCCGTGCAATTCGAGGGCCCGCTCCACAGTCTCGACCGCCCGCTCGACGCCGGCGCAATAGCCCCTTGGCGAGGCGAGAACCAGCCGTTTGACCACCGTCTTTCAGTGTAGTTACACCCGGCTGCGGCAGAGGTAGACCATCGTCCCGCCTGCCTGAAAGCGGAAAAGCCCGCCGCTCGGGGGGTGAGCGCGGCGGGCCTTCCCACAGTTGCTCACCGCGGCTCTACATGGCCAGGGACACATGCCGCGGTTCGCATCGCCCAGTGGCGGGGACGGTACAGCGGCCTCTCGGGCCTGCCAATAGGTCCTTCGGCCCATCTTTGCAATCTTGATTTGCTGCCCGCGGGCTTCTCGACGGGCACGCAAACGGCACCTATCATCACGGTGCCCAGTGAGTCACCACAGTCGAGTCATCCTGCTCGAGGTCGTTCCGCTTTTCGTCCTCGCGGCGCTGTACCTCGGCGTCGCCCTCGCGCTTGCGCCCGAGCTCCTGCGGCGCGGCAGGCGGTTCTCCTGGCTCGGGCTCGGCATTTGGCTCGTCTTCGTGCTGATCGGCGGAACGGCCGGCGTGATCGCCGGCGAGAAGCTGACGAACGAGGACTTCCTCGCGTCTGCCGACGAGTGGGCCATCTTCGGCCTCGCCCTCCTCGCCTACCTGCCGGCCGCGATCTTCGTCTGGCGCTGGGACGAGCGCCATCTGCTCATCTCGGCCGCGCCGCGTGTCGTCGAGGCGGAGATGGAGGCGTCAGAGCGTCGCCGAGAGGCCGAGTCCATCTCCCGGCTCTCGACCGCGCTCGCGCAGGCGGGGAGCGGGCGCGAGGCCGCGAACCGGCTCTTCGACGAGCTCGAGAGCGTCCTGGAGGTGACCAGGATGATGATCGCAACCGTTGACGAGCAGGCGGGCGTGGCGGCCGGGTACGCGGCACGCGGGATCGACGAGGCCTGGTGGCAGACCGTCGTCCTCGATCTGGAGACGGCTCGGAGCGCGGTCGTGGCGGTTGCCCGCGAGCGCAGCTCTCTCGTCGTCTTCGACGTCAAGACCTCCCCTCAGGTGAACCAGGAGCTCGCAACGCACGTGGGCGCGCATAGTGCAGCCTTCGTCCCCCTCCTCGCCGACGGCCGGGTGACCGCCGTCCTCGCGGTCGCGAGCGAGAAGCCGCGGCTCTTCACGCCGTCCGAGACCGAGCTCATGCAGGACCTCGCCAACGAGACCGCGCTTGCCCTCGGTCACGCCTCGTCGCGCGACGCGCTCCAGGAGGCTCTCGCGCGGGAGCGTCTCGTCGGGGAGATCTCGAGACGCGTGCGCTCCGAGCTCGACCTCGACGCGGTGCTCAGCGTCGCCGTCAGGGAGGTCGGGATGGCGCTCGACCTCTCGCGCGCGTTCATCCGGCTCGGCGACCAGATCGAAGTGGCACCCGTCCGCGCCGAGTGGGACGCGCCCGGCGTCGAGACGATCGGCAACGCCGCAGGCCGCCTGCCCGTTTCCAACCTTGCCGCGCGCGAGCGGCGGACAGTGACGATCGCAGACATCCTCACCGCTCCGGAGCTCGACGACTCGAGCCTCGGCGGAAGGGAGACGCTGGTCGACCTCGGGACGCGCGCCGTGATCACGACGCCGATCCTCGTCTTCGACCGGATGATCGGCATCTTCGCCCTCCACCGCGCCGAGCCTTCGGCCTGGAGCCCGCACGATGTCTCGGTCGCCGAGGCGGTCGCGCGCGAGATCGGGCTCGCAGTCCACACGGCTCAGCTTCTCCAGCAGAACGAGCGCCGCCTGCAGGAGCAGGCCGCGCTGCTCAAGGCCGGCCAGGTCCTCACGTCGGACCTTCGTTTCTCCTCGGTCATCCGACGCCTCGTCACCGAGGTGGTCCAGCTGCTCAGCGCGGACGCCGCCGACTGCTGGGTCTTCGACGAGCGTCGAACGATGCTCCGCTGCGAGGCCGTGCTCGGCGTGCCGGAGCGGAATGTCGGCCGGGAGGTTGTCCCCCAGGGCACGTTCCAGCAGGTGCTCTCCACCGGGCGCCCCGTCCTGAAGCGCGATTTCGCGCGCTCCGAGTCCCCGACGCCGACGGGGGACTACAAGGTCTTCGCCGAGGTCATGGATGCCCCGATCACGTGGCTCGGTGAGGTCCGCGGCGTGCTCGGCGTCTGCGCGCGGGAGGACGGCCGGTTCGACGAGAAGGACCTCGAGCTCCTCGACACGTTCGCCCGCCTCGCGTCCCTCGCGCTTCACAACGCCGAGAGCTTCGGCGAGCGCGAACGCCAGGCCCAGGTGCAGCGGGGCTTCTACCGGATCGCAGAAGTGCTCGGCTCGACGCTCTCTCTCGGCGAGACCCTAGACGCGCTCGCACAGGCCGCGTGCGACGCGCTCGGCGGCACGTCGGCTCTCGTGCTCGAGCCGAGCGGCGACCGGCTCATGCTCTCCGGCTCGCACGAGCTTCCTCCGGACCTGCGCCGAGGGCTCGCCGCCGGGATGGTCGGCGATGACTCGCCGCTCCGCGCCGCGGCCGAGGAGGGGCGCATTCTCTCGGCGTCCTCGCTGGAAGACGACGACCGCTTCAAGGAGAGCGCGCGAACGCTTCTGACGGACGAGGGGTACCGGTCGCTCATCGCCGCGCCGGTGATCGGCGCGCAGGGACAGAAGCACGCCGTCGTCGTCCTCTTCCGAGAGGAACGGAGCTTCTCCGACGACGACCTCGCGCTCGCGCGGCACCTCACCGGAGCCGCGCGCGGGGCGCTCGAGCGCGCCGAGCTCTTCGAGGGCGAGCGGCGAGCGCACACCTTCTCGCAGCGCCTCGCCGACATCGGCGGCCTCCTCGCCACGAAGCTCGACCCGGTTGCGGCGTTCGAGGAAGTCGTCCGAGAGGCGTCGGCTCTTCTCGATGCCGACGCCGCGATTCTGCGCCTGCTCGAGAACGACAACCTCGTCGTCCGCGCAGCCTGGGGCCCGGGCACGCAGGGGATCCGCAACATGCGCTCGAGCTCGGCCGGCGGAGCAGTCGGGATCGCGGCACAGTCACGGGCTCCGCACACCGTCTCGGATGCGAGGGAGACGCCGCGGTTCGCGCACGAGGATCCGTTGCTCGCGAACGGGATGATCTCGTGCGTCGCCGTCCCGATGCTCCTTCACGGCGGCGGCCTGAGCGGCGTGCTCACGGTCTACGACTCCGCCGTGCGGTCCTGGCGCGACGACGAGGTGCAGGCGCTCGCGGCACTCGCCGCGACGGCGTCGGCGGTCTTCTCGAGCGCCGAGCTCTACCAGCGCGTTGCGGAGGAGAAGGAGCGAAGCGAGGCGATCCTCGCCAACATCGCCGACGGCATCGTCGCCGTCGACCGCGACGGGAACATCCTCTTGTGGAACGCGACCGCCGAGCAGATCAGCGGCGTTCCCGCCGAGGAGGCGCTTGGGCGGCGCGTATCGAAGGTCCTGCAGCGCGATCTCGCGGCGGAGGACGGCGCGCCTCCCGGTGAGCGCACGCTCTCGATCCAGCGAGGGGACAAGGAGGTCTGGCTCTCGCTCAGCGAGGCGGTCATGCTCGACGCCGGCGGGGCCGTCGCCGGCCGCGTCTTCGCCTTCCGCGACGTCTCCAGCGAGCGCGTGGTCGAGCAGATGAAGTCGGACTTCGTGGCCACGGTCTCGCATGAGCTCCGCACACCGCTCACCTCGATCTACGGCTTTGCGGAGACGCTCATGCGCGGCGACGTCGAGTTCTCCGACACCGAACGCGCGACCTTCCTCGGCTACATCGCCTCCGAGTCGGGGCGGCTCATCAACATCGTGGACGACCTCCTGAGCGTCGCCCGCCTCGAGACCGGCACGCTACGGCTGAACATCGAGGAGATCGACATCGGCTCGGTTGCGGACGAGGTCGTCGCGCGCGTCCAGGAGCACGCCGAGCGCTGGGCGTTCGACCTCGAAGTTCCGAGCGCGGGTTTCGTCGTCGAGGCTGACCGCGAGAAGCTCTCGCAGGTGCTCCTCAACCTGGTCGACAACGCAGTCAAGTTTTCGCCGGACGGAGGCCGCATCTCGATCTCGGCGCGGCGCCGCCCGGAGAGTGTCGAGGTGCGCGTCTCCGATCAGGGCGTCGGCATCCCCCGCGCGGACCAGCAGCGCATCTTCTCGAAGTTCTACCGCGCTGAGGGCACCGGGGTCGGCGTGCACGGGACGGGGCTCGGGCTGTTCCTGGCGCGCGGGCTACTCGTCGCGATGGGGGGGAGGATCTGGGTCGAGTCGAAGGAGGGCCAGGGCTCCACGTTCGTCTTCGAGCTTCCCGTGGCGGCGAGCGGCGTGGTCGAGCCGGCTCCGGAGAAGGTGACGGCCTGATGGCGCTGACCGTGCTCGTGATCGACGACGAGGATCCGATCCGGCTCCTCTGCCGGGTCAACCTCGAGGCCGAGGGAGCGAAGGTGCTGGAGGCAGAGAACGGCCACGTCGGGCTCGAGCTCGCGAGCGAGGAGCGGCCGGACGCGATTTTGCTCGACGTGATGATGCCGGGTCTCGACGGCTGGACGGTCGCCGAGCGGCTCCTCGAAGACGAGGCGACGCGCCGCATCCCGATCATCTTTCTCACCGCCCGCGCGGACGTGCGCGATCGGGCTCGTGGTCTCGGTACCGGCGGGCTCGACTACATCACGAAGCCATTCAATCCCGTGGAGCTCGCGGCTCACGTCGAGGAGGTCGTCGATGCGGTCAAGCGCGGCGAGCGCGAGGAGCTCCGCACGGAGAAGCTCTCCGAGCTTCGCGACCTTCTCGGCATGACCTAGGGCCCGCGGGCCGTCTGGGCGAGCACGATGGCGGCAAGCACCATGAGGCCGCCGACCAGCTGTTCCGGCGAGATCTCCTCGCCGAGCCAGGCGTAGGCGACGAGACCGGCCAGCACCGGTTCCACCATCGCGACGACGGTTGCGCGCGTGGCGGGAATGTGGCGGAGCGCCGTGATCATGCAGATGAAAGGCACGACCGTCCCGAGCACGACGATGTAGGCGATCAGAAGCCAGACCGGAAGCTCGTGGTCCTCCAGCCGGCCGAGGAGTGACGCGTCGCTCGTCACGACGTCGTCGGGGAAGCTCCACCACGGTTGCACCACCGCCCAGAAGAGCGCGGCGAAGAGAAAGCCCCACGCGAGGAGCGAGTAGACGTCGCGCCCGCCGCGCACGCTGTGCTCGGCCATGAGGATGTAGAGCGCGTAGGCGAAGGCGCCGGCGAGCGCCGCGGCGACTCCCACACCGTCGAGTGTGCCGCCGCCGCTCCAGATCTCGGCGACGAGCGTGAGCCCGCCGAAGGCCAGCGCGAGCGCGTACCAGAGTCGCCGACGCACGGGTTCGTGAACGAAGAACCGCGCCCATAAGGCGACGAGCACCGGGGCCAGGTACTGGATGACGAGCGCGATCCCGATGTCGAGGTGCGTGATCGCCGTGAAGTAGAAGAAGTGGACGAAGGCGAGTCCGCAGATCCCGAAGATCGCGAGGTAGCCGAGCTCCCGGCGCGTGACGCGAAGCGTGCGGGGAGCGAAGATCGCCACGCCCGCGAAGAGCAGGGTCGCGGCGCCGGTACCGCGAACCTCGGCCAGCCGGAGGGCGGAGAGCCCGCCGGAGTCGACCACGATCTTGGCGACGGTCGCGTTCACGGACCAGAGTGCGATCGCCGCGAGGACGAGCGCGTATCCCAGCGCGGGGCGGCGGTGTTCGCTGGGATCCTCGGAGCGCTCCGGGACGTTGAGCGGGGCGTCGACCACGGCGGCGGAGGTTATCCGGGCGGCAGGCGCTCTACACTTGGGGGCGCGGGACGTAGCGCAGCCTGGTAGCGCGCCTGCTTTGGGAGCAGGAGGCCGCCGGTTCGAATCCGGCCGTCCCGACTGAATCATGCGGTACCGAACCGCCGAAAGGACGGCGGGCTGGGGAAAGGCGTACGAGGGAAGTGCGAAACGTGCGCTGGGTCGGCATCTACACACGCGTCACTACCGCGAGATGGTCAGCCTGCTGCGCGACACCATGGGGCTTGCCGTGAACTTCGAGGAGGAGACAACAATCGAGTCGGCTTAACCCCGAGGGTTAGCCCTGCCGCGCTTCTGGTAGACCTCCGGGGATGCGCTACCGCAAGCTCGGCGACTTCGGCGTCAAGGTCTCGGAGATCTCCCTCGGCTCGTGGCTCACCTACGGGGGTTCTGTCGAGGACGAACGGGCGATCGCCTGCGTCCACCGGGCCTTCGAGCTCGGTGTCAACTTCTTCGACACGGCCAATGTCTATCGGCGGGGCGCTGCGGAGGAGGTCACGGGGCGGGCGCTCAAGGGCATCGATCGCGACGACTATTTCCTCGCGACGAAGGTCTACTTCCCGATGGGCGACGGCCCCAACGACCGCGGGCTCTCGCGCAAGCACATCATGGAGCAGTGCCACGCCTCCCTGAAGCGGCTCGGCACGGACTACGTCGATCTCTACCAGTGCCACCGCGCGGACGCGGACACGCCGCTCGAGGAGACGCTGCGTGCTCTCGACGATCTCGTCACGCAGGGCAAAGTGCTTTACGTCGGCGTCTCCGAGTGGTCGGCGCAGCGGATTCAGGAGGCGAGGCGCATCCAGGCCGAGCTCAACCTCGACCCGCTCGCCTCGAACCAGCCGGAATACTCGATGCTGCAGCGGAAGATCGAGGAGGAGGTGCTCCCGGTCTCCAAGGGACTCGGCATCGGCCAGGTCGTCTGGTCGCCGCTTGCCCAGGGCGTGCTCGCCGGGAAGTACAAGCCGGGTGAGCAGCCGGCCGAAGGCACGCGGGCTGCGACGCCGGGCGACCAGGACATGATGTCGCGCTTCATGCGCGACGACGTCCTCGAGGCAGTGCAGAACCTGCGCCCGGTCGCGGACGAGCTCGGCATCACGATGGCCCAGCTCGCGCTCGCCTGGGTGCTGCGGGAGCCGGGAGTCTCGAGCGCCATCGTCGGCGCCTCGCGCCCCGAGCAGGTGGAGGACAATGTCGCGGCGAGCGGCATCGAGCTCGGCGACGACGTCCTACAGCGGATCGACCAGATCCTCGGTGGCGTCCTGGTCGCGGCGCCGACCGGCGACTAGCTAGACCAGCCGAAGAAGCAGCGAGCCGAGCAGGAAGAGCCAGAGCACGGCGAGCACGACCGCGAGCGCCGTGGCGACGAAGTTGGTCGCCTCGCGCGGGTTCCCCTGCTTGGTCGCCCGCCAGCCGACGAAACCGAAGACGAGTGCGCCGAGCGCGGTGATGGTCGTGATCGGGAGGAGCGAGTCGGCGACGACGATCGAGGCAAGCCAGGTGAAGGCTCCGGCCGCGCCCAGCCATGCGAATAGGCTCGCGGCGCGAGTGTCGTCCTCAAGCGCACGGTCCAGCTCCCACACGATCTGACTGTAGGACGGGGCTGTTCCGACGGGGTCCCCCGAAAGGGGTAGCTACAGATCTTTGCGATTGAAAGCCCAGAGCCCGATCAGCCCGAGAACGGCCATGTAGCCGACCACGTACGGCCAGAGCCAGGCTCCTGCGGGCTGCGCGCCGCCGAAGGGCCCGAGCGAGAGCGCAGCCTTCGTGAATCCCGCCGTGTCGGCTGTGATGCGGTTGAGCGCGTCTTGGTACAGGGCCTCGAAGGGGAGGGCCCACGAGGCGACGTTCGCGATCGTGTTCAGGCTGTCGGAGTTCAGTGCCTCGCCGATCTGGCCGAGCAGGCCGGCGACGAGACCGGCGCCGAATACCATGAAGATCGCGATGCCGTTCGCGATCGCGGAGAGCACG
Source organism: Actinomycetota bacterium (assembly GCA_046733475.1). GTDB lineage: Bacteria > Actinomycetota > Thermoleophilia > Gaiellales > Gaiellaceae > DATEOR01. The sequence continues at coordinate 58,860 of JBKPPF010000009.1, forward strand.
ATCGAGCCGAAGAGCGAGATCGCGACGATGACCGCGATCGCTACGGCGAGCTCGATCGCGGGGAGGAAGATCTGGTCGGGCCACCAGCCGGTCACCCAGTGCGTGATGAGGAGCGACGCGGTGTAGACGAGCACGACGTAGACCGCGCAGACGAGCGCCGCGGCCCCGAACCGGCCTGCGAGCAGCGCTGCCCGGCCCACCGGCCGGACGACGAGCGGCTGCAGGAGTCCGCGCTCGGCGTCCCCGCGCACGACCGCGTGGGTGAGGAAGATCGCGAGCACGGTTCCGAGGAACAGCACCGCGAAGATCGAGAGGCCGAAGAGCGTGGCGCTGAAGAGCACTTGCGTGTCGACGAGCGCGCCTCCGTCGAGCGACTCCGTCGAGAACGGGTCGATCGACTGGTAGGCCTTGTAGGTGCCGAACCCGTAGAGGCCGAGGAACGCGGCTGTGAGGACGAGCACGACCGGGAAGACGCGCCGGCGAACGCTCTCCTGCATCGCGTAGCCCGCGACGATGACCGCGCCTCTCAACTCGTCTCCCCTTCGACGGCCTCGAGGTAGATCTCCTCGAGAGTCGTCTCCAGCACGCGGACGCCGTAGACCTTGCCTCCGGCGGCGACGAGCTCGGACACGATTCTCGGCGCATCCTCCCGGCGCGCGGATTCGAAGAGCTGGGTGCCCTGGTCCGTGTCCACCTCGACGCCCCGCGGCCGTGCGAGCTCCTCGGTACGGCCCGCTGCGACGACCAGGCCTTTCGAGAGAATCACCACTCGGTCGCAGACGAGCTCGACCTCGCTCAGGAGGTGCGAGTTGAGGAGCACCGACACGCCGCGCCGCCGGAGCTCCTCGAGGAGGCGGCGCACGGTTCGCCGGCCGACCGGGTCGAGCGCGCTCGTCGGCTCGTCGAGAAAGAGCAGGCGCGGGTTGCCGACGAGCGACTGCGCGATGCCGAGGCGCTGCTGCATGCCCTTCGACATGTCCTCGACCTTGCGCGACCTCGCCTCGGTCAGGCCGACGAGCTCGAGGAGCTCGGCGCGCTCGGCCTCGCCGCCGTCCGAGCCCGCCAGCCGTTGGTGAAGCTCGAGGAGCTCGTCGGCGTTGTACCACCCCGGGAAGCGGAAGAGCTCCGCGAGGTAGCCGAGCGAGGCGCGCGCGGCCGCTGACCCCGCCGGGGCGCCGGCGACCTCGGCCGTGCCGGCGCTCGCGCACACGAGCCCGCAGGCGATTTTCACGAGGGTGGACTTGCCGGCGCCGTTCGGCCCGAGGAGCCCGACGAGCTCTCCCTCGCCGACCTCGAGGTCGACGCCGCCGAGCGCGGTCACGTTCCCGTACCGCTTCGCGAGACCCTGTGCGCGGAACGCGGCCACGCGGCGAGTCTACGCGCGAGCACGGCGTTACTGTTCACCCGTGGGAGTGATCCACGAGGACGTCGTCGCCGAGGGCGAGCGCCTCATCGACCGAGCGGCGGCCGAGGGGGTTCCCCTTCGGCTGCTGGGCGGGGTGGGGATGCGGCTGCGGGCCCCAGGCGAGCTCGCCCCCGTGTTCCGGCGCACCTACGCGGACCTCGACTTCGTCACGACCAAGAAAGACGTCGGCGCGACGACGGGACTTTTCCGCGCGGAGGGCTACGAGGCCCAGGTCGCCTTCAACGCCCTCCACGGCGGCGAGCGCCTGCTCTTCTTCGACAACGACCATGACCGCCAGGTGGACGTCTTCGTCGGCTCGTTCTCGATGTGCCACAAGATCCCGCTCGACGGGCGCATCGAGGTCGATCCCGTGTCGATCCCTCTCGCGGAGCTCCTGCTCACGAAGCTCCAGGTCGTTCAGCTGAACGAGAAGGACGTCCGCGACGCGCTGGCGCTCCTCCACGACCACGATGTCGCGGACGCGGACGGCGACACGATCAACGGCGCGCGCGTGGCCGAGCTCTGCGCTTCGGACTGGGGCCTCTGGCGCACGATCACGCAGAACCTTGCCGCCTGCCGTGACTTCGCGGGCTCGGTCGACGTGCCCGACCGCGAAACGCTCGAAAAGCGCTTCGACGCGCTCCTCGGGCGGATCGAGGACGAGCCGAAGTCGCGCTCCTGGCGAATGCGCGCCAAGATCGGCGACCGGAAGCGTTGGTACGACTTGCCCGAAGAAGTTGCATAGAACAGGCAGAAGTCGTCTAATCCCGCACTGACAGTGCGGCTCTTCTTCGCCACCGACATCCACGGCTCGGAGACCTGCTGGCGGAAGTTTCTGAACAGCGGGAAGCACTACGAGGCGGATGTAATCGTGCTCGGCGGCGACATGACCGGCAAGGCGCTCGTCCCGATCGTCCACGACGGCGGCGGCAGCTGGCACGCGACCTTGCTGGAGAACAGGGAGAGACTCGAGGGCGAGGAGGCGGTTGCCGCCTTCGAAGAGGCGGTCATCCGCAGGGGCTACTACCCCTTCCGCACCGAGCCGGACGAGCTCCGCGACCTCGCTGACGACGAGCCGCGCTGGCACCAGCTGTTCCACAACGAGATGCTGAAGACGGTGGAGCGCTGGATGAACCTCGCGGACGAGCGGCTCGAGGGCAGCGGCATCCGCTGCTTCGTCTGCCCGGGGAACGACGACCAGCTCGACATCGACGATGTTGTGGCTCGGGCGCGCAACGTCGAGCTCGCCGAAGGCCGCGTCGTGGAGCTGGACGGGTTCCAGATGGCGTCGACGGGCTGGTCGAACCTCACCCCGTGGGACACGTACCGCGAGGAGGACGAGCCGCAGCTCGCCGAGCGCATCAAGCGGGTGGTAGACCAGGTGACCGCCGAACCCGAGCGGACGATCTTCAGCTTCCACTGCCCGCCCTACAACTCAGGCTTGGACGAGGCTCCCGAGCTCACCGAGAACATGGAGCTGAAGGACGCGGGCCGCGCGACGAAGCCGGTGGGCTCGACCGCCGTCCGGCAGGCGATCGAAGATTTCGAGCCGGCGCTCTCCCTCCACGGCCACATCCATGAGTGCAAGGCGTCCGCGCGGATCGGGCGCACGCTCTGCATCAACCCCGGGAGCTCCTACGAGCAGGGCGATCTCCTCGGGGCCGTCATCGACCTCGACGGCAAGAAGAAGGTCAAGCGCTTCCTGCTCACGAGCGGATAGGAGGACTGCATGGCGACGACTGCGGGTGACATGCCGTACGAGGAGCGTTCACTCTTCGTACGGAAGGCCACAGGCCTCGTGCGCGGCTGGTCGGTGAAGGACGCGTTCATCTACGCGACCTTCTCGATCAACCTGATCACACTAGGCCTCTACATATTCTCGTACGGCCCGTTCATCCCGAACGCGAGCCTTCTCTGGGCCGTGCTGCTTTCGGGCGCGTATCTCCTCTTCCAGACGATCGTGTACTCCTCGCTCATCGCGGCGATGCCCAGGGCTGGCGGCGACTACGTCTGGGTCAGCCGTGTCATAGGCGGCGGCATCGGGTTCGTGCTCGCGGTCTGCGGCTGGTGGTTCATCAACTGGCACTGGGTGCCCATCTACGCGAACATCCTCGAGAAGGAGTTCTTCCAGCCGCTTGCCGCCATCATCGGCTGGGACGCGGCCGTGACCTTCTTCGGCGAGCCCAAAGGCCTCTTCACGGCCTCCGTGATCACGGCCGTCCTGGCCGCGTTCTTCATCTCGCTCGGCATGCGCGGCTACGCGGCCCTGCAGAAGATGTGCTTCTACGGAGGACTTCTCGGCCTGGCGATCGTCTTCGGCCTTCTCCTCTTCCACTCGAAGGACGCATTCATCAGCGCGTTCAACTCGGGTGCGCAGGACCAGTACGGAGCAAGTGGCGACGCGTACGCAAAGACGCTCGAGGCCGGGAACTACGAGGGTGCGGACAACCTCACGAGCCTTGCCTTCGGGACGACCGTCCTGCTCATCCCGATGATCGCGTTCTTCAATCTCTGGTCGAACTGGGGCGCGACGCTCTACGGTGAGGTCCGCGGGGCCTCCGACTTCCGTAAGAACATCTACGCGATGGCGGGAGCGCTGATCACGACGTCGATCGCCGCGATCATCTTCTTCCTGCTCATCTCGAAGACGATGGGCTGGGACTTCTACAACTCCGCGAACAACGCGTTCTGGTCCGGGTCCGACTCCATGGGCGGCGTCTGGCCCTACCCGGTGACGCTCGCCACGTTCTTCATCAGCCCGTGGCTCCAGTTCATCGTCATCCTGCTCATGTCGCTCTGGTTCTTCGGCTGGGTCGGGACGGTGTTCCTGACCGCGAGCCGCGTGATCTTCGCGACGGCGTTCGACCGCATCCTCCCGGAGAGGGTGGCGCAGGTCTCGAAGAGCGGCGTGCCCTACTACGCGATCCTGATCATGTTCGTCCCGTCACTCGTGATCGCGTACTTCTACGCGTACAGTCCGACGTTCTTCAGCTGGACGCTCGACGCGACGCTCGTCATAGCCGTGACGTTTGTCGGCTCGACGGTGGCGGCGATGATCCTCCCGTGGCGAAAGCCGGAGATCTACAACGCCTCGCCGATCGCGAAGTACAAGGTGGCGGGCCTGCCGCTGATCACGGTCGCAGGAGTCGCGTTCCTCGCATTCCTCGGCTTCTGCATCTACAAGTGGCTCCAGGACGACGTCTACGGCTCCAACGACCCGGGCTCGCTCATCTACATGGGCTGCCTGTACGGGATCGCACTCGCGATCTACGTGATCTCCAGGATCGTCCGCAAACGGCAGGGGATGAACCTGAAGATGGTCTACGACGAGATTCCGGCGGAATAGCCGGATCCTTCGACAGGCGCGCCTTCCGGGGCGCGCCTGTCAATCCTCGCGCTGCACGTCTTCGAGGAGCCGCTCGAAGTCGGGACCTTCGAACTCCGCGACAGCGCGCTCGTACTTCTCCACGCCCCAGCCCCAGAAGTCGAAGTCGATATCGGAGACGCTGTCCTGGATGGACGCCCAGAGCGTCCAGCCGTACTTGGACATGAGGCCCCAGAGGCGCGCGCGGGCGACCTTGTTCGCGAGCGGCCGGCCGTAGTAGTGGGTGACGAGCTCGTCGAGCTGCGCGAGCGCGAGGTTCGATTCGCTCCAGACGTTGCCGAGCTCGAAACAGGCGTCGTTGTTGCCGGAGTACTCGTAGTCGATCAGACGGAACCCGTCGCCGACGTCGATGAAGTTCTCGGCGAGAAGGTCGTTGTTGCACGGCACCGTGCCCTCGTCCCGGACCACCATCGCCTGCTCGATGCGCCGCACGTGGGACTCGTAGTCGACATAGCCGTCCGGCAGGCGGAAGCCCCGCTCCTGGACGAGGTCGAGGTAGCGCTTCTGGATCAGGAACATGTTGAAGTCGTCGCGGAACCGGCGTGCTCCGTGCAGCTGGCGGCAGGCGGCGGCGACCCAATCGAGCCGGTCGCCACGGCGCAGGTCCTCCGCGGTCTGCGTCTGGCCTTCTATGAACTCGAGGACGAGGACGCTCTTTTCGGGCAGGTACGCGACGACTGCGGCGCCGATGCCCGCCTCGGCCGCCGCGACTGTGTTGTGGTGCTCGTTCTCCCGGTCGATCGCGAGAAGCCCCGCGTCCTTCGCGGACACGCGGACGACGTAAACTCCGCCGTCCGTCTCGACCTTGTAGTTCGTGTTCGTAAGGCCGCCTGCGAGCTCGGACACCGCGTGCGCGCCTTGTAGCTCGGGGACGAGCTCGAGGACTTCGTCGATTTGCGTGCCGCCGCTTTCCACGTGGCGTAGGTTTCTATCGCATGGAGCGGGCGAGGGTAGTCGTCATCGGCGGCGGGATCACCGGGACGAGCGTCGCCTATCACCTGGCCAAGGCGGGCTGGGGCGACGTCCTCCTGCTGGAGAAGGGCGAACTGACGAGCGGCTCGACGTGCCACGCGGCCGGGCTCGTCACCCAGTTCAACCCGTCGCCGACCATGATGCGTTTCCGGCGCTACAGCGTGGAGCTCTACCGCGAGCTCGGCGTCTTCGAGACCGTGGGGAGCCTGCGGATCGCCTCGAGTCCCGAGAGCCTGAAGGAGCTCCAGCGGGGGGCGAGCCGGGCGCGCGCGATCGGACTCGACGTCGAGGTCGTCGGGCCGGAGCAGGCCCTGCGCCTCATGCCGGCAGCGACGAAGGAGTCCCTCTACGGCGCGGTCTGGATCCCCGACGACGGCGCCGTCGACCCGCACACCGTCACGCATGCGCTCGCGGCTGCCGCCCGGGACCTCGGCGTGCAGATCCGGATCGGGACGCGCTTGACCGGGATCGAGCTCGGCCCGGGGCGGGAGGTGCGCGCCGTCCACACGGAGGACGCCCGGATCGAGACGGAGTGCGTGGTGAACGCCTGCGGCATCTGGGCCCCCCAGGTTGCGGCCATGGTGGGCGCGTTCACGCCTTCCATCCCCGTCGACCACCAGCACATCGCGCTCGCCGCCGTGGAGGGCCACGAGCTTCCGCGCGAGATGCCCTGCTTCCGCGATACCGACAACCTGGTCTACGGTCGGAGCGAGGTCGGCGGAATGCTCTTCGGCGGCTACGAGGGCGACCCCGTCTCGCGCTGGGAAGACGGTGTTCCTTGGGAGCATGGAAGCCGCTCGCTTCCTCCGGACGAAGAGCGCTTCCGGCCGCTCTGGCAGGGCGCGATCCGCCGCTTCCCCTTCCTGCACGACGCGGGCATGGTGAAGCTCGTCTGTCATCCCGACGCGATGACGCCCGACGGCAACCCGCTACTCGGCCCGATGCCGGGGGTGCCGGGCTTCTGGATGGCGGCCGGGCTGTCGCTGAACGGCTTCGGCGGTGCCGGCGGGATGGGGAAGACCGCGGCGGAGCTCATCACGTCCGGCGAGTCGGAGCTCGACGTCCAGGGCTACCGGCCCTGGCGGTTCGGCGGCCCGTACCGCGACCCCGGCTTTACGACCGCCGCCGCGCGCGAGGTTTACCGGTACTACTACCGCCTTCGCTATCCGCTCGACTCCGACGAGTGGGGGAGGCCGCAGCGGCTCAGCCCGCTGCACGGGCGCCTCCAGGAGCTGGGTGCGGTCTTCGGCACGAAGAACGGCTGGGAGCGAGCGGACTACTTCGTCCCGGGCCAGACCTGGCGGCGCGCGGGCGCCGACCAGCGTCAGTTCGGCTGGACGGCTCCGCCGTACCTCGAACTTCTCGCGGAGGAGCATCGCGCGTTCCGCGAGCGTTGCGGGATCATCGACATGACGTCGTTCGGAAAGATCGAGGTCTCCGGGCCAGGCGCGCTGGCGCTGCTCGAGCGCGTGGCCGACAACCGGATCGACCGTCCGGTCGGCTCGATCGTCTACACACAGTTCCTGAACGACGGGGGCGGCATCGTCTCCGACGTGACCGTCACGCGCCTGGGCGAGGAGCGGTTCCGCGTGGTCACTGGAGCGGGGGCCGTCGACTCCGACGTCGGCTGGCTGCAGCTCAACGTCCGTCCTCAGGACGGGTCGGTGGAGATCCGCGACGAGACGGACGAGACCGCCGTCATCGGCCTCTGGGGGCCCGAGGCGCGCGCGGTGCTGCAGGCCGTAACGGCGGACGACGTCTCCGCCGAGGCGTTGCCGTTCCGCCGGGCGGAGGAGATCGCGCTCGACGGAATCCCGGTGTTGGCGCAGCGGATCACCTACGTCGGTGAGCTTGGCTTCGAGCTCTACGTCGCGCGCGAGGCGGCCGTGCAGGTCTGGGATCGCCTGATGGCTGCGGGCGAGGCGCACGGGATCGCGCCCGGCGGCTATCGCGTCCTCGACTCGCTCCGCCTCGAGAAGGGCTACCGCTACTTCGGCACCGACCTGACGGCGGGCGACGATCCCCTCGAAGCGGGCCTCGGTTTCTGCGTCTCCTCGGAGAAGGACTTCAAGGGCCGCGCCGCACTGGAGGGCAAGCAGCCGGACAGGCGGTTGCGGACGCTCCTCGTCGGCGGTCAGGACTACGCGACGGTCTACGGCGGCGAGGCGATTCACCTGAACGGCTCCGTCGTCGGCCGGGTGCGAAGCGCGGGCTACGGCTTCACGGTCGGTCGGAACGTCGCCCTCGGCTACGTTCCCGCCGGGCTCGAGGAGGGAGCGGAGGTCGGCGTCGAGGTCTTCGGGGAGATCCTCTCGGCCGAGATCGCGCCGGACGTCCTCTACGACCCCGAGAACGAGCGCGTCCGTGCCTAGTTGCGGGGGGTCTCTGCGGCCGGGAGAATCGGAGGCCTGATGGCCTGGGAGCTCGCGACCTTCTCTGCCGACCTCCTGCGGGAGCCCGAGGCGATCGACGGCGTCGAGGTGGAGATCGTCCCGCCGGGCTCAGCCGTGCGCGTGACCCACGTGCTCGACGCGCTTGAGCCGCGGATCCGGCCAGACGGGCGTGCCGCGTTCCCCGGCGAGGGCCGCGCCGGCGAAGGGTGGACGAACCGGCTCGAGGGCGTCGTCGTCCTCACGTGCCTCGACTTCCCCGGCGAGGAGCGGCCGCTCCACGAGCAGGAGTCGATCGTGGATCTCGGCGGACCGGGCGCCGCGCTCACGCCTTTCGCCGACATGACGGCTGTCGTCCTCACGTTCTCGCCGCGCGAAGGCGGCCACGTGGAGATCGACGCGCGGGCGCGCCAGACGGCCCTCTCCGTCGCGGAGAAGATCGCGCGCGGGACCATCGACGCGGAGCCGGAGGAGGTCGAGCGCTTCGAGCTCGGCCCGGCAGACGAGAGCCTGCCGGCGGTCGCGGCCCTCATCCAGGTCTCCGACCTCGGCCCCCTCTACATCCAGTGCGTCTACGGCACGCCGGCCGGCGCGGCTGGGCTGCCCCGTGCGTTCGATCCCAGCGAGGTGCTCGACGGCGCGGTCACCTGCGGCGAGTACCACTGGGCCGCGATGCGCAACCCGACCTGGTTTTTCCAGCGCAACGAGCTCATCCGCACGCTCTACCGCGAGCACGGGAAGACGCTCCGCTTCGCCGGGGTCGTCCTCATGCGTGGCTACGAGCAGAGCGCGGCCGACAAGCAGAGCGCGGCCGAGCGGGCTGCGGCGGTCGCCAGCGAGCTCGGGGCCGACGGCGTCGTCATCACGACCGACGCGGGCGGCAATTCGCACACCGACGTCATGCTCACGTGCCGGGCCTGCGAGCAGTCCGGCATCCGCACGACTGTCGTACTCGCCGAGGAGACCGATCCCCACTCGACGAGGCCCATCCTGACGGACTGGGTGCGCGAGGCTGACTCGATCGTCTCGACCGGGAACGTCGAAGAGCTCGTCGAAGCGTGGACGCCCGAGCGCGTGCTGGGCGGCGACCTGCTCCTGGACGGAACGCCCGCGGCCGCGGCGGGGCCGATCCCTGTGAGGAACTACCTGGGTGCTGCCAATCAGATGGGACAGCTGGCTCTGAGCGCGAGGACCGAGTGAAGGCCGTCCACTACCTGAACCAGTTCTTCGCCGGCATGGGCGGGGAGGAGCGGGCCGAGACGCCGCCGACCAGGGTCGAAGGCGCGGTCGGGCCTGGGCGGGGGCTGGCCGCGGCCCTCGAGGGCGTGGAGATCGTGGCCACGCTCGCCTGCGGCGACGACTATTTCGCCGAGAACGAGGACGAGGCGCTCGCAGCCCTCCTCGAGATGCTGGCAGAGCTCGAGCCCGACGTCCTCGTCGCGGGGCCTGCGTTCGGCTCGGGCCGGTATGGCTACGCATGCGCGCGCTTCGCAGCGGCGGCCGCCGAGCGTGGGATACCTGCCGTCGCAGCCATGCACGAGGACAACCCGGGGGTGGGGGAGGCGGGCGCAGCCTACGTCGTTCCGACTGCGGTAAACGTAGCCGGGATGCGCGATGCCCTCCCGCGCCTCGGCGCGCTTGCCTCGGCTCTCGCTTCGGGGCGGGAAATCGGGTCGGCCGAGGACGAGGGCTATCTCGTGCGCGGCTTCCGGCGGAACTACGTCGCCGAGAAGACAGGCGCCGAGCGTGCGGTGGAATTCCTACTCGCGAAGCTCGGGGGAGAGACGCGCACTGAGGTCACCGGTGACATGGACCGCGTCGCGCCGCCGCCTCCGGTCGCAGATCTCTCCTCCGCCCTGGTCGCGCTCGTGACCGAGGCCGGTTGCGTGCCCCAGGGGAATCCCGATCACCTCCAGTCGGTGCGAGCGCAGGGCTGGTTCCGCTACGACCTCGGCGACGCCGACACGCTCGCCTCGGGCCGCTACGAATCGGTGCACGGCGGCTTCGACGTCACGCTGGCGAACGAGGATCCGAACCGGCTCGTCCCGCTCGACACGGTGCGCGGGCTCGAGCGGGCCGGTCGCGTGGGCCGCGTCCACGAGTCGCTCTACACGACGACCGGGAACGGCACGCCGGTCGTCGTCGCGACGAGGTTCGGCCAGGAGATCGCCGGCGAGCTGCGCGACGCGGGCGTGCAGGCCGTTCTCCTCTCCGGCACGTGAGGAACGGGCACGCGCTGCGGGGCAGTGCTGGCGAAGGAGATCGAGCGGGCGAGAATTCCGGCGGTCTACGTGACGTCTTTGCCCACCGTGGCGACGATGATCGGAGCGAACCGGATCGTGCGTGGCCCTGCGATCACGCATCCGTTCGGCCTCGACGAGGACGAGCGGCGGCGGATCGTGGAGCGCGCGCTTGCGATGCTTGAGGCCGACGTCGAGCCGAACACCGTCTGGGAGGTCGAGGAGTGAGACTTTCTACCGGGGCCACCCCGCGCCTCCACCCGCTTCGAGCGTATCGCCGTGCAGCGTGCGTGTGGCGCGAGGAATGCGCCGCACGCGACACTAGAGGCGGCCGACTTTGAGCGCTGCGATCCACGGCTGCAGCCTCGTCCTCGCGCACGCGCCCGACCTCGTCCGGCACGGCTCGAAGCCGACGCGCGAGGACGCCGCAGACGAGATCAAGCCCGCCCTTCGTACCTTCGAGGACGCACTCGGCTACCCGCCGCACCAGGTGTTCATCGGGAACCTCGCTCCCGACGCGCTCTGGGAGATCGAGCGCCCGTGGTGGAGGAGCCCAGCGGAGCCAAGAGCGCAGGGCCCGTACGGCGTGTTCGTCGACCAGGAGGAGCTCTACTCCCGCATGGCGGCGGCCGACCAGTTCCAGCTCCTGCACCTGGACGGGCGTGAAGCTTCGAACGGCGCCCTTCCGCTCTACCGAAACGGCAGCCGAGCCGGAGTCATGGACCGCGCGCACGAGCTCGACGAGAGCCTCTCCGCCGGCGTGCTCCTCGAGAACCTCGCCTGCAAGGCGACGGGCGCGCTCGCGCTCGAGCACCTCCTGGGCCGCGCCGCCCTCCCGCCCGAGGACCTCGCGTATGCGATCGGCTGCGGCGAGGAGGCGGTGGGCGACCGCTACCAGCGCGGGGGTGGCAACCTCGGCAAGGCAATCGCCGAACAGGCCGGGTGTGTGAACGCGTCCGGCTCCGACGTCAAAGCGTTCTGCGCAGGGCCGATCCATGCTCTCGTCGTCGCAGCCTCCCTCGTCAGCTCGGGCGTCTACGAGCACGTCGCGGTGGTCGCCGGCGGCTCGCTCGCCAAGCTGGGCATGAAGTTCGCCGGTGCCCTCCGGAACGACGTGCCCGTCCTCGAGGATGTCCTCGCCGGGCTCGCCGTCCTCGTCGGCCCGGTAGGGAACGACGCCGCGACGATTCGCCTCGACGCCGTCGGCCGCCACCGTGTCGGCTCCGGCTCCGCCCAGCAGGCCGTCCTCGAAGACCTCGTCGTCGAGCCGCTCGCCCGGCTTGGGCGCGGGATCCTGGACGTCGAGCGCTACGCGACTGAGCTGCACGACCCCGAGATCACGGAGCCGGCGGGAGCCGGCAACGTGCCGCAGAGGAACTACAAGCTCATCGGCGCCCTCGCGGTCAAGCGCGGCGAGCTCGAGCGCGAGAAGCTGGACGACTTCGAGCGCGAGCACGGCCTGCCGGGCTTCTCGCCGACGCAGGGCCACGTCGCCTCTGCCGTGCCGTGGCTTCCGCACGGGATCGAGGCGCTCCGCTCGAGGGAGATCGGCTCGACAATGCTCGTTGCCAAGGGGTCGCTCTTCCTCGGCCGCATGACCGAGCTGGCCGACGGGATGTCAGTGTTGCTTGAGCCAGGAAAGGAGTGAGGATGCCGGTCGACGCGACACAGGAGACTTACAAGGAGCTCACGAGCGAGGGAAGCGTCTTCGTCGACTTCTGGGGCCCGCGCTGCCAGCCTTGCCTCGCGATGATGCCGACCATCAAGCACCTGGAAGAAGAGGCCGGCGGCGCCGTTCGCGTCGTCAAGGTCGACTCGACGCAGAATCGCGAGGTCTGCCGCGAGCTCCGCGTCTTCGGGCTGCCCACGTACATTTTGATGCGCGACGGCGAGGAGCTGGAGCGTCTCTCCGGCGAGGTGTCGAAGCAGCAGGTGGAGGAAGCATTCGCGACGCTGAAAGGAGGTGGCGCTGCATGAAGCTCGATGGCAAGAAGGTGATTGCACTCGGCGAGCGCGACGGCGTGCCCGGTCCCGCGATCGCGGAGTGCGTGCGCTCGGCGGGAGCCGAGCCGATATTCGTCGAGACCGAGTGCTTCGTCTGAACGGCTGCAGGGGCCATGGACCCGGAGAACCAGGATCGGATCAAGAGCCTGGTCGACGAGCACGGGGCCGATGACGTGGTGGTGGTGCTCGGCGCCGCCGATCTCGAGGCACTCGAGGTCGCGGCCGAGACCCTCACCGTCGGAGACCCGGCGTACGTGGGTTCACTGGCAGGAGTCCAGTTGGGGCTCCCCGTCGTTCACATCCTCGAAGAGGACGTCAAGGAGCAGGTCGACCCGGAGGTCTACGACGAGCAGGTCGGACTGCTCGAGATGACGCTGGACGTCGACCAGGTCAGGCGCGCCGCCGAGAAGTTCCCCGGGCGAAGCGGGGGCTGACCTGTCGGCGCATTGGCTAGCGGGTGCCTCATGTTCGCCGAAGTGGTAGCCGCCGCAGTGGCAGCGGTGCTTCTCTATATCGGGAACTTCGGCGACAACGCCTCAGCGGCTGGGGCTGGACGGTTGCAATCGCCCTCGCGGCGGGTGGGGTGGCCTCACTCGTGTGGGGGAGCACGCATCTGGCGGCGGAGGCTACTAGGCGTAGCGGAAGCAATCGGTCGTGTGGTCGTTCACGAGGCCGCACGCCTGCATGAACGCGTAGCAGACCGTTGGGCCGACGAAGCGGAAGCCGCGGCGCTTGAGCTCTTTGCTCAGCGCCTTGGACTCCTCGGTTTCTGCGGGGATCTCCGAGAGGGTCTTCCACCTGTTCACCTTGGGCTCGCCGCCGACGAAGCTCCAGACGAGGTCGCCGAGGCTCCCGGCCTCGAGGACGGCCTGCGCATTCGCGATCGCAGACTCGATCTTCAACCGGTTTCGGACGATGCCCGGATCGCCCATCAGCCGCTCGACGTCGCGCTGCCCGAAGCGCGCCACCTTCTCGGCGTCGAAGCCGGCGAAAGCGTCGCGGTAGCCCTCCCGCTTGTGCAGGATCGTCGACCAGGAGAGCCCTGCCTGCGCGCCTTCGAGCACGATCATCTCGAAGAGGTGGCGCTCGTCCCGCGAGGGGACGCCCCATTCCTCGTCGTGATACGCGACGTAGAGAGGGTCGGCCTCCGGCACCCAGCCGCAGCGCGTCACGCGGGGATGGCCTGAAGACCGGCCGTGGCGATCATGTGCGCCGCGCAGCGCGCCGCGTTCGCGGCGATCGTCGCCGTCGGCGGCTGTGGGCCGGACGTGACGAAGACGCTTCCGTCCACCACGAAGAGGTTCGCGACGTCGTGCGAGCGGCCGAAGGGATCGACGACGGACGTCGCCGGGTCGCTGCCCATCCGGCAGGTGCCGAGCAGGTGCCAGCCCCACTGCGACCAGTCGGTGACGATCGTCTCGACCGCGCCCGACGCCTGGTGCGCCTCCTTCGCGCGCTCCAGCTGCCAGGCGAGGTTGCGCCGGGCGTCGTCGTCGACGCGGTAAGCGATCTTCGGAGCGGGGATCCCGTCGGAATCCGTGAGCATCGGATCCAGCGTCACAGTGTTCTCCTCCGAGGGCAGGTCTTCGATTCCGATTCCCCAGTCGAACGCCCGGCCGACGGTCTTCTCGATGAGCCCGTGCACCGCCTGCCCCCAGCGCTCGTCGAAGGGCAGGTTGCGATATCGGGCGAGCGCCATGAGCGGCCCGCCGATGGGCATTACGTCCCACTGCGCGCCGCGGGCGAAGCCCCGCGACTCGTCCGTGTCCGCGAACTGGAGCGAGAGGAGCGGTGTGCCCCACGGCCCGAGCCAGCTGTCGAGCTCCTCGTCGTAGAGCCCGAGGACGCTCATGTACGGGTGGAGCATGAGGCGCTTGCCGACGAGGCCTGACGAGTTGGCGAGCCCGGAGGCGAGGAGCAGGCGCGGCGTGCCGATGCCGTTGGCGGCGAGCACGACCACATCCGCCTCTGCTCGGTGCTCGGCACCATCGCGGTCGACCCAGAGCGCGCCCGTGGCCAGCCCGTTGCCGTTCGTCGTGATCTCACGCACGCGCGCGCGGGTGACGAGCTTCGCGCCCGCCGCGATCGCCGCGGGCCAGAGCGTCAGGTCGGTCGAGCCCTTCGCTCCCTCGGGGCAGCCGAACATGCAGACGCCGCGCCGCGCGCACGGTTGTTGGGTGGCCGTCTGCTGCGAAGGGATCGCGTGCGCGGCCGGCCACCAGTGCCAGCCGAGCGCGTTCATCCCCTCGGCCGCCTTGCGTCCGATCATCCCGATCGGGAGTCCCGGGAAAGGCGGCCCGGCACCCGGCGGATACGCGGGGTCGCCCGCCGTCCCGGAGATGTTCATCTCCCGGTCCATGCGTTCGTAGTAGGGCAGCATTTCCGCGTAGGAAACGGGCCAGTCGTCGGCCAGCCCCTCCGTCGAGCGCACCTTGAAGTCTCCCGGTCGCATTCGGGCCCACTGCGCGCCGAAGTGGATCGTGCTTCCGCCGACCGCGTTGAACATCACCGGGGCGACCTCCGCCTCGGAGTTCTCGCAGGGGTAGTCCTCAGGGCGCATCCGCACGTTGGGGTCGGGGCTCCACGCGTGCTCGGCGAGGAGCTCGAACTCCTGCTTGTCGCCGGGGAAGTCGGACACGTTGTGCCAGTCGCCCTGCTCGAGGCAGAGAGCCGAGAAGCCGGCTTCCGCCATGTGTTTCGCCACCACTGCGCCCGACGCGCCCGCGCCGATGACGAGGACGTTCACGGCCTCCGGCGAGAGCGGCGGGGTCGGAATTTCCTGCTGCACCGGCTCCGGGGCGGGAGGACGGTCGGGCAAGAGGCCCTCGATGTAGTAGTCGGCCTCGTCGGGGTAGGGAGGGGTCGGCTTCTGGCCGGGGTAGCCGATCCTCTTCCGCACCTTCACGTTCATCGTGTAAGCGCCGGCCACGATCTCGGTCAGGGCGGCGAGGGCCTCGGGATCGGACGCCTCCAGGCCGCGCGCTTCCGGCGCCTCGAGGGCCCGCTCGTAGGCGGGAACGAGGTCGGGCCTGGCGGCGAGCGCGCGTGCGAGCCACTTGCCCTGCGGGTCGGCCTCGCTCGCCGAGGGCAGGCCGTCTCGGCGCGGGATCAGCTCGTCCGCCAGCCTCGCGAAGCGCGCATCAAGCATCGCCGTGACTGTATCCCGCGTCCTCCTCTGCCATGAAGCGGACGAAGAAGTATGCGAGCAGGCCGAAGAAGACGATCGCTTCGCTCACCGCCATGAGCGTCCCGCCGATCTGCTGGTCTTCCAGTGGCTCGAGGCCCCAGATGCGCGGCGCCTGGACGTATGTGTCATAGAGCGGAGAGGGGAGGAGTGCGAACAGGAGCCCGAGCGGGCTCGCGAGGACGAAGGCGGCGAACAGATACGCGGCCTTGCCGCCTGACGGGAGGTGCCAGGGCTCGTCCTGGAAGACCGGCCACCAGAGGCAGACGCCGACGACCACGTAGCTCAGGTGCTCCAGGTCGAGAAGGGGGCGGTTGTCGAGGGCGGCCTCGTAAGCGAAGGGGATATGCCAGCAGGCGTACGCCGCGAGCCAGAGCGGCAGGGCGACGAGCGGGCGCGTCACGGTGCGCGCGGCGCCGTTCCGCGCGACCCACCCGGCCACCCAGGGGCCGAGCCCGAGCACGAGGAGCGCCGGCGTCCACTCCGCGAGGACGACGTTCTGGAGGAGATGGGCCGAGGCGAGGTAGTGGACCGCGATCGTGGCCACTGGGGTGGCCACCGCGACGAAAGCGAGTACGAGGCCGGCGAAGAAGAGCGCGGACCGGAGGAAAGAGGGCCGGTCCCTCCGCGCTGCGAGGACGTAGGCGACGCCGAGCCCCACGAGCACGGTGATCTCCTCCCAGGCCGGGTACCAGCTCGAGGCGGAAGGCGTCGTGGCCAGGAGCACCGCCTGAGGCTAGCTCGCCCTGCGCTATCGTGAACCGACCTCGCGGGCGTAGCTCAACGGTAGAGCCCCAGCCTTCCAAGCTGGTGACGAGGGTTCGATTCCCTTCGCCCGCTCCATGAGAAAGGCCCCGTAAGCGCGGGGCCTTTCCTCGTCTCCGTGCTACGCGCGGCGCTTCGGCGCCGGAGGGAATGGCAGCGGACCGACGCCGGGGGCGCCGCTACAGCAGTCCCAGGGGCGTTCGCAGTATCGCTTGATCTGAGCCGAGACTCATAGGCGCCTTCAGTACCGGCAGGATGAAGGAAACACATCAAAATCGTCGTCTTGATAGGGGTTTTATGCCTCGGTGCGAGCTTTGTGGCCGAGCCGCCGCAGCTGCGCCGAAGTGCTATCCGCGAGGGGATGAGGATGCGTCGAGGCGACGATTGTCGGGACTGGCGGAAGCGACGTCATTCGCGGCACGAAGGGCAACGACGTGTCGTCGCCGGCGGAGGGCGTGACGTCATCCGAGCGGATAGCGGACACGATTCGATCTGCGGAGGCAGAGGCGCGGACCTCATCTACGCCGGCGACGGAAGCGACGAGATGCGCGGAGGGCGAGGCCCAGGCGTGATTTATGGAGGAAGGGGCTCGGACGAGATCAACGACGGGCGCGGCGCGGATGAAGTCCATGCCGGAGTCGGGGATCACTTCCCGTCCTCGCTGCACGGGGACCTCGTCTTGAATTCGAGTGGCGGGACGGGCGATGACAGCGTTCGCTCCATCGAGGCTGCCGAAGAAATCCCGGCGAAGACACGTTGATCGGCAATGCAGCCTCCAATTGCTGGACGGCGGCGAAGGAAACGACCATCTCGAAGCGCTGGGCGGGGACGATCTCCTCGACGGCCGCGCCGGAGACGACTTTCTCGACGGAGGCGACGGGTTCGACCGGCTGAACGGATGGGAGGACGCCGACACCTGTGTGAACGGCGAAAAAGTCTCCGACTGCGAGCTTTAGGCCGGCTTTTCTCGCGCGGAGAGGCGAGCCGCTTTCGTTTCGCCCGCCGCGTACGCTAGGTTGCCACGGTGTCGCGCTACGACTGGCTGCTTTTCGTCCATGTCGCATCGGCGTTCGCGCTCATCGCGGCACTCGTTCTCTACAGCGTGCTGATCGCCGTCGTCTGGAACAAGGACGTACCGGCCGACGTTGCGAGGCTCTTCCGCATCTCGAAGGTGGGGGACGTGCTGATCGCGGTCGGCTCAATCGGCGTGCTCGTCTTCGGCATCTGGCTTGCCGTCGACGTGGACGGCTACGAAGTGTGGGACGGCTGGGTGATCGCCGCCATCGTTCTCTGGCTCGTCATGGGAGCCCTTGGGTCGCGGACCGGGAAGATCTACAACGCTGCGCGGGATCGAGCGCGGGCTCTCGTGCGTGAGGGGAACAACGCTCCCAGCGCCGAGCTTCGCGCCCTGGTTCAGAACCGCCCAGGGTTGTGGCTCCACACGGGCGGGATCGTCGTCGTTCTCCTCCTCCTCATCGACATGATCTTCAAGCCGGGGGCGTGACGATGCTGGCCGCGATCCGACCCGACAGCTGGAACTACGCGCTCTTCCTGCACGTTCTCGGCGCCTCCATCCTGATCGGTGCGCTCGTCACCGCCGGTACGGCGCAGGTGCTCTCCTGGAGACGCGCGGATCGATCCGATTCGCCCGCGTTCGCCCGGCTGGCCTTCCGCACCCTTCTCTTCGTGGGCATTCCGGCTTGGTTCGCCATGCGGATCGGGGCGGAGTGGATCTACTCCAAGGAAGGGTGGGCCGACTTGCCCAACGAACCGGACTGGCTCGGGGTCGGGTACATCACGGCCGACCTCGGCGGAATCCTCCTGCTGATCTCGGTCGTGCTGGCCGGCTTCGGCGCCCGCCGGCTTGCCCGCGCCGACGGCGGCTCGACCATCCTCGCCCGGTCTGCGGGGGTCATCGCGCTCGTCGTCCTCGCGCTGTACCTCGTCGCCCTGTGGGCGATGACCGCCAAGCCCGGCTAGGACTGTTACGCCTTGATGAAGGCCGCCGCGGGCGCAATCTCGTTGGGCTGAGCGCGCGTATTTCCCTCGGCATAAACGAGCGCAGTACCGGCCGGGCCTGCGTCTCCCTTGGAGACAGGAGGCCAACATGAAGATCTTCAGATTCGCGCTTCTCGCAGTGGCCGCGCTCGCCCTCGGCATCGCTGCCGCGGGATGCGGTGGGAGCTCCTCGTCCGGCGCGGCGCCGGCGGGCGGCACCAACGCTTCGAGCGGGCCGTCGGGGCTGTACGGCTCCGGAGGTAGTAGCGGCTCGTCGAACTCGTCCGCGGACGCGGTCACCGTCAAGGCCGTGAGCTCGCCGCTCGGCACGATTCTCGTCGACCAGGACGGGAAGACGCTCTACCTCTTCGAGGCGGACAGCATGAACAAGAGCAACTGCAGCGGCGGCTGCCTCAGCCTCTGGCCGGCCGTGATGGCCAACGGCAAGACGACTGCCGGCAGCGGAGTTTCCGCCGGGATGATTGGAACGGCAACGGGTTCCTCCCAGGTCACGTACGCCGGACACCCTCTCTACTGGTTCTCGGGGGACACCGCGCCCGGTGACACGAACGGCGAGGGCCTGACCGACTTCGGCGGCGCCTGGTACGCGGTCTCGCCGGCCGGCAAGGCCGTCGAGGAGCAGGGCTCCTAAAGATCGCCCGCGAGCGAACGAGCCGGACGCCGCCGAGCCAGGCTTCGTCCGGCTCGTCGGTCACGCTGCTTCCATGGCGACCTCGCCCACGACCGAACGGGTCGTGTACATCAGGCCGCGCACGATTCTCCAGGTGCTCGGAATCGTCCTGGCGACGATCGCGATCCTCGCGTTCGTCTTCCTGGCCTGGCACATCATCACGTGGATCCTGGTCGCGGTCTTCCTCGCCCTCGCGCTGAACCCGGCGGTGGAGAAGTTCGAGCGACGTGGGATGCGGCGGGGAATTGCATCGGCGACGGTCTTCCTGCTCGCGCTTGCGGTGATCATCGGCCTCGGCTTCCTCGTCCTCCCGCCGCTCGTCAGGCAGGTGACGGACTTCATCCAGGCGATCCCGGACCTTGTCGACGACCTCGTCGCCGGCCGCGGGCAACTGGGCTTTCTCCAGCGCGACTACCACATCGTCGATCGCATCCGGGCCGCGATCGAGGAGCACGGCGCGGGCAGCCTCCTCGGTGTCACCGCGCCGGCGCTCGCGGTCGCCCAGAGCGTCTTCTCGATCATCATCGGGTCGGTCGCGATCGCCTTTCTGACCTTCTTCATGCTCCTCGACGGGCCACGGCTCGTGGAGCGGTTCTACGCCTTCCTTCCCGCGAGCGCCAGGCCTCGCTGGAAGCGTGTCGGCGACGAGATCTACCGGACCGTGGGCGGCTACGTGACGGGCAACATCCTGATCAGCGTCATCGCTGGCGTGGCTGCGATGGTCGCGCTCTTCGCCGTCGGAAGCTCGTACTCCGTTGCGCTCGCGGTGGTGGTCGCGATCTTGGACCTCGTTCCACTTGCCGGAGCAACCATGGCCGCAGTGATCGTCTCGACCGTCGTCTTCGTCGAGCTCGGTTGGGTGAAGGGCGTGATCATCATTGCGTTCTTCTTGCTCTATCAGCAGCTCGAGAACCACGTCCTGCAACCGATCATCTACGGGCGCACGGTGCAGCTTTCGCCGCTCGTCGTCCTGATCTCGATCCTGATCGGGGCGGAGCTGGCCGGGATCCTCGGCGCGCTCGCCGCGATCCCGGTTGCAGGCATCGTCCAGGCGGTCGGGCGGGAGCTCCTCCGCTACCGCTCCGAAGCCGCACCCTCCCCTCCGTAGGCCGTCCCCAAACAGGGGGATTTCCACGAAGTTTCCGCGTGCCTACGCTTCGTGCGAAAGGAGCGACAGCATGGCAGCAACTCTCAGCCATGCGGCCGGGCAAGAACGATATGAAGTGCGCGAGATCCTCGAGGGCCAGGCGTTGGGCCACGAGGTCCGCCACGAATGCCGGGACTATGTCCAGGCAGTCGAGTTTGCGTTCGAATTCCTGCAGCGGCGCGATCCAGACCGCGAGGGAGTCGTTCACGCACTCGAAGTGGTGAAGGTAGACGGACGCCACCGCGAAACGGTCTGGTCCTACGACCACGAGCGTGAGCAGGGCCGCCTCGATCCCGTGCGCAAGTGGGGCTACGACGTCACGCGCAGCTGGAGCGGACCGGCTCGCCCCGTGACGCGACCCGCGTTCGGCCGCCTGCAGCAAAGACGCGCCTAAATCTGAGGATCCGCGGGTAATTGGGCTCTAGACTCCGCGGATCCCCAGGCCTTGAGCGCAACCCCCGAAACATACGAGCCTCCTCTGCGCGTGCTCGTCGCCGACGACGAGCCGCCGATCCGGCTGCTGTGCCAGGTGAACCTCGCGGTGGCCGGGATCGAGGTGCTGCAGGCCGTCGACGGCGAGGAGGCCCTGGCGCTTGCCCGCTCGGAGGAGCCGGACCTCGTCCTTCTCGACCTCATGATGCCGAACCTGGACGGGTGGACGGTCGCCGAGGAGCTCGCGGCCGACGAGGGCACGCGGGACATTCCGATCGTCTTCCTGACGGCGCGGGCGACCACGAACGACCGCAGGCGTGCTGAGGCGCTCGGCGCGCTCGGATACGTGTTGAAGCCCTTCGACCCCGTGGGGCTTGCGCCGCTCGTCGCCCGCGTGGTCGCGCGTTGCTCGCGAGGGGAGGCGGACGAGCTTCGTCGAGAGCGCCCGCCGGAGCTCTGGCCGGCGGACCTCGAGGGATGAGATCGTGCCGCGGCACTCGCGGCGACGTACCATGTGACCCCCAGGGACTGGCGAGCAAAGGAGCCGAAACGAGGGGGCGTAGCTTCTCATCGCTGTTGCGGTCGTCGACCGCCCTCGGCTGGGCTGCGGCATTCCTCGCCCCGGCCGTCATCTCGTCCCTGGACGCGCTCTCGAACCCGCCGAGCTACCAGCTCGCGGGCTTTCTCTACCTCCTTGCGGTATCGCTGGCCGCGTACCTCGGCGGTTTCGCAGCCGGCCTTGTCGCGACGGTGCTCGCGACGCTTGGGCTCGACTACTTCTTCACGCCGCCGCGGTACGACTTCATCCCCGCGAACGGCGACCAGGTTGCCGGTGTCGGGCTCTTCTTCGTCGTCGCGATCCTCATCTCGCAGCTCTTCGAGCGCCGTCGCCAGGTTCAGCAGCAGGCGGAGGCGGCCATGGCCCGGGCCAACCGGCTCCAGGCGGTCACCGCACGGCTGGCGGAGGCCGTCACCCCGCAGCAGGTGCTCGACGCGATCGTCACCCAGGGAGTCGAGGCTGCCGAGGCGCGGGCGGGCGCCATCGGGCTGCTCTCGGCCGACGGTGAGACGATCGAGATCGTGGCGCAGCGCGGCTACGAGCAAAACATCTTCGTGGGGTGGGAGTCGTTCCCGCTGTCGAGCGAGACGCCGATGAGCAAGGCGATCCGCGAGGACATGCCGTTCTTCTTCAGCACGTCGGGCGAGCGCAACGCGGCCTTCCAGACGATGGCGAGGATCGACGGCCCGAGCCACGCGCTCGCGATCCTTCCGCTCGTCGTGGAAGGACGTGCGATCGGCGCCATCGCGTTCACCTTCCTGACCGAGATCGAGTTCGACGCCGAGCGCCGCGCGCTGAAGACAACTCTGGCGCAGCAGGCCGCCCAGGCGATCGACCGAGTCCGCCTCTACGAGGCCGAGCGCGCGCTCCGCCAGCGGATGACCTTTCTCGCGGACGCGAGCGAGCTCCTCGGGTCGTCGCTGGACTTTGAGACGACACTCGCTCAGCTCGCGCGCCTCGCGGTCCCCGAGATGGCGACCTGGTGCTCCGTGGACATGCTCGGGCCGGACGGCTCGATCCAGCGGCTCGCCGTCGCGCACGAGGACCCCGATCGCGTCGCGTGGGCCGAGCGGCTCGGGGAGGAGTATCCGCCCGATCCCGACCAGCCGATGGGTGTCCCGAACGTCATCCGGACGATGACAGCCGAGTTCGTCCCGGAGCTCACGGACGAGCTCCTCGTCGAGGCTGCACAGGGTGATGAACGCCTGCTGGAGATCGTCCGCGAGCTCGGGCTGCGCTCCGCGATCACCGTCCCGCTCGTCGCCCGGGGCAGAGCGCTCGGCGCGCTCTCGCTGATTCGTGACGACACCGCGCCGCGCTACACCGAGCTCGACCTCGACCTCGCCTCGGAGCTCGCGCGGCGGGCCGCCTCGGCCGTGGACAATGCGGGTCTCTACCGCGAGGCCGAGCGACGTGGGGACGCTTCGCGTGCGCTCGCCCATGTGGACGACGGCGTCGTCCTCCTCGACGAAGAGGGCGCGGTCGTCTCGATCAACCCGGCGGCCGCCCGGATCCTGGCCGTGGACGAAGCCACGGTCGTGGGCGAGACGGCGCTCGGGTCGATCGGAGGCTGGAGCGAGATCGAGGACAATGCGCGGCCCGAGCAAGGGGGAACACGCGGCCCCGTGACACTGCCTCTCGTCCTGAGCGACGGCAGCGAGCGCTGGGTCTCGGTCTCCGGAGTGGACTTCGGCGACGGCGCCGTCTACGCCCTCCGCGACGTCACCGAAGAGCGGCTCCTCGAGCGAACTCGCAGCGATTTCGTCGCCACCGCGTCCCACGAGCTGAGGACGCCGCTCGCGGCCGTGCTCGGCGCCGTCAAGACGCTGCGGCGCGACGACGTTTCCCTCGACCCCGATCAGCGCGAGATGCTCATGGACATGATCGACCACGAGGCCGAACGTCTCTCCGGGATCGTCGGCCAGATCCTCCTCACCGGCCAGCTCGACGCCGGCCGACTTCCGCTGGAGCAGGAGCGGTTCGACCCGGTCGCCCTCACGAAGAGCGTCGTCGACTCCGCGGAGCTTCACCTGCCGACTGGCATTGAGCTCCGCGTCCAGGCCGAGCAGGACGTGCCGGCCGTTTCCGGCGACGAGAACCAGCTTCGCCAGGTGATCTCGAACCTGGTGGACAACGCGATCAAGTACTCGCCCCAGGGCGGGGACGTGGAGCTCCGCCTGAACCGCAACGGCCAGTTCGCGCGGATCGAGGTCGCCGACTCCGGGCTCGGCATCCCGCAGGACGAGCAAGACCGGATCTTCGAGAAGTTCTACCGCCTCGACCCTGCTCTCACCCGCGGGGTGAACGGGACGGGCCTCGGCCTCTACATCAGCAAAGAGCTGGTCGAGCGCATGAACGGACGCATCTCCGTCGACTCCGAGCCCGGGCGGGGCTCGACGTTCGTCGTCGAGGTGCCGCTCGCCATCTGAGCCGCGGCCAGGACGGCCGCGATCCCTACCCCGGTGAGCGGCCACACGAGGTAGGAGGCCTGGAAGACCCGGCCGAGGAAGAGCAGCACGAAGATCGAAGCCGCGAACCCGGCTGCGCCGACCCAGGGCTGACGTGAGCGCAACTGGCTGCGGACGAGCCAGAGCGTGACGGGTAGCCAGACGGTCAGCGCGAGGAGCCCGAACGGATAGGCGGCATTTCGGTTGTGAAGCACGCCGAGGCGCACGAGGAGCGATGCGAGCCCATAACCGATGATCCGGTAGTCACCGGTCCCGTAGCCGATCGTGTCCGACCAGAGCGCGCCCGGGGACGCGATGAGAAACGGGAGTGTGCCGGCGATTAGGACTCCGGCGAAGGCCCCCGCTGCGCGCCCGAAGCTTTGGCGGCCGCCCCGGCTCGTGATCAGCATGGCGGCGAAGAAGGGAATCGCAACGAGCGCGAACTGTTTCAGCAGGACCGCGGCCGCGAGGCAGGCCGCAGCCCAGACGAAGCGTGACCGGCTCGCCAGCCCGAACGAGAGGACGAGGAAGAAGAGGCTCGGGGCATCCGCAGTCCCGAACCACGCCGCTTGCACGACGAGCGGGTTGGCCGCGAGCGCCGCTCCGACCGCGAGGCGCACGGTCAGCGGCCCCGCGAAAGAGAGCGCCGCCGGGATCAGCCCGAGCGTCGCGAGCAGGACGAGGAACCGGTAGTCGTCGAAGGGTTCGGGGAGGAGCCGCCAGCCCGCCGAGGTGATCGCCGTGCCGGGGAAGTAGGCGAAGTGGTCGAGCGCCTTGTGACCGGGCCGCGGACTGCCGTCGCGGCTGTAGAACCGATCGACCCCCGTGCCGCGGTAGTCGTGGCCGTAAGGGGTTTGGCCGTCGAGGACGAGGTCTCCGGCCACCTCGATCTGGTACGTGGAGTCGTTCGTGTAAAACCACGGCGCCGTCGAGTCGCGGAGCCCGGCCTGGAGCAGGACACCCGGGACGACGAGCAGCGCAGTGACCAGGAAAGTGACGAGCAGGGCGTGCCTCGCGGTCCAGCGCTCGCGCGCGTACGCGACGGCGACGACGAGCACGAGGCCCGCGGTGACGGCCGCGAACTTGAGAAGCCCCGGGTTCCAGCTCCCCCGTGCGAGCGCCACGAACGAACCGAGCATGCCGTGTGGCTCGACCTTGCCGGTGCTGAACACCCAGCCGCCCTCCCCGATCCTCGCGACGTTGACGAGGACGAGCAGCCCGAGTGCGGCGAGAAGCGGCGCGGGGTGGACGATGCGAGGTCGCGGCAGCCGAAAGACTTCCGCGGCGCCCAGGGGGGGGACGGCGGGGACCGACCGGGGGGTTGGCGCCAGCTCCACGGAGTTTCGGGACAAGATACGACGCTGTTCGGCCGGAACCTGCCCGCTTTGCCAGCTCTGGCGTCCTCGTATGGTCCCCCGGGACCGGGACCTTGGGTCGATAGGGAGGAACTGATGAATCGAAAGGCATGCCTTGCCTTGCTTTCGCTCGCCACCTTCGTAGTCGGGCTCTTCGCCGCTGCTCCGGCCGGCGCGATCATCGGCGGCGAACGCGACACCGTGCATACGAGCGTGGGCCTCGTCCGCTTCACGACGGCGGACGGACGGTTCCGCTGCTCGGGCACGCTGATCTCGCCCACCGTCGTGCTGACGGCGGGCCATTGCACCGAGGGGCCGGCGACAGACGTCTACGTCTCGTTCGACACCGACCTCGCCCTGGATCCGCTCGCTCCGAACATCACGCCGGAGGAGAAGGCGAGCCGCGAGGAGCACTACATCACGGGCACCGCGCACCCCGATCCGGGCTGGACGGTCAAGCTCAGCTTCGCAAAGCAGCACGACCAGAGCGTCGTGGTGCTCGATGCCCCGGCCACGTCCAAATGGTCCGACATCGTGCCGGCCCAGCTTCCGCCGGTCGGGTTCTTGAACCGCAACCAGGGGCGGCTGAAGAACGAGACGTTCTCGCTCGTCGGCTACGGCGTGGACATCGGCGCCAAGAAGGAGCAGATCGTGATCCGCGAGCGCCGCTCGACGACCTCCTACCTGAAGAACGTCGGGAGCGAGGTCGTGACGTTCCAGATCAACGACCGCGACTCGAAGGCCGGAGGCGGTTCGTGCTTCGGCGATTCGGGCGGCACCGTCTTCTGGGGCCCGTATGTCCTCGGCGACGCGTCGTACGTCAACTCCCTGACCTGCAACGCCACGGGGAGCTACCAGCGCGACGACACGACATACTCCAGGAACTTCCTCAAGCGGTTCCTGGACTAGGCGTCCGCTGACCGCTAAGTCGAACGGCCCTCGGCAACGGGGGCCTTTCTCAGTCGGCGCATGCGGGCACGATCTCGACCCTCAGGCCCGAGGGTCGGTGGCGCGGGCGATCTTCTGTTCCTCCTCGTGCTTGCGCACGACCTGGAAGCGATCGCCGTCGGACACGATGTCTTCGATGTCGGGAATCGCGTGACCGGGCAGGATCGCGAAGAGCACGGGATCGGCCCGGATCTGTTCGTACTCCGACTCGGTCAGCGAGATCGCCGCGGTGCAGTCGGCGTGCCCGCATTCGCAGATGAAGTCGATCATGTCGAGGCCCGCGCGTTCGCCGACCTCTTCGACGCGCTCGTTGACTTCACGGAAAAGAGCCTCGTTGCGGGCAAGGCTGTCCTTGCGCCTTTCGCTTCGCTCCTCGGCGGTCAACCGATGTCCTCCTTCGTGACGATCAAGAAGTCGTTTCCCTCCTCGACGACGCGCTCCCCGTTCAGGCGGGGATGGCCCTGGGCGATCACGAAGTGCTCGTCATCAGAGCGGACCTTTTCGTACTCCTCGGGCTTCAGGTCGATCCGCGCCATGCACGTCTCGTCGATGCACTCGCAAAGGAAGGGAATCGGCTGACCCGGTTCGACGATGTCCTCGACCCGTTCGTGCAGGCGCTCGTTGGCAGTTCGAAAGAGCTTCTCGTTCTCGACGAACCGGTCCTGTCGCGATGTCGCCATTGCAGCCTCATCCCCGCTGTCCTCTAGCCGAAAACAGGAGGCTCAACGAGAGCTCTGCGGGTATTCGACGATCGAATACCCATTCCGCGTCACGAGCACGCGGATACCCGTCTCGTCGCCGTGATCGGCGTTGACCAGATAGTGACCCGGATGCTCCATCGCCACTTCATAGTCTGCACGCGAGACGAGAATCGCGTCGATACAGCTGTCGTCGCCGCACTCGCACAGAAGCTCGCGCGGCTCGTCCTCGAACCAGGAATCCGAGAGCCCGTTGATGCGCTCGTTGACTCCTCGGATGAGAAGGGAGTTCCTCACGGCCCGATCAGACGTGGCCACCTTCGCCCCCGGATGCCGGATCGAAGCTTTGGTATCCTCCGATCGAAGGAAGACAAAAACAACGAGACAGAAACATCACGACACAAATCGTACGACATTTTTAGCCGGTATGTCAACTGAGAAAACCTCGAAACCTTGGAGCTTCCTCACCAACCACACCCAGGTGCTTCTCTGTATCGCGCGTGACCCGGAGACGCGCTTGCGTGATATTGCCGAGACGGTCGGGATCACGGAGCGAGCCGTGCAGCGAATCGTCGCCGACCTCATGGAAAGCGGCTTCGTGACTCGTGAGCGCGTCGGACGCCGAAGCCGCTACACGCTTCACCGGGAAGCCAGGATGCGTCACCCGGCGCAGTTCGACCACGAGATCGGCGAAATGCTCGACCTGCTCGAGCTGGACCAAGCCGGCAACGCCTAGGGGCGCCACGTGTGATGCTTGTTCGGCGTCCGGTCCGGCGACGAATAACTCGTGCTCCCGCTCCAGACCCTTGAGGCGGTAGCGCCCACGCGACTCGAACGCCAGCCCTCCACCGCCCTCCGCTAGGTCGCGCGTCGTGTCGGACAGGAGCACTTCGCCCGGTCCCGCCTCCGCCAGGACACGAGCGGCAACGTGGCCCGCCACACCCCCGACACGTTCACCGGACAGTGTCACCCGCCGCTGTGAATGCCACCCGGATGGAGAGCCGCGTACCTGCCAGGGCGTCAACGACCTCAAGCCCGCAGCGGATGGCACGTTTCGGCGCCGTCGAGCACGATGAGAAACGAATCCCCCGCGTTCGACCTCCCGGCCGCCGAAGCGGGTAGGACGGTGCGGACGACGTCTTCGTGCATCGCCACGGTGTGGTTCCAGAACGAGCGAGTGTCTCTGTGGTGCGACCAAACCCGCCCAATCTGGGCCAAGAGGAAACCGCCCTTCTCAACGTTGCGGCTCCGCTTCGCGGCTCCTCTTGCACGGCTCCTAGCCGTGGTTACAGACGATTTCTGTCCCTAAGACGGTGTGACGCGCCTCGTAGGGGCCGACGGTTACAACCGCGAGATACACCCGGCTGGATCGCAGAATTCCGTGTAGGGAATCTGCATGAGCTGCACGAATCCAGGTATGAAATCGGCCGGGGCGGTTGAAGTTCCGGGCCTCCCGAATCGTGGCCGAACAGCGCCACCTTCTGCCCGGACTGATCGAGAACGGTGAGCCCGATGGGCGATTGGCCGTGATGACAAGGCTCTCCGGCCACGCGACGCAGCGCGAGCATCGCTGAGCGGTCCACGATCTTCACGGCGAGTGCGAGCTGCGGCGTCGTGCATCGAGGGAGGCGCTCCGGCGGAGCCGACGGGATGGCCGCCGTATCCGTCGTCCCTTGAGGTTCGGTCGTGGCCACGGCTTCGGTCGCGGCCTGGGCGGTGACTGATCCCACGGTCAAGGTCGATCCGCCTAGGTCAACTACGGTCGGGGGTTGGGCGGCGGGCGCTGATTCGTCGTGGAAGGACGACCCGCGTGCAGCGCATCAACTACGCCCGCGATCAGGACGGCAGCAACCGCTGCGCTGATCAGCCAAGTGGCCTTGCCGCACATTAAGCACCCGCTGTTTCCGAAGGCGACGACCACGCCGCCGCTCAGGACGAAGCAGGTCTAGTCCTCTGCCGCCCTTCCTCAAAAAGTCAAGCGTTCCAGCTCGCTGCCGATACCTGACACGGGCCGGGGCAAGCTCTCCTCTCCCGAGTCAGGATTTGCCGACGAGCCGCATGTCGGTGAGGTCCGCGCCCCGGCCCGTCCCTCTTCACGTTGCCGCGGGCAGAAAAAAGCAGCCAACCTAGACGCTCAACTGGCGGCGCTGCAGGTCAGCAACACAGTCCGGGCAGATTCCATGGGTAACGGCGGACCCGTCATCCCGAAGAAACGCCGCCACGTCCTCCTTCAGTAGCCACCGCCCTCCAACCTGGTAGCGGCCACACCAGGCGCAGCGAGTGATCAAGGCGTTGGGCAGCGTCCCCAAAGTCATTCGATAGATCGCTGGACACGACCGAGCCGTTACATACCTGGCATGGGCTTCCGCGAGCAGCCGAGCCCACGACGGCGTCGGAGGAGCTTTTCGCTACAAAAACGAGCCGGGGGCTGCGGCAACCCCCGGCTCTGGGTGAACACTGGAGCCCGGCTCGGACGGCCCGGGATTACGAAGCTCGACACACGACGGTTCCGGACGCCTCGAGGACATTCTTCACGTTCTAAGAATCGACAGGCCGGTCAAGCGTCCGGCTCGATAGCCGTCATCGAGCGTCAGGTCTCCGCCAACCGTCCCCTCAACCAAGACTGTCGATCCGTCTATTGGTGCGTGACCCGACACGTAGGCGATTGAACGGTCACCAGCTCGAAGTTTCCAGGGGGTGCCATCGCCTCAGGAAGGTCACCTAAGTCCGCAAGCCGATCGTCAATTTGCCCCATCGCTAACTCGATTCTTCGCCGAGCGGCGCGCAGCGGCAGCCGCGCGAACCTCCTCAAGCGGTATACGCGCCTGCTCACATAAGGTCGCAAGGTCGAAGTAGATGGTCTCGCCGGCCATAAAGCCGTCACGGAACGGGACGACGTTCGCGAAGGGAACCGCGAATGATCCGCCTCCTGGCGGCACGCCGAGCCAGTCACCACTGCTCGTCCCGCGCAGAGTGCCCCACACGGCGATCGCGTCCTCGCCATGAGCCATGCCTTCGTCCTCGGGTGCTAAATCGGGAAAAGCCGAGAAGAACTGCATTTCGTAGGCGGCCCGAACTGCGTCACGGCCCTCACTACGCAAGCCGAGTGCCAGCGTCTCAAGAAAACAGTCCTCTGCGAAGGTCTCCAGGACGGCGTCGATATCCCGAGCGGCCTCGGCTTCGCGGTGCGCTTCGAAGAGGCGCAGCATCTCGCTCCGATCCACGTTCTCCTCCGTCTTTCTGTTGGTCGATGAGTTCTACGCCTCTCGCGCCCGGGCAACAAGTGTCTACGAGAAAGACGTATCAGAGACAGACTCGCATTGAGTTATTGAGCGAACCCCCCTCAGGTCGGCAACCAGTGCCGCATCGAGCCTCGTGGGTGGGCTGCATCGAATCACGGTTTGCCGTTCCGCCACCCCAACGCCGAACGTCTCGCCTCGTCCACAGTCATCACATCTCGCACGAACACCGAAGCGCCCGGCACTCGCGGGGGAGATCGTCGGCCGGCGGACTCTAGACAGCGCCGTACGGGCGCAAAGGGCGGTAATCGTGAGCGAAGATGGGGGAACATGCAGCGAAGTCTCCGCCTCGAACGCGTGCTGCAAGCTGCCCCGGACAGACTCCTCGCGGCTTTCGTCGACCCGGCCCAGCTTTCCAAGTGGTGGGGACCAGCGGGTTTTACCGTCCCACGCGCCGAGCTCGACGTCCGCGAGGGAGGGCGGTATCGGATCGAAATGCAGCCCCCTAACGGGGAGCCGTTTTACGCTTACGGTGAGTATCGGGAGATCGCTCCGCCTCGACAGCTCGCCTACACGTTCGAGTGGGACCCTCCAACCGCGGATGATCAGGAGACGCTTGTCATGCTCACGTTCGAGCCGCTCGACCATGGCACTCGCCTGCTCCTCGAGCAGGGGCCATTCAAAACGGACGAGCGCTACGCGCTACACGAGGCGGGTTGGAAGGACACGCTTGACAGGCTCGAAGCCTGGATCTCCGCCACCACGACGTAGAGGTCGGAACGCGCAAGTCCAGGACTACGCCTGGCGGTCGGGCCTGCTACAAAGCCGAGTGCCGGGGCTTTTCACCCCGGCACTCGCTTCAAGCCTGGCTGCTTTCGAAACCTCGGGTCAGACCTGTTTCCGAGCTAGCACGCTCCTCGCACATTGGGAAGCAGGCAGCCCGACGAGCAGTCGCCGAGCGAGATGCTGACGTTGTCGCCGTGTCAGTCAGGGTGACGCTCGTATTAACTCACCGCGGCGAGCTCGAGGCTTTGCCCTGGCGGGCAGCTGATGTCGCTCGCTGGCGGAGAGAGGTCGCCCCCGGCCCACTCCCCACTGACCGTTCTACGCAGGAGGTAACTTCAGACGGTTCCGACCGCTGGGATCAGATTGCGCGATCCCAACACCAACGTGGGAGGGATCCACGCGGAAAGCACTACCCGTCGCCCTCATTGCATTGGCTTTGACCGTGATCTTCGGGGGTACGGCCTCAGCCGACACGAAGACGGTCTACGACACACACCCGCTCGTTCGCGGACGGCGCCTTCTACATCGACGACGCACCGTTTCGAACCTCGTACGACCTCAGCGTCTTCGAGCATCTGACGTACATCGCGATCAGCAACGACTCGTTTGACGCCGACGATCGCGTAGGTCGAGTACTTCCTCGACGGCAAGCTCGTCTCCGAGACAACATCGGTGTGCCCTTGCGGCCCTGGAAGCGGCCGCCTGCGGCCTCAGCGTGTCGATCCCGACATCCGAGCGAATCTTCGGTCAAGGGGTCCGAGCGCACTTCGACAACTTCACAGTTACGACCAGTACCGGCTAAGAGACCACGATCCGGCGGGCCGGGGCAGCGAATCTCCGGCCCGCCACATTCCGGGGCGCCGGCGTACGTAAGATGGACTTGGGCTTCCGCCCGAATAGCCGAGCGACAACGGCGCGCAGGAGTTGACGTCTATTCGAAGACAAACAGAGCAGAAGGTTCGCCGGGTCCGACACACGCGCAAGGGGCCGTCAGCCCACGGCAGAAATGGTCAGAGCAGCTCGACGGGATCGCCGAGGCGCACACAGCCGGGTTCGGCGACGGCCGCGTAAACGCCGAATGGCAGCGGCTCTGTAGCCGGGACGTCTCGCCGATACGCCGCGAGTGCCTTCAACGTGTCGAGATCGGGCTCTCCAGTCTCCGGATTCTGCGTTGTTACTGCGCACCGGCCGACGTGGCCCTGTGGCACGACGACCGCCCGTCCCATTCGAACACGACGATCGAGCCAGTCGTCCTCCTCGTGTTCCGCCAAGCCATCGACGCCAAAGTTCATCCGGAAGCGACGGCCATCGACGCCGGAGACGCCAAGGACGCGCGCGATTGCCCGCAGCGAGCCGGTGCCAAGGAAGGTGACCGCGCCGCTGCGCATACGATCCGTGGCCGGCCCGGGAGCCCGGACAAGCCGCAGGTCGCGCCCGGCGAAGTCGGAGATCGCCTCGCCCCACGTTCCCTCGACGACGCGGACGTGAACCGACATGCCCCAGAATTGCGCGTCGAAGGCTCCGTTGAGGTGGATGTGCTGAGAAAGGGTCGTGCCGTCGGGGAACGCAAGTGTGAGCAACTCGGCCTGATCGTCGTAGCGCGGGACGATCTGCTGGAGTATGCCAAGGCCCTTGCTGTTCACGAGCCGGTCGTTCTTGTCAACGAGGAAGAACTGTCGATCTCCCGCCACTCCAGCCTCCGTCACTTGGCACTCGTCGAGCTGGCGGAGCGAGAGACCCTTGACAGGGCAGTGCGAGATCCAAGCGACGCGACCGCTCACGAGCTCGAAAACCTTACCTGGGGCCTTCGTCTGCACTCGCTCGCCATCGCCGGCCAGTGAGGTCTCAGCCTCCGCCGAGCAGTCGAGCGCCGTGTACGAGCTTGAGCGACCGCCCAGGCGCTTGCGCCACTGGGCCGGGTCGGGAAAGTTCGCCACCACCTTCCGTCAGATCGCCGATGCCCACGAGGGAGGCTGAGCACCGAACTTCCCGCGTCCACTTCGAGAGAACGTCTCCCGGGCCGACTAGGAACTCGCCCGCCGCATCGCGGATGCGCCGGCGCCGCAACACCTCTGGCTCCCTTTCCTGTACACGCCGGGAGACGTTAGTCCGCTTACCTGCGCCCGGCAACGCGGCACGGTTCTTGAGATGCCTAAGCGGGAAACAGAGATTGTCGCCCATATCCCCTCGATGGAGGGAGGAGAAGCTAATGCCTGTCTGTGAGGTCTGCGGGAACGACTACGACAAGGCGTTCGAGGTACGAGCTGAGGAAGCGGCACACGTCTTTGACAGCTTCGAATGCGCCATCCAGGCTCTCGCGCCAATATGCGCTCATTGCGGATGCCGGATCATCGGCCACGGCGTAGAGGCGGATGGCCGCATCTTCTGTTGCGCCCATTGCGCCGAGCAAGAGGGCGTGCCTGAGTTGCGTGATCGCCTATGACCTAACGGCCCTTCCTCATTCTCGTCAGGGCGATTCCGAACTCGCCCTCGGTCTGCTCAAGGTCATGCCGGAGCGCCTTGAGCGAAGCCGACCAGGCACGCGTCGCCTAGGAGGGTCGTTCGCTAGGCTGGCTTGGCCCGGGGGCGTATCTCAACGGTAGAGTCCCAGCCTTCCAAGCTGGTGACAGGGGTTCGATTCTCTTCGCCGCTCCAGGAGGAAAGGCCCCACAAAACAGCCTTCCGCTCTCCGGGCTCGGGAGCGCCGCTTCGGCGCAGCGCCTCAGTGGCAGCCGAAAATGGCAGCGGACGTTGCGCTGCGCACTTCGGACCCGGGGCGCGGCCGCTACGACACGAGGCGGGCGATGAGGAAAACGAGCGCGATGACGATGGCCAGGAGGACGCCGATCCCCAGCACCAGCCCGCTCAGCACGATCAGCGGCGTCGTCTCCGTCTCGCCCTCACGGAGTTCCTCCGCGAGGCGATGCGTCTCCTCGCGCGGATGCGTGGCGAGCCGCTTGGTCTCCTCGGCGAGTTCTGTGTGCAGGTGGTAGTCCGGGTCGCCCGGTGGCGCACCCTCGCCCGACGGCCCGCCGGGATCGGGCGGGCGCTCACGCTCTTCGTCCACCGGCGCAGTGTCGCAGCAGCGGAGGGGACGTGGAAGCCCTCGAAGTCGTCTCCAGCCGCGAATAGGCCGAGGCGCTCGTCCAAGCGTGGAATCGCGTTTGTGCCCGACGGTCCGGGGTATTCGTAGCATCCTTTGGACTCGCGGGACAACCAGCTTGCCGAAAACCAGCGTGCCTTCCGCATCGGCAACGAACGCCTGCGAGGGGCCGTGGGGGCGAGAGCTGGCGGTGAGCCGATTCCTTTCCTCTGCGAGTGCACCGACGAGACCTGTATGGGGCGCGTCAACTTGACACCCGACGAGTACCGGAGCATCCGTCGACACGAGAACCGATTCGTGATCCTTCGCGATCACCCGACCCTCGCCGGTGAAAGAATTGTGCAAGAGAACCGCTTCCATCAGGTCGTCGAAAAATAGAGGGGTGAGCCTATTGACTGAGAGCGAAGGAGAAAGGGCCAGTAAGGACCGTTTCGCCCGAAATGAAGCCATCTTTCGCGAGGTCAACGAGCGCGTCGCCGACGTCATGGACTCAGAAGCGCGCATGACAAACTTCCTCTGCGAATGCGGCAACCTCGACTGCGTTGAGGAGATTTCCCTCACTGACGAGGAGTACATGAAGCTCCGAAGTAACCCAGCCACCTTCGCGGTTGTCCCTGGGCACGTCCTTGAGGACGTGGAGACCGTGATTGAGGAGACGGATCGTTTCCACGTCGTGAAGAAGCATCCGCGCGAGGCCGCAATAGCGGAGGCGACCGACCCGAACGGCTGAATCCGGCTGAGGCAAGTTCGAGATCAAGGATTTACGAGCCGAGCGCGATAGGGGTTCCGTGAGGTCGGGCGAGCCTCTTCTCCCGAGCCCGGCGCGTCGGCAGGCCGCAGGCCGAACGCTCGCGCCCCGGCCTCACTTCGACTGAGTACCAGGGCCGCCGCTCGAGCAGCCAGCGAGACGGCCCGGAGGAGGGCTGTGCGGCCTAACCGACGGCCACATGCCACTGGTCACTTGTCCTCGCAGGCCACCTCGTGCGGAAGGACGGGAAAGGAATGGACGAACGAGCCCGCCCTCGAAGCTGAACAAGCCACGCTGCCTGTCGTAGCCGCCGGGGATACCCGCTTGCGCCAACGCCCGAGCCATCTCCCGTGCTTGGTCGGTCGATACGACCTGACATCCGTCGGAGATCAGCGTCTGTAGGTTCGCGCTCAGGACCTCGCGGGCCGTAGACGGCAGCGTAGACAAGTGGGGCTTACCGAGGTCGTATCCAACCTCGAGGCGGGAAGGGACCAACGGCGACGCCTCGGGCTGCACGTACATGCGGCGTGGCAGCCTCCATGCCGTCGGATCGCGGAAGAACATTACGAGCTCGATGACTTCGTTTTCGGCCTCCGTGCTCGCGGCCGAGATCCGCTCCAAGTCAACGTGCTTAGCCCGCCACCGGGCGGCGGAACGATCGCCCCAAACGAGGATGACGGATCGGTCGCCGTGGCGGACTTCCATGCTTCCAGGGTCGTGTCCGGAGTCGAGCGTGAGGCCCTGGTTCTGCTTGAAGAGGCCGGTCGACACGGCCCTCGACCGGAGCCCTTCGGCGCCCGCGGGCGTGAGTTGTATCTGGAGATAGCCGTCCTTGATCGGCCAGATCACTCGTCCCTCGGCGTAAATGGCGAGTTCACCGGGTCAAAGGCTTGGAGATTGAGCACGGGTTCGCCGACCGGGGTTCACTCGGTGGCTCCTCGGGGTCGTCGAGCGTAAAAGGAAGGCTGTGTGCTGGGAGCCGTCGTGACGGCTTGGTCGCGCTTGGCCGATGCGAGCGGGGGCTCATCCGAGGATCGGAGCGCATCCAGGCCCGCGAAGACACCCACGGCCACAACGGCTCCGACAATGATCCAGCTGAGGCGTGGGCATTGCACAGTTCTACGCCCCTCGCTCCCACGCCACAAGTATCTCGGCCAGCCGTGTCTGCCGGCGAAAGCCAAGAAGTTCCGCAAACCCTAAGGGACTCTTGTGATGCGCCCGGCAGGATTCGAACCTGCGACCCGCGGATTAGAAGTCCGCCGCTCTGTCCACTGAGCTACGGGCGCGTCGGGGAGGAACGTAGCACCCGGGTTACACTGCACCTTGCACGGTGGCCGTAGCTCAGCTGGTAGAGCCCCGGGTTGTGGTCCCGGCTGTCGCGGGTTCGAGTCCCGTCGGCCACCCTAGATTCCTAACGTCTCCGTGCGCGCCGTAGCGCGAGTGCCCGCCGCACGTCAGACCATGAGAGGAGCCCGACGAAGCGGTCGCCGTCGAGGACGAGCGCCCGAGAGACGTCTCCGTCCGAGATCTCGGCCGCCGCGTCGAAGAGGTCGTCGTCCTCGCGCACGACGGGGACATTCTCCCGAGGGAGCATGCAGTCGCGCACCGTGCGGCTCTCCCAGTCGCTGCGCGGAACCTCGGCGACGCAGCGGAGCGGGAGGAGCCCGACGACATGGCCGTTGTCCGTGACGGGGTAGGTCGCATGCCGGGTCGTCCACGCGATGTCGTCCATGAATTCGCCGAGCGTGACATCGGGCTTCGTCGTCACGGGATCGCGAACGACCAGGTCTCCGACCTGCAGTCCCCGGAGAGCCTGGCGGGCGAGCAGCGTGCGGTCCTCGGCCGCTGCGGCCTGCAGGAGAAACCAGCCGATGAAGGCGATCCAGAGCGCGCTGTAGGCGCTCTGCCAGATGGCGAACCCGACGCCGCCGAGGATGAAGAGGTAGCCGAAGCCCTGCCCGATGAGCGCAGCGACGTGGGTCGCCCAGCCGAGGTTGCCGCTCGCGCCCCAGAGGGCGGATCGGAGCACACGACCCCCGTCGAGTGGCAGCGCGGGCAGGAGGTTGAAGAGGAGCAGAACGAGGTTGATGTAACCGAGCCACGCGGCGACGCCGTCTGCCACCTCCGGCAGGCTCGCTTTCCAGGCGAGGAGGACGAAGACCCCCCCGAGGACGAGCGACACGAGGGGCCCCGCGATCGCGATCCGAAACTCAGCCCCGGCATTCGGAAACATTCCTCGGAACTTGGCGACACCGCCGAAGAGCCAAAGCGTGATGCCCTCGATCTCGACTCCTTCGCGCTTGGCCTCGAGCGCGTGCCCGAACTCGTGCATGAGCAGCGAGGTGAAGAAGAGAAGCGCTGCGACGATCGCCATGCCGGTGTACGTGCTTTGGTCGTGGCCCGGATTCGTGCTCGGAAAGATCCCGGTGGCGAGCGTCCACACGATGAGCGCGAAGACGATCGCCCAGCTCCAGTTCACGCCGAAGCGGATGCCGGCGATGCGGCCCAGCGTCAGGCTGTCGCGCATGAGGCTACCGGTCCTTGCGAACCTGGCGTGCGATCTCGGTGGCGCGCTTCGCGACGATGGGCCCGTGTTTGCGAGCCTGCTTCGTGGCGTTTTCGATGATTTGCCGGCGCTGCTGCGGCGGGATGCGCTTCCAGCCTCGCTGGGCCTTCAACGCAAGTGCAACGAACTTCCACGTGGCCATCCACGCCATGTTCCCACAACGAACGAGCGAGCCGTCGGGTTTCGGGCGCCGCGCCTACATGATCCAGACGCGGGTACCGACCCTGACCAGGCGGAACAGGGATTCGGCATCGCGCTTCTTCATCCGTATGCAGCCGTGGGAGATCGAGTATCCCACGGACGCGGGATTTGGCGTGCCGTGGATGCCCAGCCCCGGGACGGAGAGACCCATCCAGCGGGTTCCGAGTGGGTTTTCAGGCCCTGGCGGGATCGGATCGAGGTCCTTCGCCCAGTTGGAGTCGGGCGGGTACCACCACGGATGACGGTACTTGCTCACGATTCGAAACCGACCACGGGGTGTGGGCGTCCATGTCCCTCCGGTTGCAACCGTGAAGACGCGGAGAGGTCGAGCGCCCCGGTAGAAGTAGAGCCGGTGCCCCTCGCGCCGAATGATGACGAGACGGCGTGCCGCTCGAGCGTGGCCAGCCTCTCCCGTCGTCAGCCCTCCCGGCCCGTCTACTCGCTCGCCGTCGAGGGAAGCGAGGGTCGCTGGGCCTACAACGCCGTCGACCTCAAGAGCCGAATGGCGCTGGAAGCGACGGACCGCCGCGACGCTCAGGCCTCCGTAGCTGCCATCGAGAGGGCCTGGCGAGTACCCGTGCGAGCGTAGGAGGAACTGGGTCTCGGCGACGTCCCAGCCGTTGTCCCCGAACGTGATGGTGCGTGTGCCGAGGCGATGGCGGCTGTAGCGGCCAAGGGCGGCGCAGGTGACCGGCCCGGGAATGCCGTCTACGGTCAGCCGGTGCCTGCGCTGGAAGACGCGCACGGCGGCGATCGTGCGAGGGCCGATGACCCCGTCGATGGAGCCCGAGTAGAGGCTGCGATTCTTCAGCGCGACCTGCAACGCGGCGATCCCTGAGCGAGTTCCGCCGGAGCTCGTAGGGACGAATACGAGAGCCGCGATCGCTGTGATTCCGAGCACGCTCGCGCGGGCGGCGTGTCGCCGACGGCGCCTCGTCATCGGGCTCGTCACGGTTGGACCGACAGGGCTCTGACGATCGATTGCTTCAGCTGGCGCTTCTCGTCGGGAGAGAGGTCGGTGGCGGTGAAGTAGCGCTGGACGTCATCAGCGACGGCGGGAGCGAGAAATCCCTTGCCGGCGTCTCTCTCGAGCGCCCGCCTCAGGCTCGCGAGCCCGTCGGCGAACTCGACCTTCGCGCGCGCGAGCCCGCGGGTGCCCAGAGCAGCGTGAGTCTGGCGGTCACTCGCCGAAAGGAGCTCTCCCGCCGCGTTGCGCAGTGCGGCGCTCGCCGACTCGGAGCGGTCGGCCCGGTCCTTCTGCTGCTCGTAGTAGGTCTGCAGCCGGTCGCGTTGAGCGCGCAGGACCTCGACGAGCTCCTCGAGCTCCTCGGCCCGCTCCTCCGCCAAAGCCAAGCGACGATCGAGCATTTGCGAGCTCGTGTGCGCGATTGCATTCTCGCGCTCGAGCTCCTCGACCCGGACCCGTTGCTCGCTCGCGACGCGTGCGTAGTCCTGGCCGATATGCGTCTGCCTCTGCACCTCGGCGGTCAGCCCCGAGTTCGTCATCCGCAGCCTGTCGAGCTCTGCGAGGACGTCCCAGTCGGATCCATCCCGCTTGACCGTCGCGGCGCCGTTCTCCGGCTGAACCTCAGGGTGCGGCTGCAACAAGAGCAGTCGTCGTAGTTGCATGGTGGAACCCCCGTTTTCGGCGAGTGGGCTTCGTCTGAAGTTCCAGCCCGCGCAGTGGAGGGGCGGGGGCTGCCTGCCGCAAATGCCGCAGGAGACGCGTACGACGAGCGCGGGACGCGTCCTTCGAGGCTTGGGGACTTCTTACCGATCGCTTACACCTTGGCGATGCCCGATCGCGTTGCGAAGCTGTTACCGACGCGGCCCGGCCGGGTTACGCGTCGCTCGGACAATCCCACGCATGACCAAAGCACTCGCCGTCGCCATCGTCATCGCCGCATTTCTCGCCGGATGCTCCAACGGGCCAAAGGACGCCGGCCCCGTTCCGACGGGGCGCTCAACCCATTCTTCGGCCACCGCTGGAGGCGAAGTCACCGTCTCGACGGGTGGATCCACGTCGTCCGGCGAGGCGACCGCCGGCGCCCCGCTCTGCAAGGACGAGGTCATGGCGGTGAGGATCGTCGGCCAGGAAGGAGCCGCAGGCACTATCCGGACCGTCTGGGGAGCCCGAAACACGTCGCCCGAGCCGTGCGCCTCGAAGGGCTATCCGGGCATGGATTTCCACGGCGCGAGCGGGTGGCTCGACGCGCAGGTCGAGCGCGGCACAGGCTTCCCCGACATCGAGCAGGCGCCCTCCCAGATCATGATCGGGCACGGAAAGTCGCTCTACTTCGTCAGCTACTGGAGCGACGTGGACAGCGCCTCCGGCCCGTGCGTTCAGTTCGACCGGGTCAAGGTGACGCTGCCGGACAACTTCACGTCGGCGGAACACGCCGCCATCGGCTGTCTCAATCCCGAGTCCGTGCGGGTCGGGCCCGTCACGGACGCCGTTCCGAGCAACGGATAGTCGGAGACGAGCGTTAGATCTACCGCGGAGACACGTGCGCCCGACCAATCCAGGAACAGACACGCGAGTCGATGCTTCGACGGCAGCAGCCGGTAGCGGAACACGCAGCGTGGCGAGCTCGCCGGCGATCAAGTCGCGGCGGAGCTTTGCCTCGCGTTGCGTCTTGAACGATCCGCCGTAGCGCGGGGCGGACTCCCTCCCGCCCGTCCTAACATGACGCGGTGGCGGACGCCGCTGCGTGTCTCTCGGCGCGTGACCCAGGCACTAGCAATCGGTGCGCTTCTTGGCTCGCGTCGCTCCGAGAACGACAGGCTCTGGCGGTGTATGGAAGCGTCCGGACTCGTCCCGGTGCGACATCCAGCAGGGTTCGCCATGCGAATTGTGGAACCTCCCGAGACAGCGGCCTCCCGTGACCCTTACTGGGCCCGCGACCAGCGGACAAGCGCTTGTGCGATCCGCTCGCAAGAGCGCCGGCGGCTGAGGAGTTCGGCGACTGCGCCTGCCGCAAGGCGTTCACCGGAATAGCCGCCAGGAGGGCGAGCACGGGGGGTGGCACGTGCCGCGAAGGAATTCACGAGTGGAGCTCTTGACAGGCTGGCGTGTCAGCTAACGCCGAACGAAGCTCGGAGGACGCAGCGGCTTCGTCTTTCACGTTCTCAGTACAGGCAATGAAGGCGTCGGGACGCACCCTCACCTGGGTCATCGCCAGCGCGGTACCGGCAGTTCAAGGGATCGCCTGAGTCAGCGACTGAAAGGAACTGGAGGAACGGTCGTGGACCATGCGGGTTTTCCGCACTGATTCCGTATTTCACACGTTGCCTCGTAACGCATGCTATGAAAGCCTGTCTCCCAGCGGCGAAGGGAGGCGATTCGAATGGGGTCACTCACACGAAAGCAATTGCTTCAGTATGGAGCGGTCGGTGGCGCGACGTTCTTCACCCCCTGGCGGCTGACTCAAAGGAAGGCGTTCGCCGCCATGGGCGGACAGCTGCCGAAGTACGTGGAGCACGTCCCACTCCCTGGGGCAGGGATCGTCGTGGCCGGCCAAAGCGGCGCGAACGCATATTCGTTCACCCAGCGCCAGATTTCACGCCGCCTGCATCCGCAACTTCCAAAGACTCGCTTCTGGGCCTACGACGACGGCAGCGGGCTCGAAGGCCAGGCGGGCTCGTTCGGCATAGCCCTCGTGGCAGAGAAGGACACCCCGGTGACAGTGCGGTTCACACACGACCTTCCTTCCACCTACCCCGCCTGGATCCCGGTCGACACGCGGCTGGTACCGCTCGAACATCAGGTGCGTGTGATGACGCATCTGCATGGCGGCTTCGTCGCGGCAGCGAGTGACGGCAGTCCGGCGGTCACTCCGAGCGGATTCGGGCCAGGCGAGACGCAGACCGTCCACTATCCCAACGAGCAGCCGGCGACGCTCCTCTGGTTCCACGACCACGCGATGGGCGCCACACGCCTGAATGTCTTTGCCGGGCTCGCCGCCGCTTACCTCCTGCGCGACGAGTTCGACACGGGTGGGCCCGACAATGCCAACGGCCTCCCAAGCGGGCCGTACGAGGTCCCGCTCGTAATCCAGGACCGCCAGTTCAATGACGACGGCACCTTCCACTATCCGGTGAGCGACATCCCCGGTGTGACCTGGATCGGCGAGTACTTCGGGGACACGATGCTGGTTAACGGGAAGGTGTGGCCTTTCCTCGACGTCGAGGCCCGCCTCTACCGCCTGCGCATCCTGAACGGGTGCAACGCCCGCATCCTCAACCTCCATTTCGGGCGCGCGCCGATGTGGCAGATCGGCGCCGAAGGAGGGCTTTTCGACCGGCCCGTGCGCGTCAAGCGACTCGTGCTCGCACCGGCCGAGCGCGCCGACGTCCTGATCGACTTCGCTCCTCTTGCCGGGGAAAAGTTGATCGTCGTGAACCGGCGCCCGCCGGACCCGATCGTAACGCCTGCCCCCCCGCTGCGGCAGGTGATGGAGATTCGAGTCGCGGGCAGTCACGTGAGATCCAGCACGATTCCGGAGACCTTGATCGGAGGACGGCGAGCTGCCTTGCCTAGCCCGTCTCGGCGGCGCTTCATCACGCTCAACGAGATCGGCGTCGACACACCAGATTGGGAGCTGACGCTGAACGGCGCCGGGTTTTTCGAGGAAGACCATGTCGTCCCTGCTACCGAGAACGTGAAGGTCGGATCGGTGGAGGACTGGTACTGGGTCAACCTCACGGGCGACACGCACCCAATGCATACGCACCTCTTCATGCACGAGGTCATCGGTCGCGTGCCTTTCGACCCCGACGCGTACGCCGCGGCCGCGATCGCGGCGGGCTTCGGTGGGCCCGACGGTCTGCTCGGTGGCTTCGACCCGCGCCCGTACGCCACCGGGCCGATGGAGCGGCCGCGTCGCAGCGAGCGCGGCTTTAAGGACACGACGAAGGCCGACCCCGGCTACTTCACGATCATTCGCGGGCGCTTCGATCTTCCGAGCGGCGTTGCTCCACCGCAGGACTACGTCTATCACTGCCACATCGTCGAGCACGAGGACAACGAGATGATGCGACCGTTCCGCGTCGTAAACTGAGGCCGTTCCTTTCTAGTCTGGCCGCCAGGGCGGTGAAGGAGTTCTCGCCCCCGGTCTTCGGCAACGGTCGGCCTTTACTCGCTGCGAATCGGAGGTTTGCACGGAGGTCTGCACCAGGTGCGCCATTTCCGGCCTCTCCGGAACCCATGAGCCACGCAACCATGCGGTTTCCGCTCAACCAAGCGGTGCTATATGGCCCCGGGAGGAGTCGAACCTCCGCACGCGGATTCGAAGTCCGCTGCTCTATCCGCTGAGCTACGGGGCCCGAA
The DNA here is from genome assembly GCA_046733475.1 of Actinomycetota bacterium. GTDB lineage: Bacteria > Actinomycetota > Thermoleophilia > Gaiellales > Gaiellaceae > DATEOR01. The sequence continues at coordinate 101,452 of JBKPPF010000009.1, forward strand.
GACGGGAGTGTAGCCCGGGGCCGCGCTAGGCCTTGGAGGGCGCTTGGATCGCGCGCTCGGCCGGCTGGCCCTGCCGCAGCTCGCGGCTTCGCTCGACCTCGGCGTTGATCTCCGCGCCGAGGAGAAGCGCGATCCCTGTCACCCAGAGCCAGGTGAGCATGACGATCACGGCCGCGAGCGAGCCCCACGCCTTGTTGTAGCTCGAGAACATCGACGTGTAGACCGCGAAGAGTCCGGACGCCAAGAGCCAGACGACCACGGCGAACACAGCTCCAGGAGTGACGAACTGCCAGCGCGGGTGGTCGATGTTCGGCCCGAGGTACAAGACGGTGGCGAAGACAGCGAGCAGGCCGACGAGCAGCACTGGCCACTGCACCACCCACCAGAGCCAACCCATGACGCTCTCGATGTTGAGCGCGCTGCCGATCCAACCCGACATCACCGGGCCGAGGACGAGGAGACCGAAGATGAGGAGGAACGCGACGCTCATCGCAACCACCATCTGCACGGCGACGAACCGCTGCCGCACGAAGCCACGGCTTTCGTCGCGGTCGTAGGCCCGGTTGACCGAGCGCATGAAAGCCGTCATCGCCCCCGTTGTCGTCCAGAGGGCGAGGAGGAAGCCGATCACGACCATCACGATGCTGCCGTTCTTGTTCTCGTTCATGCGGCGGAGGCTGTCCTCGAGCAGCTGCGTCGTCTGCGAGGGAGCGACAGTACCGAGCTTGTCGATGAGCGTCGAGATGGCGTCGGGGCTCGCGAACAGCGAGAAGAGACCGACCGCGACAAGCATCACGGCCGGGATGGCGAGGAACGAGTAATACGCGAGCGCGGCGGCGAGGTCGGTGATGCCGTGCCCGAGCGCCTGCTTGCCGGCTCGAATGACGATCGCCTTGTAGTCGCGAAACGAGAGGTCCGTCAGTCCGGGATCGGCGAGCTCGGTCTCGCGCCGCTCGGGCTGCGGCGCGGGGCCGTCTTTCTCCTCGTTCGAGAGGTCCGCCTCGTCGCCGGCGCGCTCGTCCTCCTCCCGCTCGAAACTCCTTTTCAGTAATCGCATCCTGAATCGCTATACCCACCCGGTATCGTTTTTCCACGCGGGCGTGGCGGAACTGGAAGACGCGGCGGGTTTAGGTCCCGCTGGGCTTCGGCCCTTGGAGGTTCGACTCCTCTCGCCCGCACCTACGAAGAAGGCGCTTGGCTCGTACGGGGGCTTTGGCGACGGTTGCGCGGTCGTTACGCACGCGCGGCTCCGGGGTTACCGGGCCCTCGCAGAATGCGGCCCATGACCAAAAAACTCCCCCTTCTCCTCTTGATTTCTGCGCTCCTGGCCGGGTGTGGCTCCGGCGCGAGGGAGGCTGGCCCTGTGCCGACCGCGACCCCTGCCGTCGAGCCGGCCGAATCTGAGCCGGCTGCGAGCACGAGTGAGGAGGGGGAGACCAGTTCCGAGACGTCGGGCGGTGCGTCGACGGAGACCGACGCTCAACCGCCAGTCGTCTGCGAGCCGCAGAGCGGGGGCGAAGACGGGGTCTTCATGAACCTCACGGATGTGAGGGTCGGAGCCCACGACGGCTACGACCGGATCGTGTTCGAGTTCACGGAACCGAAGCCGAACCCCGCGGGGAACGGCGGGATCCCGCACTATGAGATTCGCGCGGCGAAGCCCCCGTTCACCCAGGATCCGAGCGACATGCCGATCGAGGTCTACGGCGACTCCTTCGTCCAGCTCGTCGTGCAGGGCGCCACCGGCTACGACTTCGACGGCAATCCCACGTACGGCGGCTCGCGCGTCCTCACCCCTGGATTCGGGACCCTCGCCCAGGCTGCGCAGTCCGGCGACTTCGAGGCGACGCTCTCCTGGATCATGGGTCTCAGCCGCTCCACGTGCTGGAACGTGCAGGAGCTGCACAACCCCGACCGCCTCGTCATCGACTTCCACCACGTCTAGGCGTGACGCCGAGACCGGCCGGAAGGCGTAAGGCCTTCTGACACAATGGCCTTCGTGAAGACGAAGGTCGAAGAGCTCCCGGAAAGCCGCGTCCGCCTCGACGTCGAGGTCCCCGAGGAGGACGTCGCGCACGCGTTCGAGCACGCCGCCACGGACATGGCCGAATCGCTCCGCCTGCCCGGCTTTCGCAAGGGCAAGGCGCCCGTCCCTGTCGTCGTCGCCCGCGTGGGGCGCGAGGCCGTATGGCAGGAGGCGCTTCGGGGTCACCTCGATTCGTGGTTCTGGAGCGCTGCGGAGACCTCCGGCATCCGCCCTGTTGCGAGCCCCGAGGTCGAGTTCGACGGGCTTCCGGACGACGGCGGCACGTTCACGTTCAGCGCAACCGTCGCCGTCATGCCGAAGCCCGAGGTTGCCGACTGGACGACGCTCGAAGTTCCATTCGCGGAGGCCGAGGTGCCGGGCGAGGCCGTGGACGCGGAGCTCGACCGCCTGCGCGACACCGTCGCCGCGCTCGCTCCGGTGGAAGACCGCGCGGTTCGGGAAGGCGACACGGTCGTGGTCGACATCGTGGGCGAAGGCGTGCCCCCGCAGCGCGACTACGTCACCGAGGTCGGCGCCGACCGGCTCGTCAACGAGATCGACGACGCGCTGCCGGGCATGGGGCGCGGAGAGACGAAGAGCGTCGACATCCAGGGCGCTGAGGGCCAGCTCCCCGTCGATGTCACCGTGAAGGAGATCAAGGAGAAGGTGCTGCCCGACGCCGACGACGAGCTCGCGCGCTCGGCGAGCGAGTTCGAGACGTTCGAGGAGCTTCGTGCCGAGATCGAGTCGCGGCTGCTCGAGCAGCTGACGGAGGAGCTCGAGATCCGCTTTCGCGAAGCGGCCGTCGACGCACTCGTGAGCGCCTCGGAGGTCGAGACCGTCGAGCCGCTCGTCGAGCGCCGCACCGCCGAGCTCTGGAGCAGCATCGCCCAGTCGCTGCAGATGCGCGGCATCTCGACGGAGACCTACCTGACCATGACCGGCCAGTCGGCCGACGAGCTCGTGGCCCGGCTTCGCGCGGAGGCCGAGCAGTCGCTCGCACGCGAGCTCGTGCTCGATGCGGCCGCTTCAAAGCTCGGCGTCGAAGTTCCCGATGAGGAGATCGACGAGCTCATCCAGAGCCAGAGCGAAGAGGGCGACGACATCGAGGAGTCGAAGCGTCTCCTGCAGGAAGACGGCGGCTACGAGCGCATTCGCGCTGACTTGCGCCTGAAAAAGGCGCTCGACGAAATCGTCGCAGGCGTCAAGCGGATACCGGTCGAGCTCGCGGTCGCCCGCGACAAACTTTGGACACCCGAGAAGGAGAAGGAAGGTACGAAGATGAACATTTGGACCCCAGGCAGTGAGGAGGCACGATGAGTCCGTTGATTCCGATGGTGGTCGAGCAGACGTCGCGAGGCGAACGCGCCTTCGACATCTATTCGCGCCTGCTCAACGAGCGCATCATCTTTCTCGGCACTCCCGTGGACGACCAAATCGCCAACCTGATCGTCGCCCAGCTGATCCACCTCGAGTCCGAGGATCCGGACAAAGACATCTCGATCTACATCAACTCTCCGGGCGGATCCGTGTATGCCGGCATGGCGATCTACGACACGATGCAGTTCATCAAGCCCGACGTGTCGACGATTTGCGTCGGCATCGCGATGTCCATGGGAGCTCTGCTCCTCGCAGGCGGAACGGACGGGAAGCGGATGGCGCTCCCGCACTCGAAGATCCTCATCCACCAGGTCTCGGCCGGGTTCCAGGGCCAGGCGACCGACATCGAGATTCAGGCTCGCGAGACGCTGAACATGAAGCGCCTCCTCGAGGAGATCATCGCGGGGCACACAAAACAGCCTCTCGAGAAGGTGGCGAAGGACATGGAGCGCGACTACTTCATGACCGCAGCCGAGGCGAAGGACTACGGCATCATCGACAACGTGATCGCCCATCGTGGCAAGCCGCTGACCAAAGCGGCCTAGCCGAGCAGCCAAAAAGGAGCTAAAAGGTAGAAGATGGCCCGCGCGACCGACGGTAACGAACAGCTGCTCTGCAGCTTCTGCGGCAAGAGCCAGCGCCAGGTGAAGAAGTTGATCGCCGGCCCGGGCGTCTACATCTGCGACGAGTGCATCGATCTCTGCAACGAGATCATCGACGAGGAGCTGACCACACCGGCCCAGCTCGACCTCGACAACCTCCCGCGCCCGAA
>JBKPPF010000010.1:0-8500 GCA_046733475.1 Actinomycetota bacterium
GAAGAGCTCTGGATCGCCGAGCCACTCGTCCGCCGAGTAACCGAGAAGCCCTTCGACTTGTGGGCTGATATAGATCGATGGGGCGACGGCGGGCTCGTCTATGTAAGTGACGAGCGGAAGCTGCTCGATAAGGTCGCGGTAACGCTTTTCCGCATCTTTGAGTGCGCTGATGTCGTAGTAGATGACTAAATAGCCGGTGGGCTCGTCCTCGACGGTCACCGAAACGGCAAAGACGTCTACGTCGACAAGCGTGCCGTCCTTCCGAGTCCGCCGGGTGACTGCATGGAAGCGCTCTCCCCGGGCGAGCTCCTCGAAGTACGCGGTGTATTCCGCGCGCAAGTCCTCCTCATTGGCGACCAAGTCCTCGAGGTTGCGACCGATCGCCTCAGCGGCCGTGTACCCGAAGAGCTCCTCGGCCGCCAAATTCCAGGAGGTGACCTTCCTGTTGAGACCGAGCGTGACAATCGCGGTGGGGCTGATCTCTAAGAGCGACTCGAGGTAGAGCTTCTGCTCTCGGAGAACTCGTGCGCTCTCGACCGCAGCGCTTTCGGGGGGGGTCACCTGCGTCCTCGGAGATCAGGGCCGAAGCCGGTCCAGCGGCCACTCATGCGTTTGCGAAGGGCAACAGCACCCCCTCCCGTCAGAGCCCCTACCGAATGTACAGCGAAGCCAGGTGAAAGGTCCCATTCAACGATAGCGCCTGAGCGCATCACGGGTGACGCCCCCACCCTTTCGCTAGCGCTCTGCAGCGTGGCACCGTTCAACAACGAACGAATACATTCGGCGTGGGCGATCCACTGCACGCTGCGACAATTCGGCCGCTCGAAGGTGGCGGGTACAAGGCACGGCCGGGTCCGGGCGAGTCAGTCAGCTCACTTTCGACCACGTGTAGATGCCGAAAACCACGTGTAGATGCCGAACGCACCGCGGTCGTCAAGGTCTGTACACGGGAAACCCCACTTGCAAGCATTGACCGGCATCGAACACCGCGATAGCTTCGGTCTGTCCTCAATCAGCGCGACGCGCTTGAACCGAAGTCGCTGAGGGTAGCCCCGCTCGAACGCGCCGGGCGACGCGCTCCGCGAGCTCGGCTACGCGCGGTCTCGAGCGTCAATCGACAGCGCGTGAACCGGCTCTCTGTCGAGAAGGAGATAGGTGAGCTTTCCATGTGAGGGGGGCTGCTCGTGCGGGGAGGTCCGCTACCGGGTGGAGTCCGAGCCGCTCTTCACCCACTGCTGTCATTGCTTGAACTGCCAGCGGCAGACCGGAAGCGCCTTCGTCATCAACCTGCTCATCGAGGCGGACCGCGTGAAGGTGCTGGCCGGCGCACCGGAACCGGTCGAAGTGCCTCGCGACGACGGGAGCATGCAGACGATCTATCGCTGCCCGAGGTGTCAGATCGCGGCTTTCAGCCGTTACACTCGGCTCGACGTCCTCTTCGTCCGGGGCGGCACGCTCGATGACCCCTCCGCCGTGGCGCCAGACGTCCACATCTACACACGGTCGAAGCTCGGCTGGCTCGCGCTGCCGGAGTCGGTACCGGCGTTCGAGGAGTACTACGACACGAAAGCGGTTTGGCCAGTCGCGAGCCTCGAGCGGCTCGCCGCACTCAAGGCGGCGGCCCGGGCGCGCGGCGGTTAGAAACGTGTCATTCCGTTGTCGAAAACTAGTCGTTCTCGTGCGAGCGCTCGTCCTCGATCAGGGCCGTCGGCGTAGTACCAGTCGCCGAACCTTCGGAGGACATTCGGCTGGCCTTTGGAGGTGGGTGGTACTGGGCTCGAACCAGTGACTCCAGCTTGTCGAGCTGCGGAACGCGAGCGACGAGTGGACATAGTCGACGCCTCCGACATCAGAGATTCCAGCCCGGAGACGGACTGCGGTGAGCCGCTTTGAACGGGAGATCCTGTCCGAACGCCCTTAGTTCCCTATTGTGCAGACGCTCAGCCTCGGCACATCTGCCCGACTAGATCTCTGTGAGCGCGTGGCCGCGACGAGTGCCGCTTCGGCGGGCCCAGCACCAGACACCGACGGCAATGAATCCGACGAGAAGACCCACGAGCGCGCCAGCCAGAACATCGCCCGGGTAATGGACTCCGACATACACCCGCGAGTAACAGATCGCGGCGGCGAGGAAGATGAACCCTGGCGCGCCGCGTGGCGCGATGTAGGACAGGAGAGTCGCGCCGGCAACGGCCGTCGCCGCGTGGCCAGCCGGGAACGAGCTGGAGTGAACGATGTAAAGCGGGTCGATTTGTCGATGCGCGACGAAGGGCCGTGTACGGTCGGCAAGATCCTTTAGGCCAAAACACGCGCTGTCCGCTGCAAACGTCGCAGCGCCCGTCAGGAGCGTCAGAGTCGCGGTCGGAATGACTCCAAGGCGAAGCGTCACCCCTACGACGATCGCGAGTCCGACCCAGACGGCGCCAACCTTGTCCAGATAGCCGAGCCAGACGAACGGATCGTTCAGCGGAGCGAAGCGGTGGGTGGCGATCCAGACCGCCGCGCGATCATCGATCGATTGCAGGAGCACGGTCTAGCTGGCCACTCTGCGCTGAGCGGGACGAGGTGCGATCGTGGGTGTCGTCTCCCGACCCGTTCGCCGAGACGTCACGATAGCGGGCATCGACGAGGCAGTAGAGGGCGTAGCAAAGGAGGCCGGCTGCCGTCAGGCCGAGCAAGTATGGCCCGTACGAAGCGTCGCCGAGCTTCTGGAGTGCACCGTCTAGCCCGATCGCCTCATTCGGGTCGTACTCGATCGCAGCCTTGATGACGAAGATGCCGATCAAGGTGAAGACAAGCGCACGGGCGAGGTGACCGGCGAGACCGGCCCGGCCGCCCCACTTCTGCTCTGCCTCGCTCATATCTCCCGTCCGCCACTTGTCCTCGAACTTTTTCTTTAGCCCGCGGTAGGCATTCCAGAGACCCGCCCCGATTAGGCACAGGCCGCCGATCCCGACAAGCCAGCGCCCACCTGGCCAGTCGAGTACGGTCGAGGTCGTTTGCTGCGCCTTCGCGTTCTGTGACTGCTGCCCTCCTGCACCGACCAGGAGCTTGACTGTCGTGAAGGTGAGACTTGCGTAGATGAGACCCCTGCCGACGTAACCCGCACGCTTGCCCCACTTCTTCGCCGTCGCTTTCTCATCGTGCTCGTCCTCTCGCTCCGCGAAGGCCTGGATGAAACGCCAGACGGCGTAGGCGGCGAACCCGGCACCAAGCATGCCGAGCACAACCTTGCCCCAAGTCTCCTGGGCCAGCGTCTCGAGCGCACCCTGTCGGCTCGTGGTCGCACCGCCGGTGCCCACTGCAACACCGATGGCGAGCACCGCGACGAGCGCATATGAGGCTCCCTTCGCGAGCAAGCCGCCGCGAGCGAGCCAGGCGTACCACCCGCTCCCGCTTTCCGCTTTCTCGCGCGCCTCTTCCGTCGACTGAGCGCCAAGCTCACTCGCTCCGCGACCTGAACGCATTCGTGTCGCCATCTAGCCTCCTCGGATCGCCGCCTGTCTTGAAAGCAAAACGACTTCGTCTGTTCCGTGGTTACGCAGCCCGCGAGCCTTCCTTATCGAAAGCGCCATCTAGCCGACCCGCGTCCCCCCCTCCACCGTCCCGCGCCAGGCGCCGCTTTCGACGCCCCGCCCTTCCACGAGCTCAGAAAAGCGCTCGAGGTCGCCCCTGATCCTCCGTCGGTCGAGCCCTAGGATCGACCCAGCGGTCTCGCGGAAGCCCTCCGGCTCGAAGTCGAGCTGCACCATCATCTTGCTCCGCTCGTCCCCGAGCCGATGAAAGGTGACGACGCCCGCGTTCCGCTTGCCCGAGGTCGCATGCCAGGCGACGCGCTCGTTGGGCCGCTGCTCGGTGATCTCGGCATCCCATTCCCGTCGCCGACCGCCCGAGGAAGCGACCCAGTGGACGTGCGTGTCGTCGAGCTGCCGAACCTCCTCGATCCCCTCCATGAAGCGCGGAAACTCCTCGAACTGCGTCCACTCGTTGTAGGCGGTCTCGACCGGGATGTTCACTTCAACCGACTCCTCGACCCGGACTGGATCACGGGTGCGGGCATAGGCAATGGCTGCGCCTGTCGCCGCGCCCCAACCGACTAGACCTACGAGGATGCGGCGGCGTCGGCGACGCGCTCTCGCCCGTTCCGCCCGGCCCTTGAACTCGGCGATATCGTCGGCGAGCTGGCTCAGCTGCGCGCGGAGCTGCGCATCGCTCGCGACTCTCCAGGCAAGGCCGGCGACGCCCATGGAAGCCAGCAAGCGGCGCCGGAAGAGAAGAAGCGAAGCAAGCGCGGCGATGCCTCGCCGGGGGGCTTCCTCGTCGGCTACGACTTCACGCGCCGTCTCCACATATGGCTGGACAGTCTTCACCGCCTCGTCGATGCGACGGCGGCGCTTGCGTCCGAGCATCATTCCTCCTCTCACGACCGGTCGGCCGTTTGACTTGTTTCGCTCTTCTGCCTGGCCTACCCAGTGAAACGTCGGCTAAGCACGTGCCGCGAAGCGGCGGCCCGTGGGGGCGCCTCAGTAGCAGTCATCCATGCGCGAGCGGTCTCCCTCGTTGTGGTCTAAACGGGTTGTCGATCGTACGCCGCCTGGGACAACCAGGCGTGCGCGGTGGGTATTCATTGGGCGGTGTCGGTGGATTACCGACTACGAGGTGCGACGCGGCGAGGAGATCGTCTCGACCCGACGACTGCTCCTCGACGACCAGGCGAGCATCGGAGTCGAATTGCTGCTCGCCGGATTCCGTGCCCGAGTCGAGGAGTTCGCCTGGGGCTCTGGCGAGTCGCGGCTGGTCCTCTCCGCCTCCGACCTCGCCGACTAGAACAAAAAGAGAAAGAGGCGGTGCGGTCTCCGCCTCTCTCGCGTTCGAGGGCGTGAGCTGCGGCTCCACACGCCCTTCCGCCTGACCGTAGCGATCGGCTGGTGGACTGCATCCCCCGTTGCGGGGATTAGTCAAGCGAGCTCGTGAACCATCGGCCGGGGGATGGATCAAGTGGGCGCTGGTGCATCACGCTCTCTCTTGCGCGACGGGCTCCGATGCGGCGGGAGCTCCAAGCGAACGGGCGGCGGCTGGGTTTGGCACCTGGCGCCGCCCACCGTTGTCACCAAGAGCGCCGCCGAGGGTCCTGATGACGAAGCAGACTCGATCGGCCAAGAAAGGACAGAGAGAGCGATGGGTGTCCGACTGCGGCTCGGCGATCCCGACCTTGCGGACAGCCTGAGCGACTTCCTCCGCGGGCGGGACTGCGCAGTCGATCAGGTTGATGACGAGACACTCGAGGTGAGCCTGCCGCACGAGCTGCACGAGCAGCAAGCTCGCCTGGAACTCGACCTCTACCTCCGCGTGTGGCAGTCGTTGCACCGCTGGACGCCGGTGAACTACGTTGAGGATGCTCTCTAAGTCATAGAACCCTCACGCTCGACGGCTGCTCGGTGGCAAGTCGTCCAGCGACGAACTTTTCAAAGCGTCCCCCACCAAGAGTGCGCCCAGGTGACCGATGCGAGATGCGCCTGACCATCGAGGCTGGGATGGAAGTAGTCGAGCTTACTGACGTCGCTCGCGCCGAAGGCGTAGTTGAAGACGGCGTAGTCGTCGAAGCGGCAGAAAATGTACTGGCCGCAGACGTCTTGCAAGATCGTGTTGAACGCTTCTTCCCGCGCGAGCACCGCCTGGCGATCGTCTTCGGTGTTCGTCGGCGAGAGCATCGACTGGCAGATGTTCGCCGTCGACCAGACGAACTGGGCCGTGGAGTTGCCCTTGAACATGTCCCACAGCTGGTAGATGTTCGGGATGCTGCTGACGAACACGTGCTTTCCGCTCGGCAGCCCGGAAGCGAGAATGCTCATCGTGGAGGCGAACTGCGCTCTGAAGTCGCTCACGCTCGTCATCGTCGCCCGAGAGTCGGTGCAGACGTCGTTTGCGCCGATGAGGATCGTGACGTACCGGGCGCCTTGGTTGACGGCCGCCTGAGCCTGACCGGGGGCATCGGCCATCTTCGCGCCCGAGCGGGCGTCGTTGTAGTTGTGGCCATAGATGCTTGGCTTAAGGGCCAGGATGCGCTCGTAGTGGCTCTTGATTCCGTCGAAGGCACCGCCGCCTGTACTCCACGAGTTTGCCGGATGGTCGCCATACCAGCAGCAGACGTCGGCCGCACGTGTGATCGAGTCGCCGATTCCGGCGATACTCCTTGGCAGACTGGGCGCGGCGGGTGCGCTCGGCGCCGTCACCAGCAAGCCGAGGATTGAAGCCAAGAAAACGAACCTTGGAAGCGGCATAAACTCCTTCACTGTCGTGGCGACGCCGGTATTCCCCACAGTTGCGCGCGATCACATTTCGGCGTTCGCGACCCATGGGGGGCGGTCGCTGTGCATCGGGGCGACGGGTATGGACAAGGCGGGCTTGCCAAGCTCGTCGGCGGCGCCGATGATGCATGTTCGTGCCTTATTTGGATCCACGTCGGGGATTGCCCCGACCGTCTGAATGGGTATCTGTCGTTACAGGTAAATGGGACGACCGAAAACGCACGGATGAGGGTCCGCGCCGCGTCAAGGCGATCCATTGGTTGCGCGATTGTTGGAGCGACGCTCGCCATCCTCGCCGGCGTCCGCGCGGGGGGCGCCTCTGCGCACTTCCAGAGCTATCCGTACACGCTGACCGCGTGTCCCGCCTCCTACGAGCACCAGGTCGACCCGGTCACGGACGTCTTCTACGGGGCGGCCACCGGTGCGCGCGTGCTCAACCACATCCGCTTCCACACGGGCTGGACCGATGCTGGCGGCAGTACGCAGTACTTCTCGAGCGAGGGCGTGTGTGGAGCCATGTACGGGCAGCTGGCAAGCGGCTCGGTTCTGCAGTCGCGCTTTCACATCCGCATTCGACGTACGTACGACGATGACCCGGTCTGGGGCATCACCGCGCGGGGCGATGCACATCACGAGGATTTCGTCTGGTACTGCGGCCACGCCGTCGACAAGGGCGGCGTCTCGACCGGGCTTGCAAGCGGCTTCGACCAGGGGCGACGGGCGCTCTACGACGCGTTTTCCGGCGCCCACACGTACGGTGGAGCGACCTACTGGGGCAACACGCGCGAGTTCAAGCAGTGCGACGGCGACTATGCGGGCAGCAACGGCTACGTCGACTGGTGGCGGATCCCCTCTTGGAGTCATTGATGCGAAGCTTTTGCTTGCCGGTCGTGCTCGCGCTTCTCGCGGCGTTGATGCTTGCCGCGTGCGGGACGGCCACACCGGGGATGTCGACGGCGGATTCGCAGGGCGACCGGTCAGCCACTGAGTCGCGAAGCGAGGGGCCAGCCGCCTTTACGCACGCGGACGCCCACGCATTCTCCGCTTTCCCGCTGTATTGGCTCGGCAGCTCGTTCGATCGGTTGCCGCTAACCGCGATCACGCGGCGCAATGATGCGGCCATTGCCGAGCAGGACGTTCGCGCCGACTACGTGGGCTTCGTGTACGGCGACTGCGTCGCGACCGACGAGACCGGTTGTCCGCCTCCGCTCGAGGTTCAGGTGTGGCCGGCGTGCCAGCGGGCGCTCGCCGACTACGCGCTAACGCCTGCCGGGGACCCGGTGCCCCATCGCATGACCCGCGTCCGAGGTGTACCGGCTGCATCGTTCGAGCAGGGTCTGCGCCTCGAGCTCTACACCGGGGACGTCACCGTGGTGATCTTCGGTCTGGCGAAACAGTCCGTTCTTCGTGCTGCGGCCGCCCTGCGGGCAGCCAATGACCTCGCCAGCGACCAAGAAAGATTGCCCCAGCCGGTTCGCGGCGCAATGCCAGGCCATTTGCGCTGCGCGACATAGCAGTGCCCATGCTCTTGGCTGTGGCCATCGTCGTCTTCGCCGCGATCGGCTTCCTGGTCGGTCGAGCAGTCGCACTCGCAGTCCCGTTAGTGATCTGGAGCTGCTTCTTCACCGGGCTTGCAACCGGCTGGTGGGGAAGCGGTCTCGGGGACGCGTGGGAATACGCCTTCGCCTTGACACTCGGTGCAAGCGTCGCAGCTTGTGCTGTCGGAGTCGCGACTCGGCGGGCTCTTCTTGCGGCTCGGCCTAGGCGAAGCTCGCAGCCGCGTCCGCCCGCGTGATCCTCGCACGCGAAGCCGGGACTCGCCTGCAGCAGCGGTCTCTTTCTACGGCTCCGTTCTGTTCTCGTGTGGCGGCCCGAGGTATGGGAACTCGGGAAGCAGGTCGGTGTGTGGGCCCACCCCGTCCCCGGTCACCTTCCCGTTCGTGAAGATGGCCGTATTGTAATCGCCCACATTGTCGGTGAGCAGGCGACCGTTGTCCGGGTAAGCAACTGGACGCTTGGGATCGTATCGTATGACGTCGGGCAGGAATGTACCCGCCACCCGCTTGGCCTCCTCCGGCGAGTACCCGCCTAGGTGCTCCAGCGAGTGGGCGAACACGCCGACGAAGCGAGCGTCGTCTGCCGGCTCACTGCCGACGTACGCATCCTTCTCCTCGTTCGGGACGAGGAAGGGG
>JBKPPF010000011.1:0-32849 GCA_046733475.1 Actinomycetota bacterium
GTGGACGAAAACGTCCTCGCCCTCAGCGCGCTCGATGAAGCCGTAGCCCTTCTCGTTCGAGAACCACTTGACGGTGCCTTCTGCCAACGTGTTGCCTCCTTCACAAACAAACGACGGCCCGGCAACGAGCCGCCGCGTAGCGGCTAAACACCGCAACGTGCTGCGGCGCCATCAATGTAGCGTCAGTCCAGGGGGAAGGCAAGCTGACCCGCCTGGTAGCGGGCGGCCTTCACGGTGTTGCGCAAAAGGGACGCAATCGTCATCGGCCCGACGCCGCCGGGGACCGGCGTCAGCAGGCCCGCTTTGTCTCGCACGTCCTCCGCCACGTCGCCGACGACCTTGCCCTCGACCCGGTTGATTCCAACGTCCACGACGGTCACCCCCTCCCGCACCATGTCGCCCGTGATCATGGCCGCGCGCCCGACCGCGGCAACCACGACGTCTGCCTCCCTCACCACCGCTCCGAGATCCCGCGTGCGGCTGTGGCAGATCGTCACCGTCGCGTGCTCGGCCAGAAGCAGGAGAGCCATCGGCTTGCCCACGATGTTGGACCGCCCCACCACCACCGCCCGCACCCCGAGGAGCTCGACCTCGTACTCGCGCAGGATCTCCATGATCCCGGCCGGAGTCGCAGCGACGAAGGTCGGCGTCCCCTGGAGTAGATGACCGGCGCTGAAAGGATGGAAGCCGTCGACGTCCTTGATTGGCGCGATGGAGCGGATGATGCGGTCTTCGTCGATCTGCTCGGGAAGCGGGAGCTGACAGAGGATCCCGGTCACGCGCTCGTCCGCGTTGAGCTCCGCGACGAGCCGGAGGAGCTCCTCCTCGGTCGTCTCGGCCGAGAGCTTGTGGTCGAACGGCTCGATACCGACCTCGCGACACGCTTCCTGCTTCCGCTTGATGTAGATCTCCGACGCCGGGTCCTCGCCGACGAGGACAGTGGCGAGGCCGACCGGCCGCGTCAGCCCGGCGACGTCCTGAGCGACCTCGGCGCGCACCCGCTCCGCGAGCGCTTTTCCATCCATGAGGACAGTCACGGCGCGAAACGTTAGCCTGCCGGGGCGAATGGAGTCAGAACAGCTACCTCCGCTCGACCCGTCAGAGGACCGTTCGGCCTACGAAGGGGTCCTTCGCTACTACGAGCTGGCCAAGCGGGCGGAGTGGCAGGTTCGCGACCTCCCGTGGAACGACATGCCGCCAGTGCCCGAGTACAAGGGCAGCCCGCAAAAACTTGCGCGGCGACAGGATATGTGGCGCTCGGTCGTCACGCAGCAGCTCCAGGCGGACGAGCTCGCCGTCGAGATGGCGACGCAGCTCTTCCGCATGGCCCCCGACCCCGAGGCGAAGCTCTACTACACGACGATGGTGCAGGACGAGTCGCGCCACACGGAAGCATGGCTCCGCCTCGTCGAGGCGGCCGGAGGGCGCGGCGAGCCCGACCCATATCTGAACGAGCTCGCGAAGATGCAGATCGACGCGGACACGCTCGAGGAGAAGGTCGTGAACATGCAGGTCTTCTACGAGCGCCTGATCATCCCCCGCTTCCGCCTCATCGCCCGCTCCTCGCGCGGCACCGTGCTCGAGGACCTCTGCAACCGGCTCACGGTCGACGACGGCATCCACCACGGCTCGGGAATGGCCTACGCGCGCGTCCTGATCGAGCAGGCGCCCGAGAAGACCAAGAAGAAGATCGTGGAGTCCTCGAACAGGATGCTGCCGATCTTTGCCAAACACGCTCTGTGGAGACCTAAGGCGCGCGAGCTCGTCGGCGCGCTCATGCGGGACACCGACGTCCGGCGGCTTCGCGAGGACCTCGAGACCGGCGTGCGCCTCGCGACGTCGCTCGGCCTCGACGTCTCCGACGTCCAGATCCCGTCCTGAGCACGCCGTCCCGCAGCCGCTGGCCGCGCAAGAACGACCCCGAGTCGATCCGCGCCCGCCAGGAGCTGCTCGGCCTCGACGGCGTCGTCACCGACCACGACCTCTCGCCGCTCGCCAAGGCCACCGAGGCGATCACCGGGATCGCGGTCGTCCCGGTCGCGGTCGTTGGCCCCGTCGAGGTCGAGCTCGGCGAATACGAACTGGAGGAGCCCGAGGGCCGGCTCGTCGAACGCGGGCGGAGCCAGGATTCCGTCTACTTGCCGCTCGCCAACACCGAAGGCGGGCTCTCGATCTCGCTCTTCCGGGGAGCCAAGGCAGCGGCCGAATCCGGCGGCTTCCGCACCCACGTGCTCCACGACCGGGTGACGCGGGCATCCGCATTTGTGTTCGACTCGACCGCCGACGCAGTCGCCTTCTCGCGCTGGATCGAGCCCCAGGCGGGCCCGATGCGCGACTGGCTCGCGGACGAACCGATCGCCGGGCTCTCGAAGCACGCGAAGCTGCGTGAGCTCGAGACGCATGTCGTCGGCCCGGTCTGCCACGTCCTCTACGCCTACACGACCGGCGACGCAGTCGGGATGAACATGATCACCCGCAACTCGTACGCCCTGAACCAGGGCTTCGTGCTGGAGAACGCGCCCGCGAAGCCGAAGCGCGCAGTCCTCGAGGGGAACATGGGGGGCGACAAGAAGCCGTCGCACCGCTACTTCGAGCGCGGCGGGCACGGCAAGACAGTCATCGCCGAGTGCACGCTCACCGACGAGGCCGTGCGCCGCGTCCTGAAGACCACGCTGGACGACCTCGCCGACCTCGCCTTCGTCGGGACGCACGGCGCCGTCGCGTCCGGGATGCAGTCGGTCGCGTTCACGCCGGCGACCGCGATCGCGGCGCTCTTCATCGCCACGGGACAGGACGTCGGCATGGTCGGTACGAGCTCGATGGCCCATGGGACGGCGTACAAGGTGGATCGCGGTCTGCATGCGACGATCCGGCTCCCGGGCCTCGAGGTGGCGACCATCGGCGGCGGCACGACCCTCCCCTCCGCCAACGCCTGGCTCAATCTGCTCGACTGCGCCGGAACGGGGAAGGTCTACCGCTTCGCGCAAATCGTCGCCGCCGCGACATTGGCGCTCGAGATCTCCGCCTCGGCGGCGATGGCCACGGCTGGGTCGGAGAACTTCTACAAGGCCCACTTCGAGCGGGGCGGCCTGCGCTGAGCCGAATTCCGCCGCACCACGACCCTTCGTGTTGGGGCTGCGGCGACAACCCGGACGGCATCCACCTCCCTCTCCCCACGGAAGAGGGAATCGACCGCTACCAGGCGATGTTCTCCTTCGGCGAGGGCCACCAGGCCGCGCCAGGACTCGTCCACGGAGGCCTTGTCGGCGCGGTGCTGGACGAGGCCTGTGGCCTCCTCGCTACATGGCACCGCTTCCCGGCCGTGACGGCCCGGATCTTCGTCCGCTACCGCCGGCCCGTTCTCATCAACCGCGAGCTTGCGATCACTGCGTGGGTGACCGAGAGCCGCGGGCGGCGCATCCACATCGACGGCGATCTCCGCCTGGACGGGGACATCCTCGCCGAGGCGCGCGGCGCCTTCCTGCATGTGCCGCTCGAGCACTTCCTCGCCAGCCCGGAAGGACGGGCGGCCGGCGAAGCCTGGCGGCGGCGACTTCACTCCGACGGGGAATAGCGCGCGGGTGGCATCCGACGATGATGCGACGCGTATGGAGCGCTGTGAGGGCTACTACCGTCTCGAGAACCGACGCTGCGACCGCACGGCAACCCGGGATGTGCGGGCGGCCGACGGGCAGTACTACCAGGTGTGCGAATACCACTCCCGGCAGACCTGGACTGCGAGCGTCGCCCACTGGCACGGCGACACGGAGCTCAGATCCTCCGCGCCGACGCCTGTTCGCCCCTCGCCCGCGCGTGGCCGCGCGATCGCCGTCTAGCCGAGCGCCCGATCTAGCGACGGAACGCGGCCTGCGTGAGCCGGATGATCCAGATCGACGAGAGCAGAGAGTAGACGAGCGCGGGGAGCCCGATGAGAAACGTCATGATGAGGGCCTGGGCGATTGGGCTCATTGCGGGCATGGCCGCGTGCAGCAAGGGCACGAGCGCCTGGCCGACGACGAGGGCAGCCGCAACGTGAAGCACAGCCGTCTTGAACTCGGCAGGGGCGATTCCGGGGAAGCGGAAGTTGATCCAGAGCGCCAACGCCGCTGCGCCGAGAGTGAGTGCGATTAAGAACTCAGAAACTGTCATTGGGTCACCCCATCGTCCTGCATCCGAGCTGTATCGGTCTCCTGGGCCTGAACCTACACTACCCGTAGGTCGGGGTCGCCACACTACCTTCGTCGGTGGCTGGTCCAGAACCCGACCGCGAGGCGTGGCCCATGTCACCAGTGCCCGACGCTAGGACGAGACGCGTGAGCCCGCGACTGCCTGCGTCGATGGGCGCTGGATTCGAGGCAGGAGCCTCGGAGTGGCGACGGCATACGCCGCGTATGCGGGGAACTCACGCTCGAGAGCGCGTTCTTCGAGCCTCATGCGGACGGCCTGGGCGGCGACGAACATCGCCGTGACTCCGAGATTCCAGGCACTGGGAGCGCCGACCAGGAAGCCGACCACAGCTCCAAATTCCCCCAGATAGACCGGATGTCGAACGAGCCCGTAGGGGCCGCGGGTGACGAGCCCGCGCGCCTCGGGCAGGAGCCCGAAGCAGCGCCCGAGATAGAGAACCGCGACGACGAGCCACAGGTAGCTCGCGAGCGCGACCGTGTCGCCAAGCAGAACGAGTCCCGTGTCCGTGTTCGGTGCGGGCTGTCTGAGCAAGATCATCGCGCCCAGCGCGGCTCCCGTCGAGATGAACGCGATCGGCGATCGGGCGTGCCTACGCGGGTCGGCGCGGACGGCCACGAAGAAGGAAAACGCGGCGACGACCGCCGCCCTCAGGATCCAGTAGCCCGCGAGCGCCCAGGTGCGGGCGCTGGAATCCGTGGCGGCCGTGACGAGATGGTCGTACGCGGCCACGGCCGTGACGACCGCGGCGCCGACGAAGAGAGCGGTGACCGCGAGACGGCTCAACGTCCTGCAAGCGCGTCCAGGAAGCTGAAGATCGCCGGCCCGAGCAGGATCACGAACATGGCCGGGAAGATCATGAAGACGAGCGGGAAGAGGATCTTGATCGGTGCCTTTTGCGCGCGTTCCTCGGCCGCCGACTTCCGCCGCTTTCGCATCTCGTTCGCGAGCGAGCGCAGGATGTCGCCGATGGAGACGCCGAGCGATTCTCCCTGGGTCACCGCCCGCACGAACGACCTGACGGCCGGGGTGTCTGCCCGTTCGAGCATTTGCCGGAGCGCTTCCTCGGTGGTAAGGCCCATATTCTGCTGCTGAAGGGCGAGTCGAAGCTCGTCACCGAGAGCCCCCTCGATCCTCTCGGACGCAATCTGCAAGGACCCGGCAAAACCGAGACCGGCTTCCACCGTTACCACCAGGATGTCGACGAGCTCGGGGAGCTCGTAGTCGATGTCCTCGAGCCGGCGCCGGGCCCTGCGGTCGACGATCGTCATCGGCGCTCTCCATCCGAGGAAGATCGCCAGCGCGAATCCGGCTGCGACGATCGCTCCGTTGAGACCCGACGTCTTGGCGAGCCAGATCCAGGCCGCCGGGAAGGTGATCGCGGCGAGAGCCTGATAGCCGATGAACTTTCTCGGCGCGGTCGTGTAGAGACCGGCCGCCATCAGACGATTGCGGAGCTCCGTCTCGCGAAGAGAGCTGAACCGCGCCGCGATCACGCCGCCGACTGCGCCGGCGATGTCGTCGAGCGCTCCCTTCATCACCGACGGGCCATCCTCGTCTCCCTGCGACCGCGAGTACCCGTAGGAGTCGATCTGAGCAATCGTCTCGGCGGTTCGCATCCTCGGCATGGCGACCGCCCGCGCGACCAGATAGACCGAAGCACCTGCCAGGAAAAGTCCGATGAGAAGAATCAGCACGCGGGCTCCTAGACCTTGATGTTGATGATTCGACGGATCACGAGTGAGCCTCCCGTAACCATGATCGCGGCGGCGACCAGGAGAAACCGCCCGGTGCTGTGGGAGTAAAGGGGCGAGACGTACCTCGGATTGAGCAGGGTGATGACGACGAGCAGGAGGATCGGCAGGCTCGTCAGCACCCACCGGGACATCCGTCCCTGTGCCGTCAGCGTTCGGACGAGGCGCCGGAGCTCGAATCGCTCGCGGACAGTCTCCGCGACGCGGTCGAGTACCTCGGCGGTGTTGCCGCCGGTCTCGTGTTGGAGCGCGGCGACGAGGGCGACCTGCTTCACGTCACGGCTGTCCATCCTCACTGCCACGACCTCGAGCGCTTCCTCGAGCGACACGCCGAGCTGCTCGTCGGCGAGCACCCGCCTGAATTCCCGCCGGGAGGGATCGGGTGCATCGTCGACCACCACCGAGAGTGCGCCGACGAGGCTGTGCCCGGCTCGCAGCGCAGACGCGAGAACCTGGAGGTTGTCGGGCAACTGCTCGGCGAAAGCCTGCCGCTGCTTCTCAACCCGCCGATTGACGATCCCGCGCACGATGAACACCACGACGAAGCCGATCAGCCCAGCGAGCGGCCCGGCGAGCAAGCTGAGCCCGTACACGGCGATGAAGGTCCCGATGGCCGTCCAGACCACGATGTGCACGGGAGAGGTCGTGATCTGAGCGATGTCGAGCTTCATCTTGAAGCGACCCCACCATTTCGCGCCCTCGAATGAACGCTCGGCGCGGTCGTAGAACAGATCCTTCTTGGCCTGGCCCTTTCGCCCCTCCTCCGCTTCCGCGAGGGAAACGAACTCACCGACGCGCTTTCTGAGGCCACGCGGACGCGGCTTGACGATGTGCATCACGAGCCCCGCGAAGATGAGAGCGATGATCAGCGCGGTCAGCAACATCCCTCCGGTCGACCGCACGTACCGCTCGGCAAACGAACGCTGGAAAGGTCCCTCACCTGTGCTGGAGACCGCCGGAGTCTGATAGCCGGCGGTCACCGCACCGGGATAGCCCTCCATGGTCACCGCCACCCTCACTCGGCGGTTTGGCTCCTGGGGCGAGCGGTAGCGAATCAGATATTCGCTCGCGAGCTTGGCGCCAACAGCGTCAAAGATCGGGGCGAGATCCTCAGGGGTCTCGGCCTCGGAGAACTCACCACCGCCGGTTCGCGCCAGTTCGCGGAGCGCGTCGGCCCTGTAGGCCTCCGATCGAAGGCCGACGGAGAACACCCGGACCCCGGCATCACGCGCCTCCGCGGTTGCCTGGCCAAGAGACTTCGTGCTGCCCGTGTCGGCGCCGTCGGAGAGGACGACGATCGCCGGAGCAGCCACCTCCGCCTGCTTCAGCATGGTCACGGCGGTTCCAACCGCGTCGAAGATGTGTGTCCCGTGGGCCAGCTCCGGCTCCGTCGCCAACGCCGAGTCGACGAGCTCCGGGTTGGTCGTGAGTGGTACCAGCACCGTTGACGTCGAGTTGAAGACGACGACGCCCAGAAGCTGGCCTGTCTGCTGGTGGGCCGCGAATGCGCGCGCCGCGATGACCGCATTTGCAATCGCATCGCCATGCATGCTGTCGCTCGCATCCAGGACCAGTACCACCCCGAACTGGCCGTTGTCTGCCGCTTGCGCAGGCACGATCGAGACGTTCGACATCACCTGGCCGTTCTCGCGGACCTGGATCGAATCCGGCCCCAGCGCGGTATCGGTTGGAAGCGAGAGCACGTAGGCGCGGTCCGGAAAGTTCGTCCCGCCCGTCGGCCGCAGGCTCACGCCGTCCGCCGCGACGGCGGTCGGGGACAGAGCGAGGACGGCAACCAGCGCGATGAAGACGGTCCGGATCCTCACCGGTGCATCACGCGCCGTCCATGGCGGGCATGGCTCCCCTGCCGCTCCGGCCATCCATGAAGAGGCCGACAGGGAGGGTCACCCCGCGCTTCTCGAACTTGGACAGGAATGTCGGCCGCAGGCCCGTGGGCTGCAGGCTTCCGACGACTACCCGCTCACTCGTGATCTCGCGGACCTTGAACTCGAAGATGTCCTGGAGCGTGATGACCTCCGACTCCATTCGCTGCACCTCGGTGATCGCCGTGACACGGCGTCCCCCGTCCTCGAGCCTCTCGAGGTGGATGATGAGGTCGATAGCGGAGGCGACCTGTTGGCGGATCGCGCGCACGGGCAGGTCGTAACCCGCCATCAGAACCATCGTCTCGATGCGCGCGAGCGCATCGCGGGCGGTATTTGCGTGCACCGTGCTGAGCGAGCCGTCGTGGCCGGTGTTCATTGCCTGGAGCATGTCGAGGGCCTCGGAACCGCGGACCTCGCCGACGATGATGCGGTCGGGACGCATGCGCAGCGAGTTGCGCACGAGCTCGCGGATCGGGATCTCGCCCTCTCCTTCGATGTTCTTCGGGCGCGCTTCGAGGCGGAGGACGTGCCTCTGGTTGAGGCGGAGCTCCGCGGCGTCCTCGATCGTCACGATTCGCTCGCTGTCCGGAATGGCGGTCGAGAGCGCATTGAGCAGTGTCGTCTTGCCCGAACCGGTTCCCCCGGAGATGAGGATGTTCAGCTCCGCGAGGATGCACCGCTGCAGGAACTCCACGGTTTCGGTGCTGAGCGTCCCGAGCCGAATGAGATCGTTCATGTCGAGGCGCTTCTTGCTGAACTTGCGGATGGTGAGCAGTGGCCCGCTGAGCGACAGCGGAGGAATCAACGCGTTCACGCGGCTCCCGTCGGGGAGACGCGCATCCACCATCGGCGACGATTCGTCGACGCGTCGCCCGACCTGCGCCACGATCTTGTTGATGATGCGCCGGAGATGCGATTCGTCCGTGAACCTGACCGTCGTCTCATAGAGCCGGCCCTGACGTTCGACCCAGACGTCGTACGGGCCGTTGACCATGATCTCCGTCACGCTGTCGTCCGCGAGGAGCCGCTCGAGAGGCCCGTGGGCGAGGATGTCGTCCGCGATCTCCGCGGCGATCCGGTCGCGATCGTCCCGGGAAAGCCCCTGCTCGTCGCCGAGATGCGTCTTGATGTCGTCCGCCACACGCTCGCGAAGCGCGTTCGGGTCCATGTTGACGTTGAAGAGCTGAGGGCCGAGCTCGCCGATGACAGCGAGATGGATCCGGTTCTTCACCTCCGCGAAGGGATCCCGACCGATCGGGATCGGAGCGGGACGAACCGTGGATAGACGTTCGTGGAGTTCCATCAGTGCTTCCTCCCGACGAGGCGCATGCGCCGCTTGCCGTTCGTCGAAGCCGGGTTCACCGGCTCGTAGAGGGAGGCAAGCTTGCGAAACGCACGGGCCGCCTCGGATTTGTCCTTGGCCATGACGATCGGCAGGCCCTCGTTGATCGAGCGCGGAATGTCGCGGTCACTCGGAACGAAGACATCGGGCATGTGGCCGACCACCGCGAGGACGTCGTCGTGCGTGATCCCCACCCTGCTGTCGGCCCGGTTCAGCACGAGGCGGACCCGATCCGGCGAGTAGCCCATGAGCTCGAGCGTGTCGAGTCCCAGCTTCGTGTTCTTGAGTGACAGGGAGTCCAGCATCCCCACCATGCAGACGTGCGACGAGCTGTCGATCGACGCGATGACCTCTGGCGTGAACCCCGGCGGCGTGTCCACGATCACGTAGTCCTTGGAGGACCGGAGCGTGGTGTAGACGTCACGGAGGAACTCGGTCCGGATCACGCCTGCGTGGTCGGGCCGTGTCGGGGCCATGAGAACCTCGACACCGGACACGTGCTTGGCGAGATAGCCGTCCACCTTGTCGGCGTCGATGGATCCGCCGGCCTTGGCGAGGTCGTAGACGGTCTTCTCGGGCGCGAGGCCGAGCGAAAGTCCGACGTCGCCGAACTGGAGGTCGAGGTCGACGACGGCGACCTTGTTTCCCGCCGTCGCCAGGCTGACCGCCAGGTTCGACGAAGTCACCGTCTTCCCCGTCCCGCCCTTCGGGCCGAGGACGACGATCATCGGGGAAAGAGCGACACCCGTGGCGGCCGCCGTCCCCTGCTTCCTCGCCATCGCCTTCTGGAGCGCGAATCCCACCTCGTCCGAGTTGATCGGAAGGACGAGAATGTCGTCCGCGCCGGCCTCGAAGATCCGCCTGACGAATCCGTCCGGGGGGCTCGTGATGAAGACGACGACAGGACGGTCGCTCTTCTGCTTGACGGCGCCGTCGATGAGGAACAGAACGCGGTCGGAGTAGCCCGCGCAAGCGATGATGAGCAGGTCGGTCGGAGTCTCCTGGAGCGTCGACCATCCCTCTTCGAGCCCGTCGACGATGCCGACGATCTGAATCTCGGGCTGATGCGCCGGCAGGGCCGACTGCACCAGCGCGTGATCGACGCCGTCGTCTACCGCGACGAGCGCTCTGACTGACTGGTTCATTTGTGGCCTCCAAGCGACTTGACGACGGCCACCGAGGGAACGCCGAAGAGGACGGTCTCGAGCGAGATGATCTCGGGGCTCGTCGTGTCGGCGTTGACCTTCGGCCGAAGGATTGCCCAGAGGACGCCGTTGTCCGCCGCGAACGCGGTCGATGCGGCATCCTGGTCGCCCATCCGCAGGGTGAGCTGAGTCTTGCTTCCACCGGCTCCGATGGCGGTAGAGCCCTCGTCCGGGGCTTCGAGGACGAGAACGTCCGCGACGAGGAGCTTGAGGACGGGGCGCTCCGCGGCAGCCGTATCCGGCGTGCCGTCAGCCTTGAGCTTCTTGACGTTGAAGCCGGCGTAGATGTCGACGTGGTCCCCGGCTGAGATGTTTCCGGCCATCCCGTGCGCGGCGTCGATAGGAATGGTCACCGCGCGTTCGTCGCCGGTGATTCGGTTGGCCAGCGAGGTCGAGCCGCCGGTCTCCACGTTTGCCGCCGTCAACTGCTCGCCCGGGAACACGTCGGCAGTCGTCACGCGCCCCTTCAACGTGGCTGGATCGGTGATGGCGCCGTCCACAACCTCGCCCTTCGGAAGCGTGCTGACCTGATAGAGGTCCTGGCTGGCGATGATGTCGCCGGACGTCCCCTTCTCGATCAGTCCCTTGGCGACGAGAACCGTCACAGGAACACCCGAGTTTCGGACGCTGTCCCGGTAGCGATGCAAATAGGCGACGAGGATGACAGCCGCTAGCGCAGCCGCCACGGCGCTCACCGCGATAGTCCCGCCCCGGGTCGATAGAAGTCTCTGCGCAGCTTGCACTGGTCTCCCTCCCTTATTGAGTCAGCACGGGAACACACGTGCCGAATGAGCCGAAATCACACAGATCACCTGTTCCGCCGGTGTTGATCGAGTCGACGTACTTGATGAAGTGACCCCACAGATCTCCCTTTGTGTCGGTCCCGGGGCCGGGGAACGGTTCGTTGTCCAAGCAGGGCGGATTACCGCCGACGTAGTCCCACCCCGTGACGTAGAAAGTGCCGAAGTCGACGACCGGCACATAGCCGCTGCCGGAGGCCTTGAACGATCCGAACGGCACGAGGATGATCGGGATCGCGCGCGGGTCGCCGGGCTGGATATCGGGGAATTGCGTCGGATCCCCGGGGTTGGTCCAGTTGTTCGCCGGACAGGACGCGAAGCGGTCGTTCATCCCTTGTCGCAGCTGCCCGACCTTGTCCCCGGTCTCGATCGCCGCGCAGTTCAGCGGGACAACCGTGTTCGGGCAAACCTGTCCCGTGTTGAGCTGGTAGGGCGTCTGGCAGCCCGTCGCAATCTCGTCGTGGAAGTTCCGCCCGATATCGCAGTCGATGGCGTAGTTCTGGCTGCCGCTCGGGTCCGCCACCCGGAGGAGCTGGGTCGGATCGTTGAACGAGGAATCGTTCTCGAGGTTCCCGGCCACGCCGATGGCAACGGAAGCGCTGTGCGTCCCGAAGGTGACGGACGAGGGGCCGATGACGCCGTCCACGATCGCCTGCGCAAACTGGATCGGGCCGGAGGACGTGACCGCGGGGTTGGCGGCGAAGACTCGGCTGGCTCCCGTGATCGTCCCGCTGATCTTCCCTCCGCCGGTGCCCGTCTGCCAGTTGAAGTCGATCGACTGCGGGCCGAGGCCGGATGCGACGGTCGGGTACTCCGTCGTCACCCAGTAGCCGGCATCGGGGCCGGTCGTCTTGTAGGTCATCGTGCAACCCTTGGGATTGCTGGAGCCTGGACAGCCGAGGTTCGCGACCTTCACCTCCGCGGCCGCCGGCGGCGTGGCCCCCGTACCCCAGTCGATCTGGGCCCGCACGCCGAGCGTGCAGCTGCCGTTCAGTACGAATGACGGGGCGGAGGTGTCGCCGCAAGGGGCGCCACCGGCGGCGAAGAGTCCGAGGTTGCGCACGACCGGCGCGGTCCCCGTTCCGGTAGCGGTGGGCGAGTAGCCATGCAGATAGACGAGACCCGTCGACCCGTTGCTGGAGTAACAGACGACGAGTGGCTGGCCGCAGACCGCCGAGAGGCCTCCCGAGATCGACCAGCTGAGCGTCCCGCTGAGGGCGAAGACGATCCCGACGTTGGGCCCGGCGGCGCTGAAGTCCGGCATGGTCGCGTCCCACTTCGTCAGCGAGACGCCGTTCATCGTCGCCGGGCCTTCGTTCGTCAGCTTCGACGACGACAGGATTGCGCCCGTGGACTCGTTGACGATGAACGCCGCCGCGTCACGCGGGCGCACGTCCGGGACCGCGATCGGAAGCGATCCGGTGGCCGACGTCTTCTGCAGGATCGATACACGGGCGTGGGCCTGGATCGCAGGCACGAAAGCGAGGCGCATGAACCACGGCAGGTTCGCCTCCGTCGCCTTCACGTCTACGAACTTGGTCGTGCACGGAGACCCGCCGTCGCTGAAGTCGGTGCCGCCCTCGTTCCAGTAAGACGTGGAGTTGATGAGCACGTGGACGTTCGCCGAGTCCGTCGGAGGAATCTGCGCGTTGTAGACAGGGCCCACGCTTGGATCGCCGGAGTAGTTCCGGGTCTCGCTCAGAACCGGCGTGTCGGTGCACGGAATCCTGAAAACGCCGCCTCCGGCGAGAGCTCCGGCGTCGGCCTGCATCTGCAGATGCCGTCTGTGCACGAACCAGTTGCCGACGTCAGCGACGAACATGAAGAAGACGAGGAGGACGGGGAGCCAGAGGACGACCATTACGAGCACAGCTCCACGCTCATCCGACGCTCCCCTCAGGACGTGCGCGAGCCGGATCACGAGCATCCCGCCGAGTAATTCGTTGGCAGCGCTTCGAGGCGCATCGTCGACGAACCGGTCACGTCGCTCGAAAGCGGAAGCTTGTGGCCGAAGAAGTCGGCCGACCAGTCGCTCGAGAGAAACGGAAGCCAGTTGTACGTGACCGTGGCCGTAACGGTGACCGGCTGCCCGACGGCGCCGCCGTTCGGGAAAGCGATGCAGATCTCGAGAGGGTCCGGAACGGACGACGTGCCACCGTTTCGCAACTCGGCCGTGTCGCCCTGCTGCTGGAGGTAAGCCTGCAGCGTCCCGGAGGTGTTGGGGTTGTTGTTGACGACTGCCCACCTGGCGCCTTCGTTCGCGAGGTGGGTGGAGTCGATCCAGTAGTTGAAGACGCGGCCGAAATCGAGCATCGCGAAAAGAATGACCAGGAGCAGCGGGAGGACCAGCACGAACTCGACGAGCGCCACTCCGCGCTGGTCATCTCGGAAACAACATCCGGTTTTCGTGCGTGCGTCTTCTCTCAACGTTCGTTCGAGTTCCCTTCAGTCAGGTCCCGGGATCCGCCTCCCGGTCGGGAGATTTGGCTCCCATCGGGAGGCGGGACCACGGGCGTTCAAGCGATCGGCCGCCTAGGCGCCCGGGATCGCGTTGGCGATCTGGCTCAGGACGGCGGTCACGTTCGTGCCGAGGGTCGTGAGCGCCCCGATCGCGACTACTGCGACGAGACCAAGGATGAGCGCATACTCGACGAGCGCCTGTCCCTCTTCGTCCCGATACCGCAGGCGGTTGTACAGGTTGATCAGCATCTAAAAAGTCACCTCCTCCCCACTGGTGCTGGCATACGTTGTTGAGTCTGGAACGGGAGCGCAGGCGGGGAACCCGCTAAAAGGCTGGTCCCCGCTCGTCGTCTTGGTGGTGATTGGCGCCATAGCGCCCGGTAGACCTGCACTTGCATGCGTTCTAAAGGCTCCTTGTGGCAAAAGGCCGCGCTTTATCTGGGCTTCGCCTGTCTGCTCGTGGCGGCCCTCAGGCGGCCGGAGGCCGTCCGGCCTTCGGCAGAGCGACCAAACGCGCCAAGCCCCTCCGCGCCGCGCCCACGCGACAACGAAAAGGGGTCGATCCTCGCCCGATCGGCCGGCCTGCTCTTCGTTGCCACGTTGGTCTTCGCACTCGGCGCGGCGCTCGGCGGGGCCTTCGCGGCATCCGCCGACGACGGAGCTCCGATCGAGGTCGGCAGCACGAGCACGGCGACAGACGAGACGACGACCGGCTCGGACATCACGACAGAGCCGGTTACGAGCGCCGAGACGGCGACGTCTCCGCAGCCTGAGCCAACCACCTCGGTCGTCGAAACCACGCCCGCACCGGGGTCATCGACTCAGGCTGTACCGGCCGCGGGCGGATCGTCCCCGGCCCATCACCCTCACTCCGCGAGCCCGACTCCAGCCGCATCGGCCACCCCTCAGCACGCAAGGCGTCCGCACCGGCACCTCGAGCCGACCATTTGGGTGCATCGCACCTTGCCAGACCCGATTCCGCCGGCCGCGAGGCTCAGCTCGAGGTTCGCATCGCTCCTGCGCACGTCCGCCGAGGCCTACGACATCCACTGGTGGCCGGTGCTCGCCGTTCTGCGGGCCCAAGGCCGAGACGGCCGGGACCCAGCCGGAGCCGCGAGGCTCGACAGGCTCGCGCGCCGCTACGCCAGCCATGCGATCCGGCTCGATGCCGAGACGCACAGCCTTGCTCGATACAACCGGGCCGTGGGCCTCCGCGCGCTCGTGGTCGGGATGGAGGCGGCGAAGCCGAGTCTCGAGCGGAGAATCCTGCGGGATTCGCGGATCGGCCTCTCGGCGGCCGCGGCCGGAGACATCGTCGCCGGCCACGTCGACGTCCGCGTCCTCGTCGTCATTCGCTATCTCGCCGTCAGGTTCCACCAGGTGACCGTTTCATGCCTCGTTACGGGGCATCGCTTCTTTGCGCGCCCCAGAGTCATGTCCGCGCATGTGGACGGGCTCGCCGTGGACATCTCCAGAGTCAAATGGATTCCGATGGCCGGCAACCAGGGCATCGGCGGGATCACCGAGCGCACGATCGAAGCGCTCCTGAGGCTCCCGGCCGAGCTCCAGCCACAGCAGATCATCTCGCTGCTCGGCCTGGGCGGCCCGAGCTTTCCGCAAAGCGATCACGACGATCACATCCACGTCGGGTTCTAGATGACCACCGATGCGCCCGCAGTGGAGGCACTAGCCGCTCGCCCGCCTCGGGCAAATCGTGCGCTGAGCGCCCTCGTCCGTCCGTTCAAAACCGCACTGGGAGGGCTCAACCGCCTTGTCATGCGGGTCGATCTCGCTCCAGAAGGACAGACGGTCGGCGTGGTGCGGCTCCGCAGGGCGGCCGCGATCCTCATCGGTGGGTTCGCGGTCGTCTACCTCGTTCTGAGCGGCCTGCACGGGCGATTCGTCTCGCCTGTGGGGCTCGTGATGCTGATGATGCCCGTCGCCCTGTACGTGAATCGGGGCGGGCGCTTTCTCCGCGACTGGGTTCCGATACTCCTCGGCATCTTCGCCTACAGCGCGACGATCTCGGCCGTTCCCGCATTCGGCTTGGGGGTGCACTATCTCCCACAGATCGACGCCGACCGCATCATCGGCATGGGGACGCTGCCCACGAACTTGCTCCAGGCCCATCTCTACAACGGACACATTGGCGCGCTCGAGTTCTTCTCGGCGGCGATGTACATCTCGCATTTCCTCGCTCCGCTCCTGCTCGCGTTCCTCCTCTGGGCGTTCTGGCGCCGCCAAGGGTTCTCCGACCTTCTGTTCGGCATCCTGGCCGTCTCGATCCTCGGGGACATCACGTTTCTCCTCGCCCCCACTGCACCGCCGTGGCTCGCCTCGGAGCAAGGCTTGATCCCGCCGGTGCAGCCGATCCTCAAGGACACGCTCGAGCACCTGCAGCTCAACGGCCTTGCCGATCTGAAGGGCGACGCCGGGAGCTATAACGTCGTCGCGGCAGTGCCCTCCCTGCACGCGGCCTGGCCGGTCATTTGCCTGCTCGTGATTCGAAAGTACCGGCTTCCGCTCTGGCTCTTTTCCGCGCAGGCCGCACTCACACTAGGAATCGTCTTCGCGATCGTGTACACCGGTGAGCATTACGTCATCGACGCGATTATTGGTGCCCTCTACGCATTCGTCGCCTGGTGGCTCCTCCAGTGGGTGCTCGAAAGCCGGCGCAGCCTGCGACCGGCTCCAGAGTCCCGCCTCTAGTAGCGGCCTGGTGAAACGGTGAAACTCGTCCGCGAGGACGGGCGGGTCGTGTGCGAGCGCTGTGTCGTCGCCGACACGGCTGCGAAGCGCATGAAGGGACTCCTCGGGCGCGCAGGGCTCGACGAGGGCGAGGGCCTGCTCATCAAACCCGCGGGGTCGATCCACATGTTCTTCATGCGCTTCCCGATCGATGCCGTCTTTCTGGATCGCGAGCTCCGCGTGGTGAAGGTCGTTTCGGAGCTCCGACCCTGGCGGATCGCCGGGGCACGGGGGGCGAAGCAGGTGGTCGAGCTCGGCGCGGGCGAGGCCGCGAGACGCGGCATCGAACCGGGTCAGCGGCTGACGTTAACCGAAGAAGAGCGCGACGAGCCCGCCGGCGGCTAGGAACGGCACGAACGGGATCCCCTGCTTACGGGCTGCTCCGCCCCGAACCGCCAGGATCCCCACTGCGAAGATGAACGCGGTCAGGAAGCCGACCACGAACGCACTGACCACGTGCGCACCGAGACCGGCGCCGAGGAGCATTGCGAGCTTGACGTCTCCCTTGCCCATGCCGGCGGGATAGACGAGGAGGGGCAGCATCAGGATCAGGCCCGCTCCGAGGGCGGCGACGAAGAATTCCAGGCGCCGATCGGGGAAGACCAGGAAGTTCCCCGCCAGCACGAGGCCAGCGGCCGGAAGGACGATCCTGTTCGGGACGACCCGCCGCTCGATGTCGATCGCAGCAAGAACGACGAGGACACCGGCGAAGCACGCGGCCACCACTGCCTCTCCAGTGAGGCCGAAGCGCAGGAACGCCGCCAGCACCGCCAGCCCGCAACCCGCCGCGGTCCAGCCCCGGCCGGTGTCTAGGCGCGCGCCACGCCCAGGTGTGTGGCTTCGAGGTTCAGAACCAGTGTCTCTAGCGAGGTCCATTTTGGAAGAACTCGGAAGGTGGCGCCGTCCGCTTCAGCGGGATCGTCGGCGACCACGACGACGGTGAGGTGAGGGTGTAGCGCTTCGAGCGCGCCCACTGAGCGTGCCGCCTCTGAAAACGAATCGCTCGCATCGACGATGACCACGTCGATGCCCGTCCGTGACACAGCCTCGAGAATCTGTGATGGGCGATGCAAGAGCTCCACGTCGAATCCACGGCGCGCGAGCAGGAATCCGGCGACACGGCCGAAGCGCGCGTCGCGAGCCGCGACGAGCACTCGGAGGGGTCGCAGCGAACGGACGTTCCGGATGTCTGCACGTTCTTCCATAGCCTGCGCGATGGACCATGAATCTCGGACGCTCCGGTAGCACTACCGAACGGGTGAGAGCGTGCAGTTCCTTCGGCGAGTTCTGGCCGCACCGCGCCGCCTCAGGCGATTTCGACGAGAGGACTCTCGACCAGGCCGTGCTGATACGCGTAGCGAGCGGCCTCCGTCCTGTTCGCGAGATTCAGCTTGCGGTAGATGTTCGTCAGGTGGAATTTCACCGTCTGTTCGGTGACCCAGAGCTCCTTGCCGATCGCAGCGTTTGAAAGACCCTGCGCGACGGCCTTCAGGATCGAGAGCTCGCGCTCCGTCAGCCCGGCCGCCTTGCCAAGGCTTCGCTCGTCGACCTCGGGGAGTCCGATTGCATGGAACACCGTTCCCTCGACCGCCTGCCTGATTGCGGACGCCAGATCGATCGGGTTGACGCTTTTGACGATGTAGCCGCTTGCGCCGTGCTTGAATGCCGCCTGGATCCGCTCGGGATCACTGAAGACCGAGAGCACGATCACCTTGACGTCCGGGCAGTTCTTTTGCAGCTGGTCGAGACATGTGAGCCCGTCCATCTGAGGCATGCGCATGTCGAGCAGAACGACGTCCGGGCGCAGCCGGCGAACGAGCGGAAGCACTTGGCTTCCCGTGCTCGCCTCGCCTACGACCTCGATTTCCTCAGCACCCTCAAGGGCCCGCCGGATGCCCTCGACCATCAGCCGATGGTCGTCCGCAACAAGAACCTTCATAGCCGCAACTCCTTCTCCCGCTCTCCCGGTGCGAATCTCCCGAATTCGCACGAAACCGTCCGGTTCCCTTTACAAAGTCTCAATACTTCTCGCCGCCATCCATCCGGCGAAGGTCTGGTCCGGACCTAGACCTAAGGACCTTCGTCAAGCACATTCTGGTACGAAATCGGCAGTTTTCAAGGGCCGGAAGGCAATTCTTCTCAGACGGCGTCCTGGACCTCGAAGGCGAGGTCGGGATGCGATAGCGCCCACGTACGCAGGAAAAAGACGAGCTCCAGCTGCTGCTCCGGCTCGGCGTCGGCCTCGTCCTCGACCACCACGAAGCAGCCGCGCTTTCGGACTGCCTTCCCCGCATCGCGAAGCACGGCGACGAAATCGTCCACCAGCTCGGGCGGCGTCAGTCGGACTTCCTGCGGCACCCCCCATTAATCGCATTCAGCGCCGGCGCGGAACATAGCCCTAAGGCCGGTCCTGACTATCTCTCCGGTCGGGTCGCCGGGGCCCTGGACGAATAAGGGGAGCGCCGTGGCGCTCCCCCTCATATGGGCTTGGACGGGTGGGTCGACTACTTGGTGAACGTGAACCGTGCGTAGTGGTAGGTCGCGTCGGCGAGCTTGACCGTAAAGCGCATCGCCTTGCCGGCCCACGCCTTGTCGGTCTTCCACACGTAGATGTACTGGTCGGACGTTGAGTCGTAGTTCAGGCTGCTACCGCCTGCAGTCACGGTCTCCTCAACGGTGTCGAGCGCGAAGCCCGCGCAGGTGCCGGCGCTGACCGCCGGGTATCCAGAGGCAAAGATGCTCATGCCCTGGTAACCGTGGAGGCTGAACTTGATCGGCACCGCTGATCCTGCCTTGACCACATTGCACGTTGGGTCGTTGTCGACCGGTGCGAAGAAGCCGGTGAAGTTGTAGGTCACCGTGTACGTCACGGATGCGCTGTTCGTGTTATCAGCCTTGTCCTCGGCCCCACTACAGGAGGCGGTGATTGAACCAACTGGCCCGCCAGAACTGCTTAACGTCGCAGTGGTTTTCACACCCGACAGCGCGTCTGACGTCGAGCAACCTGCCGCCGGCACTGAACCCAGCGTGTAGACGGCCCCATTCGAAACGCCCGTGACTGCGACGACAGGATTCGTCTTATCGATGTTGATGCCGCTGACCGTCGAGGTTGCTTGGTTGCCCGCCTTGTCTTGCGCCTGGCCTGTAACGGACTGCCCCGCTCCCTCGGAGCTGAGGACGTGGTCAGACTCGCACGAATCAAGCCCCGAAAGGCCGTCCGCGCAGCTGAACGAGACTGCCACGCTCGTGTTGTTCCATCCATAGGAATTAGCAACGGGCGAAGCGGATCCACTGATCGTCGGGTTTGTCTTGTCGACCCGCACGTCGAAGCTGGGCGTCACGACATTGCCTGCGTCGTCGGCGGTGGCTACATGGAGCGTGTGCAGCCCTTCGGAAGTCAGCGTCTGATCAGCTGGACATCCATAGGCTGGATCGATACCGCTGAGGTTGTCATTGCAGATGAAGTGAACATCGACGTCAGTCTTGTTCCACCCGTTTCCGTTGGCGGCGGGCGTCAAGGTCGCGTTGATGGTCGGATTCGTGGTGTCGTACTGGAAATTGTAAGAAGCGGCCCCGGAGTTGCCGGCGTTGTCAGTACAGCTGCCGCTGACCAAGCCTGAGCCCGTATCGGGGCCGCTGTAGCTGTCGGCGGCGTCGCACTCGTCGATGTCGCTCGTGTCGTCGGTGCCGCTGTAACTGGCCGAGAAGGCGTGGTTGTACCAGCCGTTGTGGTCGGGACTGCGGCTCGGCGTCGCCGAGACCGAGGGGTCGGTCGCGTCGTACTGGAAGGCGACCAAGTCGGAGCCGGTGTTCCCGGCGGCGTCCGTGCACGAGCGGCTGACCGAGGCGGCGGAATCGTCCGGGCCGCTGTAGGTCGCATCCATATCGCAGTTATCGATGCCCGAGGTGGCATCGCTCGACGCGCTGACGCCGTAGTCGACGGCGTGG
Source organism: Actinomycetota bacterium (assembly GCA_046733475.1). GTDB lineage: Bacteria > Actinomycetota > Thermoleophilia > Gaiellales > Gaiellaceae > DATEOR01. Next base: position 20,329 of record JBKPPF010000011.1, read on the forward strand.
TTGTACCAGCCGTTGTGGTCGGGCGTGCGTGCGAGGGAGACGGTCACCGAGGGGTCGGTCTTATCGATCATGAAGTCGGCGCTCTGCTTGCCGGAGGCCGAGTTGCCGGCCACGTCCGTGCACGCCTCGGAGGTCACGTGCACCGCCGAGCCCTCACCCGAGGTCGTCTGGGACTGGCGGTTGTGGCCGCTTGCGAGCGGGAAGCTCGTGATGCAGCTTGCGCTCAGGCCGGAGGTCGCATCCGTCGCCTCGAAGCCGTTCGAGACGTCGCTCGTGTACCAGCCGTTGTTTCCGTTCGGGGAGGCGGGCGTCGGGCCGAGGTCGGAGATCACCGGCGCCGTCTTGTCGATCTTGATCGCGCCGAATGTCGCGCCAGAAGCGGTGTTCCCCGCGTTGTCGGCGCAGATACCGCTGAACGTCGCCGTTGCCGCGCTCGTTTCAGCGGTGAAATCCTGCGTCTGATCGCCCGATCCAGCGGTGAGTCCGCTACCCCCGGTATCGGCGCACGTGAACGTGATACGAAGGTCCTTGTCCGTCCAGTCGCCGGCCGTGTAGGCGGTAGCGCCGCTGAAGCTGGGCGAATCGCCTTGCACCGCTGCTGCCGTCACGGTCGGTGCGGAGCGGTCGATCGTGTACGTCTGCCCGGTGACGTTGCCGTTCCCGGCGCCGGTGCCGCCGAGCCTGTTGGCCGCTGCGTCGACGATCGAATCGTCGTCCACGAGGTTGAGTCCTAGTGTGCCGTTGCCCGTCCCGGTCGAGGCTGTGACGGTGTAACTCAAGCCGCTACCGCTCACATTGGTGATCGAGGAGCCGGTGACTCCGGCGCTCGGGACGAGTCCGAAATCACCCGCGCCGACACCAGTGACGTTCTCGCTGAACGTGACCGTCCAGCGGACGTTGCCCACCGTATTCGTGGGAGAAGCGTCAAGCCGGTTGATGGAAGACACCGTGGGAGCAGTCGTGTCGCCGGACGTAACGGCGAGGGTCGCGGACCCCGGCGTGGCCCCGGGTCCCTGACAACCAACTCCACTCCTGCTTCCACTGATGGTGATCGTGTACGACCCCGTCGGCGTGGTCGCCACCGTGTTGATCGTCAAACTCGTCGTTTGTGGGGAGCTCCCGGCGCCAGTCGTGACAAGGGGGTTCGTCGCGAACGCCGCGCTAGCACCGGTGGGCAGTCCCGAGGCGGCCAACGTTACGTCGCACTGGTTGCTATTTCCTCCAACGGCCAGCGACACCGTGTACCCCGCAGGCGATCCCTGCGCGGTCGTCACGCTGGCTGGAGTCACCGTGATAGTCCCCGGGTTCGAATCGGTGAAGCTCCACGTCGCCGTCCCGGAGGAGGCGCCTGTGGCAGTAACGGAGTACTGCGCGACGAACCAGTCAGGGAGGTTGAACTGATCGGAAATCGCGCCGCTTGCGTCGGCGGTGACGTCGACGTCTCGACGCCAGGTCTCGCCCGCGTCGTCGTTCACGCGGATGTGCACGGACTGGCCAGGAGCCCAGTTCGCGCCCGAGAGGTTGACCTGCTCCCCCGGCGCGTAGTCGGCCTTGTCGGACCACACCGATGGAGGCGGCGGTGTCTCGATCGCCGCCCGCCCGCTATTCGCAAACGCAAGGGCCGCCAGCATCAGCGCCCCAAACACCGTCAGGGCGAAAATCCTCCGCCAATGTGTGCCGGTCTTAGCCTTTGCCGCAGTTGTCATGCCTGTACTCCTCCCCCTAGTCCGCCCGTCGGCGGCCTTTGTCATTACGTCACTGTTGAAACTAAGACGTGCGCCCACCCAGGGGACCGACCGATGGTCAAGGTCTCGGTCACCGCGAGTTGAGGCAATCCTGTGCCGGGCGCAAGCAAACGAAGATCCCTCTCCTCTGTCCCATTTCTCCCTGCGCGAAGGCGACTGTGCCGCAGCGCTCCGCGCGCGAGAACTGACAGTGAACGATTTCCGGACCGGCGTCCATAGGCCGCTCGGCCTATTGAAGTAACCCCGAATGGCCTATTGAACAAATCGAGATTTGGCACGACAATTCGCGCTCCCAGGAAATTCTTTGGGGCTGCGGAGAGGGTCGGGAGGAAAATGGCGACTGTGGACAAGCGCCGGGAGGCGTTCAAATCGGGTGGCGAAATCCATCGCTCCTCGGCGCGCCTTGGCTTTTCCGCGTCGGAAACGCGGCGCATCGTGGATTTCGCAGAGAAGACCCCGCGGGACGACGTCGGGTTGGTCTCCGCGCTCGCCGACGCCCTCGTCGAGCGGTCACTCGATCACGGCTGGGCTCCCGGAGGCGTGGGCCGGCTACTCCACGAGGTCGCCGAGGCTTCCGGATCGGAGCTCCACGCCCTTGCGCTCCAGGTGCACTCGCATGCCACGCGGAATCCATCCCTCCTGGCACTGTCTCCGCCCCTGGCTCTCGAGATACAGGTCCGGATGCTTGCTGCACTCGCGCCGGTCCAGGATGTGTCCCTCTGGGCGCAGGGAGACGAAAGTAGCCCTCGTTGCGTGTCGTTCAGCAACGAGGCCGGTCCGAGCCGCCGAGCACGAGCAGCCGCTCGAGACGCGCTCGCCGGGCGCGCGGTGGCCGTGGGACTTGTGCGGGTGGTCCCGGTGGAGCGTTGGCAGCATGTGCAGGCTGTTTTCGTCGTCCGCGCCGATCAGGCCGACCAGGCGGCCGCACTGGCCGCTGCCGCGGAGACCGCAGCGGCGGTGACACCGATTCTCGAGCGCGAAGCCCTTTTGGCGCGGAATGCGTCCCGCGAGCGAGCCCTCGTCTCCAGCGGAGAGCGGCTCTTGACTCGCATCGGGTTCGACCTGCACGACGGCCCCATCCAGGACGTGGCGGCACTCGCGGGGGACATCCGCATGCTCAAGGGGCGCGTCGAGGCTCACCAGGCGCCGATTCCGGAAGAGATCCTCTTCGGCTTTCTGGACGACCTTCAATCGCGCATCGCTGCGCTCGACAGCGGGCTCCGCGACGTCGTTCACTCGCTCGAGTCGCCGACAGTCGCCAGCCGCCCGCTGGACGAAACCGTCAGACGCGAGATCGATGGGTTTCGGCTTCAGAGCGAGATTCCGGTCGAGCTGAGCCTGAAAGGGTCGTTCGAATCCTTGACCCATTCTCAGCGGATTGCTCTCGTGCGGATCGTCCAGGAATCGCTCTCGAACGCCCGCGACCACAGCGACGCGCGTTCGATCACCGTTTCGATCGAGGCGACCCCTGCCCATACCCGGCTCGAGATCACCGATGACGGGCGTGGCTTCGACGTCTCGCGGACTCTCGTTCGCGCGGCACGGCGCGGCCGCTTTGGCCTCCTCGGCATGAGCGAGCGGGCGAGGCTCCTGGGCGGCCGCTTCGACGTTCAGAGCAAGCCTGGAGGCCCGACCGTCATCTCCGCGCTCCTCCCTGCTTGGAAGCCTGTCGTTCCAGAAGCAGAGCAGCGCTCTGCACTCATCGCGGACGAAGCGCCGCTCGTCTAAGGCTGGCCCTCGGGGCGGCCTCTATGGTAGGAGAGGCACATGCCCGCCGCGCCGCTCCCTTCCGCGCTTCGCGCATTCCTCGAGGGGCCACGCTCGGCGGTCGTGGGTACCGTCCGCGACGATGGGTCGCCCGTGACGACGGCGTGCTGGTACGGCCTCGAGGACGACGGGCGCATCCTCCTGACGATGGACCGAGACAGCCATCGCCTCCGCCACCTGCGTAGCGAGCCGCGCGTTGCCCTCACGGTGCTCGGAGACGATTGGTACAACCAGCTCTCGCTCCTCGGGCGCGCGGTCGAGATCCGGGAGGACCCGGAGCTCGCCGACATCGACACTCTCTCCCGTCGCTATCTTGGGGAGCCCTACGAGGACCGCTCCTACCACGGAATGAGCGTTCTCTTCGAGGTCGAGCGCTGGCACACGTGGGGCGATCCCGCCGGCGAGGCAGCCTGACCTACTACGGCGACGATCTCGCGCTGGTGCACCACCTCGGCTTCGGCTTCCACGCCGACGCCACCGCACCGGGCATCCTCGCGCTCCTCGAGCCGGTGCGCGGCGGCCTCGTTCTCGAGCTCGGCTGCGGGAGCGGCCTCCTCACCCGGTGCCTCCTCGAGGCCGGACACGACGTCATTGCCACGGACGCATCGCTCGCGATGCTGGCGCTTGCCCGGGAGACGGCGCCCGGCGCCGAGGTACAGCAGCTGGTTCTCCCCGACGACCCCCTGCCCGAGTGCGACGCGGTCGTCTCCGTCGGGCATGTCCTCAGCTACCTCTCCGACGAGGCCGCCGTCGAGCGTGCCTTGGCCACCGCCGCAGACGCCTTGCGGCCAGGCGGTGTCCTCGCCCTCGACCTCTGCGACCTGCGCTACGGTGAGCTACGGCGTGACGAGCCGAGCTCGAGCCGGATCGCGGACGACTGGGCGATCGTCACGCGCTTCAGCCTCCCGAGGCGGAACCTCTTCGTCCGCGAAATCGCAGCCTTTCTGCGTAGCGAGGACGACACCTGGCGGCGCGACGACGAGCGCCACGAGAACGTCCTCGTCGACACTGGGGCCGTCCCCGCGCTTCTCGCGGAGCACGGAGTCCAAGCCCGGGTCGCCGAATCCTTCGGGGACGAGGAACTGCCGGATGGGCTCGTCGCGATCGTCGGCCGCAAGGATGACGCCTGATGGGCGCCGCATTCGGCTGGGGGCTTCTCGCCGCCTCGTCGCTCGTCATCGGCGCCGTCGCAACCCTCCTCGTCCACATCGACCGAAAGGTGATCGGCCTGATCATGGGCTTCGGCGCCGGAGTCCTGATCAGTGCGATCTCCTTCGACCTCGTCGAGGAAGCGGTCGAGAACGGCCCCGACAAATGGGCGCCGCTGCTCGGGATCCTCGCCGGCTCCCTCGCCTTCTTCGGCGGCGATCTGGTCATCTCCCGGTACGGCGGTGCGGACCGCAAGGATTCGGGCGGCGCTCAGGAGGAGGGGTCTCCCCTTGCGATTGTGCTCGGGACTGTGCTCGACGGGATTCCGGAATCCCTCGTGATCGGGCTGACGATCGTCGAGGGCGGCGCCGTCGGCACGGCCTACCTGGCCGCGGTTTTCATCTCGAACCTGCCCGAGGCGATCTCGTCCACGGCCGGACTGGTGACGAGCGGCTGGCGGAAGTCCCGGATCCTCTGGATGTGGATCGCGATCGCGCTCGTCTCGGGGCTCTCCTCCCTCCTTGGCTACAGCCTCTTCCAGGACGCCTCGCCGGACACCGTCGCCTTCATCCTCACGTTCGCCGCAGGCGGAATCCTCGCGATGCTGGCCGAGACGATGATGCCGGAGGCCTTCGAGCAGGGCCACAAGCTCGTCGGGATCGCGACGGCGCTCGGCTTCGTCGTCGCGTTCGGCATCCACCAGCTCGACTGAGCGGGGACGGCTGCAAAGAGGCGCGGACCGGATTCGAACCGGTGAAAGCGTCCACCTCGTTCCCGGCCTTGGGGGTGCGGGGTGCTGCCTAGGACGACGGGTCCGGCGTGACAAGCGGCCAGGAGGCGAACGAACGGCGCGCCTCCCCCGCGTCATGCTCGCTCGCCGGGGTTGCGCGCCCGTAAGCAGAAGGATGCGCCGCCGTTCACCTTCCCAGATTCCATAGAACCCCCGTCGGTGTTGGGTGAAAGCCCAAGGGCAGACGGAGTGAGGGGTAAGAACCACCTGGGCCCGTTCGAGCTCCGTGCCGATGTCAGTACCGTCAACCGCGACGGCAGTCGGCATAACGGCTGTACTGCTTCCCAGCAATGGGCAGCGGGCGCGGAAGGCGGCGCTTCACCGTGACGGCCACCGCTGCGTGCCTTGCGGTGCCACCCCCACCGAAACCTTACGGCTACACGTCCATCACATCGTTCCTCGAGCACGCGGAGGTACGCACGCGCTCGAGAACCTGCTCTCGCTAGGCGAGGTGTGCCATCCGCTCGCGGAACCAGGCCGCTGAGAGCCTATTGCTACCTCTCGATGACGTAGACCACGACGGACGTCCCCTCCCGCGTCGACTCGGTGAGGATCTCGTACCCGTTTCGGCCCCGGGCCGCGTCAAGAGCTCCGGGCTCTTGTCCGGGGACGGGGGGCGGGGGATGGTCGAGCGTCCAGCCGCGGGCCGCCAGCTGCTCCGTGTAGTAGCTCCGCACGTCCTCGGGGGGATCTTCCGTCGTAAAGGCGACGAAGCAGCCCTGGCTGTTGTAGTCGGGTTCGAGCCGTTTCCCGCCGTACTGCGGAAATTCGCCAAAGACGCGTATCTGGCTCTCGCTGCACTCACCCCGCTCGGAGGCGATGACGTGGACGGAGTCGACGAGGAAGAAGGCGAGCGTGGCGACGACGGGCAGCACGACGATGCCGGCGACGACGGCGAACGCTATGAGAACCCCTTTGCGCACCAGTCAAGTTCTTCGTCTGGTCACGGCGTCAGCTTGAATGCAAGCCAGCGTAACCGGCTTTTTGAGAGCGCCACGGAGGAGACACCCAGCCCGTTTTCCGCGAGGGAAAGTGAAAAAAAGCGAGAGAAGGGCGATGACGCGAAGAGATGCCGGAACTGCGGGCAGGTGAAGAGCTCTCAGGAATTTCGCCGGAATCCTCGCTGCCGCGACGGGCTCTCCTCCTGGTGCGCCGACTGCCACGTGGAAGCAACCCGCGCCCACCGACAGAGACGGCGCGAGGCCGAGGCGGAGGCCGCCTGGAAAGCAAGGAAGGCGCATACCGAGGAGCTCAGGCGCTGGAACGCGGAGCGACGGGAGCGCATCGAGCAGCGCCTGGGGAATCAGGGCGCGTGACTGCGGGGACTGGCGCCCTGGTGGCTTACATTCACTCCGCGGGTCACGCGTCCGATCATTACTGGTGTACTTAGAGATCTTGGGCACCCTGCGAAGCGGGTCCCGCACTCGCCTTACGCGGTCACTACTCGCCCGTAGGCGTTACCCGGGCCATGCTCGGTCGGGTGGCTAACCAGCCGGTAGTTGACCTGCCCCTCGCCAAGGCCGCCGCTCGATGAGCCCCTCCCTAGACTCGGCGCGCACGACGACGACGAGTGAGTCAGCCGCCCTCACTCGCCTCCCACCACCCAAGTCTTCTCAGCGAGGCGCCAGACGCCGTCCGCCTTCTTGTGGTACCCGACCGCGACCGTCGAGTACGGAGCGGAGGGACACGCCTTGTAGAAGCGGAGCTTCGCGGGGTAGCCGCCCGAGGTGCCCTTCTCCTGAAGCCAACCACGGGTGTCGAAGATGCGATGGACGCGCCGAATCGAGTCGTTCTTGTGGACGTGGCGGTACTCGCGCTTCGTCACGCAGCCCGGGGTGTCGGCCTGGGCGACGCCCGCAAGGGCGAGAGCTGCTGCGATTGCGGCAGCGAGGGGAATCAGTCTCAGCATTTCGTGCTCCTTCGGTCAGGGACTCTTCAGGCTCGCCAAGGCAGCGAGCGACGAAACTCAGGAGATGAGCCCGAGCCTCGTTTCGTCCTTAGTGGCCGAGCGACCTGCACGAGCTCATTCCCGGCTCCGCTCGACCTCCCCGCCGCAAAGGGAGGCCGAGCGCAGCGAAGTCAGCTGCGCGTCGTTTACTTCTTCAGCAGGACGCTTCCGTCGTGCACGACTTTCCGACCTGGTTGCCGGACGTGTACATGACCCCGGCCCCGAGGGTGAGGCGATCGATCCGATACCCGCCGGTCTCATCGGCGACGAGGTACGCCTGCTCGACGATTTGGCTGGGATGCGCATCGGTGTAGACCTGCCAGGCTGAGCGGCTCCCATCGGCTGCGTACTGGCCGGCCGTGTCACCCGATACGAAGAACGAGCAGTCGCTCGTGAATTGGGTGAAATCGGCCCTTCCCCACTCGTCGCCGGTGACGGCCATCGGGTGGTTGCAGTAGAAGGCGCTCAGGTACGCCACGTCACCGTTCTGGAACTCGACAGAGATGCGCGGAGCTCCTGCGCCGACGTGCGCCGACTCCTTGAACTCGAACGAGAGGTTCTGCACGGCATTGGCCTCGGTCGCGATATTGAGCGACCGCTTCGAGTACGCGACGGCGTACTCGCCGGCGCTCGGGTCGCCGACCTTGAGCCGGAGGGCCTTCGCGTCTGTGTCGTGCGGGCTGTCGCCACCCGTCTTGTTCCACACGTGCTCGCCTGCACCGCTGTAGCGGAGGTACTGACCGGTGGGAAGCGATGCAGCCGTAGCCGTGGCCACCGAGGCCAAAGCTACGACGGCGACCGCCGCGGCTACTACGAACTTCCTCAATCTGACTCCTTTTGTCCGTGGAGCAGGACTACCCCCGCTCCGCCCGACCTCCCTGGTGTGGGGAACCTGTTAGGGAGGCCGAGCGCAGCGGAACACGCCCGGTGTTTGCTGAAGTCCTCTGTAGGTGGTGACGGGGCGCGTCCCGCCGATGTCCTCCCGGCCGGCCGCGGTTACCCCGGCGCCAAGAAAATAGCGGAGTGCGAGCGCAAGCGCAAGTAACACCTGCGTTACAAGTGCAAGCTGCCCTTGCCTGCTATGGTGCGGACATGGCACACGATGCTGAAATCAAGACCGTGCTCCGCGCCTACAAGAAGGCGCTCGATGCGCTTCACCGCCTCGACAAAGCAAGGCGCGATTTCCGGAGCGCGCTACTCGACGCACACGAGGCCGGCGCCAGTAAGGCCGAGCTCGGCCGAGCGCTCGGAGTCTCGCGCCAACGCGTAGACGAGGTACTTACTCGCGCCCGCCACGAGCGAGCCGTGGGCGTTGAGGACGTAACCGACTAAAGGAGCCGGGCGGCGAGTCGAATGCCCGGGCGCCGCGACTGAGAGTTCGACGAGCTCTTGGCGAGCGTGCGTGAAGCCTCGGCTTCAACCGTTGGCCCCCTCGCTGTGAGATACGGGCTCGATGACCCGCTTCCGACGCACTGGACAGGTTCGCCGCCCTACCCAGGCGACTGTTTCTGGAGTCCTTGGGCCGCCCTGTACCTCTAGCGAGCGCAGCGCCTCCTTCACATCCTCGGGGAGCCCGCCGTTCAGGGTGTAGCGGCTGGAGGAGTGGTAGTCGATCCTCCCGCGCCGGAGCTCGTCGCGGAGAACCCAGGCGAGGAGGTCGGGGTCGCCGTCGGTCGCTTTCGAGGAGCTCGTGGAAGGTGCGTCCCTCCTTCGCCTGCTTCGCCCGGCACCTGGCGCTCGCCTCCCGACTTGCCGCCTTGAAGCCCTCGGGGGTCGGCCTCGCGGCGGCTGGCCTCCCGCTCCTTCGCCTCCTGAAGCTGCTGGAGGCGCCATTCAGGGTCTCGGCTGCACCGAGCGTAGTTAGGTCACTGAACCCGATTCTGCCCCTGATCGGCGCGGAGGTCGATCATCCGTTGAAAAGCCGAAAAGACGGCGGCCGGGAAACGCTTTACAAGCGCAGGCCCTCTGCGACAATAAGAGCTGGTCTGCGGGATAGGCGTTTTGCGGCGCGCCGTCGATCCGGGGGTTCGGGATGAGGGAGCCGCAGGAGTCATTCATAGCCAGGGCCCGCGCCAGGCCTGCTGGAGTCGAGCTCGAATGGCTGGTCGCGCAGCTCGCTGACGAAGCCGAGTACTGGAAACACCAGGCGCAGTTGTACGAGCGCACCGTCGAGGAGTTACGCGTCGAGCTCTATGCCCTCCGCCTGGAGTCGGAGACATCGCAGGCGCGGAAGCCCCGGACGGTCATCGCCGAAGACAAGCCGGTCGAGCGGCCTAAGGCGACGGTCGGGCGAGGCACACAAATGGCCCTATCAGTGTTGGCCTTACTCAGCTTCCTCGCATATGCCGTGTATCGCCTTGTCGCGGGCTAACGACCGGCGCGTCAGGTGCCGCGCCCGCGATCCTAGAACGCGGCTCGGTTCCAGCCAAAAACCAGCCAGAGCAGGTATCCCCGGTTTCTCCCCTGAAACAAAAAGCCCCGGTTTGCGGGGCTCTCCCTGTGGGCGGTACTGGGCTCGAACCAGTGACCCCCAGCTTGTCGAGCCTGCCCCCATAGTCGACAAGGGTGGCCTGCTTTGGACAAGGCCGCTCCCACAGCGGAACCGCCGTGCGCGCGATTGGACTGATGTCGGCGGGTTTGGACCGAACGAACTGACACGCCGCTGACAAGCGCGCACCGCCCGCCGCACGTCACTCGGGGCTAGATGGGAGGCGCCAGACCTTGCCCACAAAGTGCGCGGAAAGCCAAACCGCGCCCGAAGCAACGATGACGCCGCCGCTTCCCGACGGAGGGCCGTAGCGGGTATCGATTGCGTTCGTCCCCGGATCGACGGACGTGAGAAGAAAATCGCTACCGCGCACCCAGATGAACCCGATGCCTGTGGTTATGTCGCCGCCCTCGCCAATCACTTCGGCCGAGATCGTGGCAACGACCTCACCGCTTGTGGGATCAAGACGCGTGAGCGAGCCATCGCCCTGGTTCAACGTCCACACTGCACCCTCGCCGACGGCGAGGAAGCGTGGCGTTGGCCCGACCTGAGTAGTGAGCACGACGCGATTAGTGCGGGGGTCGATCTTCTGGACGATCGATTTCGATGGGTTCGTCACCCACACGCCCCCTTCCCCGACGCGCACCGCCGCTGCGCCCTCGCGCACGGGGGTCCGGGCGACCACGCGAAGCGCCTGGGGATCGACCCGGGCGATTGAGCAGGACTCGCATCTCTTGTCTCCGACAACCAGCCAGACGGCGCCCTCGCCCGCCCCCACGCTTGCTTCGCCGTCTTCGCCGACAGCGCCGACGGGAAGAGCAACGTGCGCGCTCACATGGTTCGTCTTCGGGTCGATCTTCGCCAAGCCGGCTTTGTCGCAAGTCTCGGTCCACAATGCGCCGAACCCGAAGTCAGACGCCGCGCAAACTCCTTGCGGAACATGAACGGTGGCCACGGTCTCGCCCGATTCGGAGTCAAGTCGGTAGATCGTGCTGGATTGCGGATCGGAGAGCCACACCGCGCCTGCTCCCGCCGAGAGCCAGTCACCGGTGATGTCAATCTCGGTGGCGCCCGCGCGCACGATGTCCTGCTCCGACGCAGTCGTCTTGGCATTCGACTCCCCGTTCACCGTCGTCGATTCGGCTTCGCCGCTGGAGCAACCAACCTGAGCGGCCGCCGACACCGCAGTGACTACCGCGACGAGGATGATCCACCTAAGTCGGGTGCGAAGCATCGACAACGCCGGCCGCGGGGCGCTCAGTGACCGGCGAGGCTCAGCTCGAACACGCCGGCGTTGCCCCCGATGTAGAGCGTCCTTCCGCTCGGATCGATGGCGAGGTCATCGACGCCCCGTGCCAGAATGTCGCCGCCGTCGTAGCGGCGCCAGCTCTCGCCGCCGTCGCCGCTGATGAAGAGTCCAGAATCGGTACCCGCGTAGACCTTATTCCCGGCCTGCGGATTCACGGCAAGTGCGGTGATGCGGCGGTCGTCTGAGAGATCCTTAAAGCTCACATTTAAGTCACGCCAGTTTGCGCCTCGGTCCGTGCTCTTGAAGACGCGGGCATCATCCGTGCCGAGGTACATGGTCGCCGGCTCGCTCGGGTCAAAAGCGAGCGCGCCGACATTGTCAAGTGATTGCGTGACGTGAGGGGTCGTCCATGTCGTGCCCCCATCGTCCGACCTGTAATAAAGCTCGCCGGTCGCATGCAGGTTCTCCGGATTCCGTGGGTCGACCGCGAGCAGCGAGAGGTAGCGGGGGCCAAGCCCGGCCCCCAGCAGCGTGCGCCACGTCGCGCCACCGTTGCTGCTCTTGTAGATGCTGCTCCAGTCATAGCCCGAGTTGGCATAGTCGGCGGTGCCTACGTACAGGGTTCTCGAGTTCTGCGCGTCGACGGCTAGCGCAGCGATTTCAGCCGTCTTCGGAACCGGAGGCGCGGACACTCTCCTCCAGCTGTCGCCGCCATCCCTTGTCCTCGAGATGCGTCCGTCGTCGGTGACCACATAGAGCGTCTCGGGGCTCTGCGGGTCGACGGCGAGGACGCTCGCAGCCGGTGATCCAGAGACACGTCGCCAACCCTGCTGCGTCCGCTTGAAGAGGCCCTGCGACCCGACGAGGGCATAGGCAGAGCCGCGACTCGGAGCTGCAACCTCGTCCACCCGTGCCCCGGTCATGCCGGCGGCGGAGACCTCCCAGCTTCGGCCCGAGTCCGTGCTCTTGAGGACGCCGCTGTCGTTACCACCCGCGTAGAGCGTCGTGGAGTTGCTCGGATCGAGCACGAGCACATCGTTCCAACCACGCGCTTCCCGCCCCGCCTGGAGGACCGTCCAGGTCCGACCGCCGTCCGTGCTGTTGGAGATGCCGCCGTCCGTACCGGCATAGAGGGTCTCCGAATCGAGCGGATCGATGGCGAGCACGAGGACGTCTCCGGGCGGATTGACAGCGCGCCAGGTGCTTCCCCCGTCCGTGCTCTTCAAGAGACCTGCGCTTCTACTCACGCCTCTTCTCGCGTAAAGCGTCTGCGAATGCTGCGGATCGATCACAAGCAGGCTCGGACCGCTGCCGAGCGGGCCGCCCTCTTTGCCCTGCAGACCGGCGGCAGTCCAGGTACCGCCTCCGTCCGCGCTCTTGTAGAT
>JBKPPF010000012.1:0-7554 GCA_046733475.1 Actinomycetota bacterium
CGCCACCGCCGCGCCAATCGCCGCGTCCGTACCGAGCGTGGCTGCCGCGACCGCCTCCGGCGCGAGCGTGCCGGTGCGTCAAGAGGTCCGAAGGGAACATCGAGGGAACAGCAACCCGGGCGCCGGCGGGCACGCGCGGTCATGTCCCCCTCGTAGATCCTTGTTCTTGCGCGGCTTTCGTGCCCGCGGCTTTCCGGCCTTGCCCTCGGATCCTTCCTCGTTGCTCGATGGTAAGAAGGGGATCGACGGTTCGAGCCCGTCAGAGCGCTTGAAAGTCCTGCGAAAGCGCAGTTCTGTTGTCTGTGCTGAACGCCCAGGTAGGAGAGCCTCACCAGCGCCGATGAGGGCCTGGGCGACAACGTGTGCGGGCGTTCAAGTGGGGTAACTACGATGCGTCCTACCCAGCGAGCGGAAGCCCCAGACCTCTCGCAGGAGGTCCTCTTTCTTGAAGACGCGCTCCGGGTCTTCGGCGAGGGCGACGAGCAGCTCGTACTCCTTCGCGGAGAGCTGCACGGGCTCGCCGGCGACGGTGACCAGGCGCGCGGCGAGGTCGATCTCGAGGTCGCGGACCGAGAGGCGCGCGTGGCGCGGCCCGGACGAGCGGCGCAGAACTGCACGCATCCGTGCGATCAGCTCGTCGTAGACGAATGGGCGCACGACGTAGTCGTCGCAGCCGCGCGCGAAGCCGCGCACGCGGTCGACCGGATCGCCGCGGGTGCTGACCATGATCACGGGCACGTCTCGGTCCCAGGCCCGCCCGGGCTCGCCTTGGCGCAGACGGCTGCAGACCTCGAACCCGGAGGCATCCGGCAGGACGGCGTCGAGAAGGACGAGGCTCGGCCGCGCCTGTTCGACGAGCTCGAGCGCCGCCGTGGCCCTGTCGGTGGAGAGGACTTCGAACCCATCGTCTGCGAGCTGCTGCTCCAGGTAGGCGCGCACGGAATTCTCGTGCTCGACCACCAGGACCGTCCCACCAACCATGGCCGCGGACGCTACAAACGGCGGCGGGGCGCGGCTAGATGTCCTTTGCGGAAGAAGCGCAACAAGCAGTCCAGAGGCTGTGGGACCACACGGAAGGCGGGCACAGCTGGCCTTTCGCACGGGTCCAAAGCTGCAAAAGAGAGCCACGATTCTCCTGTGGACGCAGAGGGAGCACGCGCGCTCGCCGAGCGCATCGCAGCTGGGAAGCCGGCGGAAGACGGGAAGCCAGCGGAAAAGTCGCCCCCTCCGAGCCGCAGCGAGCCAGGAAGTCTCCGAGCCGCGGCCGAGCGAGGCTGCTCCGGCCAGCGCCGTTCAGATCGTCCACCTGAAACCCGAACAGGCGCCTAGGCGCGAGGTGAGAATCTACGTCCGGGGGCCGAACGGCGAGCTAGAGCGACGTTCGTAGCCCGAGACGAACGCGCGCGGCGGGGGCGCCACAGGACCAGGGCCGCTCCTGCAAGGAGGAAAACGCCGGCTGCCGAGAGCACGGCGAGCGGCCACCGGAATCCCGACGAGTTCTCTACCGCGTCCGGGGTGACCGTCTTCGCCGCGACGGGCTCGAAGTCGCTCGTATCGATCACGGTCAGCTTCTCGGCTCCGTCGAGCACCGCGAGCCCGGAGTCTCCCGGGCCCAGCCCGAGGCGCAGGTCGTAGAGGTCCTGCCGCCCGGCGAGCAGCTCGAGGTCGATGCAGTGCGCCTCCCCGTTCACCGTGTCGAGCGCGTGGAGGAACGGTTCCTTGCCCGAGCCGTCGTAGAGCGTGTAGGCCCAGCGCCCATCCACGGTCGTCTGGCGCGTGATCGGGAAACCGGCCATGCGCTCGTCGGGCTCGCTCTTGTCGACGATCGGCGTCGGCAGGAGCTTCCCGCTGGGGACATCGAGGGCACGGACCTCGTACCGGGTCGGGTCCCTGCGCGACAGGTAGTGGATGAGGAACAGGCGCGTCCCGTCCGGCGACAGCGCGTCGAAGCTGAAGTCGCCCTGGAGAACGATGTGGCCTCTCACGCGCAGGTTCTTGGCGTTCAGGACGACGAAGCTCGTCCGGGCGCGCGGGAAGCTGCGGCGCGGGTTGATGAGCACGAGCGTCGAGCCGTCGGTCGAAAGGCCGGACGCGGTGTGGTCGAGAGCGACGACGGGGACGGTGTAGCGGCCGTCCAGAAGGCGCGACACGTAGACCGTTTCGCCGATTCGGGCGACGACGGTGCCGCGCTCGGTGGGCAGGGCGACCAGGCGGCCGCCCACGTCGTCCCCGCCGACGATGGCGGGCGAGCCGGCGTCGGCGATCGGGAGGCCGTCCGCGTTGGCAAGCGGCGCGAGGACGAGGGCAACGAGAGCTGCGATGACAAATCGAGTGCGCATGCCGCTACTACGCCGACCGAGCGCAAAAGGGTCCCGGGAGCTAGAGGCGGCCGGAGCGGAGGACGCTCCAGACGAGCCAGATGCTGAGAAAGCCCGACAGGGCGAGCCCGACGACCGAGAGGATCCCGAAGAAGGATCCGACCCCGTTGGAGACCAGGGCGAGCAACGCGGAGGTGAGTGCGCCACCGACCGCGACCATCGCGATCCCGACGCGGTTGAAGACGATGTCCATGCGCTTGATCAGGTCCTCAAGGCCCTCGTGGCGGAAGCCGACCTCGATCTGCCCGTCGCGCACCTGCTCGAGCGTGTCGTGCACCTGGTAGGGAAGCTCGTGGAGCATCGAGGCCATGTTGCGCAACTCGTGCCCGGTGCGCCGCGCGATCCGCTGCGGCGTGAAGCGCTCGATCATGAGCTCGCGCGCGTACGGCTTCGCGACGTCGAAGACGTTGAAGTCCGGGTAGAGCTCCATGCCGACCGAGCCGAGCGTGGCGATCGCGCGGTCGAGGAGGACGAAACGAGTCGGCAGCTGCAGGTGCATGCGGTAGATGAGCGCAAAGGCCTCTCGGATGAGCTGGATCGGGTCGATCTCCGAGAGACTCGACCCGTAGTAGCGGTAGTAGACGTCGCGCAGCTCCGCGACGAACTCCTCCTCGAGATCCTTGGGGTAGCGCACGCCCAGCGATGCGAGCCGCTTCGGCAGCGCCTCGATCCGCTCGCTGACGGCGTCGATGAACAGCCCGGTGAGGCGGGACATGTCCTCGTCGGTCAGCTTTCCGACCATGCCGAAGTCGACGAGGCCGATCTGCTCCGTCGCCTCGAGCACCATGATGTTCGAGGGGTGCGGGTCGGCATGGAAGAAGCCGTGGCGGAAGATCATGTGCATCCACGCCTCGGCGATCAGGTACGAGAGCCGCTGCCGCTCCTCGATGGAGTACGTGTCCGTGTCGAGATCGCGGAGCTGCACGCCCTCGAGCAGCTCGAGCGTGAGGACCCGCGCGCGCGAATAGCTCCAGAAGACGCGCGGCACGCGCACGTGCGGGTGCCCGGCGAAGTTGCGGTGGAACTGCTCGGCGTTTCGCGCCTCCATGCGGTAGTCGAGCTCCTGGCGGATGGTGCGGGCGAACTCGTCGACGAGCGAGACGGTGTCGATGAACTCGAGCGCCTTCACGCGGTCCCGAACCAGGCGCGCGGCCTGATACATGAGCTCGAGGTCGGCTTCGATCTGGCGCGGCGCGTCCGGCCGCTGCACCTTCACGGCGACACGGCGTCCGTTCGGGAGCGTTGCCCGGTGCACCTGGCCGATGGAGGCGGCGGCAACGGGCTTCTCCTCGAAGTCGAGGAAGAGCTGCTCGATGGTCAGCTCGAGCTCCTCCTGGATCACGCGCTCGACTTCCGTGTAGGCGACCGGCGTCACGTCGTCCTGCAGCGCCTTCAGCTCGAAGACGATGTCCGGCGGGACGATGTCCGGGCGCGTGGAGAGGAGCTGGCCGAACTTGACGAAGGTCGGCCCGAGCTCGTCCAGCATCTGCCTGACACGGAGTCCGCGGTTCGAGCCGTCGGCCGAGACGTCGACTTCCCGTGCGCGGCGCGAGCCAGGCCCGTGCGGCCGGTGCGTGTCGAAGAAGTAGCCGAAGCCGTGCTTGGCTGCGACCTGCGAGATCTCGGAGAGGCGGCCGAGCTGACGGACAGCCGGCCGGGAGCTCACTGGTCCTTCTTCTCGACGAGGCGCAGCCGGTGCTCGACCTGCGCCAGGCGGAGCTCGAGCTCCTCGTACTCGCGCCGGGTGATGAGGCCGAGCTCGCGGAAGACCGTGGAGAGCGTCGAGCCGGCGCGCTCGCTCATGCGCACCGCGTCTCCACGCCACCGGCCCATGACCTCGTCCACGAGCTCGCGGGCGTCGTCGCCGGTCATCTTCCCGCGGCCGGCCAGCTCCTGAACGAGCTCGTCGGCGCGATCCTTCGTCAGCGCGACGGCTCCGACGCCGGCGAGGACCGCCTCTTCCGCGAGCGTGCGGAGCGACTTCGAATCGCGGTTTGCGCTACCGGGCTCGTCCATGGGGCCTTGTCCGCCTTCGCTTGCGACGCGCCTCTCGCCTCGCGGTTGCGCTTGCCGCCGCACCCTCGCCCGGCTCGGGCGCTCCCTCCACGGGCACCGCCGCGGCGACGGGCGCCTCTTGCACCGGCACGCTCGCCGCCTCGGCCTCGGCCTGCTCCTCCGGAAGGTCGACTTCCTCGACCTTCTCCCGGAGCCCTGCGCTCTTTCGCTTGGCGAACTCGGGCTCCCGCTCCTTGAGGACGACCAGGAACGGCGTCGCGATGAAGATCGTCGAGTACGCGCCCGAGAGGATGCCGACCATGAGCGCGAACGCGAAGTCCTTGAGGGTGTCGCCGCCGAAGAGGAAGAGCGACGTGACCGGGAGGAGGGTGATGAATGTCGTCGCCAGCGAGCGGCGGATCGTCTCCCAGAGCGACTGGTTCGCGATCGCCGCGAAGCTCGACCGCCGCATGAGCGGGATGTTCTCGCGCACGCGGTCGAAGATGATGATCGTGTCGTAGATCGAGTAGCCGAGGATCGTCAGGATTGCCGCGACGGTGGCGCTCGTCACCTCCCTCTGTGTCAGCGAGTAGATGCCTAGGGTGATGAAGATGTCGTGCACGAGAGCGATGAGCACGGGGACGGCGAACTTGAACTCGAACCGAAGCGTCACGTAGATGACGATCAGCGCCAGGGACACGATGATCGCGAGAAACGCGCCCTTCAGGATCTGCCGGCTGAAGCTCGCCGACACGTTCTTCACCCCGACAGACGTGGCATCGAGGTTCGAGCTTAGAGCCGCAGAGAGGTCCGTTTGCTCCTGCTGCCCGATCGACGGCGTCCGCACCTGGAACGACTTGTAGGCGCCGTTCTCGGCCGTGCCGCGCCCCTGAATGACCGCGTCCCCGATCCCCAGCTTCGTCGTTTCGTCTCGGATGTCCTGGATCTGATGCGCCTGCGGCGTCTTGAACGAGAACTGGCTGCCGCCCTTGAAGTCGATGCCGAGGTTCAGCCCCTGGACCGCGAGCGAGACGAACCCGATCACGAGCACGGCGCCCGAGACGGCGAACCAATACTTCGTCCGCCCGATGAAGTCCACGCGCTGCCAGACGGGTATCTTCTGGGCGCTCGCGCCCATGAACGCCGGGTTGTTGAACCAGCGGAAGCCGGCGAGAACCCCGAGCAGGGCGCGCGTCACGGCCACGGCCGTCACCATCGAGATCAGCGTTCCGATGATGAGCATGAGCGCGAAGCCCTTCACGCCGCCGGTCGCGACCGCGAAGAGCACGAATGCGGTGATGATCGTGACGACGTTGGCGTCGACGATCGTGTTGAAGCCCTTGCGGTAGCCGCTCGAGATGGCGGCGCGCACCGATTTGCCCGCTCGCACCTCTTCCTTGATGCGCTCGAAGATGACGACGTTCGCGTCTGCCGCGACACCGATCGTGAGGACCAGGCCGGCAAAGCCGGGCAGCGTGAGCGTCACTCCGAAGAGGAGCATCGCGCCGTAGAGGAGCACGCCGTAGATCCCGAGACCGATGATCGCGATGACTCCGAGGAAGCGATAGAAGAGGAGCAGGAAGAAGGCCACCGCGAGGAGGCCGCCGATGCCGGCGATGAGCGCCTGGTGGAGCGAGTCCTCACCCAGCGTCGCGGAAATGTCCTCCCTCTGCACCTGCACGAACTCGACGGGCAGGGCGCCGGTCTGGAGGACGAGCGCGAGGTCCTTCGCCTCCTGAATGGAGTCGAGGCCCGTGATCTGCGCCCGGCCGCCGGCGATCCCATCGCTCAGCGTGGAATCGGCGATGTCGATCCGTGGAAACGAGCGGATCTCGCCGTCGAGGACGATCGCGAAGCTCTGCGAGAAGTCGGAGTTGCCGGGCTGGCCCGCGAGGTTCGCCAGGTTCTGCCCGCGCTCGTAGAGGTCGCGCGTGATCTGGTGGAACTTGTCGCCACCGCTATTCGTGAAGTCGAGCTCGACGATCGGCTGATTGCCGGAGCCGAACGTCCAGTCCGTCCCGTCGGCGTTGAGATCCTTCCCCGTCAACTCGGGCACCGGCTTGGTCGCGTTGTTCGGCTCGTACTTGTAGAGGTAGTAGTAGGTCTCCCCCGGAGCCGGCACTCCGACGCCGGGGCAGAGCGTCGCCGTGTCGGTGCACGTGAGGACGATCTTGCCCTCCGGAACCGCGTAGAACTTGGAGCCTTCCGGCAGCTCTCCGCCGAACTGCCTGAGGATGTCCTCCTTCGTCTCGCTGGGGCCGGCGAGGCGCTTCTTGTCCTTCGAATAGAGGTACCACTGCGTCGGGGTGCCCGTCTTCGCCGCCTCCTGCTGCCCTGACAGAAGGGGCAGCAGCTGTGGCGAGGGGTTGATCACGCCGCCCGCGCCCGCCGTGGGCGGCAGCGCGTCGGCCTGGAGGTCGAAGAACTGGAGCTGTGCGGTCTGGCCGATGATCTCGGCCGCGCGACCGGAGTCGTGGACGCCTGCAAGCTGAACTGAGATCTGATCGGTTCCCTGGCGCGTGATGACAGGCTCGGAGACGCCGAGCTTGTCGATGCGCTGGCGCATGATCTCGATGGAGCGGTCGAGATCCTCCTGTGTGATCTCCCTACCCTGCGGCGCCTTCGCCTGGAGAATGACCTCGAGCCCGCCCTGGAGATCGAGGCCGAGGGTCGGCGAGCGGAACAGCGCCAGGACGACGACGCCGACGACGGCGGCCAACATCGCAGCGAGGATGAGGAGGTAGCGGCGCACTCGTGAAAACCTTCCGATTAGTTCCGGGCCGCGTCCCGCTCCTCGGCGGTCATCGGCTCGTCAGCCGTGAGGGGCTCGGCCGAGTCGGCCTCGACCGACTCGCCCTCCTCGGCTGCCTCGAGGCGCTCGAGCTCCTCGGGCGGGACGACCGACGCGATTGCGCGCCGGGCGACGGCGATGCGCACGTCCTCGTCGATCTCGAGCATCACGCGCTCGGCGTCGAGCTGGACGACCTCGCCGTAGATCCCGCCTGCGGTGACGACCTCGTCACCCGGCTTGAGCGATGAGAGAAGCTCCGTGTGCTTTCTCTGCTGCTGGCGCTGCGGCCTGATCAGCAGGAAGTACATGAAGCCGAACATCGCAAGAAGAAGAACTAAGAAACCACCACTCACCGAGAGACCTCCTCGCCTGGCGCGAAGGCCGCCGAGT
>JBKPPF010000013.1:0-7864 GCA_046733475.1 Actinomycetota bacterium
GGCGTGCAGTTGGCAACGATTCGGGCCCTCGCTCGCTACTGGGCAACCGACTACGACTTCGGCCGGATCGAGGCGAGGCTGAACGCACTGCCGCAGTTCACGACGGAGATCGACGGCGTGAACATGCACTTCATCCACGTGCGCTCGCCGCACGAGAACGCGCTGCCGCTGATCATGACCCACGGCTGGCCGGGCTCCGTCATGGAGATGATCGACTCCGTCGGCCCGCTGACCGACCCGACCGCGCACGGCGGTAGCCCCGAGGATGCCTTTCACCTCGTTCTCCCCTCTCTGCCCGGGTACGGCTTCTCGGGCGAGCCGGTCGAGCTCGGCTGGGACCTGGGCCGGACCGCACGGGCCTGGGCCGAGCTCATGCGCCGCGTCGGCTACACGCGCTACGTCGCGCAGGGGGGCGACGTGGGCGCCGGCGTCACCGACACGATGGGCCGCCAGGCACCTGAGGGGCTGCTCGGCATCCACACGAACCTGCTCGTGCCGGCGCTGAGCGGCACCATGCCGACGGACACCGACGAGGAACGCGCCGCGGCCGCGCAGATCGCCACCTTCGGGCAGTCCGGGAACGGCTACTTCGTCGAGATGGCCACCCGCCCGCAGACGATCGGCTACGCCCTGCTCGACTCCCCCGTCGCCCTGGCCGCCTGGATGATCGACCACGACACCGACGCCTACTACAAGATCGCCCGCGCCTTTGTCGACAGGCAGCCCTCGGGCAACCTCACCCGTGACAACGTCCTGGACAACATCACGGCGTACTGGCTGACCGGCACCGGCGCCTCCGCGGCCCGGTCGTACTGGGAGGCCTACGGGCCTGACGCCCCCGCCGCCGGCGCTCAGCCCCTGTCCCCGCCGACGATCCCGGTCGGCTTCACGACCTTCCCGGGCGAGATCTGGTGGACGCCGCGCAGCTGGGTCGAGGCGAGCTACCCGAACGTCACTTACTTCAATGAGGTTGACAAGGGCGGCCACTTCGCCGCCTGGGAGGAACCGGAGCTCTTCGCGACTGAGATGCGGGCGGCGTTCCGGTCACTCCGCTGATCGGTGCGCGCGAGCGGCGCACACCCTTTCGTGTGTGCCGCTCGCGGGTTGCTTTACGGAGCGCTTGTGCTTCTCTCGCCGCTGCGTGAGCGCGCACCTACACCGCAACCGCTCGACTGGGCCAGCGTGCGGGAATGTCAGCCGTAGAGTGTTGGCTGCCGTTGCTATTGAAGACACTTCTCCACGACGTTAAGGTCGTGCAAGCGACCGATAGAGGGAGTGTTAAGCATGGGCCGCGATCTCATCAGCCTCAACACCCGAGAGGATGAGTCCATCTCCATCAATCATTCGACCGGTCGCGTGCGCGGTGCTGGCAGCGACACCGTCGTATCGGTTGAGGACGCCCAGGCAGATGGTGGTCCCAGCGTCATCATCGGGAATGCAGCGCGGAACCATCTCGAGGGCGGCGCGCTCGACGGTCACATTGAAGGCAGGGGCGGAGACGATTTCTTGGATGGCGCTTTCGGCACGGACCTCCTCGATGGCGGCAAGGGCAACGAAAAATGCATTGACGGGGATACCTTGCTCAACTGCGAGGCGTAGGGAAGGCGCTCAACGCTTCCGCCCGAGCAGCCGAGCGACGACGTTCAAGGGCCGGCGATCCAGCTTTCAGGCGATCTCTCGATTCGCGTCAGCAGGCTCGAAAAAATCCTCCGACACATACGACAATCAGCCGGAACTTCTCGACCGTGCATTGCGTCCAAATGCGTGAATGCATCGCCTGCTTCTCGCCCTACTCCTTCTACCTCTGTTCACAGCGTGCGACGAAACCAGTGGAACCCTTTTGGGAGGAGGCCTGGCTCGATCGCGCAGGGCAGCCCGTTTCCGCGAAGGTCGTGACGAGCTACGAGGGCGCAGAACATTGCGACTGGCAGTCCGCCACTTTCCTTTCTCTTGGATGGCCGCTCGGCAAGAAGATGAAATCAATCGACGAAGGCCGTCAATACGTCCGCGATCCAGACGGCGTCATTGGCGGCTGGGGAGTCCGGCGACCCGTTCAACGGCGACGCTCATCTGCCCGTGCACGCGAGGTACACGGGGTATCACCTAGATGAGAACCAGCTTTGGGTGACTAAGGACGAGGCTGACGATGCCGTCTACGTCGTTCGGGGCGAGCGGGTCGAGCGCTGGCCGCGGACGACGCGGATTATCGCCTGCGCCTAACCCCTGCCCTTCCGCAAGCGTTCCGGCTAGGACTTCCGCCCGCGAGGGGCGTCCCGCCATGCGTCTCGAGTCTATGCCGGAGCTGCATTTTGCACCCTCGCTCGCGGGGGCTCTCTCCCCCAGGACACCGCCCACCGGGTACCAGGCCTCGGGCCCTTGGGGCGCATGGGTGGGTCGCCTCGACTCGACGAGGCCGACTTGCCTTCCCGGCAAGCTTTTGCTCAACTTTGCCCGCGGGGGCTAGGTTCTCCCTGCGATGAGGCCCGAGAAGCCGCCCGCGTCACTCCTCTTGGTTCACGGAGCCGGCAGCGGCCCTGACATTTATGCCGACTGGCGGCCTGCATTCCCCGCGATCGATGTGCAAGCAGTCGATCTCCACCTCGGCCTCGACATCAGCCAGGCCTCGCACGCAGACTACGCCGGGCGAGTCGTGGAAGCCGCCCAGGACTTGGAGCCGCCAGTCTCGCTCTGCGGCTGGAGCATGGGTGGGCTGGCCGTGCTCCAGGCCGCCGCTCACATCCGACCGCACAGCGTTGTCCTCATCGAGCCGAGTCCACCGGCCGAGGTGCAGGGTTTCGATTCCGCCATTGTCCCTAAGCCGGGGAGTTTCGATCCCGAGGAGGTCTACGGCTCCTTTCCCACCGAGGTGGCGGTCCGTCGGGAGTCTTCGCTCGCCCGCGCAGAGCGGAAGCGCGGGGTCTCGGTTCCCTCTCTCCGCTGTCCTTCGCTCGTGGTCTCCGGTCGCGATTTTGCGGAAGAACGAGGTGGGCCGATGGCTCGCTTCTACAAATCAGCGGAGCTCCGGTACCCGGAGCTAAGCCACTGGGATCTCATTCGCGAATCGCAGGTCCGCGAGGACATTGCAGCCTGGCTCGGGATCACCCAACCGGCGAAAAGCTTCAGAGCGGCCGAGGCCGATGACGAGGAGGGCGACGCCAAGCAGGCGAAGTCCGAGATAGCGGCAGTGGGCGGCGTCGAGCGTGTCGCTGACGTGCTGCTCCATCCGGCCGCATAGCTCCCCGAGGCGCTCGCTCAAGTCACGTTCAAGCGCGTCGAGCCGTGAGCGGAGGATGTTCACGTCTCGCTGCGCTTCCTGGTCGCGCTGAAGAAGTAATTCGATCTGCTCGTCCTGCGATGCGTCGACGGCGGTCGACTTCATGACGGGCGGATCCCACTCGAAGAGGGTCGAGCGCGCGATCCCCGCGTCCTGGGCGACGACGGCGATCGGGATCCCCTCCGCGAGTTCGGACTCGATCCGATCGCGGAGGTCGTCGCTGGGAAGCGACGGGCGGGCCATGAAGGTCAGTTTAGGCCGCTGCCGCCGCGCCTTCGAGCCGACGCTTCAGGTGCGCCAGAATGACGCGATGGGCGAGGACGGGGTCGTGGAGTTCCGAGACGATGATGGCGGCGACGCCGCGGTGGTTCGACTCGCGTGTGACCCGATGGACGATGACGCCGGAACGCTCACAGTCGAGATCCGCGCGGGCGATCTTTCATGCGACGCAGGGGTGGAAAGCCTGCGTGGAGACGACCTCGATTCCTTTCTCGCTTCATTGGCCGAGGACTGGCGGGGTTGGGACGGGACTCGCACATGGTCGTCGGTTTGGCTCGGCATGCGCATCCACGCGACTCACGAAGGGAATCGGGTCAGACTCCTTTTTGTCGTCCGTCGCGATCACGACTACGACGAAGAGCCGCGCGGGTGGGAAGTACGTGTCCCGATCCATGTAGCTCCCGGCGAATCGCTCTCGCGGCTCGCACGAGGAGCGCGGGCCCTGTTCAAGAGCTGACGGGCGTTTCTGGATTCCTGGACGCTGATCGCGCGCGGAGTTTGTTTCGCGATGGCAGTCCGAGGATACGGGCGCCTGAGCATGGGGACCGATGATGAGCGGGACCTCACGAGGCGTGAGGATGCCGCCCTGGGCCTGGAGCTGTGTTCCACCTCCCCATTCGCGGTGGAGCTCGTCCCGGCGATAGAGGCGCCCCCTTCTCAAACAAGCCAGCGGGATCGTAGTAGAGGCCGCCGCCCGCCTCGCGGCTCATCCGAAGGAGCTCGTGTAAGGTGAGGCCGTGCTCGATCTGGCGAGCTCGTGAACGGCGAGTGTTTTCCCGCCCGCGGGCGCGTTCCCCTTCCGGATCAGCTTCGCGTCGAGCTCGGGCGCGCTCCGTCGCTTCCCGGATCTGAGCCGCTCGAATCGAGTGAATTCCACCCGGGCGGCGAGCTTCGAGGCCGCTCGGCTAGCGGGGAGCTAGCACCGGCTAGCCGCCTCGTCGAGAATCGCGCGGGCGGTCGGGAAGCCCTCCTCCGGCTCGTAGTCGGCCGTAAACCGCTCCCGATACCGCTCCGGGTTCCGCTCGTAGGCCGTACAGAATCGGGCTTTCGCTCCCGGCTCCGCCCCCCAGTCTGGCTCGAGCCAGACGTTTACGAACTGCTCCGTGCTCGGGATCTCGTCGCCCGTCGGCCCACATGAGGCGAGCACGAGCACGAGCGCGAACGCGGCCATGTGGCGAACGTGTAAGACGGTCATAACGTCATATTCGTCATGGATGTGACGAGCGGCTATAGCCCAAACGCATCATCCCTCGGTAAGCCGCCGTTTCTTCAAGCGGACGACGGGCGGTGAGCCCCCGTCCCGCCAGCTGGGATCGCGTCGGCTCGCGGCCGCGTAGTAGCTCTCCGCCACGTCCCCGATTCTGACGCGCCTTCGAGCTCGATTCTGAGGACGTTGCCTGGGACGTTGGTCCACGTCGATTTCCGGATCTCCGGGAACAGGAAACCGCTCAACTAAGCGGTTTTCGAGGATCCATGCACGACGAAAAGGCGCATACGGGATTCGCACGTCCCGCAGATCGCAGGGTTTCCGCTGCCGAGGTATGCCGATTGATCTGCGGTCCCTGAGCATTCCTGGCCAATATGAAATGGTTACGAAGGGCATGCTCGCTCGCCGCGCCATTCTCGCAGCCCTCGTGGGTGCGCTCTTTCTAGCGACGGCGTCCGCTGCCGACGCTACGCGGACGCTCGCTCGCTCGCCAACATGGATCCAGGCGTTTGCTCAGGATGGAAGGTTCATCTCCTGGGTCCCGCGCGTTGCGCCTTCCAAGCTTCCTTGTGGAGAGGCAATCGTAATCCGCAATCTGAAGACCGGGAGGCAGCATTCCTTTATGCCGCGATTCACCCCATGCTTTTCCCGCCTCGGCCTCGCCCTCGGCGGGAGGCGGGCGCTCGGCCTCAGCCCGCCGACCACCTGTGGCAACTGCGTAGGCGCCACCGTGTGGACTGCTGCGCTGGGCGGTCACCTTGCAGAGCTGGGAACGTTCGCACAGTCGCCTGAGGGCGGTGGCCGCCGAGTGACCGGGATGGCAGGCGACAAGCGTCTCCTTGCGTTCTCCCATCTCCGCTATCGCCTGCAGAATGAGGACTGCCATCCGTGTCTCTGGAATATGACGGGCGGGCGCGTGACTCGCGTCGTCAAAGGCGGAGAGCAGGTATCTGTTCCCGGTGTGGCGCCCGCAGCGCTCCTCGCCGCGGGCGCAGGACGACTCGCGACCGCCCCCGCGCTCGATCCGTGGGAGGAAGCGGCCAAGTTCTTTCCATCGCCACGCCCTGCCGAAGACGGGCCGGTCAATGTCGTGAACGCGAAGACAGGCGATCCCGTCATGACGGTTTCCCCGACGGGGACGGTACGCGCTCTTGCGCTCTCAGCCGGCGCCCTCGCCGTTCTCGTCCAAGCAGCACCGCATGGCGTACAAAGGATCGAGCGGTACGCGATTCCGGACGGAACGATGGTCGCATCGACCCGAGTACGCCCCCGCGGCATCCACGCCTTGGATATCGCCGGAAAGTGGATCGTTTATTCAGCTTTCCACCGCATCAAGCTCATCGACCCGCTCGGCCACAAGCAATTGCTGATGCGTCGGCATCATCGCCCCATCGACGTCTCGATCGAGAGCAACCGCGTCGCATGGGCTGAGAACGGTTCGGGCCGACATCGGATCCGTGCCGTCTCCGTGCCTGAGTAGGGCTTTAGAGGCCAAGCCGACACAGCGCTCGCGTCACCACGTTCAACTGCATTCCTCCGGCAGACGAAGCCGGGTTCGGCTAGTCGTCGAGCAGGCTCCCGTAGTCGCACCTCGCCGGGGAGGTGGCCGTTCAGCTCGTAGCGGCGACTGGCCGAGTGGTAGACGATCCTCCCCTGGGCGATCTCCTCGTTGAGCACGGTAATTCGGCTCTGCCGTTGCGGCCGGCCCAAGCCGTGCGCCGAGCCTCGGGCGCGCCCCAAGCCGCGCTTTTCCGATCGCACCGCGGACGGACAGCGTCAAGGCCTACCTGCGCTCGGACCATCCGGTGTTGTAGGGCGCTTCCGCCCGAGCGGCTGAGCCACGAAGGCCGAGAGCTAACCAATCGCTAACCCGAAGACCGCGGGAATCGTCTAGATTCAGGCCGAGCCCGTGAGACGACTGTGCGCTCTGCTTACAGTCTTGGCTGCGGCTTCGATCGGTGCGGCGTGTGGCGAGACTGCGGTCTCCCCCGATGAGAGATCCGGGGGAAGTCATACCTCTGCGGCGCCCAAGCACGACTCCAAGAAGGCCAGGGACGGAGCTTTCGTGAATCAGAAGGTCTCGAAGAAGGCGCAGGACGCCTCTCCGTCTGAGCCGGCGGTGAATGAAATGAGTGTCTTCTCGCGCCCGCGCACCGACGAAGACGTGCTTCCGAACAATCTTTCCTATCTCCTCGAGGGGCGGTGCGACGACTGGCTCCGCTCGCATTACGGCAGCTGTATCGGCGAAGGAAAGCCCGAGGAGTCGCGTCTTCTCCTCACCTACTCCGGTGTCAAAAAGACGCGCTTGTATGCCTGGCCGACGACAAACGGATGGGTGTGTTTCGCTCCGGACGGGGGCGGAAGCAGTTGTGTCCACGACTTCCTCCCTGGAGGGCGCGGTACAAGGACCGCGTACATGGGCATCGACCCCGACACCGATGGCGTCGGAGATCCGGGCGCTCTCCTGGGCCTGGTTCCGGATGACGTTGCAGCCGTCACGGTGAAGATCGGAGGAGTCGAGGATCAGCAGCCCGCAGTGATCAGGGACAATGGCGTCTTCTATGAGCTTGCCCGCGGTTCGTGTTCGTTCTGGGCGTTTGAGAGTCTCACGACGACGTATAGAGACGGCACGTCCGACACGGTTCCCATCCACTGGCACAACGGCCAAGAAGCGATGCCGGAGACGTGCGAAGGCTGATCTAGGGCTTCCGCCCGAGCAGCCGAGCGACGACAGAGCGCAGGAGTGCCTTTGAAGAGCGGCGGCCGTTGTCGAGAGGGGTGGGCATGTGAACGCCTACGGCTTAGACGGAAGCGAACAGTGTCTCGCCGAGACATGTCAAGGACCGCCTAACTCCGCGACAGCGTTCGCCTCACTAGGGCTTGGCATCGCCCGCGGGACTCAGACGCGCGCGACCGCCGAGTACACCAGGGTCGGCTCACCGTCGATGTCGGCTTCTCTTTCGAGGCTCATCCCTATCTTCATAGCCACCTTGACGGAAGCTTCGTTTGCCGGATCGATCAGACAAATCAGGCGCGAAAGGTGCAGCTCTCCCAAGCCATAGGCGAAGATCGCCCTTGCGGCCTCAGTCCCCAATCCCCGCCCC
>JBKPPF010000014.1:0-38061 GCA_046733475.1 Actinomycetota bacterium
CTCTCGGTCGAGCGAACGGGGCGCAGGCTCACGGCTATGACTTAACCGTTCGCCGTGCTACCAGGCCCACCCTTCAAGGTCGCTCAGAAAAGCGGCCAGAAGGGCGGCGACAACTGCAACGTGCGCGAGCTTTACCTTCCAGTGAAGCATTCCGATCATCTCCCGTGTTCGGACGCTGTAGGACGAGCCGAAGTATCAGCGCACGCGGGAAGTCGCAACATCCCCCCTTTGAGGGATTCGGAAAAGCCTGCTCAAACCGGGAATCGAGCGGGATTCGAGCGACTAGATGAGCCCGGCCTCGCGGAGCGGCCGGCGGGCCCAGGCAAAGCGGTCGCGATACCAGCCTGTGAGCGGCACGAACGCCACTCCCTGGCTGGAGGAGTGGATCATCCAGCCGTTTCCGAGCGCGATTCCCGTGTGGTCGACCTCGGACGGGCTCGAACGGCGACCATGCGCCCCGAAGAAGGCGACATCGGCGGCCCTCAAGCTGTCGAACGGGATTCGCTTCGACTTCGGCACCTCGCCGCTCATCTGGTACGTCGTGCGGCCCTGGATCACCGAGGAGAGCGAGCCTCCATTGGGGTACGGCTGGAGCTTGTAGACGCGCCAGACGAAGCCCGAGCAGTCGAAGCCTCCGCGTGACGTGACGCCGAACGTGACTTGCTGGTTTTCGGACATGCCGCCCCACACATACGGGTAGCCGATGAAGTGCACGGCTCGCCGAAGCACGCGCTTCGGCCAGTCGCTGTAGTCCGGAAGCGAGAACGAGTCCGCGAGCGACACGACGGAGTCCTTCTCCCACTGCGACATGTCCAGCGCCCGGGCGAGCGAGTACGCGGCTTCCGCGCGGGTCGCCGGGTCCTTCGGCCGCAGCTCGAGACCGTCGTCCTGCTGGGGATGGTTGAGCCGGAGCCAGATCAGGCGGGCGACGACCTCGTTCCCCAGCCGGCGCGGCGGCTCGAGGCCGGCCTCTTTCACCTTCCGTTGGAAGATCTTCGCGGCAGGATGAAGGCCGAGCGCCTTGACGATCTTCGCGTCCAGCTCGGCGATCGACACCTCGGCGTCGGGGTCGACGACGACCTGTTGCTTGCCGGTCAATGCGGCGAGCGACACGCCCAGCTCCGCGCGGGTGATTTTCTGCTTCGCGCGGAAGTTGCTCACGCTCGGGCCCATGAGCCCGTTCGCGACGACGATCTTGATCTGCGGCTGCGCCCAGCTTGCGGCAGGTGCCGGCTGCGCCGCGAAGAAGGCGGCGACCAGGGCGACGACGGCGACGAGACCCCGGCGCATGATGTTCCTATCGTCGGCCCTTCGCGGGCCCTTTAATCTCGGACGGATGAACCGCGAGATCCGGCCCGAGCCATCACCGGAAGAGCTGGAGGCGATCGAAGAGGCGCTTGTGCGCCTGACAGCCCCGCCGGGCGACTCCCGCTCGGCCTGGTGGCGAGCCGGGATCGCCGAGGATCTCAGCGAAGAAGAAGAGCCCGTTTGACGGCCACTCGCCACTCCGCGAGGAGGCGAAGGGCGTCCTCCTCGGGCAGTTCGGGCTCGTAGCGCGCCGAGGAGCGCCAGAGTCCCTCGAGCTCGGCGGTGTCGTTCCAGAGCCCGACCGCGAGGCCGGCGAGCGCGGCCGCGCCGAGCGCGGTGGTCTCCCGCTCCTCGGGCACCTCGACGGGAAGTCGCGTCAGGTCGGCGAGCAACTGCATGAGGAACGCGTTTCCCGTGGCGCCCCCGTCGGCGCGAAGCATCTGGAGCTCGAAGGGCAGCGCGTCCACGACATCCCTCGTCTGGAAGGCCGCTGCTTCGAGGGCGGCCCTGACGAGGTGCTCCCGCCGTGTGCCGCCGGAGATCCCGCTGATGAGCCCACGTGCCTCCGGGACCCAGTGCGGTGATCCGAGCCCGGCCAGGGCCGGCACGAAGTAGACGCCGCCGTTGTCCTCCACCGAGCGCGCGAGCGCCTCGCTCTCGGCGGAGTCCGCGAGAAGCCCGAGCGCGTCACGGAGCCACTGCACCGCGGCGCCGGTGACGAAGACCGAGCCCTCCACCGCGTAGACCGGGTCCCGGGAGCCGAGCCGCCACGCGACAGTCTCGACGACCCCGTCTGCGGGCCGGCTCCGCTCTGGCCCGCTGTTCGCGAGCAGAAAGGCGCCCGTGCCGAAGGTCGCCTTCGCCTGGCCTCGCCCGAAGCATGCCTGTCCGAATAATGCTGCCTGCTGATCGCCGGCCGCGCCGGTGATCGGGACGCGGGCCCCGAGGATCTCGGCCTCGCCGATCGTCCCGCTCGAGCCGACGATCTGCGGGAGCACGGAGCGCGGCACACCGAAGACCTCGAGCAGTTCGTCGTCCCAGTCGAGGGTTGCGAGATCGAGGAGCAGGGTTCGCGAGGCGTTGGAGACGTCGGTCGCGTGAACGGCTCCGCCGGTGAGTTTCCAGATGAGCCACGAGTCGACCGTCCCGAAGGCCAGGTCCCCCGAGGCCTCGCGCAGGATCCACTCGAGCTTCGTCGCCGAGAAGTACGGGTCGGGGACGAGGCCCGTCCGGTCCCGGATGAGGTCGGCGGGGAGCTCCTTGCAGCGCTCGGCAGTCCGCCGGTCCTGCCAGACGATGGCGCGGTGGGCGGGCTCGCCGCTCGCCCGGTCCCAGACGATGGTCGTCTCACGCTGGTTCGTGACGCCGATCGCGGCGAGATCGGCCGTCGCTGCGCCCGCGTCTTCGAGGGCGTCGCCGGCGGCAGCAAGCACGGATTCCCAGAGCTCGTTCGGGTCCTGCTCGACCCACCCGGGCCGCGGATAGTGCTGCGCCACCGTTCGGTAGCCGCGGCCTTGCGTTCGCAGGGCGTCGTCGAGAACGAGGCACGTCGTGCCCGTCGTCCCCTGGTCGATTCCCAGGAGCACGGTTTACAGCGGGAGCTCGAAGGCCTGCAGCACGAGCAATGGCGCGAACCCCTGGCGTCTGTACAGCCGAAGCGCGGGCAGGTTGTCCGCCTGCACGGAGAGCCCGAGCGTCTCACCCGGATGGTTCGACCAGTAGCCGGCCAGAGCCTCGGAGAGGACGTACGCACCGATGCCGCGGTCGCGCTCGTTCGCGGTCACGCCGAGGTGGTAGATCCACCGGTCGGCCGCGTCGATGTTGACCATCGCACGGCTTTCTCGGCCGGCCTCGCCGATGTAAACGGCGCCCTGCTCGAGTCCCGCGAGCCACGCGCTCTCGGGAAACGAGCCGTCCGGGAAGCATTCGCGGTAGAGCTGCATGGTCGCGTCGAGGTCCTCGGGCGTTCCCGGCCGCACCGTGAGCTCACCGGGGGCCGTTTCGACGCGGCGATGGTCGGACTCGGTCAGCCGAAACACGGCAGTCGCGCTGCCGGACGGGGCGAACCCCGCGCGCTCCAGAAGCAGCCGGCCGGTCGCATTCCTCGCGCCAACCGCTCCCACGACGCGGCGCGCGCTCCGGTTCTCCGCCCTCTCGATCGCCGCCTCCAGGAGCACCGTCCCGAGCTTATGCCCGCGATGGCTCGGCGCGACGAGCGGCCCGAAGAGATCGGCGTGGTCGAATCCGGGCGAGACCTCGACGCCCGCGAAGCCGACGATCTCGCCGTCGATCTCGTCCACGAAGAGGGTTTCCTCCGGCGGGACCTCCCAGTCGGAGAGCTCGCTCTCGAGCTCCTCCGCGGTCGTCCAGAGGGGATTGCCGACCTGCTCCTGCGGTTTCTGCATCGCATGCCGTGAGAGCTCGAGCACGGCAGCCCGGTCCTCCGGCGCGAAGCTACGCAGGCTGCTGCCCACGGAGGACCCTCGGAGCGCTCATGAAGTAGTCGAGGCCGGAAATCCAGGTCAGTGCAAGCGCGACGAGCCCGGCCCACCACGCGATGTCGGTGCTGAACGCCCCGCCTGCGGCGAGCCCTGCGATCGCGGCCGCGGCGGCCTGCGCCCCGGTCTTCAGCTTCCCCAAATCGCGTGCGGCCATCACGACTCCGCGCTCGAGCGCGGCGAGCCGGAGCCCGGACATGAGGAACTCGCGCGCGACGATCGCCGCGACCATCCACGCGGGAAGCGCGACGCCGACGAGCATGATCAGCGCCCCCATGACGAGGAGCTTGTCCGCCACGGGATCGAGGAGCCGGCCCAGGTTCGAGGAGCGGTTCGCGCGCCGCGCCCACCACCCGTCGACGTAGTCGGTGGTCATCGCGAGGGCAAAGACCGCCGTCCCCCAGTAGTAGTGATTGGGGAAGTCCCACGCGAACAGCACGACGACGACGGGCACCGAAAACGCCCGCGCGAGCGTCAGCTGGTCTGCAAAGTGCATAGAAGGGACAGAATACGCGCGCCCATGCCTCCATTCGGAAAGGTTCTTGTCGCCAACCGCGGCGAGATCGCAGTCCGCGTCTTCCGCACGCTCCGCGAGTTGCGGATTGCGACCGTGGCGGTCTACTCGGACGCTGACCGCGGGTCGCTCCACGCCGCCGTCGCGGACGAGGCGTACCTCGTCGGAGCCGGCGCGCCGGCCGAGAGCTATCTCAACCAGGAGCGGATCATCGCGGCCGCGCGGAAAGCTGGGGCAGACGCGGTTCACCCCGGGTATGGCTTTCTCGCCGAGAACGCGTCATTCGCGCGGGCCTGCGCGGATGCGGGCCTCGTCTGGATCGGCCCCCCGCCCGAGGCGATCGATCTGATGGGGTCGAAGGTGGCGGCGCGGGAGCTCATGCGAGGCGCAGGCGTCCCGATCGTTCCCGGGACGACGACGCCGGTCGCATCGGCGGCGGAGGTCGCGCGGCTGGGCGACGAGTTCGGCTGGCCCGTCGCGATCAAGGCCTCGGCCGGTGGCGGCGGAAAGGGCCTCAAGGTCGTGGAGTCCGAACGAGAAGCGGAGCGCGCCTTCGCCGCCGCGCAGCGGGAGGGCGAGTCCTACTTCGCCGATTCGACGGTCTACGTCGAGAAGTTCATAGCCGACCCGCGCCACGTCGAGGTCCAGGTGCTCGCCGACGGCCACGGAACCGTTCTCCACCTCGGCGAACGGGACTGCACCATCCAGCGACGGCACCAGAAGCTCGTCGAGGAGACCCCTTCGCCGGCGGTGACGCCGGACCTTCGCGAGCGCATCGGCCGGATCGCGATCGACGCTGCTCGTGCGGTGGGCTACCGGAGCGCGGGCACGATCGAGGGACTGCTCGACCGCGAGGGCAACTACTGGTTCCTCGAGATGAACACGCGCATCCAGGTCGAGCACACCGTCACCGAGCTCGTCACGGGCGTCGACCTCGTCCGCGAGCAGGTCATCGTCGCGGCGGGCGAGCCGACGAGCCTTCGTCAGGATGACCTCGACTTCCGCGGGCACGCGATCGAGTGCCGGATCAACGCCGAGGACCCGTCGAACGGCTTTCTGCCCGCGCCTGGATTGCTCACGCGCTATCGAGAACCCGCGGGGCCTGGCGTGCGCGTCGATTCGGGCGTCGTCGAGGGCAGCGAGATCTCCGGCCTCTACGACCCGATGGTGGCGAAGCTCTGCGTCTGGGACACCGACCGTGAGCGGGCCCGCGCGCGCATGCTGCGTGCGCTCGACGAGTTCGAGATCGAGGGCGTCAAGACGCTCGTGGGATTCCACAAGGCGCTGCTTCGCCGCCCGTGCTTCATCGCAGGCGAGACCTGCCACGGGGTGGTGGAGTCGGAGGCGCTCGCCCAGGAAGCGGACGAGTTATCTGATAGGACAACAATCGTACCCCGCTCACCGGACGGACGAGTCCGGGAGCACAAGCTCGAAGTGGAGGTGAACGACCGCCGCTTCGAGGTGAAGGTGCTCCGCCCCGAGCCGCCCTTCGCCGCGCTGGCGCGACGTCGCCGTGAGCGGGCAGGAGGCACCGCCGGGCACGGAGCCGGCGGCGATGCCGTGGTGAGCCCGATGCAGGGGACCGTCCTCGCGGTCGAGGTCGCCGAGGGGGACGAGGTTCGCGCGGGCCAGGTGATCTGCGTCGTCGAGGCGATGAAGATGGAGAACGAGATCACCGCCCACCGCGACGGGCTCGTGACCAGCCTGACGGTGGCTGCGGGCGAGAGGGTCACGACAGGCCAGGTCATCTGTGTCGTCGCGCAGGAGGACGAGGCGATGGACCGACCGCCTTGATGACTCGGTAGGTGGCCCTACGGTGAAGAACCGTTCTTCGGCTCTGCCCGCGCGTCTTCGGCCAGGTCGCCGAAGTTGATGCCGCTCAGGATGGTGATCGTCGCGTCTCTGACCTGCTCCCATGCGGGCCGAAGCGACCGACCGACGATTGCGGGACAGGGGTCGGGCTCGTGGCGGGTCGCATAGCCGATCGGTGCGAGCTGCCCCTCGAAGACCCGTACGACGCGCTCGAGCGTGAGCTCTTCGGGAGGGTGGTTGAGACGGTAGCCGCCGCCGGGGCCGCGAACCGATCGAACGATGCCGGCTGCGCGCAGGCTGGGCATGACCTGCTCGAGCACCGACCGTGGAGACTCGGTCGCTTCTGCGAGCTGATCGAGATTCATCGCGTCGTCGGCCATCGCCAGTGCCAGCACGGCGCGCGTCGCGTAGTCGGTTCGGCGGGTGACCCACATGGCTCTTTCAGTTCAAGTTTGACAGGAGAACAAACTTGGAATACCTTGCCGCAGCACCTTAACGTATTTTACTGACAATAATTGTCGAGATTGGAGGAGAGTGAAGCAGATAGGAGGAGGCGGAGCCATTCTCGCCGTGGTCGTTGCACTTCTGGCGGTGGCTTGCGGAGGGACGAGCGGTGCGGCGAACGAGGAGTCGGGGGGCGGCAAGCTGACCCTCGTCGCCTATTCGACGCCGCAGGAGGCCTACGAGGCGATCATCCCCGCCTTCCAGAAGACTGCGGAGGGCAAGGGCGTCGAGTTCGAGGAGTCCTACGGCGCCTCCGGTGAGCAGAGCCGGGCTGTCGAGGCCGGCCTGCCGGCCGACGTCGTCGAGTTCGCACTCGACAGCGACGTCACCCGACTCGTGGACGCGGGCCTCGTCGACTCGAACTGGAACCAGAACGAGTACAAGGGCATCCTCACCGACTCGGTCGTCTCCTTCGTCGTCCGCAAGGGGAACCCCGACGACATCCAGACCTGGGACGACCTCTTGAAGCCGGGCGTCGAGGTCGTGACCCCGAACCCCTTCACCTCCGGCGGCGCGCGCTGGAACATCATGGCCGCATACGGCGCCCAGATAAAGCAGGGCAAGTCGAAGGAAGAAGCGGTCGCCTACTTGAACGAGCTCTTCCAGCACGTGGCCGTGCAGGACGCGAGCGCCCGCGACGCGCTTCAGACCTTCACCGGTGGGAAGGGCGACGTGCTCCTCTCGTACGAGAACGAGGCGATCACCGCCCAGCAGAAGGGTGAGAACGTCGACTACGTCATCCCCGACCAGACGATCCTGATCGAGAACCCGGTTGCCGTGACGTCGGATGCTCCGCAGTCCGCGAGCGACTTCGTCAAATTCCTCTACTCCGACGAGGCGCAGAAGATCTTCGGCGAGAAGGGCTATCGGCCGGTCGTGAAGTCCGTGGCGGAGCAGTTCGACTACAAGACCCCGTCGACGCTCTTCACCATCCAGGACTTTGGCGGCTGGGACACCGTCAAGGACGAGTTCTTCGATCCGGAGAACGGAATCGTGGCCAAGATCGAGATGTCTCTGGGGGTGTCGACCGATTCAGGCTAGGGCCGAAGCGCTCCGCCTACCAGTTCGTCGAGCCGCGTCCGGGGGTGCCGCCCTCGGACGCGGCTTCGTGATCGGGTACCTGAGCTTCATCGTCCTGCTCCCGCTGGTCGCCGTGATCTGGAAGTCGACGGGCAGCGGGCTCGAGGGGTTCTGGAACGCTGTGACGAGTCCGGCGGCGCTCGCCTCCCTCAAGTTGACGTTCGGCGCCTCCGTCGTGGTCGCGCTCGTGAATGCGGTCATGGGCACGCTGATCGCGTGGGTGCTTGTCCGAGACGACTTCCCCGCGAAGGGGCTCGTCAACTCGCTCATCGACCTCCCCTTCGCGCTCCCGACCATCGTCGCCGGCCTGACGCTTCTCGCCCTCTACGGGCCGAGAGGTCCGGTCGGGATCAACATCGCGTACACGCGAATGGCGATCGTCGCCGCGCTCCTCTTCGTCACGCTGCCCTTCGTCGTGCGCTCGGTGCAACCCGTGGTGCACGAGCTCGATCGCGAGATGGAGGAGGCTGCGGCCTCGCTCGGCGCAGGCGGGTTCACGATCTTCCGCCGCGTGGTCCTGCCGAACCTCGTCCCGGCCATCCTCTCGGGCGTCGCGCTCGCCTTCGCGCGCGCGGTCGGAGAGTTCGGGGCGGTCATCCTCATCTCCGGGAACATCCCATTCAAGACGCAGGTCGCGTCGGTGCAGATCTTTTCGAACATCGAGAGCGACAGGCCGACGGCTGCCGCGGCGCTCTCCGTCGTGCTGCTCGTGTTCTCGTTCCTGACGCTTCTGGCCATCGACGTTGTCCGCCGCTGGGGGTCCAAGCATGAGAGCTAGATACGGGCTTCGCTTCGCCGCGCTGACCTACCTCACGCTGCTGCTCGTGCTCCCCGTCGGGCTGGTCTTCTACCGCACCTTCCAGCACGGCCTCGAGCCGGTCTGGAACGCGATGACCGACCCAGACTTCCTGCACGCGCTCTGGCTCACGCTCCTGATCGCGCTCATCGCCGTGCCTCTCAACACGATCTTCGGCGTTGCGTGCGCGCTCGTCCTCGTCCGGCAGCGCTTCCGCGGGAAAGCCGTCCTGAACGCGCTCGTCGATCTGCCCTTTGCCCTTTCCCCGGTCGTCGTCGGCCTCGCGCTCTTCCTCGTCTATGCGCGCACTGGATGGTTCGGGCCTTGGCTCGACGCGCACGGGATCCAGATCGTCTTCGCGCTGCCGGCCATGGTCCTCGCGACCATCTTCGTGTCGCTCCCATTCGTGGTGCGCGAGGTCGTGCCGGTGCTTCGCGAGATCGGCACCGAGCAGGAGGAGGCCGCTTGGACGTTGGGCGCCTCGTCGCTTTCGACCTTCCGCAGGATCACGCTTCCGGCGATCCGCTGGGGCGTGACCTACGGCGTCGTGCTGACGACCGCGCGGTGCCTAGGCGAGTTCGGCGCCGTCTCGGTGGTCTCCGGAAACCTGATCGGGAAGACGCAGACGCTCACCCTGCACGTGAACAACAGATTTCAGGCGTTCGACCTCGTGGGCGCGTATACGGCATCTGTGGTGCTCGCGGTTCTCGCACTCACGACCCTCTTTCTCATGAACCTCTTCCGAAAGGAGACACCCCGTGTCGATAGCGGTCCGCGGCGTGACGAAGCGCTTCGGTGACTTCGTCGCCCTCGACGACGTCTCGGTGGCGATTGCGGGCGGCTCGCTGACGGCCCTGCTCGGGCCGAGCGGGAGCGGCAAGTCGACGCTCCTCCGGGTGATCGCCGGTCTCGAGGAGCCCGACGAGGGCAAGGTGCTCATCCTCGGCGAGCACGCCACAGGCCTTCCACCCCAGAAGCGTGGGGTCGGTTTCGTGTTTCAACACTACGCCGCCTTCAAGCATCTGACCGTGCGCGAGAACGTCGCCTTCGGCCTGCGCATCCGCAAGCGGCCGAAGGAAGAGATCCGTGGCCGCGTCGACGAGCTCCTCGAGCTCGTCCAGCTGAACGGCCTCGCGGAGCGCTATCCGGCGCAGCTCTCCGGCGGGCAGCGCCAGCGCATGGCACTCGCGCGTGCTCTCGCCGTCGAGCCGAAGGTCCTCCTCCTCGACGAGCCCTTCGGCGCCCTCGACGCGCGCGTCCGCAAGGAGCTCCGCACCTGGCTGCGTCGTCTTCACGAGGACGTCCACGTCACGACGGTTCTCGTCACGCATGACCAGGAGGAGGCGATGGACGTCGCCGACCGAATCGTGCTCATGAACGAGGGCCGGATCGAGCAGACCGGAAAGCCCCGCGATCTCTACGAGCATCCGGCGAGCGAGTTCGTGATGGGTTTCGTCGGCCCGGTCAATCGATTCGACAACTCGTTCGTGCGTCCCCACGATTTCGAGATCGAGCTCGAGCCGGACGGGACGAGTCGCGAGGGGATCGTCAAGCGCGTCGTCCATCTCGGCTTCGAAGTTCGCGTGGAAGTCGCGCTCCCGGATGACAATGAGATCTGGATCCAGCTGAGCCGCGAACGGACCGAGGATCTCGACCTCGAGCCTGGCCGTTCGGTGTTCATCCGGCCGGAGAAGACCAAGGTGTTCGCCTAGCGAAGACGCGGTGGTCAGTCGAATTGGAGCTGTAAGGTTCGCCTTACAGTGGATACCCTTCCAGCGGTGGCCGTTCGAGCCAAGCGAGAGCTCTGCGCAGATGTGTCGGGCGCGGTACACGAGGACCTCGGCGCGACGGCAAGTCGCATCGACCGCTGGGTGCTCGTCGAATACCGCGGCCTCTGGGATCGCGACGTGCTCGGCGGAAGCCTTCTCTCACATCCGCTCAAGGAGCACCTGCGCGACCAGCTGGGCAGGCTCGGCCACTCCCGCCTCCTCTTCGTCAAGCGGCCGGAGCGGCGCTCCCACAAGCGCCGGATGCTCTACGTGGGCAGCTGTCGGCCGGGGGAGGAGCGGTTCTACGGGCTCGAGTTCGACCACCACGACGACCTGGTCGGCTACGACTTCGCCTCGCCGCTACTCGAGGGGGCCACGCCGGGAGTCCCGGTCGAGCACCCGCTCTTCGTCGTGTGCACGCACGGCAAGCGCGACCGCTGCTGCGCGAAGTATGGGCGGCCGCTCTACGACGGGCTGAAGGGCAAGGTCGACCCCGAATGGGTCTGGCAGTCGACGCACGTGGGCGGCGACCGCTTTGCAGGCAACGTCGTCGTCCTGCCCGAAGGGCTTTTCTACGGCCGCGTCGGCGAGGAGGACCTCGACCCGATCCTCGACGACTACTTCGACGGGCGCATCCACCTCGAACGTTACCGCGGCCGCTCCGCCTACACCTTCGGCGTGCAGGCGGCCGAGCTCGCCGTGCGAGAGAAGACGGGCCTGACGGGGGTGCACGACGTCGAGCTCCTCCGCGTCACGCGCGAAGCCGAGGACCGGTGGCTCGTCACCCTACGGGCCGCCGGGCGCGACTATGCCGCCGAGGCCTGGTCCGAGCTCGGCGAAGAGCCGGTCTACATGACCTGCGGGTCGGTTACGCCTCAGCGTCCGCGCCGTTTTCGCGCGCGGCTGCGCTGATCACGAGAAAGCCTTCGCGCACCAGCCTGCGGACGAGGACCAGGCGCCCCTCGTCGTCCAGCTCGCCCGGAAGGTCGGCAGGCGTGAACGGTTCGTCGCACTGAGCGATGAAGGCGAAATCGTCGGTCGCCTCCTCCGGATATGCGACGTCCTTGCCTTCGAAGGAGAGCGTCCCGCCCTCGACGTCGAAGAGGACGGTTGGCCGCCGCTCGACGACGGTGTCGAGGTCGAGGCTTTCGAGCGCCCGGAGCTGGCTCAGCTGCCCGCCGAGGATCGGCCGCCGGGTGCGGACGAGCTTCCGCCTGCGCCTGCGCTCCACGCGTTCCGGGCGTAGTTGCCCGGCGAGAAGCTCGAGAAGGTCAGCCGGGTCGTCGGCCCCCGGCGAGCGGCGGAAGGCGATCTCGCGCGCGCACGTGTCGAGCGCTGCCCGGAACGCGTCCATCCACGTGTAGACGTTCACGCCCACCGTCAGGTGCAGCGAGTCGGTCTCGGAGGTTTTGGCCTCGTGGAGCCAGCCGCGGGGGAGATAGAGCGTGTCGCCCGCCTGCAGCGTCACGTCGAGGACTGGGTCCCCCGGCTCGCCCATCGTCTCGGCCTTGTAGCGCTGGTGCTTCAGCGGCAGCTCCCAGGCGGGCTCGTAGACGAGCCAGCGCTTCTCGCCCGCGACCTGGAGCGAGAAGACGTCGTGCGTGTCGTGGTGGACCGGGAGGCCCTGCGCTGCGCGCGGCGTGAAGTAGGCGTTGGCCTGGGCAGGGTGGCCGAGCTCCGCCTCCAGCGAACGGCAGAACTCCGCGAGCGGCTGCCAGTTCAGGTGGAGCCCCTGGAGGACGATCGTCGCGCCGTCCTCGAACTCGGCGAGTACCCGCTCGACATCCGCGGTGCCCGAGAAGGGTTGGGGCCGCCAGGAGAGGTCCTTCGTGTAGTCGGCGACGTCGAGCTTCGCGCCCACCTTCGCAAGCCTGAAGCCCGGGAAGCGAAGCCCGCCGGAGGTGAGAAGCCGCTCGACGTCCGCGACCGAGAGAAGGTCGTCGAAGCGACCCTGCTCCTCCCGCGGGACGACGAGCGGCCTCTGCTCCCAGTGCTCGGCGAGGAACTCCTCGCCCGAGACCGGGTCGAGCGTGCGCGCGAGCGCGCTAGCTCGGGTCTTCTGCGTCGGTGTCGGCGTCGCTCGAATCCGTGTCGTCGGCGTCCGTGTCGTCGGCATCCGTGTCGTCCGAGTCGGAGTCCGTGCCGTCCTGGTCCGGTTCCATGGTCTCGTCGCGGACGTCGAACTCGGCGATGCCGCGTGTCCGAATTTCCTCCTCCAGCAACATGCTCATCCTCACTCCTCTCTCGGGTGGCGCCGGAAGGCTACAGCGGAGTCGCTAGACTCGCCCGCGCCCGGATGGATCTCTACGAGTATCAGGGAAAGCAACTCTTCGCGCGCTTCGGGATCCCCGTGTCCGAGGGGCGGCCCGCGACCAGTCCGGAGGCGGCGCGCGCGGCGGCGGAGGAGCTCGGCGGCCAGGTCGTCGTCAAGGCGCAGGTGCTGACCGGCGGCCGCGGGAAGGCCGGCGGGATCCAGCTCGCCGAAGGCCCTGACGACGCCGAGGCGCGCGCCAGCGACATCCTCGGCATGGACATCCGCGGGCATGTCGTTCGCAGCGTCTGGATCGAGAAGGCCTCCGAGATCGAGCGCGAGTACTACCTCTCGGTCACGTTCGACCGCGGCGAGAAGAAGCCGCTCTTCATGTTCACGACGAAGGGCGGTGTCGACATCGAAGAGGTCGCCGAGACCGA
This sequence comes from Actinomycetota bacterium, assembly GCA_046733475.1. GTDB lineage: Bacteria > Actinomycetota > Thermoleophilia > Gaiellales > Gaiellaceae > DATEOR01. The sequence continues at coordinate 12,973 of JBKPPF010000014.1, forward strand.
CCCCGACGCGCTCGCCCGGCTGCACATCGACCCGCTCGTCGGCTTTCAGCCCTTCCAGGCGCGCTGGCTGGTCTTCACCGCGGGCCTCGAGGATCCCGACGAGCAGAAGCAAGTGCTCGCGATCGTCGGAAAGCTCTACGAGGCCTTCGTCGGCACGGACGCGATGCTCTGCGAGATCAACCCGCTGATCGTCACGCCCGCCGGCGAGGTGAAGGCGCTCGACTCGAAGTTCACCGTCGACGACAACGCGCTCTACCGGCACACGGACATCGCGGAGATGCGCGACCCGGAAGCGGGCGACCCGCAGGAGCGGCTCGCCCGTGAGAAGGGCGTCACGTACGTGAAGCTCGACGGTGAGATCGGGATCCTCGGGAACGGGGCGGGCCTCGTCATGTCGACGCTCGACGTGATCGACCAGGTCGGTGGCCGGCCGGCGAACTTCTGCGACCTCGGCGGAGGAGGCGACGCTGAGGGCGTCGTCGACGCGCTCGAGGTCATCACCGCCGACTCGCAGGTGGAGGCGATCCTTTTCAACATCTTCGGCGGGATCACGCGCGGCGACGAGGTCGCCCGCGGGATCCTCGAGGCGCTCGACCGCATGACCATCGAGCTCCCGATCGTCGTTCGGCTCGACGGGACGAACGCGGCCGAGGGCCGCGCCATGCTGGCCGACGCGGCGCCCACCAACCTCTACGTCGAGGAGACGATGCTCTCGGCCGCGGAGCGCGTCGTCGAGCTTTCGAAGGAGCGCAGATGAGCTCGGTCTGGGACGAGCGGGCCGAGGCCTACCGGATGAGCGAGGCGCATCGAGAGGGCGAAGATCTCGACCTCCTCGTCGGTTGGGCCCAGGGCGCGCGGACGGCGCTCGACGTCGCGACGGGCGGCGGCCACGTGGCCAGACGCCTGCGTGAAGCCGGGCTCGAGGTCGTGAGCCTCGATCCTGCGCGGGGGATGCGGCCCGACGTCGTGGCGCCGGCCGAGAAACTTCCGGTCGACGACGACAGTTTCGACGTCGTCGCCTGCCGCGTCGCCGCACACCACTTCGAGGACGTGCGCGCCGCGGTGCGTGAGATGGCCCGGTCCTCCCGCGAGCTCGTCCTCGTTTCCGACAACCTCTTCATGAGTGAAGAAGCCGAGGAGGCCGACCGCGTGCGCGATCCCTCGCATGTGCGCAATTACACGGAGGCCGAATGGCGCTCGTTCTTCAGCGACGCGGGGTTGGAGGTCGAGGAGGCTCACGCTTACGTGCATCCCGTCCTCCTGGAGCCATGGCTCGAGCGGGCGGGCTGCACCGGGAAGGACGCCGAGCGCGTCCGTGAGCTCGTCGCCGGCCGCCTCGACGGCGATCACGTTCGCCTGGAGCGCATCTGCCTCAAGGGCCGGAAGCGGAGGGTGGGCTAATGGCAATCGTGGTCGACCGCGATACGCGGCTCGTCGTCCAGGGCATCACCGGGCGCGAGGGGTCTTTCCACGCGACGCGCAACAAGGCGTACGGGACGAACGTGGTTGCGGGCGTGACCCCCGGGAAGGGCGGCGCCGAGGTCGGGGGTATCCCGGTCTTCGACTCCGTGCGGGCCGCTGCGGAAGAGGCGAGCCCGAACACGGCGATGGTGTTCGTCCCCGCGCGCTTCGCAGCGGACGCGATCTACGAGGCGGTCGACGCGGGCGTCGAGACGGTCATCTGCATCACCGAGGGCATCCCGGCCCACGACATGCTGCGGGTCTACAACTACATCCGCCCCCGCGGGGTGACGCTGATCGGCCCGAACTGCCCGGGCGTGCTCTCGCCGGGGAAGGCGAACGTCGGGATCATCCCCGCGGAGATCTTCCAGGAGGGCAGCGTCGGCCTCGTCTCCAGATCCGGCACGCTGACGTACCAGATCGGGCACGAACTGACGCAACGCGGTATCGGCCAGTCGACTATCGTCGGAATTGGGGGGGACCCCGTGGTCGGGTCGTCGTTTTTGGACGTCCTCGCGCGCTTCGAGGCCGACCCCGAGACCGAGTACGTCGTCATGGTGGGCGAAATCGGCGGCGCCGAGGAGGAGAAGGCGGCGCGCTTCATCGAGGCCGAGATGACGAAGCCGGTTGTCGCCTACATCGCCGGCTTCACCGCCCCTCCTGGGAAGACGATGGGCCACGCCGGGGCGATCATCTCCGGCACCGCCGGCACCGCCCAGGCGAAGAAGGAGGCGCTCGAGGCCTGTGGCGTCCGCGTGGGCACGAACCCGACCGAGGTCGCCCGCCTGGTCGCCGAGCTCGTCGGCGTGACCGCCGCCTGACCCCTCGTTTAAACTCGGAGCCATGGCGCTGATTTCCTTCGCGCGCGGAATGCCGGGGCCGGACCTCCTGCCGATCGCGGCCTTCGGCGACTGCGCAAGGGAAGCGCTCGAGCGCGACGGGGCGACTGCCCTCCAGTACGGCCCGCCCGGCGGCTACCCGCCGCTCAAGCAGTGGGTCGCCGACCAGCACGGTGTCGAGCCGGACCGCGTCATCGTCACGAACGGGTCGCTCCAGGGCTTCGCGTTCACGGCGCGCCACTTCGTGCAATCGGGCTCGCGATTCTTCGTGGAAGCGCCCTGCTACGACCGTTCGCTGTCGATCCTCCGCAAGCTCGGCGCCGAGGTGGAGCAGGTGGAGCTCGCGGACGACGGCCTCGACGTCGACGCGATCGAGGGCTCGCTTCGCGAGGGCGACATCGTCTACACGATCCCGACCTTCCAGAACCCGAGCGGCCGTGCGCTGTCGCTCGAGAACCGGCGACGGCTCCTCGACCTCGCGGCCGACCGGGGCGCGACCGTATTCGAGGACGACCCCTACGGCATGCTCCGCTTCGAGGGCGAGTCGATCCCGCGCCTCTTCGAGCTCTCGGAAGGACCGATCATCTTCCTCTCGTCGTTCTCGAAGACCGTCGCGCCGGGCATCCGTACGGGCTACCTCATCCTCCCGGAGGAGCTCGTGCCAGCGATCGAGGAGCTCGTCCTCTCCAACTACGTCTCTCCGGCCATCTTCGTCGAGGCGGCGCTGCTCGAGTTCCTGACGAGCGGCCGCTTCGAGCTCAACCTCGAGACCGTCCGCGACGGATTGCGGATCCGCCGTGACGCGATGCTCGCGGCCCTCGCGCGCGAGATGCCCGAAGGCACCCGCTGGAATCAGCCCGAGGGCGGCTACTTCCTCTGGCTCGACCTTCCGACCGGGGTCGCTGCCGAGTCGCTTCTCGCCCGTGCAGGCGAGGAGGACGTCGTCTTCATCAAGGGCGCCGACTTCTTCTTCCACGGCGGCGGGGACGAGTCGGCGCGGCTCGCGTTCTCCTTTGCAACCGCACCCGAGATCGACGAGGGCATCACGCGCCTCGGGAGGCTCGTGCGCGAAGCGTCTGCCGTTGCGGCCTGAGACCCGCGCCGTGAGGGCGCACCTCGACGAGATCTCGCCGCTTGCCGGCGCGGGCGACGCCGGGATTCTCCCGGTGCGCGTCCGCTTCGGGATCGAGAGCTTCGGAGTCAACGCGTACAGGGCACTCGCCGATGGCGGCTGCGTGATCGAGGACCACGACGAGCTCAGCTCCGGCGCCGGCCGTCACGAGGAGCTCTACTTCGTCGCCAGGGGGCACGCCGTCTTCACCCTCGACGGCGAGGAGGTCGACGCGCCGACCGGCACGTTCGTATTCGTTTCCGACCCGCAGGTGCGGCGCGGCGCGGTCGGGCTCGAGGTGGGGACTACGGTGCTCGTGGCCGGCGGGGTCCCGGGGAAGCCGTTTCGGGCGTCTCCGTGGGAGGCCTGGCTCGAAGCTTCGCCCCACCTCGAGGCAGGCGAGCCCGAACGCGGGATCGAGATCTTCGAGCGCACGCTCGCCGCCTATCCCGGGAACCCGAACGTCCTCTACAACCTTGCCTGCTTCGAAGCACTCGCCGGCCGCGCGGACGACGCGCTCGAGCACCTGGCCCTGGCCGTCGAAGGCGATCCGCGCACACGGGAGTGGGCCCAGACGGACTCGGACTTCGACTCGATCCGCGCGGACCCGTGCTTCCCGGTCGCCTAGGCGGCTGCGTGGGCGGCCGCGAGCTGCGGCCGAGCGATCAGCTTGGGCTGGCGCGGGGGCTCGAGTGCCGACTTGGCCGCCCGAAAGGTGGGGCAGGGACTGTTTCCGGGGAGGGCGCAAAGCTCGGCTCGCCGGAAGAAACAGTCGTCGCAGGTGTTCAGTAGCCGCTTCGTCATCGAGTCCCGAAGGCGCGACTATAGGCGCGCCCCGGCTCGGTTTGAAGGCCTTTGTTCACCAAACTTCCGCAATTTCCGCCAAGAACGTCCCCACCTTTGCCATTTGCGCCAACTACAGTGTTGCCAGATCGCGCAACGCCTCGTCGAGGTCCGAGACGGGGACGATCCGGAGGCCGTCCGCGTACTTGCGCGCGGCTTGCGCGTTGGCATCGGGAACGAGGAAAACATCAGCGCCTGCGTCGCGTGCGCCAACGGTTTTCTGCTCGATTCCGCCAATCTCGTGCACTGTCCCGTCAAGGGCGAGCTCGCCGGTCGCGACGACCCGTTCGCCGTGGTCGATGTCGGTGGGGCCGAGCTCGTCGATGATGTCGAGCGCGAAGGCGAGGCCGGCGGACGGCCCGCCGATCTGCCCCGTGTCGATCGTGATGTCCACGGGGAGGTCGAGCTTGGGCTCGATGAGGATGCCCATGATCGCCCGCGGCGGGTTGTCGTCCGAGACCTTCGTCCCCACCTCGACGGTCTGTTCGGATCCCGTGCGCTCGACCTGGAGCGTGACCTTCTCACCGGGCTTCACGTCTGCCATGACAGCGCTCAGGTCCTCTGGGTCTTCGACGTCCTTGCCGTTGGCGCCGACGATCACGTCGTCGGGCTCGAGGACGCCGTCGGCGGGGGAGCCCACGTCGACGGCGCTGACCACGACGCCGTCCGGCGTCACCTTGTAGCCGAGCTCGCGGAGCGCGACCGCGGCCGCGATCCTCTGCGACGAGCTCATCTCGGCCAGGCCCTGCTGCCGCTGGATGCGCTCGGGGAGGTTCTGGGGGTTGTAGACGTCGGCCGGGATGAGCGTGGCGCCTTCGTGGATGCCCGGAAAGTAGCGCTCGAGCAGGCTCGCCTTCCGGACGATCACGTCGACCATGTAGATGCCGCCCGGGCCCTGGTCCTCGTGTTCGCCCTCGATCTGGACCAGAGGTTCGACCGAGCGCGCAGGGTCGGGCAGGAAGATGTAGTGGTCGGACGGGTAGAAGGAGAAGACCGCGGCCGCGACCCCGAGCACCCCGACGATCGCGGCGATTGTGAGGAGGCGGCGTTTCAGCTCGACCCGGCGAGCACGCCCACGACCTCGCGCACGGCGTCCGCCGACTTGTCGAGCTCGGCGCGCTCGTCCTCCGAGAGCTCGAGCTCGACGATCTCCTCGATGCCGCCTGCGCCGATCCGCACCGGCACGCCCATGTAGAGCCCGTCGATTCCGTATTCCCCGTCGAGGTAGGCAGTGCAGGGAAGCACGCGCTTCTGGTCGAGGCAGACGGAGTCCACCATCTGCGCGACCGCCGCGCCCGGCGCGTACCACGCGGACGTGTCCAGCAGATTCACGACCTCGCCGCCGCCCTTGCGCGTGCGCTCGACCATCTCCTCGATTCGGTCGGCGGAGACGAGCTGCGTGAGCGGGATGCCGCCCACGGTCGTCGCGGAGACCACCGGCACCATCTGGTCGCCGTGGCCGCCGAGCACCATCGCGGTCACGTCCTTCGCGGACGCGCCGGTCTCCCAGGCGATGAACGTGCTGAAGCGAGCCGTGTCGAGGATGCCCGCCATCCCGAAGACGCGCTCCTTGGGAAAGCCCGACGCGCTCATCGCGACGTGGCACATGGCGTCGAGCGGGTTCGAAACTACGATGAGGACAGCGTTGGGCGAGTGTTCGACCGCCTCGCGCGTCACGGAGCCGACGATCGACTCGTTCGTCGTCACGAGGTCGTCGCGGCTCATCCCCGGCTTGCGCGGGAGCCCGGCGGTGACGACGACGACGTCGGACCCGGCCGTCGCGTCGTAGCCGTTCGAGCCGGTGATCGTCGGCTCGTAGCCGAGAACGGGGCCGGCCTCGTTGAGATCCAGCGCCTTCCCCTGCGGCAGGTTCTCCTTGATGTCCACGAGGACGACGTCCGCGTAGTCGCGGCGCGCGATCTCCTGCGCGGCGGTCGCGCCGACGTTCCCGGCGCCCACGACCGTGACCTTCTGCCTCCCAGTCATACCCGTACTCCCATTCGGTCGATGATGGCATTGGCGACCTCGCTCGTCCCGACCGCGGTCGGGTCGTCGCGGGTCCGCTTCATGTCGTAGGTGACGCTGCGCCCCTCCGCGATGACGGCGGCGATGGCGGTCTCCACCCGGTCGGCCGCGTCGCGCTCCTCGAGGTGGCGCAGCATCATCACGCCGGAGAGGAGCATCGCCATCGGGTTCACCTTGTTCTGGCCCGCGTACTTGGGGGCCGAGCCGTGAGTGGGCTCGAAGACCGCGGCGTGCGTGCCGAAGTTGCCGCCGGGCGCGAGGCCGAGCCCCCCGATGAGGCCGGCGCAGAGGTCGGAGACGATGTCGCCGTAGAGATTCGGGCACACGAGGACGTCGTACTCCTCGGGCCGCTGCACCAGCTGCATGCTGAGGTTGTCCACGATCCGGTCCTCGAACTCGATGTCGGTCTGCTCCTCCGCCACCTCGCGGGCGACGCGGAGGAAGAGGCCGTCCGTGAACTTCATGATGTTGGCCTTGTGAACGGCGGTCACCTTGCGGCGGCCGTTCCTCCGCGCGTAGTCGAAGGCGAACTCGACGATGCGGCGCGTGCCGGTGACCGAAATCGGCTTCAGCGAGATCCCGGATCCCTCGCGGATGCGTCCCTGGCCGTGATGCTCGACCCAGTCGACGAGCGAGGCCGCGTGCTCGGTTCCCTCCTCGAACTCGATCCCGGCGTAGAGGTCCTCGGTGTTCTCGCGCACGACGACGAGGTCGACGCTCGAGTAGCGGGAGCGAACGCCCTCGTAACTCTTGCAGGGGCGCACCTGGCCGTAGAGGTCGAGCGTCTTGCGGAGCGCGACGTTGACGCTGCGGAAGCCGGTGCCGACCGGAGTCGTGATCGGCCCTTTGATCGCGACGCCGTTCTGCTTGATCGACTCGAGGACGGGGTCGGGGAGCGGGTTGCCGCCGTGCTCGTCCATGACGTCGGCCCCCGCCCGCTGCACGTCCCAGTCGAATTCGACACCGGTCGCGTCGAGAACCCGGCGCGTTGCCTCGGCAAGCTCGGGCCCGGTGCCGTCACCGGGAATGAGGGTCACGCGATGAGCCATGGGCGCGGCGTGATGGTAGCTGGAGGTCGAGACCGCCTGCGGCTCAGGTCTTCAGTCGGTTTCGGCCTCTTTGGGGCGTAATCCACTCAGGGTTCGGTACCGTTCTTGGGGATGGAAGGAAGCGACTTCAAGCCGGGCCTCGAGGGCGTCGTGGCCTTCGAGACCGAGATCGCGGAGCCCGACAAGGAAGGCAACGCGCTCCGCTACCGCGGAGTGGACATCGAGGAGCTCGTCGGCCACGTGCCCTACGAGAAGGTCTGGGGCCTTCTAGTCGACGACAGCTTCGACCCCGGAATGCCGCGTGCGGAGAACGTCGATCTGCCGGCGAAGACGGAAAGCGCGATGGCCGACCTTCAGTCGGCGACCGCCGCCCTCGCGGGCCAGTGGGGCCTGAAGCAGCTCATCGACATGACCGATACCGAGGCGCGCGACGACCTCGCGCGGCTCTCGGCCACGATGATCTCGATTGTCGCCCAGTCCGCCCGCGGGCAGGACCGTGTCGACGACGAGACCGTCTCGAGGGGGGACACGGCGGCCGAACGCTTCCTTCTGCGCTGGCGAGGGGAGGCCGACCCGCGCCATGTGAGGGCGATCGATTCCTACTGGGTCTCAGCTGCTGAGCACGGTGCCAACGCCTCCACGTTCACCGGCCGTATCGTCGCTTCGACGGGAGCCGACTGCGCGGCCGCCATGTCCGCGGCCGTCGGCGCTCTCTCCGGCCCGCTCCACGGCGGCGCCCCGACCCGCGTCCTCAAGATGCTCGACGAAGTGGCGGACACCGATGACGTCTCGCAGTACGTGCGCACTCTCCTCGACCGTGGCGAGCGCATCATGGGCTTCGGCCACCGCGTCTACCGCGCCGAGGATCCGCGGGCACGCGTCCTGCGGGGAACCGCCCGCGAGCTCGAGTCGCCGCGCGTCGAGGTCGCGGAAGCGCTCGAGCAGGCGGCTCTCGAGGAGCTTGCGGCGCGCCACCCGGACCGCGTTCTGGCCACGAACGTCGAGTTCTGGTCGGCGGTCGTGCTCGACATCGCCGACATCCCGCCGCCGCTCTTTCCAGCGCTCTTTGCATGCGCGCGGGTCGCCGGCTGGTCTGCGCACATCCTCGAGCAGATGCGCACCGGCCGCCTGATCCGCCCGTCCGCGAAGTACGTCGGTCCGGCGCCGCGCTCCATCACGGCCACCAGTTGACCCTCGCCGAGGCTGTCGCGCTCGCGAGTGAGGCCAAGGACGAACGTGCGCTCGCCGATCTTCGCCGCGAAGTGGGCGACGACCTCGAGGCCGCGGCGCGCAGCGCGAACTACCAGGAACGGGCGGTCGCCTACCGCGCGATCGGGCAGCTTCGCTTCAACCAGAAGACCGAGCTCCTGCGGCGCGGCCTCGAGGACACGAGCCCAGCCTGCCGTGGATCGGCCCTGCTCTCGCTCGAGCTTCTCTCGCGCGACCACCCCGGCCTCGTGAACGGCGCGCGCGCGCTCCTGCACTCGCTCGCGAACGACGACCCGAATTCCGCGGTGCGCCGGCTCGCCGTACTCTCGCTGAAGAACGGCTCACCGACCCCGGACACGATCACGCTGCTCGCGCACATCGGCGAGCAGGCTGACGAGCGCGAGCTACGGCAGACCGCGACAGCGGTTCACCAGGCGCTCAAGAAAAAGGCCGCGGCCCGCTAGCTGCAGCCGCACGTGCCGGCGATGCGCTGGCGGCCGCAGGCGGGACACCTGTTCGGCTTGCGGAACTCAATCAGGCTCACCCGGGCGGCGAGCCAGGTCATGGCCAGGGCGACCCCCGTCGTGGTGATCAGGACTCCCACCAGATGTGGATCGTTGGGCATTGAGCTCGTTTCGTGCTCGACGGCGCGCATGTGGGTGCGCACTGAAGTACGTGTCACGTCTGCGCGCGTCCGAAACATGGGTGTAGATCTCGGTGGTGCCCAGGTCCGCGTGGCCGAGCATCTCTTGCACCGAGCGGAGGTCCGCGCCCCCTTCGAGGAGGTGCGTGGCGAAGGAATGGCGAAGGAGATGCGGATGCGCGCGGGCCGGGTCGAGTCCCGCCTTCGCGGCCAGGCGCCGGAGGATGAAGAAGGCGCCGGCCCGGGTCAGCGCACCGCCCTGCGCATTCAGGAACAGCTCCGGGCGGTGTCGGCGGTCGAGGAACGGCCGGCCCCGAGCGAGGTAGCGGCGCACGGCCTCGACGCCTTCCCGTCCGAGCGGGACGATTCGCTCCTTGTCTCCCTTGCCGAGGCACCGAACGACGCGGTTGTCCAAGTCGATCCGGCCGCGGTCGAGACCCATGGCCTCGCTGACCCGGAGCCCGGCTCCGTAGAGGAGCTCGACGAGGGCGCGGTCGCGGAGCGCCCGTGGAGTGGTCCCGTTCGCCGCCTGGATGAGGCGCTCGACCTCGCCGGGCGAGAGCGTGCGGGGGAGGCGCGTGCGGCGCCTCGGAAGGTCGAGCTCGGCCGCAGGGTTGTCCTCTCGGCGGCCGAGGAGGACGAGATGGTTGTAGAAGGAGCGCGCCGCGGCGGCTCGCCTGACGATCGAGGACGATGCCTGGCCGCGTCGTCTCAGGTCGGTTAGCCAGGCCTGCAGGTCGTCCGTGCTCGCGTTCGCGGGGGAGCGGCCGAGATAGCCGGCCAGGTCGGCGAGGTCGCGGCGGTAGGCGTCCACCGTCCTCGGCGCCCTTCGAGCGGCGAGGAGCGCGAGGAAGCCCTTGACCTCCGGGTCAGGCGCGGGGGTGGGCCTGGTCGTAGACGCGCCGGAGTCGCTTGGCGTCGACATGGCTGTACACCTGGGTGGTCGAGAGTGAGGAGTGGCCGAGAAGCTCCTGAATCGTGCGCAGGTCGGCGCCGCCTTCGAGCAAGTGCGTCGCGAAGGCGTGGCGGAGCCGGTGGGGGTTCGGGATGAGGCGGCGCAGGGTGGACGTGTCCAGCGGCCGCCCATGGGCCGAGAGGAAGACGTGGTCGTCGGCGCCCTTCGCGAGCTCGGGTCTCCCGTCCTCGAGGTAGACGCGCAGGCGATACGCGGCCTCCTCGCCGAGCGGCACGGCGCGCTCCTTGCCGCCTTTCCCGTGGACGATGAGCGCCTCTTGCTCGAAGTCGACGGAGGCGAGCGTGAGGTCGACCGCCTCCTGCGTCCGTAGCCCGGCCGAATAGAGGAGCTCGAAGAGAGCGCGGTTGCGCAGCGCGAGCGGGTCGTCGCCGTTCAGGGCGTCCAGGAGGTCGTCGGTCTCCTCGGGACGAGGTGCGTGGGGAAGGCGGCGGCCTCGGCGCCCGGTCAGGGAGAGCTGTGGGACCCGCGCCGGCCCCAGCGCCGAGCGGATGAGCGAGCGGACAGCCGCGAGCTTTCGCGCCAGGGTCTGCGGCGCCAGCTTGCGCGGAGTGCGGCCCGGACGGTCGGCGCCCAGCTCCGCGGCGTAGTCGGAGATCGCCGAGCTGTCGACATCGGCGAGGCCGAGCCCGCGCCGGCGCAGCCAGGCGGCGAACTCCTCGAGGTCGGAGCGGTACGCGCGCTTGGTCGCGTCGGAGAGGGCGGGACTCTCGAGAAACCGGTCGATCGAGGCTCGTGTCTCCACGTCAAAGTTTTTCGCCTGCGGACTAGGGTTCCTGCCCCATGCGCATCCGCCTCGACGTCGAGAATCTCCTCATCGCCAGCTGGGAGACGAGCCGCGAAGCCGTGGAGCACGTGGCTCCTCCCGGGATGGAGCCGGCCGAAGTGGAGGGACGCCATCTCGTCTCGGTGGTCTCGTTCCGGGTCCGGCGGGGACGGGTCGGGCGCTCTCCGGTCCCGCCCTTCTCGCAGCTGAACCTCCGCACGTACGTGACCTGGAAGGACGACCCGGCCGTGCTGTTCCTCGCGTCGCGCGTGACCCCGGGAGGTCTGCCGGGGCTCCTCTTCGGCGCGCCATACCGAAGCGCCAGGCTGCGCGTGAAGCCGGGCCGTCTCCGCGCCACGGGCCTGGGCGTCGACATCCGCTATCGCACCGGGGGCCCGGCCGATCCCGGGGAGCTCGGCCGCCACGAGCTCGGCATCTTCGAATCGGGCGGCATCAAGGCGATCCGGATCGAGCGCGGGGCCGCACAATGGCAGTCCGCAGAGCTCGCCGCCCCGGCCACGGCACACGTTCTCCTCGGCTACGGCTTCTCGCCGGTCGGAGATCCGCAGCTCGTCTACACGGCGAAGACGTCCTTCGAGACCGAGCCGGCGAAGAACCTCGCCTAGAGGCCGGGCGGGCGGTCGGGCCGCTCGGTACCCGTTTTCCGCTCGAGCCACTCGTCCACGCTCTCGTACGGCTCCGTCGTGACGGAGTCCCCCTCGGTACGCACCGAGTAGACGTGGCCCTCGGCGCAGCGGAAGAGGGCCTCTTCAAAGGGCCGCCGGCGCCAGAGCGTTCTCTTTACCCCGCCGTAGACCGGCCCGACGGTGATCGCCGCCTCCGCGCCGCAGAGGGGGCAGGGCTCTGTGGTCATCCGAGGATCTCCCGAAGCCGCTCGGCGCGGAAGTCGAAGATCTCGTCCAGCCAGCGGCCGACGAACGGCCTCTGCACGACCGGAGCGAGCGGGCCGCCGGGCACGCGGTAGCGAACGTGGTCGTAGATCTCGGTGCCGTCATCCACGCGGGAGAAGCGGTGCGTGTGCTCCCAGAGCGGATACGGGCCGGAGATCTGCTCGTCCGCGAAGCTCCGCGGCGGCTGCCAGGTGGCGATCCTCGTCAGCCAGTGGATCGGGAACCGGAAGAGCTCGAGGCGATAGGCGATGAGGGAGCCGTGGCGAAGCTCGTTCGGCGCGCGCAGCACCTCGAAGCGCAGCCACGAGGGCGTGATCTCCTCGAGGTTGCGGGCCTGCGAGAAGAACCCGAAGGCGTCCTGAATCGAGACGGGGACTATCTGGGTACGTTCGAGGATGTACTCCATTTGCAGGCGTCATCCAGCCTCGATGGCGGGATGACGCGTACGATACGGCGAGCATGGCGATCACCACGGCCTCCACCGGACTCGACGGTCATGGGCTCGAGCCTGAAGGCCGGGTCTTCTCGAACCCGAGCACCTCGCTCCTCTACACGCACTCCCTCGCCAGGGGTGACGCGTCGCTCGCCGAGGGCGGCCCCCTCGTCGTGGACACCGGCAAGCACACCGGCCGCTCGGCCAAGGACAAGTTCTTCGTGCAGGAGCCCGAGTCCGAGAACCGGATCGCCTGGGGCGACATCAACCAGCCCATCTCGGAGGAGCACTTCGAAGTCCTCCGCGAGAAGGTCGCCGAGCGCCTGAACTCCGCCGATCTCTACGTCGTCAACGCATTCGCGGGGTCCGATCCTGCACACCGGCTGCGCGTCCGGGTGATCACCGGGTCGCCGTGGCACGCGCTCTTCGCCAAGACGCTCTTCATCGACCCGGAGGAGTCCGAGCTCGCCGACTTCGAGCCAGACGCCGTCGTCTTCCATGCCCCCGAGGTCGAGGCCGACCCGGACGAGGACGGGACGCGGAGCGAGACGTTCGTCGTCCTCCATCCTTCGCGCGCCGAGGTGCTGATCGGCGGCACCGAGTACGCGGGCGAGATCAAGAAGTCGATCTTCACGGTCATGAACGACCGCCTTCCGCTCGACGGCGTCTTCCCGATGCACTGCTCGGCCAACGTGGACGACGACGGACGCGTGGCCATCTTCTTCGGGCTCTCGGGGACCGGCAAGACGACGCTCTCGGCCGATCCTGAGCGCAGCCTCATCGGCGACGACGAGCACGGCTGGGGCGACTTGGGTGTCTTCAACTTCGAGGGCGGCTGCTACGCGAAGGTGATCCGGCTCTCCGCCGATGCGGAGCCCGAGATCTACAAGGCCACGCACGCCTTCGGCACGGTGCTCGAGAACGTCGTCGCGGACGAGCGCGGCGTCCTCGACTTGAACGACGACTCGAAGACCGAGAACACGCGCGCCGCCTACAAGCTCGAGCAGATCGTGAATGCCCTGCCGGAGAAGCGGGCGGGCCATCCGAGCTCGGTCGTCTTCCTCACCGCAGACGCGTTCGGCGTCCTGCCGCCGATCGCGCGCCTCACGCGCGACCAGGCGCTCTTCTACTTTCTGACCGGGTTCACGGCCAAGCTCGCCGGCACGGAGATCGGCGTCACCGAGCCGCAGCCGACGTTCTCCTGCGCCTTCGGCGCCCCGTTCCTGCCGCAGCAGCCCACCGTGTACGCGCGCATGCTCGGCCAGAAGCTCGACGAGCACGGTTCCGCGGTCTGGCTCGTGAACACGGGCTGGACTGGCGGGCCTTACGGTGAGGGCGAGCGGATGCCGATCGCCGCGACCCGCGCGCTTCTCCGCGCTGCGCTGAACGGCGGGCTCGACGACGTCGACTACCGCCAGGATCCGATCTTCGGCTTCGACGTGCCAGTCGAGGTCCCCGGGGTCGATTCCAAGCTCCTCGACCCGCGCTCCACTTGGAGCGACCCCGTCGCCTACGACGAGAAGGCGACCTATCTCGCGCGCCGCTTCAAGGAGAACTTCGAGAAGTTCGGCGCGGACGAGAACATCGTCTCGGCCGGCCCGCGCGTCTGACGGCCTCCGGCAGCGCGATCCGATAGCGTCCGCCCTGGTGGAGGCCAAGCACGATGTCCTGATCGTCGGCGCCGGCTGTGCCGGCATGCGGGCGGCTATCGAAGCCCACGATCAAGGGGCGGACGTGGCCCTCATCTCGAAGATCCACCCCGTGCGCAGCCATTCGGGCGCGGCGGAGGGCGGGATCAACGCCGCGCTCGGCAACGCCTCCGAGGACGACCCCGAGAAGCACGCTTTCGACACGGTCAAGGGCTCGGACTACCTCGGCGACCAGGACGCGATCCAGGTGCTCTGCGACGAGGCGCCCGGGGACGTCTACGAGCTGGAGCACTGGGGCGCGGTCTTCTCGCGCACCGAGGACGGGCGGATCGCGCAGCGGCCGTTCGGCGCCGCCGGCGAGCCGCGGACCGCCTACGCCGCGGACATCACCGGCCACGTCCTCGTCCACGTCCTCTACGAACAGGTGATGAAACGCGACCTCCAGGTCTACGAGGAGTACTTCGCCTGGCAGCTTGTCGAGCACGACAACCGTTGCCAGGGCGTCATCTGCTGGGATCTCCTGAACGGCGGCCTCAGGACGATCGGCGCGAAGACCGTGATCCTCGCAACGGGTGGGGCGGGGCGGCTCTACTCCGGCACGACGAACGCCTATGCCTGTACTGGGGACGGCATGGCGATGGCGCTCCGCGTCGGCGTGCCGCTGAAGGACATGGAGATGATGCAGTTTCACCCGACGACGCTCTCGCCTACGGGAGTCCTCATCACGGAGGGCTGTCGCGGGGAGGGCGCCTATCTCCTGAACGCGGACGGCGACCGCTTCCTCAAGGACTACGCGCCGAACGCGATGGAGCTCGCGAGCCGCGATGTCATCTCGCGCGCGGAGCAGACCGAGATCGACGAAGGGCGCGGTGTGGACGGGAACGTCCTCCTCGACCTGCGCCACCTCGGCGCGGAAAAGATCATCGAGCGCCTGCACGGGACGCGGGAGCTCTCGATGGTGTTCGCCGGGGTCGATCCAATCCATGACCCGATCCCGGTGCGGCCCGGTGCTCACTACCACATGGGCGGTGTCGAGACGGACCTCGACTGCAAGACCGCGCTCGAGGGCCTCTACGCGGCCGGAGAATGCGCTTGCGTCTCCGTTCACGGCGCCAACCGCCTGGGCGGGAACGCGCTCATGGAGACGATCACCTTCGGCAAGCGAGCGGGGCGCGCCGCAGCTGAGTGGGCGCTCTCGCACACGACCGTCACCGTCCCGGACGCCGCCGAAACGGATGCGAAGCGCGAGCTCGGCGAGATCCTCGACCGAACCGACGGCGAGCGCCCGCACGCGATGCGGGACGAGATGGCGACGACGATGCACGAGAACTTCGGCGTCTTCCGCCGCGAGGCGCAGATGAAGCGCCAGGGCGCGATCATCGACGGCCTCGCCGAGCGCTACGAGCGCGTCGTCGTCGACGACAAGAGCGATGTCTTCAACAACGACCTCACCCAGGCTCTGGAGCTCGGCTTCCTCCTCCAGCTCGCGGGATGCATGATCGAGGCAGGGCTCGCGCGGAAGGAGAGCCGCGGCGCGCACGCGCGCCCGCACGATTTCCCGGACCGCGACGACGAGAACTTCCTACGACATACGCTGGTGTCATGGAGGGACGGCCGGCCCGAGCTCTCGTGGGAGCCTGTGCGCATGACGAAGTGGACGCCGCAGGAACGCAAGTATTGATGAGGTGGCTCCTGCTCCCACTTGCCCTCCTGCTTGCACTCGCCGCCTCGGCGTGCGGTGGAGAGACTGGCGGCGGCTCCGCCGTTACGGGCAGCTCGAGCTCCGCACAGTCCGCGGTCGCTTCGGCCGGGCAGAGGTCGTCGGATGCGGGGAGTGCGCGCGCCTCTTTCACCGCGAACTTCTCAGGCGCGACGAGCGGCACGATGACCGGCGAGGGGGAGTTCTCCGAACGCGAAGGCCACCTGACCCTCGACATGAGGGACCTCGGCGGCGGCGCCTTCGGCGACGGGACGGCGGAGCTCACCTTTTCCGACCTCGTCTATTACATGAAGCTCCCGGAGGGAACCGGCCTCCCGCTCCCGCCCGGCAAGGAGTGGTTCAAGATCGACCTGAAGCAGCTCGGGCAGACGCAGGGGCTCGACCTCGAGCAGCTCACGCAGCTCTCCCAGAGCGATCCGAGCCAGGCGCTCGACTTCCTGCAGGGCGCGAGCGACGATTTCCACGAAGTCGGCATGGAGGACGTGCGTGGCCAGCAGACGACGCATTACGCGGGCACTATCGATCTCAACAAGGTCGCCGACAACGCGCCTGCGGATCTTGCGGAGCAGTACAAGAAGCTCGCGGAGGCGGCGCCTTCTCCGACGGTGCCGATGGATGTGTGGATCGGGGACGACGGCTACGTGCACAAGTTGCGCTTCGAGCAGAAGCTCGCGGCCGGTTCGTCCATGACCATGGAAGAGGAGCTCTACGACTGGGGCACGGACGTGAACGTCACGGTCCCGTCGGATGACGAAGTCGTCGACCTGACCCAGCTCCTGGGGCAGAGCTAGGAGAACGCGTGGACGTCGCTCTGAAGATCTGGAGGTACGACCCCGACTCGGGCGAGCGCGCCCTGAAGACGTACGAGGTCGAGGCGCCGGAGTGGGCCTGTCTCCTCGACGTGCTCGACCTGATCAAGGATCAGGTCGACGGGTCGCTCGCGTACCGGAAGAGCTGCCGCATGATGATCTGCGGCTCCTGCGGGATGCGGATGGACGGCCGGGCGATCCTCGCCTGCAAGGAGCGCATGAAGCCGATCGTCGAGAGCGGCCACGTGCCGGTGATCTCGGCTATGGGAAACATGCCCGTCCTCAAGGACCTCGTCGTGGACATGTCGCCCTTCTGGACGAAGATCAAGAACATGAAGCCCTGGCTCGAGACGGGTTACGAGGAGATCCCGGAGAAGGAGTTCACTCACTCCCAGGAGGAGATGAACCCGATCCACAAGGAGGCGCTCTGCATCATGTGCGGCTGCTGCGTCTCCGAGTGCAACTCGATGGAGTCGGATCCCGAGTTCTTCGGCCCGGCGGCACTCGCGAAGGGCTTCCGTTTCGTCGGCGACCCGCGCGACCGGATGAAGGTCGAGCGGCTCGGGGACTACAACGACGAGCATGGGATCTGGGACTGCACGCGCTGCTATTTCTGCAACGAGCGCTGCCCCAAAGGCGTCGACCCGCGCGACGCGATCGCGAAGCTCGGCGCCGAGTCGATTGCGGAAGGGATCGACCGCGACATGGGCGCAAAGCACGCGAACTGGTTCGTCCACTCCGCGCGCACGACCGGCTGGCTGCGCGAAACCGAGCTCGTGCCCAAGACGCAGGGCGTCGTCTCGGCCATCCAGCAGACGAAGTTCGCGCTCTCCCTCGCCAAGCGCGGCAAGGTGCCGCCTCCGTTCCCGCCGCACGTGGCGGAGAACGTGCAGGAGGCCAGGGCGCTCTACGACGTCGTGAAGACGCGCGGGGTCAAGGGCGCGGCCGGCATCGTCCAGGGCGAGCGCGCGCTTGCACGCATCGAGCACACGGACCACGGAGGCGCGCGCCGCGATGCGCCGGAGATTACCCCCGGCGAGACTCCTCCGAGGGCCGAGGGATGAAGGTCGCCTATTACAAGGGCTGCCTCGCGTCTCTCTCCGCAAAGGAGCTCGACAGCTCGACGCAAGCGCTCGCGCCGAAGCTGGGGATCGAGCTCGAGGAGCTCGAATCGGTCACGTGCTGCGGCGCCGGTGATATCCACGAGGCCGAGCCCGACTACTACCTCCACCTGAACGCGCGCATACTGGCCTACGCCGAGGCCACGGGCGCGGACACGCTGATGACGATCTGCAACGTCTGCACGCTCAACCTAAGGCAGGCGAACTTCCAGCTCCAAAACGACGACCCGCTCCGCGAACGTGTGAGCGACAACCTCGAGACCGTCGGCGCGCCGCGGTACTCGGGCGGCGTCGAGGTCAAGCACCTCCTGTGGCTGATCGCCGACGGCGAAGGCTACGAGAAGCTCAAGGAAGTCGCGCACAAGGGGCTCAAGGGGCTCAAGGTGGCGCCCTTCTACGGCTGCCAGATCCTGCGCCCTTCGAAGCTCATGGGCTTCGAGGACCCTGACCGCCCGTGGTCGCTCGAGGCGATCATCGAGGCCTGCGGCGGCGAGCCGATCGACTATCCCGCGAAGATCAAGTGCTGTGGCTTCCCGATCATCCAGGCCCGCGAAGAGGTCGCCCTCGGCGAGCTGATCCAGCCGATCGAGCAGTCGCTCGAGGCCGGCGCCGACGCGATGGTCACGCCGTGCCCGCTCTGCCACCTCTCGCTGGACGCATGGCAGCAGAAGCTCGAGGCACAAACGGGCAAGAGCTACCAGATGCCCATCCTCCACCTCTCGCAGCTGATCGGCGTGGCCGCCGGGCTCGACGACTCGGAGCTCAAGTTCCGACGGCATGTCGTGTCCCTCGATCCCGTCCTCGAGAAGCTCGAAGCACCTTAGCTGGCGTTCGCCGTCACTCCGGTCAGCCCTCACTCACCGACCAAGTAACAGACTGTTACTTGCCGCAGAAGTTGCGCAAGTTTCTCCCGGCGAGTGACTCTCTCTTACCGGAGGGGCATTTCCGGCCTGGTTCTCTTAAACCCGCTCGAGGGCCAGGCCGGAGCTCTATTTCTTAGAATCGCCCCGATGGTTCGCAGGTTCGTCCTCCTCGTTGCGGCTGTGGCGGCTCTCGCCGCCGCCGCCGCGGTCGTGATCGGCCGCATGCGTAGCCGCGGCGGGCCGGAGACGAACGGCCGCGAGCGCACCGAGCAGCTTCGCCGCGAGATCGAGGCCGCGCGTGCCCGGCTCCGCGAGAGCATCCGCTCGCAGGGGGGATAGGGCTTGGTCCGGCGCGCTGCCGCCGTCGCGTCCGCGGCCGCGGCGGGCGTTCTCGGCTGGTCGCTCTTCGAGTCCCAGTGGGTCGAGTTCCGGGTCGAGGAGGTCGAGCTTCCGGGCCTGCCGCCCGAGCTCGACGGGCTCACGATCGTCCACCTGTCGGACTTCCACCTCGGCACGATCTCCTTCAACGGCCGCGCGCTCGAACGGGCGGTTCGCTGGGCGTCCGAGAAGCCGTGCGACATCGTCGCGATCACAGGCGACCTCCTCTCCCGGCGGCGCGGGGAACCGCAGCTCGAGGCGGCGGTCGCGGCGCTCGGGCCACGGCTCGGCGTCTTCGCCGTCCTCGGAAACCACGATGTCGAGGTTACGCGCGACCCGTTCTCACAGCCGACGGACGCGTCGGTTGTCGAGAACGCAGGGGCCGTGCTTCTCGAGAACGACTCGGTTCTGCGCGCGGTGAATGGAAAGTCGGTGCAGATCGCCGGGGGCGACCAGAGCCTCAGTCCGTACGGGAGCAGCCTCGCGAAGCTCGCCGATCCGGAAGCCGACCTGCGCATCCTCCTCTTTCACTTCCCGGACGTCGTCCGCTACCTGCCGCCGGGCGCGTTTCACCTCGTCCTCGCCGGCCACCTGCACGGCGGCCAGATCTGTATCCCGACGCCGCGCCGCAAGGTGCGGCTCGAGCATCTGCGCGCGGAGCACTGGGAAGGGATGCATCGAACTCCGGCGGGAGTCCTGCACGTTTCGCGCGGCCTCGGGACGAGCTTCGTGCCGTTCCGCTTCCTCGCGCGCCCGGAAGCGACCCGACTCGTGCTAAGAAGTGCCGCTCACTGATGCCGACCCGGCTCCATCCCGTCACCGCAGCGTCGATCGCGCACGCACCACCGCCGTGCGTCGGGTGCGTCTTCTGGCAGTCACGCGGGGACCGTGCGGCGGCGAAGGGGCGGTGGGCCGAACGGATCGAGGACGACTGGGGCCCCTGGGGCACGCTCTACTTCGAGGAGGAAGACCGGCTCCTGGGCTTCATCCAGTACGGGCCGGCGGGCCACTTCCCACGAGCCGACGACATGCCCGCCGGGCCGCCCTCGGACGACGCCGTCCTCATCACCTGCGCGTATCTCGTCGATGCGACCGCGCCGTGGGCCATCCAGAGCCTCTTCCTCTCGGTCATCGGCGAGGCCCGCGACCGCAAGGCGAAGGCGATCGAGACGTTCGCGTACCGCTATCCCGAGGGCGAGAGCCCGTACGAGCGCTTTCTCGTCCACCGGACGATCTTCCCGTCGGACTTTCTGGCCGACCTCGGCTTCTACCCCGTCCGCTGGGAGGGTGACGTCGCCCTCGCGCGGCTCGAGCTCGGTGGGTTGCAGCCGGTGGCAGAGGGGTCCACGGCGCTCCTCTGGCGGAGGGTCAAGGAAGTCTTGGCCCCCGCGCCCGTTCCTCAGCGGCCTTAAGCGGAGATCAGGTTGCGCTCGAGGAGCGCCTCGGCGATCTGCACCGCGTTCAGGGCCGCGCCCTTGCGCAGATTGTCGTTCACGCTCCAGAGCGCGAGGCCCGAGCCGTTCGCAGTGTCGGGCCGGATGCGGCCGACGAGGACTTCATCGCGGCCGGCTGCGTCCTTCGGCGTCGCGAGCGCCTGTAGCGCGACGTGCGGCGCCAAGGCGAGCGCCTCGCGCGCCTCGTCCGCGGAAAGCTGTTCGACGGTCTCGACCCAGATCGCCTGTGCGTGGCCGACGAGGACCGGCACGCGTACGCACTGCGCCTGCAGCGGCAGATCGGGCAGGTCGAGGATCTTGCGCGTCTCGGCGCGCAGCTTCGACTCCTCCGAGAACTCCTCGCCCTCGAGATCCCAGTCCATCGCCAGGTCGCCCTCGGCCGGCTGGGTTGCGCGGAGCCTCTCGATCCCGGCGTCCCCGATCCCGGACATTGACTGATAGGTCGCGAGGCGCACTGACGCGAGGCCGGCCGCGTCGTGCAGCGGCTTGAGAACGCAGGAGAGCTGGATCGCCGAGCAGTTCGGGTTGGCCACGACTTCGTCGTCTTGACGGAGAGCTGCGTCGTTTACCCCTGCCACTACCAGCGGCACGTCGTCGGCCAGGCGGAACGTGTCCGACTTGTCGATGCAGACCGTGCCGCCTGCCACCGCGGGCGGGATGAGCTCGCGGCTGGCGTCGGTCCCGACCGAGAAGAAGCAGAGGTCGACGTCGCCGGCGCCGAGCGTCTCTGCGGTCGCCTCCTCGACGGCGAGCTCGCCGTCGCCGTAAGGAACCTGCTTGCCCGCCGAGCGCGACGAAGCGAACGCGCGAACGTTCTCGAATCCTCGCTCGGCGAGGAGGCCGAGAGTGACGGATCCCACCGCGCCGGTGGCTCCGACGACCCCGATCCTAGTCATGCGCGCGCTCCGCCTCGACGGACGAGAGCTCGAAGGCCTCGTGCAGGGCGATGACCGTGCTCTCGACGTCTCGTCGGGGGACGTAGAAGGCGATCTTGATCGGCGACGTGGCCACGAGGTCAGGCTCCACTCCGAGGTCGCGCAGCGTCTGGAACGTACGCGCAGCGATCCCCGGATGGCTCTTCATTCCAGCGCCGATGACGCTCACCTTCCCGAGGTCGGCCCGCTCATCCCAGTTCGCCTCGAGCCCGCCGAGTGCGGCCTCGGTCGCGGCGCGGTCCTCGATCGGCGCGGAGAAGACGATGTCGTCGCCCGTCTGGATGATCGTGTCCACACTCACGGAGGCGTCGGCGAGCGCGTCGAAGAGGTCGGCGCGGTCGGTTCCGGACACGCGATACACGGCCTCCTCGAGGGTGTGCGTGACGCCTGAGATCATCGCCTTCTCGAGCATCCGCTCGTCCTCCTCTGTGATCCACGTGCCCTCGTCACTGGTGAAGGTGGAGCGCACATGCAGCTTGACGCCGTGGTTCCGCGCGAACTCGACCGAGCGTAGCGCAAGCACCTTCGCGCCCGAGGCCGCCATCTCGAGCATCTCCTCGTAGCTCACGGCGTGGAGCTTCCGCGCGCCGCGAACGAGCCGCGGATCGGCGGTGAAGACGCCGTCCACGTCCGTGTAGATCTCGCATGCGTCGGCGCCGAGGGCCGCGGCGAGCGCGACCGCGGTCGTGTCCGAGCCACCGCGGCCGAGCGTCGTGATGTCGAAGTCGGTGGAGACGCCCTGGAAGCCGGCGACGAGGACGATGCGGTCGGAATCCAGCGCCTCGTGGATCCGGTGAGCCCGCACCTCCACGATCTTCGCCTTCCCGTGCACGGTGTCGGTGACGATTCCCGCCTGTGACCCCGTGAGCGAGATCGCGTCGAGTCCGAGGTCGGCGATCGCCATCGCGACGAGGGCGCAGGAGATGCGCTCGCCGACCGAGATGAGCATGTCCATCTCCCGCGGCTTCGGCTGCGGCGAGACTTCGTGGGCGAGGGAGACGAGCTCGTCCGTGTGCTGGCCCATCGCCGAGACGACGGCGACGACGCGGTTCCCGGCCCGCTTCGCCTCGACGAGGCGCGAGGCGACGCGACGGATCTTCTCGGGGTCGGCGACAGACGTGCCGCCGAACTTCATCACGAGGGTGCCTGCGGCGGCGGGCGGCTCCGCCGGCTCGACGGCCGGGACGGGCTCGAAGGTTGTCTCGCTCATGGACTCTCAGTGTCCTACATGGGGCGGCGACCGGAGAGAGCCCTTCCCAGCGTCACCTCGTCTGCGTACTCGAGATCGCCGCCGACTGGCAGGCCGCTCGCGAGCCGGGTCACACGCACGCGGTCGCGCAGGCGATCGGCTAGGTAGGCGGCGGTCGCCTCGCCGGTCATGTTCGGGTTCGTGGCGAGCACGACCTCGTCGACGCCGTTCCGTTCCACGCGGCGCAGGAGCTCGTCGATGCGGAGATGGGCAGGCTCGACGCCGTCGAGCGGCGAGAGCGCGCCGCCGAGCACGTGGTAAACGCCGCGGTACTCGTGGGTGCGCTCGACCGAGAGGAGGTCTGCAGGCTGTTCGACGACGCAGATGATCGAGCGGTCCCGCCGTGCGTCCGCGCAGATCGTGCAGAGCTCCTCCTCGGTCAGGTTTCCGCATTCGCGGCAGAAGCCGATGCGCTCCTTCACTTCGCGGATCGCGTCGGCGAGGGCGAAGGCCTCCTCCTTGGGGACACGGAGGATGTGAAAAGCGAGCCGCTGCGCCGTGCGCGTGCCCACACCGGGCAGGCGCGAGAGCTGTGCGATCAGGTTGTCGACGAGGGGCGAAAACACGGCCCCCATTGTGCCTACAGGCCCGGCAGGCCTAGTCCCTTGAGGTCGCCCATGGCACCCCCGAGCTTCGACTGCATCAGGTCCTGAGAGTTCTTGAGCGCCTGGTTCACGCCCGCGAGGACGAGATCGGCCAGGCCCTCCGGATCGGCCGGGTCGATGACCTCGGGCGAGATCGTGATCTCGACGATCTCGCCGGCCCCGCTCGCCTTCACCTTGACCATTCCGCCACCCACCGAGGCCTCGACGATCTCCTTGGCGAGCTCGTCCTGGGCCTTCGCCATCTCTTCCTGCATCTGCTGCACCTGCTGGAGCATCTTGTTCATGTCCATCTTCGTCACTCGTCGACCTCCCGGGCATCGAACGTCGTCTTCATGAGAGAAATGATGTCTTCCTCGTTCGCGGGCCCCTCGGCCTCAGCCTCAACCTCTCCGGCCTCGGCGTCGCCCTCGCCGACTGCGAAAGCGAGCGCGAGCTTGTGGCCCGTGACCTCGTAGAGAACCTCGGCGAGAAGCGTCGCGTTCTTCGGCTCCTCCGCGAGGTTGCGGTGGAATGAAGCTGCGGGCGGGAACTCGATCACGAGCCGGTTTCCGGAGAGCTCGATCGGCTTCGCCTCGCCGAGCACGGAGGCCGTGGGGATCGAGCGCTCGCCGATCGCCGGCAGCACCGCCTGGCTCCAGACCTGCTGCACCTGCTCGATGTCGAGGTCGGGAAGCGGCTCGGTGGGAGCCGCGGCCGGCGTATCCGACTCTGCCTTCGCGCGCGGCTCGGCGGGGGGAGCGTGTTGCGGCTCGCCGCGCACTTTCCCCTCCAGCTGTTCGATCCGGAAGGAGAGCGACTGGCGCGAGAGGTCGGCGCCCGGGCGGGTGACCTTGACGAGCGCGAGCTCGAGGGGGAGGCGCGGGTCGCCGCCCTGGCGCACGTCGTCGATCGCGACGGCGAGGAGATCCACGAGGCGAATCACGTCGGGCTCTCCGATCTGGTTCGCCTGCGCGTGCAGGCGCTCGCGCGTCTCGGGCGTGACCGGGAGTGACTCCGGCACCTCGCCCATGTGCTGGACGAGCATGAGGCAGCGCAGGTGCTCGAGGAGATCGGTGACGAGGCGCGAGAGATCCTGGCCCTGCTCCGCGAGCTCCTCGACGAAGGACAGGACGCCGGCCGTGTCGCGGTCGACGATGAGATCGCAGATCCGGAAGAGCGCCTCCTCCTCGACCGCGCCGAGCAGCTGGAGCACGGCCTGCACCGTGATCGTCCCGTCCGTCGCGGCGGAAAGCTGGTCGAGGGTCGAGACCGCGTCGCGGAAGCTGCCGCGCGCGCTCCGCGCGATGAGCGAGAGCGCGGCGTCGGGCACGTCGATCTCCTCGCCGTCCGCGATTCGGCGGAGGAGCTTCGTCAGCTCTGCGAGCCGCGGCCGCGAGAAGAGGAAGGTCTGGCAGCGTGAGCGCACCGTCGGCAAGACCTTCGAGAGCTCGGTCGTGCAGAAGACGAAGACGAGGTGGGGCGGCGGCTCCTCGATCAGCTTGAGGAGCGCGTTCCACGCGGCGTCCGTGAGTTGGTGCGCCTCGTCGAGGATGTAGACCTTGAAGCGGCCCTCGACCGGTTGGAGGACCACGTGCTCGCGGATCTCGCGGATGTCGTCGATCCCACGCTGGCTCGCCGCGTCCATCTCGACGACGTCGAGGGAGGTGCCCGCGGCGATCGTCCGGCATGAGTTGCAGGTCTTGTCGGGCGAGACCGTCGGGCCCTGCTCGCAGTTCAGGCCCTTGGCGAGGATGCGGGCGAGGGAGGTCTTCCCGGTGCCCCGCGGGCCCGCGAACAGATAGGCCTGCCGGACCTTGTCGTTGCCGATCGCGTTACGAAGGGTGCGGACGACGGCTTCCTGGCCCACGACCTCGTCGAAGTCTTGCGGGCGGTATTTGCGGTAGAGAGCCGTCACGCGCCCGTCTAGTTTAACGCCCGGTCGCGCACCCTCCGTCGAGGGCGCTTTCGAGGCGGTGCCGACGCTGCTCACTCGGGCCAGGCTGATCCGCGGCACCTGAGAGAAACTGCTTAGCGCTGCTTCCTCCCGGACCTGACGCGGTTCGC